>CAITNO010000054.1 GCA_903893795.1 Candidatus Hydrogenedentota bacterium | reverse complement strand
CTGGTCGGGCTGTTGGTGGCCGTGATGTAGTAGTTAAACGACTTGCCCACCATTGCCGAGACACTAGTGGGGCTCGTGATAACGGGCTTCGGGAGCGGGGCGACCGTCAGGATCAAAGTGGCGGTACCTGTCCCGCCGGCATTGGTGGCCTTGAGCGTGATGGGAAAGACTCCTCCCGCAATCGGGTTCCCCGAGATGAGGGGAGGAGTACAGTAGAAGTAACTGTAGGGGCCTTCGTATTCGCTGTAGCAGCGCCTGTTGTAGTTCAGGCCCTTTGGCAAGCCCGTGACGCTATAGCTGGTCGGGTTGTTGGTGGCCGTGATATAGTAGTTAAACGCTTTGCCCACCATCACCGAGGCACTCGCGGCGCTCGTGATGACGGGAGGCGGGGGCGCGGCGACCGTCAAGGTCAAATTGGCGGAACCCGACCCGCCGGCATTGGTGGCCCTGAGCACGACATGGAAGACTCCTGCCACGGTCGGGGTCCCCGAGATGTAGCCACTGCGGTAGTTGTAGTACATGAAGCCCAGGCCCTGCGGCAATCCCGTAGCGCCGAAACCGGTCGGGTTGTTGGTGGCCGTGATCCGGTAGCTAAACCCCGTGCCCGCCATTGCCGAGGCACTCGTGGCGCTCGTGATGACCGGTGCCAAAGGACGCGATGGAGGAAGAGGCGCAGCCTGTGCGCAAGTCGGTGCGGACAGGACTGCCGACAAGATTGCGCACGCAAAGCCAATGTTAAGTTTCATGGCAGATTCTCCTCGTCCTGCCGCGCCGCTGCTGGCGGCAAGGGCCATTTCCTTTATAGATATAAGACGCAAGACTGCGAATTCCCAGTAAAAATTTGGAAAAAAATCGGTAAAAGAGCCAGGCGCAGGCGGGGCCGCTTCGCGTCAACTCACCTAAGAAGGTTCCCCATCTTCCATCCGTGAAAAGAATCCCCTTCAAGAATCCGGTTTTCCCATCTGGCCCTGGCGCGGTGAATGCTCGAACCTGAAACAGGTCCAGAAAAGCATCGTGCCAGTATATCGGAAACCATACGATACACTGGCACGATACGCGGGAACTGAAGATTCCCTGCCGGACTAGGATTCGAACCTAGAATAAGTGGTTCAGAGCCACCCGTGATACCATTTCACCATCCGGCAATAGATCGGCGAACGACTCTATTCTACCAAAAAACCCCAACCCAACTTACGGCAGCTGCAGCTTGCCCGCCCCCGGCATCCCCCCCATCCCTCCCGTCAACCCGCCCAGCCCCGCCCCTGCCTCCGGGATCACCAAGGACGAACTCGCCCGCCGCCGCATCTCCTGGAACTCCTGCAAAGCCTCCTCGTAAGCCCGCTTGACCCCCTCGCCGTACTTCGTCGCCGCCTCTTCCAAAGTCTGCGCGTCGATCTCGAAGCTCAGCGGCAAGGCGCCCGCGGACGTCAAAAGCTGGGCCTCTCCTATATATATGGAAGGCCGCCCCGCGTCATGGGAGCCGTCCGGCTTGACCGGGCTCAGGCGCCGCACCGTGCCCGTGGAACGGTCGGTGAACACCTCTTCCTTGTACAGATTCGCCGGGTCCATCCGCGCTTCCGGCTTGCGGGAGTCGTTCTTCGTGCTCATGCTTTCACCTGCTTGGCCAGCACCGCCTCCACCTCGTCATAGTTCCGTTCCTTGGTGATGTCCGCCTCCACCTTCACCCAGGCCACCTTCCCGTCCTTGCCCACGATCACGGTCGCGCGCTGGTTGATGTTCGCGTCCGGGAAATAAAGCCCGTAGGACTTCGACACGCTGCGGTGCATGTCGGCCAGCAGGCGATGCTTGAG
>CAITNO010000053.1 GCA_903893795.1 Candidatus Hydrogenedentota bacterium | reverse complement strand
GGAACTCTGGGGCCGTTCCATTCATTTCTCCGGCTTCGTGGCCAATAAAGCTCAAAACACCAAGCCGCAGAAATGTTCTTTCTCTCCATATTCTGCTCTGTTATACTCAACAAGGCACTCTTAAAAGGGCCAAACATCAGACCGGGGCGGCCTTGTGGCCGCCCCGGAGAATAAACCCGCACGATACCCGGATTGTGAACCCTAGTGACTGGCTCTTGACTGTTTCGGCTTCGGCAGCGCCGTCTTGATCTGTTCAAGGGATGCGCCGAGCACGGACTTGGCCACCGCATCCAGCGCCGCTTCGGGGCCGCTCAGGTGCAGGGTGGTGTGCACATGGCTCTGGCTTGCGCCGGGCGCGAGCGCCGCCGCGGGCGAGGACGATTCGATCTCATAGAAGGGGCCGAGCGGCTTGGCGCCGGGCGACGGCGCGCCATCGTTGTAGGAGTTGGCCGCGTCGCCGCTGAAGGGATTGTCCTGCAGTTTCCAGAGCGAGTTTACGTAGTCCGTGACGCCCTCGGGCTGCGTGAACTTCACAATCGTCAGCACCTTGGCGTCGGCGTCATAGCTGCCGAGCACGGCCTTGCTGCGCTTGGGGTTGATGCCGATTTTGCTGCGGAACTTGCCGTCGCCGCTGAAGAACAGGATGTCGTCCTTTACCACCAGCCGCTCCGGCGGAATGGCGCCGAAATAGTCCGAGGTCACCTTGACGCCCAAGTCCGCCTCGTCCCCGCCCTTGAAGGGCACGACGATGGTCGTGTTCGGCGCGGGGTTGAACATGCCCAGAATCCAGATGGACAGCAGGCCCGTTTCCTTCGTCCAGGCGTCCTTGCCGCCGTTGGTGATCTTGTTGTCTGATTCATAGGCGACCATCTTCACGCCGTCGGCCGCCGCAACACCCAGTTTGGTCCACGCATCGGCTGTGGCCAGCAGCCGCACCGTGCGGTCCACCTTCACGTCAAAGGCCGTGCCCGAATAGTTCTCCAGCGGGAACTCGGCGCCGAAGCGCACACTACTGTCCGACTTGTCCAGCACGGTGTAGGCCAGCGTGTCGATGGGCGCGGGCGTCTGCCAGTCGTCAAACACGAACTTCGCACCCTTGGCGAAGTAGATCGAGAACTGGCCGCCCTCGGGCCCGAGCCAGAAGCGGTCCTCGCCGCCGAAGGGGTTGATGTGCTTTTGCAGTTTGCCTGAGCCGATCAGCTCGCGGTTGATCCAGCCGAAGCTGAGGCCGCCGTCGCCATCGGCCGTGCTGGTCATCACGCGGCCCTGCCATGCGGGCACCACGGCCACCTTGGCCTGGCCGTCCTTGTCGGTGAGCAGGATGGTCTCGGTGTGTTGTTTGAGGAAGGCGGCGTCATCGCCAAAGGTGGCGGCGGGGACGCGGGGGGCGAGGAGTGTGGCTGCAATCATGAGCGAGAGTACCGTGTAAAGTGTTGTGGTTTTCATGGTGTTAAATGGTGTCCCTGTTCCGGTTCTTGTTCAACGGCATCCGGGTCATTGGACCCCGAGCCCGCGCCCATAGCGTAGCCCTTTGCCGGGACCGAAATCCAACCGCGCCGGCCATCACCCTTTACCCGCGTCCTCCGAACAAAGACGGGGGGGCGGGCACCGAAAGGGTGTCCATCTTCACATGCCCGCGGTGTGCTTCTCCGCGGGCAGGGAAGACTGGATGATGGATAATGGACAATTGACGATGGGGAGGCGGGCGTGGGTTGTCGGAAAACGGCATATGGCGAGGGGATTGTCCCCTGCGATAGAATGAAATACTCCGGGCCGCAGAAATCGTCGCGTCTGCGGTTGAGCCTGTTGCCGGGGAGTTCGCGAAAAAACTGCGGGTAAAGATGGCTCAACAGGGGGAAATGCGCGCAGCCCCTTGGGTTTCAACGCTTAGGGGGAATTGAAAACCGGAGACCACCCGACTGCTTGTGGTTACGATGCTCAACTGCTTGGACAAACACAGGGGGTTCGTTTGCGAAGCGCGTCTCGCGCATCCACCCCTGGAAGACCCGGCATGCGGGAATGGCGGGCGGGGGGCGTGGGTGCCGGAGTAGACGCCCCGCCGCACTTTATGCGAGACTTCACCCGGACCTTTCCCGCGCGGGAGGGCTTGGACACCATCACAGCGGAGCAAATCACACCATGACTTCACTACTGGCCCTTGGCATGCTCATCCTGGGCGGAACAGGCGACGCTGGCACGACCGTGCCCCTGGACGCGCTCAAGACCTGGACCATCGTCGTCGCGCCGGACGCGACCCCGAGCGAACAGTATGCCGCGGAAGAATTCCGCACGCTGTTCCAGCAGGCCATGGGTGTGGAACTGCCCCTGTCCAACGATGTCTCGGTAAAGGCGAAAGCGGTGCTTGTTGGACCGGGCGCCTCTGGAAGCGCGCCGGACCAGTTCGGTGAGGAAGAACTGCTTCTGCAAGTCCGCACCGACAGCATCGCCATCACCGGCGGCCGTCCGCGCGGCACGCTGTACGGCGTCTATGAATTCTTCGAGCGGTATATGGACTGCGCATTCCTCACCTTTGACCACACGTGGTTTCCCGAAGCCGCCACGCTGAAGCCGCTCCCCGTGGAGGAGTACCGCTACAAGAACCCCTTTTCCTTCCGCTGGAGCTACTACAAGGAGAACTCGGACCATCCCGAATTCGCCACGCGCCAGCGCATCAACACCGTCGCCACGGAGGAGAAGCTCGGCGGCAAAACGCCGCAGAACCTCATCAACCACTCGTTCTACAAATGGATTAACCCCGAAAAATTCGCCAAGACCCATCCCGAATACTTCGCGCTGGTCGACGGCGCGCGGCAGGTGACGGGCGCGGCAGGCGGCGGACCGCAGCCCTGCCCGAGCGACCCGGCGGTGATCGACCTGGTCACCCAGGGCGTGCTGGAGGAACTGGCCCAGAATCCCGGCATCCGCAATGTCTCGGTGAGCCAGAACGACAACGGTGCCTACTGCCACTGCCCGCGCTGCGAGGAAATCAACGGGCGCGAGGGCACGCCCATGGGGGCGAACCTGCTGCTGGTGAACGCCGTGGCGGAACGGGTGGAAAAGACCCATCCCGAGGTGATGATCGGCACGCTGGCCTACTGGTACACCCGCAAGCCGCCCAAGACGATCGCGCCCCGCGCCAACGTGCAAATCCAGTTGTGCAGCATCGAGTGCTGCTCGCTGCACCCGCTCAATGATCCCGACTGTCCGGGCAACCGCGCCTTTTGCGCCGACCTGGACGGGTGGAAGGCCATCAGCGACAACATCTGGATCTGGAACTACAACACCAACTTCTCCTTCTACGACCTGCCTTTTCCGAACCTCAAGAGCATCGGCCCGAACGTGAAGTACTTCCTCGACAGCCACGCCAAGGGCGTGTTCATGCAGGCCAACGGCAACGGCAATGCGGGTGAATTCTGCGACCTGCGCAACTACGTGATCTCCCGGTGCCTGTGGAATCCCGGCGCGGACAGTTGGGCGCTGGCGGAGAAGTTCTGCAAACTGCACTACGGCGGCGCGGCGGACGAGGTGCTTGCCTGGTTGCGCCGTGAATACGAGGTTGCCGAAAAGGGCGGATTCCATCCCGACTGCGGCCCCAGTGTCGAGCGCCTTGGCGTGACGCATGATGTGGCGCAGGAGGCGCTCGGCCATTTCGCGCGCGCCATGGAAAAGGCCGACAATGACAGGGTTCGCGATCGCGTGGAGAAGGCGTCCATTTCCGCGTACAAGGCCGCACTGCTCACGGCGCCCGTGTCGTGGCAGTATGCGGACGGCAAACTGAACCGTGTTGCCACCGACGAGGGCGCGGTGATACTCGACCGCTACGCCGCCCTTTGCCGGAAGCACCAGATGACCATGCACAGCGAGGGGGTGACGCTGGAGAAATTCCTGCAGGACTTTGGTGACCAGGCGACCGAGCCTGCTGTTCAGATCGAAAACGCGGTGTGGCGCGCCATCGTGATGCCGGAGCAAAACGGCGCCGTGGCCGGCCTGCTGCACAAGCCCAGCGGACGGCAAATGCTGCGCGCCATGAGCACGCCAGACATGGAGAAGGGCGTCCTCGAAACCTACGTCATCTCCGGCGGCTACAAGCGCACCCATCACATGGAATGCACCGCCGAGACGACGAAGGACACCGTCACGCTGACCAAGAAACTGGACGACGGCACTGTCGAACAGCGCGTCCTTCGCCTGTCGGACGACGCGCCGGAGAAGCTGCAGGTGTCGTTCAGCCTCACCCAGGGCGGCACGGCGCCGCAGGCGTGGCGCTTCAATTCACAGACGGGCTTCGACCCGGGCACCCACACCAAGGACGCCGACGCGCTGACGGTGTATGCCCAGGCCCCGGAATGGGCCGTGATGAACCGGGGCTGGTACGTGGATGACGGGCCCGACGCGGAGAAACTGCAAAACGCGCGGGGCGGCGGCTATGCCTTCTTTAACCACGAGGCGAAATTCGGCGCGCTGATCAAGTACGTGCCCGAAGAGGTGGGCCAGCTCTACATGTTCTGGCATCCCGACAGGCCCCAACTCAACCTGGACGTGCGCACGCCCACGACAACGCTCAACCCCGGCCAGACCCTGCAACTGCACTACACGCTGGAGTACATTGTCGAGCCGCCGAAGTAGGCGGCACAGGCATTCCCGGCAAGAAGACAAGGCAGGCGAGAGGCCTGCAGTACGTGCAGCAGGCCTCTCGCCTGCCTTGTCCTCACTCCGTTCTCCATTGACTCTCGGCTTGCCCCAAAGCCTTGATTGACACGCGGAGAGGAGTTCCGGGCACGCCAGAAAGAATCACTTCCGGCTGGCGACCGTGGTGCCTTTTTCCTGGTACAGCTTGTCTTTTTCCTGCAGCCAAACCAGGCCCTCGTCGAGAATCTGCAGGATGATTTTCGCCTGGGTCTTGTCCAGGCCGGGATGGTCGCAGGGATACCAGCGTATTTCCTTGGGTTCGCCCAGGTACTTGTAGAGCTCTTTTCCGGCATCGGGGGAGACGAGCGTGTCGAGGGAGCCGTTCTGCATCAGCACCGGCCTGCCCGCGGTGCCGGAGGCCCAGTTCATCGGGTCGGCAGGCTTCATGATGGTCGCCACGAGCTGTTTTCCCAGCCAGTGCAGGATGGGCTGGTGCACCGCGTTGGTGATGAGCGGCGCATCGAGCAGCACGCGGATGTTCGCGCCGCCGACCACGAGGTCGGCCGCCTTGATGCGCTTGTCGAATGCGGTGAGGGAGGTGCCGGTGATGGCGCCGTAGCTCGCGCCGACCAGGTAGATGCGTTCGGGGTCGATGTCGGGATGGGTCTGCAGGTAGTCAATGAGACGGCGGCCGTCGTTGATGGTCTTCCAGGGACGCTGGCGGAACGCGATGGCCTGCTGCAGATAGCCGCCGGTGATTTTGCGCTCGCCCTGCATGGACTGGTCAAAACAGGCCATGGCGAAACCGCCCTCGTTGAAGGGGGAGCAAATGTCCTCGAGAAAGCCCTTGCTCTGGCCGATGCCGTGCAGGAAGATGATCACGGGAACCTTGCCTGTGCGCTTTGCCGGCAACGTCAGAATCACGGGCATCCGCTCGTCCTTGCGGGTCTGCATTGAGAAGACGACCTTCTCGAAATGGCGGTGGCGTGTGATGCCGAAAAAGTCGCCCGAGTCCTCCACCATGGTGGACTCGCTTACCCTCGCGTCAAAGGGCAGCTTCGGGTCGTAGTCGTTGAAATAGGTTTTGTCGGCCGCAATCTTGGCGACAAGCAGGATGACGAAAATCCCCGTCAGCACGCCGACGATGGTTTTGAGCGCGGTCTTCATTGAAACAACTCCTATGCGGGCTTTTATCGGAATCATTGAATTCAGGATTCGGTGGCCTATTTTACATCAACCCGGCGGTGGAATGCCGTTTTTGCGCGACCCGACACCAGGGACGGAGGCTCTCCCCCCTTTTTGGCGCCGAAACCCGTGCAGAACGGACTGAACTTCAGTGCGCGGAGACCTGCGCCAGGGACCACCTTACCCAGCCTTCGAGATTATGGAGGGTGGTTTGTGACGGCAGGCCAACAACCGAATAGGCCGTCAACACCGCACAGTTGACGGTCACCGTGGTCCAGAAAGTGCTTCTGAACGATGCCTTGTGCGTTTTGTGGCGATAGCGCTGCTGAGCCATCAGCGCCCCGGGCCAGCCGCCAAAGAGCGACAAGAGATGTAGCCGCTTCTCCGGCACCCGCCAGGCATCCTGTTCGGCCTTTATCTTGTCCCGCTCATACAGCGAAAAAGACCACAGGCTGGCCAACACGTACACCACGGGCACGGGGAAGGGAATGCGCCCGGCGATCATCAGCAGCACCACGCCGGCCAGGAACAGCAGGGCCACCCAGCTCATGCGGGTTTCGGCGTCGTCCAGCCCCAGGCGCTCGAGCGCGCCTATGGGGGAAATGTCGACCGCACTGTCACCGCGGTCCGTCTTCATCGTGTCGAAAAGGCATTCCTGTCCCAGCTTCGGGCGCCCCCTGCGCTGTGGAAAATGGGTGATGTGAAAGAAGACTTTGCGGCCGCCGTCCTCCGGCAGAAGGAAGCCAAATCCCCGTTCATCGTTCCATTCCACCACCCTGCCTTTGCGCATGACCTTACCCCTTCATCTTTACGGCCCCGCTTCTGAAGACGCCCTCTTAATGGAGCCGTGACCGCGGTATTTTAGCACCGCACTCTCTTCGCTTCCACCGGACCGCGCCGGTCTTGCCGGGATGCTGGGAACTGGCCCATAATGCAGTTGCATGGGTTTTGAATGTTGACAGTCATGGAGTACCCCAACAACATGAAACGCCGTGAATTCCTCGCGGGAGCGGCCTGCGCCACGATGGCGGCGGCCTGCGCCGGCGGCCGAACCGCGCGGGCGGGAGAGAACACAATGCAGGAAGGGCGGACGACCAACCGGGAACATGTGGAGCGGCGCAACCAGAACCGGTCCAGCGTGGCCTGTTGCAACGGCGTGGTCTGCACGAGCCAGCCGCTGGCGAGCATGGCGGGGCTGTCCATTCTGCAGGCAGGCGGCAATGCGGTGGACGCCGCCCTGTGCGCCAATATGATGCTGGGCGTGGTGGAGCCCATGAACTGCGGACCCGGCGGCGACCTGTTCGCCATTCTCTGGGTGGAGAAGGAGCAGAAGCTCTTTGGCCTCAACGCCAGCGGCCGCGCGCCCTATGAATGGAATCTGGACAAGGCGAAGGCGCTGGGCCTGAACGCCATTCCCGGCTACAGCCCGCACGCGTGGAACGTGCCGGGATGCGTGGGCGGCTGGGCGGCGCTGCTGGAACGTTTCGGCACGATGAAACCGGGCGCGCTGCTGGAGGCGCCCATCCGCTATGCCCGCGAGGGCTTTCCCGTCACGTCCATCATCGCAGACGAATGGGGCTTTGAACCGTCCAAGTTTCCCACTCTGGCCCAGACCTTTGCGCCCGACGGGCATCCGCTGCGCTATGGCGAGATGTTCCGCAACGCGGACATCGCCGCCTTCTACGAGCTGCTTTCCCGCGACGGGCTGCGTGCCTTTTACGAGGGCGAACCCGCCGAGCGCATCGTGAAATTTTCCGAGGCCAACGGCGGCCATTTCACGCTGCGCGACTTCAGGGAGCATCAGGCCACCTGGGTTGAGCCGGCCGGCACGGGCTACCGCGGCTATAACGTCTGGGAGATTCCGCCCAACGGCCAGGGCATCAGCGTGCTGCAAATCCTCAACATGCTGGAGTGCTTCGACATCGGCGCAATGAGGCCCAATTCAGCGGAGCAGTTGCACCTGTTCATCGAGGCGAAGAAGCTGGCCTGGGAAGACCGCGCGGTGTACTACGCCGATATGGATTTTGCCGACGTGCCGCTCCAGCAGCTCATCTCAAAGGAGTACGGCCAAAAGCGCGCCAAGCTCATCGACCCGAAACGCGCGGCCGCGCAGGTCGCGCCCGGCGACCCGACGGGCAAGGACACGATCTACCTCACGGCCGCCGACAAGGACGGCAACATGGTGTCACTCATCCAGAGCATCTATCACGGCTGGGGCTCACATTTTGTGCCCGACCATCTCGGCTTTGCACTGCAGAACCGGGGCATGTCTTTCAGCTTTGACCCAAACCACCGCAACAAGCTGGAGCCGCACAAGCGGCCCTTCCACACCATCATCCCCGCCTTCGTCACGCGCGGCGGTCACCCGGTGTTTTCGTTCGGGGTCATGGGCGGCGATTTCCAGCCGCAGGGCCATGCGCAGGTGTTGATGAACATGATCGATTTCGGCATGTCGCCCCAGCAGGCGGGCGAACAGCCCCGCGTGGAGCATTCCGGCGGGTCCACACCGCAGGGCCACAAATCCGACGGCCCGGGCGTGGTCACCTGTGAACCGCTCATTCCCGAGGAAACCCGCGCCAGGCTGGCCGAGATGGGACACACGATAAAGAAGGGGACGGACACCTTCGGCGGTTACCAGGGCATTTGGCGGGAGGAAGAGCCGCGCCGCTACTTCGGCGGTTCCGACCCCCGCAAGGACGGCTGTGCAATGGGGTATTGATTACTGAATCAGGCCCAGTGCCCGGCCTGCCAGGCCCATGATCAGCGTTGCCACGGCGCAGGCGAATCCGCCCCAGAGCATGTCCACAAAGCTGATGGCCAGCGGCCAACCTTTGACGACGGCGTAGTTGGTGAGGTCGTACACGCCGTAAAGAATCAGCCCGTACAGCGCGCCCCAGAACAGCAGGGACCCGGTCCCCGGCGCCTGCGCCGCGCGCGGCAGCACGAAGAGCTGTATGCCGGTGACGAGCAGCACCCAGGTGCCCAGCGCGGCGGGCACGTTTACCACAGCCCGATCATTGACAATGTTCATGAACTGGCCTATCTGGCTCCGGTACAGCCCCGAGGCGATGAACCCAATCCAGCACAGGTCCATGCACACAAAGGCCACAAAGCCGATGAACCATAGTCCCAGCGAACGCATCACGCATGCCATGGCTTCCGCCTTTCGGTTGGCGCGCCCTTAGGGCTGCGGCGTCAGGGTCAGCTTTGAAGTGTCGAAGCCCCGCTGGACCAGCCGGTTCAGAATTCCGTCGTACACGGCCGCATCCAGGTGGGGGGTGCGGCTCAGAATCCAGAGGTATTTCTTCGACGGGTTGGAGACCACGGCAAACTCATAGTTCTCGCCCACCTCGATAATCCAGTAGTCGGCCTTGAACAGGCTTACGGGGAAGGGGTCAAAGCGCACCTTGAGTTTTGCGTTCGACGTGATATCCGCGGGGGAGGCGACGCCGCTGATGGTCGATTCGGCGCCGTCGAAAGCGCCTTTCAGCCCCCGGTTGAACACGCGCACCGAGCCGTCACCGCGCGGCGTGTATTCCGCCGTGACCGCAACCAGTCCCTTCTGGAAGATAACGGGGTATTTGGCGATCTCGTACCATTTTCCCGCGTAGCGTGCCAGGTCGACATTGTCCGCCGTGGTCGGCGGCGTTCCCGTCGAGCATCCCACCAATGCGACCGCGGCCAGTAACAGGCCGCCCACGGCCGTTTTCATATATTTCACTGTAGAGTCCATACATGTTGCCTTTCTCTTGGGTTCCCTAACCCGTTGATGGGACAACATATATGTGCGTCCGGCTATTCCACCCTGGTCGGGACAGTTCCCCGTCGCGCCTGGCAACATCCCCAGCCGCCAGGGCAGATGGGTTTGTTCAGATATCTCAACGGGATTACTGAGCAGAGCCCAGAGTTGGCGGGAGGCGGAGCGAAGCGGAGCCGGAGGCCTACCCTGGGTAACGGCATCCAACGGGGAAAATCTACGCTGAAAGCGTTGTACAGGCCTGCTGAAACCACCCCTACATGGCAATAAGTGGCGACTGTCCCTATTTATCGTCCCTATTTATCCCTGGGTAACGGCACCCCACAGGTAATTCTACGCTGAAAGCGTTGTGCAGCCCCGCTGAAACCACCCCCTACATGGCAATAACCAGCGGCTGTCCCTATTTATACTATTTATACTGCCAGCGGATCTCCCCGCTCAACGCTGTATTTGCAGCAAAAAAGTATCACCTGTAGCGCTTTGTATAATGTGCATAATGCTTATGATTACACCAATAAACATCATGTATAAGGTTATCACCGTATCGATGCTCCTTCTTTGCCGCCACTCGTCGGTATCATACTCCTTTTTCCTGCCTCCTCTAATCCATACCAGAAGAAGGTCTATGCCTGTGACCACCGATGTGACAATCGTGGCCACAACGACAAAGTCCAGCATTTCTTTGTCAGGGAAACCGGTTGCGTATAATCCCTCACGGATGATGGAAACATGGCATGTAAAAGTGATTGCCAGTATCGTTAGATAATATATGCCGATAAGGCTTACTAAGGAGCACCGTCTCCATCCTATATACCACTGCCAGACCTTTGATGACTGCTTTCGAAAGAACAGCCTAATCACCAAATCGCCAGCCTCCCATGTAAGAAACGGGATGAAAAGACTTGCAATGCCTCCCATTAGCAGAGATATCTTCACGCCAGAATCCATACCGCTTCCTTTGCTTCCTCTACAGAGAAACATCCTAACCCGGCATAGCCGGAACTAAAATGTGCACTTTTCCAAAAAGTTGAGCCGTTTTCATTTTCTCACTTGACCCGCATGAATACGGGCTGAAATGAAGGTCTCACAAAACATTGTACGCGAATTGTGCACGATTTCATTTGTAAGGGACTAAAGTGCCGCCGGATTAATCCACCGGCCCGGGCCTGGAAATCACCGGTGCGTTCTTGATGAGCGGGCGCACGGCGAGCCAGTCGATGCCCTGGAACTCGGGGTCGGGGATGGTGCGGACCTCCTCGTCGCCGAGGTAGGGACACATGGCGTCCACCCAGACGATGAGCCGCTGCAGGCTGATGGGGTCCACCTTGACGTCGTGGTGCTTGCCGTTGGAAACGAAGTCGATCAGGGGGCTCTTGTAGGAGAGGCTGGTCATGGGTTTGGGTGTGCGGTAGGCCTGCGGGTCTATCTGGCCGTAGGCTTCGATCATGAGCACCCCGGCGAGGCCGAAGCCGGGTTCGGGCTTCTCGGGCGGCGTGTAGGGCTGGCCCCAGGACGGACGTCCGATGAGCGTGAGGTAGGGCTCCGAGAAGGTCGGCGGCGCGGGCCGTTCGGTCATGTCGAAGGTCTTGCGCCCCTCGCCGCTGCCCTCGTGGCATTTGGCGCAGTACTGGTCGAGTACGGGGCGCACGTAGCGCGCATAGCTGACGGTGGTGTCGGGCCAGGGCGGCGGGGTGATGGGCTGGGGCGCCTTGTTGAGCGCGATGGACTTGTCGCCCTGCTTGGGCGAGCGGCTGTGCGACTCGTGGCATCCGAGACAGCCCCGGCTCTCGCCGGGCATGACGCCGATGAAACTGCGCATGGTCTGGAGGGCGCGCATGTTTTCGTCGAGCAGTTGGAAGTGGAGCGCCAGGCCCGGCGGCGCAACGAAGGAGAAGGAGCCGTCCTCCTCGATGGGCACGGTGCCGAGGATGCGCTTGACGCCCTCGGACTGTACGGCCGAGACGACGGGGCCGGTGGAGATGTAGGGCCGCTTGTACCAGTAGGTGTAGGTTTTGGAGTCGATTTCCATGACGCGCAGGAATTTGGCCCTGCCGCGCAGTTCGGGCGGCGCGTTCTGGTAGACGTTGTTGCTAAAGATGACGCCCGGCTTGGGGTTGTCGCGCTCGGCCATGGTCGGCCATGCGACGCGGTCGGCGATGACGGGCGGCTTGGTCCGGGCTTTTAACGGGATGGCGTGGAAGATGTTGTTCACGCCCTCGTAGACCAGTTCGCGGTTGCCGTCGAGGTCCATCAGGTAGAGCGCGAACTTGTCGTCGTGCTTGGCAGACACGAGGAAGTCGCTTTCACTGACCGGATAGGGGGAGTAGTAGGCGCTGTATTTGCCCGAAACGTGGTAGTTGGGCGACTCGACCGGGTCCACCGGGCCGTTGCCGCACTCGGGCCATTCCACGTCCGCCGTCACCTTGGTGAGGCCGTCGGGGAAATTGAGGCCCTTGTCGGGATCGATGATGCCGACGGACCCGGCAAACCAGTTGTGGTGGGCGCTGCCGGTGAACATGACGCGGCGCGTGCCGGGGATGTTGCGGGCGTCCTTCATCACATCGGGCCACACGCTCTGGTTGCCCCAGTAGGTCAGCACCTGCGTGCCGTCGGGGTTGGTGGTCCACAGTTTTTCCGCGCGCCAGAGCGGCTTGTCGGTGTACTCCCAGCGGGTGTAGACCACGCGCCCGTCGTCCATGACCGAGGGCAGGTAGTCGGGCTCGTTGCTGTAGGAGATGATATAGATGTTCTTGCCGTCGCCGTCGCAGCGGGTCAGTTCAAAGGAGTTGGTGGGCGGCATGCAGCGCACATAATTGTGCCCGCGCGTGGAGGAGAACACGATGTGTCCGTCGGGCGTGTAGACCGGGTCCAGATCATCGTAGGGGCCGTCGGTCAACTGGACCAGGTTGGAGCCGTCGGCGTTGATCTCGTAGAGGTGGAACGCCTTCTCGTTGTGCGGTTTGAAACAGAAGAGCACCTTCGACCCGTCGAAGGAGACATCGGGCCGCCAGAAGGAGCCGTGCAGCGGCGCCTGCGGCATCAACTGCGTGAGTTTGCCGTCCGGCGCAAGCCCGTCGAGCACCAGCAGCCGCGCGCCGGGCACGGCCATGTAGCCGAGACGGTGGCGGGTTTCATGGGGCCATTCGGAGCCTGCCGGATAAGGCATGTCCACAAAGAGCACTTTGGTGAAATCGATGGCCGGGTTCTTGAACATGATGTCGCGCTTGATGGTGCGCGCCTGCAGATAGAGCGCGTGGTCTGGTGTGCTGCCCTGGTCGAAGCGCTGCTCCAGATTGCCCAACCGGGCCAGTTCGGCCGTGAAATCGACCCCGCCGGGGTGCTGTGCCGCGATGCGGGCCGCCAGCGCGCGGGCCCAGCGAATCTCCTTGCGGGCGCGGTCCCGCAAGTCTTCGCCGTCGGCCTGAAAGAGCCAGTCCAGCTTGAGCGCGCCGCGGGCCTCGTCGGCCGTCAGGTCGCGCGTGTCGGGTGTTTCCGGTTTCACATAGGGCGCGACGGGCTCGTTCACGTGGGGCCGGTACTGCACTTTCTTTCCCGCCTCAAGCATCAGGTCGATCCACTCGGGCGAATGGGCGGCCTCCGCGCCGCGCGCGCGCAGTTCGTCAAACTTCTTCTGCAGCCGGTCCGCCTCGTCCCACCGGCATTTGTCCTCCGCCGTCTGCGCCGCGATTTGGTGATCGGTCAGCGGCTTGTACTCGGTGAGGAGCGCCAGCAGGCGCTCCGTCTCATTGAGGATGAAAGCGTCATCCTTGGCCGAGAGATAGTCGAGCGGGGAAGACCCCTCAGTGCAGGCCATGAAATCACCGTAGGCGTCGGGGAAGCGCGCCTTGATCCTGCCCAGGATCGCCTCGGCCAGGTCGCTGTCCGCCCCGGCCGCCCGCTGTGTCAGATTGCGGCGGGTCTGGGCCATGGTTTCGGCAAAGCTGGGGGCCTCCACATAGACGCCCGCCGCCGCCGCGTCGAGTGCGCGGTAGGTTTTTTCGACCTCGGCCATGCCGTCGCGGTACAGACCGGCGATTTCCTGCGCGGTCAGCGCCGCCCCGTAAATGCGCAGGTCGTCGAGCCCCCCCTGAAACAGTTCGGTGGTCCCTTCGCCGGAACCGACAAAGGCCGGTTTGCCGGGACACATGGCAATGGTGCCGGGACGGTCCATCGAACCGGCCTCTTTCCCGTCGAGGTAGACGCGCATGAACTGGCCATCAAAGGTGGCCGCGCAGTGGTGCCAGGTGCCGTCGAGCACCATTTCGGGTGTGATGCGGGCGTCGCACTCGATGTAGCCGCCGATATTCAACCCCAGAGACAGGACGGTGCCGCCGTCCTGAAAGGAAAAGAGCACCCGGTTGTCGCCGCATTCCTGGCGGAAGAGTTCGCGGAAGCCGCCCAGGTCGGAAGGCCGCGCCCAGACCGAAAAGCTCAGCGCGGACATCGTGGGCTGGCCGAATCCGTCCACGCGCAGGGCGTTGGCGCCGTGGAGGTCCAGCGCGTTTTCATACACCCCCCTGCGGGAAACGGGGGGCGCGGCGGCTCGGAGGGTTATCACCGAGGCCGGAGCCAAATTCTGGGTCAGATTTGGGTCGTCAAAAGGCCAGTGGGCCAGGAGCGGCTTGTCCGCATCCTGGGCGATGGCCGACAGCGCGCAGAGCAGGGCCATGGGGAGAAAGAGAATGACCGGCTTCATCACCTGCCCGAGACGTGGGTGCTTGTCCATTTTCGCGTATTCCTCGGTTGGAGCGGTTGCGACCCCGTCATTATACCGAAAGCCCCCATTTTCCCAACAGGGCAACAGGGTCACTTTCGCGCCTCTGGCAGGAGAATTCGAGCGAGTATCTTGGAAACACCATATCTTGCGGCTCTCGGTCCTCCCGGGGCCATGTCTTGATATTTCCGGGGACAATCGTTGTAACATAAAGCGTTTTCAGTTGTCTTTACATTAAGGAGAATTGGATCCGCCACGCATGTTAAGGCATGGATGAAGGGTCTGCTTATGGACTTGCGGCGGCGAGCGAATGTTAACTAAAAGGATGTAACTACAATGGCCGTAGTAAGATCGGAAGAATGTCACCATACAGGTTTTGCTGAAAGCGTAGAGTACCGCTGGTCCGTCCCCTTTATCACGCTGCCGGCTCCGGTGCGGGTGGTGGCGCGGCTGGTCTGCGCGCTGGGGTGGAGTTTTGGCGCCTATTTCCTCTCGCTGTTCGCCTCCGCGATGGGCGTTTTCTCCCCGACCCTGTCAAAACGCTGGGTGGAAGCCATTTCGCGCCGCTGGGTTAGTGCCGTGCCGGCCATGCTGGGCATGTGCATGACGATTATCGGCCGCCGCCCGGAAAAACCCTATTTCCTCGTGTTCAACCACATCAGTTGGCTGGACGTTCCGGCCATCAACGCGCTGTGCGAGGCGCGGACCGTGGTCATGGCGCCGGTGGTCACCATGCCCATCGCGGGAAGACTGTGGCGCGGATTGAACCCCATTCCGACGCGCCGCATCGCCGAGGACACGCCCCTCTGCCTTTCCGAGATGATGGCCACGCTACGGCGCGGGGAAAACCTGCTCATGGCGCCCGAGGGCAACATCAGTCCCGGGCGGGAAGTGCGGCGTTTCCGTCCCCGGCTGCTGGAGGCGGCGACCCGGTGTGATGTTCCAGTGCATTATGTGAGCATTACTTACCGCACCCCCAAAGGCAGTCCGCCCGCCGCAGACAGGGTGCTCTTTGGACCGGACCCCGATTTCCCCTGGCCCGACGGCAAGGGCAACATTCCCGAAGCAGAATTTGAGGGATGGGGAAAACAGCGGTCCTTCCTGTCGCACATCGTCCGGCTGCTGTCCCTGCCCTATTTCGAGATAGTGTTCCGCTTCGGTTCCGAACCGATCCATGGAACGAATCCCGTGCAGCTTGCCAATGCCCTGCAGCAGGCCACCACCGACCTGTTTGTTCCACTGGCCGGACACTCGCCCAAGAGCGATTCGGACGGGTTAGCCACCCACGCAGGCTAAGGGCGCGGCCCAGTCTGTTTCCATGCGTACAGATGTCCTCCCATTTGGAGCGCGGTGGCAGAGCGCAGCAACGCCGCCGCACTCAAAAATGGGCAGCCATGCGGTGGAGGGGAGGTTCGCCTGCCTCGATTCCTTTCCACCGCCAATCACCGCCGCCCGCCGTCTGGGAATCGCAATGGCGGCCTGGCGTGCGGACGGACTCAGGCACGGCTTTCATCGCTCAATCCAAGGCGAGTTCCACCGCCCGGTAGGCGCCGTGGTACACGCCCATCCCGTCCAGCTTGATGATGCCGTCGCAGAGCATGGACAGCAGGTCATCCTCGTCAATCAGCAGCCGCAGCGTCTGAAGGGTGAGCGCGAGGGTGTCGCATTCCAGGGTGCCGTCGCCCAGTTCGGACGCGCGGGTCGCGCCCCAGGCCTCGTGCCCGCCGACCCGCTCCAGGAACAGTTTTGGGATGGGGTAGTAGGCCAGTTCGCTGGGCTTGGTGAGCAGCACGTCGCTGGCGCGCATGAGCAGATTGGTCGTGTACACGGCGGCATAAATGTCGTCGTTCAGGAACACGTGCAGGCCGCCGGGCAGGTCCTGCTCGACGGCGCGCTCGGCAAAGGCGGCGGTCTTGGCCCAGTCCGTGTGGCGGACAGCCAGTTCCAGCGCGCCGGGAACTCCCCTCATCACCGCGTCGTGGATGTGCCGGTGGTCGCCGAAATTCAGAAACAGGGTCACGCTTTTGTCGCGCAGGCGGGGCATCAGGTCCTGGAGGATGGCCGCAATGAGCCCCTGCTGCGCGCCCGCGCCGCCCACCGAAATGAGCAGCCGCCGCGGCGCTTTGGCCTGGATGCGCGTCAGCCGCGCCTCGCAGTCCAGCACGGCGTTGGCGGCAAGCTCGTGGTCCACATAATGCCCCGTCATGGCAAGCTGGGCCGCAGGCACGCCTCGGGGCGTCTGGCCGCGCGTTCCCATGCCCTTGAGCGTGCGAAAGCCGAAATAGGCCGAGGGCGACTGCACGGTCTGAATGCCGCCCGCGGCCAGGTGAAAGCCCAGCGGGCAGTTGTCGGGGATGACATTGACAACGCGTTTCAGGCCCGCGTGCAGCGCCCCGTGGGCCGCAAAGGGATGTGTGGCCAGAAAAGGCATGTCCCTGGGAATCTCGCCGTACACGTCGGAGAACAGCGCCGCCGCCTCCATGACGGGATAGTTCTTTTCAAGCCGCTTGTACCATTTGCCCATGAGCGGGTCCCAGAGCATGCGGTTGAAGAGACGCGATTTCTGGCTGATGCGCGAACCGAGCGAATACCACTTGTCCATGTCGCGGATCATGCGCGCGCCGGGCGATTCGAAGCCGAGCAGGTCGAACCAGTAGGGAACGAGCCCCATGGAATGGACGGCCGAGGCCAGCGCCATGGCGATGCGGTAGTGACCGTAGCCCATCCGTATCGTGCCGACGAACACCCCCTTCTCCGGGTCGATGGGTTCTCCGTTCCGTCCCGGCACGACGTTTTGCACGCCGATATAGGGACCCACGGTGGGATTCTCCACCGCCGAAAGCGGATATTTCAGCCCCGCAACGTGGCCGTACTTGCGGGCGAAACGTTCCCGGAGCCGTGCCCCCTGGGCCACCCGCTTCGGACCGATTTCGTTTCCTAACACCTTCACCTTGACTGTACCCATGGCAACATCATACCTGAACCGCTTTTCCCGCGTCACCTGTTGTCCATTCCCCGCCATGGTGCTACAATGAGTGGGCAAGCAGAACGTGGAGCACACACATTGCCAACCTACGAATACCATGCCATCCGCGCGGAAGGCGACGAGGAGCATGAGCACTCCAAGTCTTTCGTCGGGGGGATTGTCATTGCCCGCGACCGCCACGAGGCCAAGGCCAAGCTGCGCGGTCAGGGGCTCAAGGCAACCATGCTCAAGCGCGCCCGCGGCATCATGGCCGTCATCAAATGGATTGACGCCGACATCCGCTGATACGTTCGTCCTGCCCGCCACTGAATTCTGCGGCAGCATCAGACCCAACGAACCCGCCATAAGTTGGAACGTTTCCCGATGGCCCTCCTTGTATCTGGCCAGAACGGCCCGCCCCCATGAGAACATCCGTCCGCACGTATAGGTCTATAGTGCATAACATGGATTTCACCTTCTCCTCGGGTCACTGGTACAGCCACCATTTTCAGGGGGTCAGTCTCGGTTGGCAGGATTGGCTCCATGGCTGAAAATGGTGGCAGTCCCCCTGCGGTGGAAAGGCGTCACCGGAGAGGCGGGCGATGGGTCCATTATGCAGGACAACCCGGCAACGCCGGAGAAAGGAGCGGGATATGAAGACCTTTGTACCGTGGATGTTTGCGGCGGGGATGGCCTGTCTGCTGGCCTTTACGGCGTTGCCTGCCCTGGCGGCCGAGGCCCCGGCCGGGGACAAGGAAGCGCTCAAGATAGACCTGCCCGAGCCCTTCTTTGGCGGCACCCCCATGTCCTATGACAGTCCCAATCTGGAGCCGGAAGACTTCAAGGACCGCCCGCCCTTCCTGGTGCCGAAAGGCACCGCGCTGGTCTCCAAGGGCAAGCCCGTCACCGCCAGTGTCAAAACGCCCGACCTGGGCGAACTGAAAATGCTGACCGACGGCGACAAGAGCTATGCCAAGAGCATCGAGTTGCCCGAGGGTCTGCAATGGGTGCAAATCGACCTGCAGGCGCCCCACGAAATATATGCCGTGCTTATCTGGCATTATCACGAGGGTAAACGCGTCTATTTTGACGTGATCGTCCAAGTTTCGAATGATCCTGAATTCAAGACGGGTGTAACCGCTCTGTACAACAATGACACCGACAACTCCTGTAGCCTCGGCGTGGGCAAGGACAAGGAATACATCGACAAGGCCAAGGGGCGCCTGATGGACGCCAAGGGCGTAACCGCCCGTTATGTAAGGTCTTACAGCAACGGCAACTCTTCCGACGAGAAGAACCACTACATTGAAATCGAGGTGTTTGGCAAGCCGGCGAAATAGCGGGAGGAACGCATCATGGGGCGAGCCTTGCTGTTGTGGCTGATTCTGGGCAGTGCATGTCTGTCGGGCCTCGCAACGCCCGCGTGGGCGGCCGATACCGCCGAAGAAAAGGTGCCCATTAAGATAGAACTACCCGAGCCCGGCTTCGGCAGCATAATGCTTGACTACGAAAGTTCAAATCTGGAGCCGGAGGATTTTCGGGACCGGCCTCCCTTTTTCGCCCCCAAGGGAACTACGGTGGTTTCGAAAGGCAAGTCCGTCTGTGCCAGCGTCAAGGCGCCCCTTCGCGGCGAGCTGAAGATGTTGGTCGACGGGGACAAGAGCTACAACGAGAGCAGCGAGATTGAACTGCCCGAGGGAATGCAGTGGGTCCAGACCGACCTGGGTGCGAAACACGAGGTTTACGCCGTGCTGTTGTGGCATTCTTGGCGCCAGAAGCCCGTGTATTTCGATGTCATCGTCCAAATCTCCAACGACCCCGAATTCAAGACCGATGTGATTACGCTGTACAACAACGATGCGGAAGACAAGTGCGGTTTTGGCCCGGGCAAGGAAAAGCAGTACTTGGAAAACAACAAGGGCCGTTTCGTTGATGCCAAAGGTGCAACGGCCCGTTACCTCAGGTGCTACAGCAACGGCAACAGCACCGACAAGAAGAACCACTACGTGGAAATCGAGGTGTTCGGCAGGTCGGTGAAATAGTCAGGGGTTGTTCGGTCATGGACGCCATTTGAAACCGCCCCGCCCCGCGCGGGGTCTGTAACCTGACCAGCCTTGGCACCCCGCAGGTGCATCGGTGGGCCGTATTTTGATAGAATGACGCCCCTTGACGTGTCACCGCAGGGGAAATGCGGAAGCGTTAAAACAATAAAACCTGTCGTCTGGAACGTCCGGACGGCCCCAAACAAGGAGTGAGACATGAAGGCCTTTTGGACATTGACGTTTGGTCTGGCTGTGGCAATTGCGCTGTTCGGCGCGATGCCGGCGCATGCTGCGGACGCACCGGCTGCGGCCGCCGCGCCTGCCGGTGATCAGGAACCCCTCAAGATTGAACTTCCCGAGCCGTTCTTCGGCGGCACACCGATTGACTACTGGTCGGCCAACCTGGAGCCGGAAGACTTCAAGGATCGCGCGCCCTTCATGGCGCCGAAGGGTGCCGCGCTCATTTCCAAGGGCAAGCCGGTCACCTCGAGCGCGAAGAACCCGAACCTGGGTGAGCTCAAGATGTTGGTGGACGGCGACAAGAACTACGCCAAGAACAGCCTGATCGAGCTGGGCGACGGCGTTCAGTGGGTGCAGATCGACCTCGAAGCGTCGAAAAACATCTACGCCATCCTCGTTTGGCATTTCCATGAAGGCAAACGGGTGTACTTCGATGTCGTCGCGCAGGTGTCCGATGACCCCGAGTTCAAGACCGGCGTGACCACCGTCTACAACAACGACGCCGACAACAGCGCCGGCTTGGGCGTGGGCAAGGACAAGGAATACATCGAGAACAACAAGGGCCGCCTGATTGACGCCAAGGGCGCCAAGGCCCGCTACGTGCGCCTCTATTCGAACGGCAACACGGCCGACGACAAGAGCCACTACGTGGAAGTCGAAGTGTTCGGCAAATAGGCGGAACACCTTCGCTTCGTTGTGTGAAAGTATTGCGCGCCGTTCCGGTTAAGGCCGGGACGGCGCGTTTCTTCTTGCGCGCGGCGGCTTTCCTGGGACCGCGAATCTTCTGATTCGCAAAGGGAAGAAGAGCGAATCGGGAGATTCGCGGTCCCAGGAAAGCCATGTTTCCACCGCAGACTGGGTTTGGGATTCGTTTGCTTTCCCTTTGCCCGGCACGTAAGGTAATCTGTATGAAACGGTATGAGACGGCATTGTTTGTCTTTCTTTTCATCGCCGTGGTGGCGATTGGCGCGGCTTTTCGCCTGACGGCACTGGAAAAGCGGCCCGTGCATGGCGATGAGGCGAACCAGGCCGTCAAGACGGGCCGACTCTTGGAAAAAGGCGTTTACCATTACGATCCGAAGGAGCACCACGGCCCAACGCTCTATTACATGGCCCTTGGGGCGCTGAAAGCGGCGGGCGTGGACAGCTTTCGCGCGTCCACCATCTCGGAGTACCGGCTGATCCCCGCCCTGTGCGGCATCGCGATGGTGGTGCTGGCGGGGCTGTTGGTGCTTCCGCTGGGCCGCGGGGCGGCTTTTTGGGCTGCCTTGCTGACCGCTGTGTCGCACGCCATGACCTACTACAGCCGCTACTACATCCAGGAAATGCTGCTCGTGCTGTTTGTCTACGCTGCGCTGGCCTGCGCCTGGCGCTGGTGGCGCAAGCCGGGCCTCGGCTGGGCGCTGGCCGCGGGGGCCTGCCTGGGGCTGGTGCATGCCACCAAAGAGACCTGCGTGGTCATTTTCGCCGCCATGGCCCTGGCAAAAGTGCTGACGCTGCTGTACAGCCGCTGGCGGGACGGCCGCTGGCCCGTCCTTTTTGCGGGGGAAAAACTGTCCACGGGCGCGCTTGCCCTGCACGGGCTGGCGCTGGTCGCGGCCGCCGTTGCCGTATCCGTCACCTTCTTCTCCTCCTTCTTCACCTATCCCCACGGGGTGGTGGACTCCATCATGGCGTTCACGACCTACCTGCACCGCGGCGCGGAGGGTACGGGCAGTTCGGCCCTGCACGACAAGCCCTGGTACTACTACTTCTCCCTGCTCGGCTGGACCTACCGCACCGCCGGGCCAAAATGGAGCGAGGCGCCCGTGCTGGTTCTGGCAGCCCTGGGGGCCGTCGTGCTCTTGGGGCGGCGTGGTGCCGGGTCGGAGGCCCGTTCGGCGGTTCTGGGCCGCTTTCTGGTCTTTCTGACGCTGATTCTGACGGCCGTCTTCTCGCTGCTGGCCTACAAAACCCCCTGGAATGTCCTGATCTTCTTCCAGGGCATGATTCTGCTGGCTGGGGTGGGGGCCGCTTCCCTCATACGGGCGGGCCGGTGGCGGCCGGTGCAGGCCCTGCTCTGCGCCGCGGTGCTGGCAATCGCCGGATTTGAGGCGCGGCAGGCCTGGCAGGGCAATTTTGTGTATGCCGCCGACGCCCGCAACCCCTACGCCTACGCCCACACCAGCACGGCGGTAAACCGGCTGGTGGACCGGGTGCACGACTTGTGCGCCGTGGACCCGGACGGAAAAGCCATGCGGGTTTACATTATCCAGCCCGGCGGCGACTACTGGCCGCTGCCCTGGTATTTCCGCGATATGACCCAGGTGGGCTACTGGGGCGACATCCCCGCCTCGCCCGACGCCCCGGTCATCATCACGGCACCGCAACTGGCCCCCAAGCTCCAGCCCCTGCTCAAGGATAAATACCTGGTGGAAACCCACGGGTTGCGCCCCGGCCATCTGCTCACCGTGTTCATCCGCCAGGACCTGTGGGACCGCTTCATGGCGGGCCGGTCCTGACCTTACGTCATTGCGAACAAAGTGAAGCAATCTCTTGCTCGCCGACGCCCGACACCGAGCCATGGATTCTAGAGATTGCTTCACTTTGTTCGCAATGACGAGGCTTTCCGGGTCTTTGCGAGAATAATGGCCGCATCCCACAAGATAGCCTATGAATTTCCCGAAATCCCCCCAAACACCTCCAAATATTGCGGTCACCGGGAGGCCAAAGGCTTGTTTTGGCCGTTTCCCTATGATATAATGTCGAGATTCATAAATCGGTCTTCTCGCGCCGGGGGTCCAAATCGAGGTAAGTTCAATGGCAAACACGGGTTACACAGGCGATTCAATCCAAGTCCTTGAGGGACTTCAGGCCGTTCGCAAACGTCCCGCGATGTATATCGGTGACACGAGCTTTCGCGGCCTTCACCACCTCGTATACGAGGTGGTGGACAACAGCATCGACGAGGCGCTGGCGGGACACTGCGACCAGATTAAAGTCACCATCCACATCGACAACAGTGTGACGGTGGAGGACAACGGGCGCGGCATTCCGGTGGACAAGATGCGCGACCCCAAGTACCGCAACAAGAGCGCGCTTGAGGTCGTGATGACGGTGCTCCACTCGGGCGGCAAGTTCGACAACTCCTCCTACAAGGTCTCGGGCGGTCTGCACGGCGTGGGCGTGTCCTGCGTGAACGCGCTGTCCAAGTGGCTTGAGGTGGAGGTGCGCCGCGACGGCCTCGTGTGGTTCATGACCTTTGAGCGCGGCGTGCCGAAGGGCGCCATCGAGCAAAAGGGCCGGGCGCGCAGCGCGGGTACGAAGATCACCTTCCTCCCCGACTCGGACATCTTCGAGGAAACCGTCTACAACTCCGAAACGCTGATTCTGCGCCTGCGCGAGCTGGCCTTCCTGAACAAGGGCGTCAAGATCGTCTTCGAGGACGAGCGCAACGACGACGAAGCCATCGTGATGCAGCACAAGGGCGGCATCGCCGAGTATGTGCAGTGGCTGAACCGGAACAAGGAGGCGCTGCACCGCAAGGTCATCTACATGGAGGCCGAGCGCGACAAGATCGAGGTGGAGGTGGCGCTGCAGTACACGGCGGCCTACACGGAGACCGTGTTCAGCTTTGCGAACAACATCAACACCCACGAGGGCGGCACGCACCTGAGCGGATTCCGCGCGGCGCTGACCAAGAGCCTCAACGACTACGCGAAGAAGAGCGGCATCGCCAAGAAGGAAAGCTTCTCGATCAGCGGCGACGACTCGCGCGAGGGCTTGACCGCGATCGTGTCGGTGCGCGTGAGCCAGCCCCAGTTCGAGGGGCAGACCAAGATGAAGCTCGGCAACAGCGAGGTGCAGGGCATCGTCAACTCGCTTGTGTACGAGGGGCTCCAGAATTTCTTCGAGGAAAACCCGCCCATCGCCAAGCGCATCATCGAGAAATCGGTGGAGGCGGCCCGCGCGCGCGAGGCGGCCCGTAAGGCCCGCGACATGACGCGCCGCAAGAGCGCCCTCGACTCCATCGGCCAGGCGGCCAAGCTGGCCGACTGCTCCGAGCGCGACCCGGCGCTGTGCGAACTGTTCATCGTCGAGGGCGACAGCGCAGGCGGCTCGGCCAAGCAGGGCCGCGACCGCCGCTTCCAGGCCATTCTTCCGCTGCGCGGCAAGGTGCTCAACGTCGAAAAGGCGCGCGAGGACAAGATGCTGGGCAACAATGAAATCCGCTCGCTGATCATCAGTCTGGGCGCCGGTTTCGGCAAGGACGATTTCGACACGGCCAAGCTGCGCTACCACAAGGTCATCATCATGACCGATGCCGACGTGGACGGCGCGCACATCCGCACCCTCCTGCTCACCTTCTTCTTCCGGCGCATGCCCGAACTGATCCGGCGCGGCTACCTGTACATTGCGCAGCCGCCGCTCTACCAGATCCGCAAGGGCAAGAAGTCGCGCTACGTCAACACCGAGGCCGAGTTCGAGGACTTTCTCTTTGAATCGGTGCTCGATTCGGCCAAGGTCGTTTCGGGCACGGACCCGGCCGGCCCGCCGGTGCTGCAGAAGCCGCTGCTGCGCGCCATCCGCGCCACGCAGGACCGCGAGCGCATGATCAACCGCGTTCACCGGGTGCACGGCGTCGACCGCGAAGCGCTCATGCGCTGCCTGGCCCTGCCGCGCGAAAAATACGTCACCCATGAATCGCTGTCCCCCACCGAACTGCGCGAACTCTTCGGCGAGGGCGCCGCAAACATCATCAACACATCCGAAGTGCAGACCGAACTGGTCGAGAGCAACGGGGGCGGCAAGCCGAAGGCGCCGGCCATCCGGCAGAAGGACCAGATTGACCTGGCCTTCTTCAAGAGCCACGAATTCTCGGCGCTGCTCTCGCACAACGAGCCCATCACGCTCGCCGGCGAGGGCCCCTTCCTGGTGGTGGCCACGGGCGAAAAGACGGAGAAAGAGATCCAGTTCCAGACCGACAGCCTGATTGAGCTCCGCGACTTCGTGATGGAGACCGGACGCAAGGGCCTGTTTGTGCAGCGCTACAAGGGCTTGGGCGAAATGAACGCCGAGCAGCTTGCCGAAACGACCATGGACCCGCAGAAGCGGGTGCTGCTCCAGGTGATGGCCGAGGACGAGACCGCCGCGGACAACATATTCACCGTGCTCATGGGCGAACTCGTCGAACCGCGCAAGGACTTCATCGAGAAGCATGCGCCCGAAGTGCAGAACCTGGACATCTAGCGATTAAGTAGGGTGTGTGCAGTGGCGCGAAGCGTCACGGAACGCACCGTCTTCGGCTTAACCGACAAAAATATGAAGACACGTAACGGTGCGTTTTGCGGCACTTCGCGCCGCTGCGCGCACCCTACGGAAGATCCCAAAGGAGTTTGGCGGGCATGACAACCGACCGCATCAAGCCGATGGCCATCGAACAGGAAATGAAGAACTCTTTCCTGGACTATTCGATGAGCGTGATTGTAAGCCGCGCCCTTCCGGACGTGCGCGACGGGCTCAAGCCTGTGCACCGGCGCATCCTTTTTGCGATGCACGAGCTGGGCCTGCACAAGAACCGCTCGTTCCGCAAGAGCGCGCTCATCGTCGGTGAGACGATGGGTAAATACCACCCGCACGGCGACTCGGCGATCTACGACACGCTGGTGCGCATGGCCCAGCCGTGGAACCTGCGCTACCCGCTCGTGGACGGGCAGGGCAACTTCGGGTCCATCGACGGCGACAGCGCTGCGGCGATGCGGTACACCGAATCGCGCATGGAGTCGATCACGGGCCTCATGCTCGGCGGCATTGAAAAAGAAACCGTCGACATGACGGACAACTACGACGGCAGCCTGCACGAGCCGACGGTGATGCCGTCGGCCATCCCCAACCTGCTGGTGAACGGGTCCTACGGCATCGCGGTGGGCATGGCCACGAGCTGCCCGCCCCACAACCTCACCGAGGTGTGCGACGCGGTGGTCCATCTGATCGACAACCCCGAATGCACCCCGGCCGACCTGATGAAGTTCGTCAAGGGCCCGGACTTCCCCACGGGCGGCGTCATCCTGGGCCGCGCGGGCATCCGTGACGCCTACATGACCGGCCGCGGCCGCGTCACCCTGCGCGCCAAGGTCGCCGTCGAAAAGCGCAAGGACGGCAAGCTGGAGCGGCTGATCATCCAGGAGATCCCCTACCAGCTCAACAAGACCAAGCTGATCGAGGACATCGCCAACCTGGTGCGCACCAAGACCATCGAGGGCATCACCGACCTGCGCGACGAGTCCGACAAGGACGGCATGCGCGTCGTCATTGAAATCAAGCGCGACGTCGAGCCCGAGGTGGTGCTCAACAACCTGTACAAGCACACCCAGCTCCAGTCGACGGCGAGCATCATCATGCTCGCGCTGGTCAACAAGTCGCCCCGCGTGCTCAACCTGCGCGAACTCATCTTCTACTACGTGCAGCACCGCGCCGAGATCATCGAGCGGCGCACCCGCTTCGAGTTGAAGCAGGCCGAGGACCGCGCCCACATCCTCGAGGGTCTGCTCAAGGCCATCGACCACATCGACGAGGTCATCAAGATTATCCGCGAGTCGGCCGACAGCGACGATGCGCAGCACCGCCTGATGGAGCGTTTCGGTTTCAGCGTGGTCCAGGCCAATGCCATCCTCGCCATGCGCCTGCGCCGGCTGACCGGTCTCGAGCGCGAGGAGCTTGAAAGCGAGTACGCCGGCCTGATCAAGGAAATTTCACGGCTTCAGACGATCCTTTCCAGCCAGCGCACCATTCTGGCGGAGGTCCGCCGCGAGATCCTGGAAGTGCGCGACAAGTTCGGCGACGCCCGCCGCACCGACATTGTCGACGACATGGGCGAGTTCCATATCGAGGACCTGATCGCCGACGAAAACATGGTCGTCACTTTCTCCAATCTCGGCTACATCAAGAGCCTGCCCGTCAACACCTACCGCCAGCAGCGGCGCGGCGGCAAGGGCGTCGCCGGCATGGAGACCAAGGAGGAGGACTTCGTCAAGGACCTCTTCATCGCCTCGGCCCACCAGTACATGATGTTTTTCACCAACAAGGGCCGCGTCTACTGGCGCAAGGTGCACGAACTGCCGCGGGCCGGCCGCAACGCCCGGGGCCGGGCCATCGTGCAGTTCCTCAGCCTGGACGAGAACGAGCGGGTCACGACCTGCCTGCCCGTCCGCGACCTGGGCGAAGAGGGCCGTTTCGTGTTCATGGTCACGTCGCGCGGCGTGGTGAAAAAGACCGCGCTCAAGGCGTTCAGCAACCCGCGCACGGCCGGCATCATCGCCATCGACCTGGACAAGGGCGACGAACTGCTCGACACGCAGCTCACCTCGGGCTCGGACAACATCCTGATCGCCACCCGCGACGGCATGTCCATCCGCTTCCCCGAAAAGGACGTGCGCCCCATGGGCCGCAACGCGCGCGGCGTCATCGGCATCCGCCTCGAGGCCAAGGACCTTGTCGTCGGCATGTCGCTCGCCAAGGATGAGAACACCGTGCTCAGCGTCTGCGAAAACGGTTTCGGCAAGCGCACGCTGGTCAGCGAGTACCGCGTGCAGCACCGCGGCGGCCAGGGCATCATCAACATCAAGACCACCAGCCGCAACGGCAAGGTGGTGGCCATGCTCACCGTGGACGACGACGATGACATCATCGTAATCGCCACCGATGGCCAGGTCGTGCGCATCCCGGTCATCGGGCTCCGCGCCATTGGCCGCAACACCCAGGGCGTCAAGGTCATGGCGGTGGAGGCTGGCGCCTCGGTCACCTCGGCCGCGCGCGCGCTGGGCGATCGCAAGGAAGAGCAGGTCACCGAATCCGCCCCGACGGAGACCAAGACCGACATCCCGGCCAACGGCGGCGCCGTCATCGCCCCGGCGGACGCGGATACTGAGGAAGAGGACGGCGCGGAAGAATAGGGCGAAGCGCTTCAGCGAAGAAAAAACCCGGCCGCCGGAGCGAACTTCGGCGGCCGGGTCTTTGATTTTCAAGCCATAAACAACGGTTGGTTCCGGCCGTTCATTTTCAAGGCAAAGGACAAAAACGACTCAAGGGACCCAAAGGACGCTGCCACGCTGTGCCTTGTCGGAAACCGCCGCGTCTGTCCCTTTTTTTGTCGATGTCCTTTGCGTCCTTCTACTTGGAGCCAGATGCCCGGACATCAACTGCCGAATGTGGGCAGAATGTGATGACCGGATGAAAAGGTCCGGTCGCGCCAGATCGGCCAGGAACGTGACCATCGGACGGGCAAAACACTTCTTGACTTTAACGCAAATATATGCCAGACTTTGCGTTAGAGTAAGTATGAAACAGCAAGCACAAACCATTGATAAAAAAGGTCTTAGCCGTGTCTATGGACACGGCATGGGTTGGGTGTTTACCCCGAGTCACTTTGGCGACTTGGGAAGCCGCGCCGCTGTGGAATCCGCGCTGAGGCACCACAAGCAGGCCGGCATCATCCGCCAACTTGCCCGGGGGCTCTATGATTATCCCCGTCACCATCCCCAGTTGGGCGTCCTCTCGCCGTCAGACGACGCCGTGGCCAAAGCCCTTGCCGGTCGCGATGCAATACGGCTCCAACCCTCAGGAGCTTATGCCGCCAACCTGCTGGGCCTTTCCACACAGGTGCCCACGAAGGTGGTCTTCCTGACCGATGGGAGTTCACGGACGGTGCAGATTGGTGTGCGCCAGATCATTCTTAAGCGAACCACGCCGCGGCAGATGGCCACGGCCGGCCGAATTAGCGGGACCCTTATTCAGGCGCTTCGGTGGATGGGCGCCCGTCATGTGGACGATCAGATCGTTGAGGTGCTGCGGCGCCGCCTCTCGGACGAAGACAAACAGAGGATTCTGAAAGATATGCGCTATGCGCCTGTTTGGATTGCCGAGGTCCTGCGAAGGATTGTTCAACCCGGGGAGGCATGATCCGTGGACCGTTTTCTGTCAATGACAGAGACTGATCGACGCGTCCACTGCGAAAGGTCGGGGGAACTGCTTCACCTTGCGGCCTCTGCCATCGAGAAAGACTTTTGGGTCTGCTGGATGCTTCGCGCGCTGTTTTCCCTGCAGGACATGGGGCAGAAGTTCACGTTCAAGGGAGGCACCTCGCTTTCAAAAGGGTGGGGGCTTATAGAACGGTTCTCCGAAGACCTCAACGTGGTGATCGACAGGAGTTCTCTTGGCTACGGGGGGGATCGCTCGCCGGAGAATGCGCAGAGCAACAAGGAACGGGGGCGGCGGCTTGATGGTCTGAAAACGGCAGCGCGGCAATTCGTCTCAACACGCCTGACTCCGGCACTGGAACAGCATTTGCGGGAGCGCCTGCCCGCACCGCTTAAATGCAGACTCGGAATCGACCCGGGTGATCCCGACGGGCAAACAGTGCTGTTCGAATATGTGAGCGTTTTCTCCGGGAGCGAATATCTGCGTCCCATGGTAAGAATCGAATTGGGGGCGCGCTCCGACACCGAACCGACCGGTACGCCCAACATCGAACCCCATCTTTCCCAAGCGCTGCCCGACATCTTTGGTCCTTCCGCGTTCCCCATACGAACCGTGCTGCCCAAGCGCACATTCTGGGAAAAAGCCATGCTCCTGCATGAGGAGAACCATCGGGGCGGAGGGGTTCCGCACAAGCTTCGTCTTGCACGCCACTACTATGATCTTTGGTGCCTCATCTAGAAAGACGTCGGCAATGAGGCACTGGCCGACGCCGACCTGTTCGAACGGGTGGCGGCACACCGGACGGTGTTCTTTCGCAAGAGCAAGGAAGCGCAAGAATCGCTTCGTCCCGGAACGTTGCGCCTTGTGCCGGGTGCGGAACAGTTGCCCGCATGGACGCAGGATTACCGCGCCATGCAGGAAATGTTCTTCTCCGTCCCGCCGGATTTTGTCGAAATTCTTAGTGTGATAAGTGCGTTTGAACGAGGTTTCAATCAATCGGCACTCAAGGCACAGGGCTAGAGCATTTTTATGTTGAAATGCGGTAAGCTTGGGCGTATCTTACTTGCATAGGAATAGCAGGTTCGGATGTCAGGGCACGTGCTATTGCGGCATACGAGGCCGGAAACGGCAGCCAGGCCGAGATAGCGAGGTTTTACGGGGTGGACATCTCCACCTTTCAGCGCTGGCTGCAGCGCTACCG
>CAITNO010000052.1 GCA_903893795.1 Candidatus Hydrogenedentota bacterium | reverse complement strand
TCCTGCGTGGCGGGAGTGGACAGAACGCGCCAAGGTGGACGCGCGCATCGCGCGGTTCAAGCGGGCGCTTCCGGCGGACCCGGCGGACTACGATCCGAAGAAGGCCGACCCGCTGGCGTTCATCATCGTGAAATCCATGCTTCTGACGGGCTTTGACGCGCCGGTCGAGCAGGTGATGTATTTGGACCGCAACATCAAGGAGGCGGAACTCCTGCAGGCCGTTGCACGGGTTAACCGCACGTGCGGCGAGAAGAAGACGGCCGGGCTGGTGGTGGACTACTACGGCGTGGCGCGGCACCTCAAGGAGGCGCTGGCCGCCTACAGCGCGGACGACGTGGCGGGTGCGCTGCGCAGCCTGAAGGATGAGCTTCCCAAGCTGCGCGACCGGCACCTACGGGCAGTAGGCGTGTTCACCAGCCGGGGAATTCCCGACGTTGCGGACATCGAGGCGTGCGTGGAGCTGCTGCGCGACGAGCGGATTCGGGCGGAGTTCCATGTGGCGCTGCGGCAGTTCCTGGAGACGCTCGACCTGGTGCTGCCGAGGCCGTAGGGACTCCCCTATGTCAACGACGCGAAGGTGCTGGCGTACATCCAGCTGCGGGCGCGCAACCGCTACCGCACGGGCGAGCGGCCCATCGGGCGGGAAGTGGGCGAGAAGGTGCGCAGGCTCATCGACGACCACGTTATCTCGCTGGGCATCGACCCCAAGATCCCGCCCATCTCGCTGACCGACGGCGACTTTGATGCGCACGTGGACAAGCAGCGCTCGCCGCGGGCAAAGGCCAGCGAAATGGAGCACGCCCTGCGCTACCACATCCGCAAGCATTTCGATGAGGACCCCGAGTACTACGAGCGCCTGTCGGAGCGGTTGAAGGGCATCCTGAAGGAGCTTGAGGGGCAGTGGGTCGCGCTGGTGGAGGCGCTGAAGCCCGAGATACAGGCGGCAAAGAAGGGCAGGCAGGCGGATGGCACCGGACTGGACCCCGAGACCCAGTCCCCGTTCTTTGACATGCTGCAGCGCGAGGTCACGGGCGGTGTGCCGGCCGACGGGGCGCTGCGCGACCTCCTTTGCCGGGTGACGGTCGATATGGTCGATCACGTCCAGCAGGAGCTGCGCCTGCTGAACTTCTGGGAGTCCGACCACGCCCGCGAGGTGCTGCGGAAGTGGATAGTCCAGTTCCTTGACAGCCACGACGGTCTCCTGCCATTCGACCGCCTGGAGGCCGTGGCAGACCGCCTCGTAGAACTCGCCAAGGCGAACCATTTCAAGCTGGTGCGAGGGTAGTCGAATGCCAACTCCATCAGAATTTGAAGAAAAGGAGTTTGAACAGTCCCTCGAACTCGAAATCGGGAGCAGTACGCGCGAGATTTGGTCTCCCGGCCAAGTTCTTGAACATCACGTTCCTGTGGATCTTCTAATTAGAGCCCATCAGCAGCTTGTCACAAAAATCGGGGCGCCGTGGCATTTCGGCGTATGGCTGGGTGATCCACTTCTCTGGCGTGCCTGGACTAGGCAGGCAAAGAGGCCGGGGCAAGCGCCTCCCGATTTTCGCGGTAACCTTTTCTTACAAGTAAAACGCTCCCATTTGTACTCTTCCAAACAGCCAGCTCTTGCCAGCCCTTGTTGGAAGATGGAGATAGAATCCGGGCAACAGACGACACTTGAACGACTAGCCAAGAGCCTTTCAAACCTTGCAGTGGTGACCTACGCAGCACCAGCATTCAACACAAGGAAAGAGCTCTTTGACCATCGCCGCGCAAACACTCTTGTTGACAATACGACTTTTCCAGATTGCAGCCGCCTCTCTGGCCACAGTATCTGGAAATATGACTGCGGTGGTTCCCGGGGAATAGCCCATTCCGAACCGGAGAGGCTGGAGTTTGCTAGTCTGACCCAACGATCCGCTGAAGTAGCATATCGCCTGCCATCAACTGTTAGGAGTACTTCGCCGGAGTCATTGACAGAACAGCTTGTATTTCTTTGGGATAAAGTAATTCTTGCTTTACAGTCGGCCAACCAACCCGAGCACAGGATAAATGACCTCAAATACATCGCGGACCATATCACACAGACTACTGACAACTCCTTGGAAAAAGCATATATACGCGTTGCGACCGCTGCCTGGTTCATCGGGGTGATATGGCTTGTTATTGCGCCACAAAAGGACCTCCGGCAGTGAACGATACCGCACAAATGGGCGATGTCTTGAACAGTGCCACCTTTACCCCGGAGGATGTTTCCATCGAGGGCTCTCCCGGTTGCGAGACGTTCACTATCGACCGCATCTCGATCTCGGAAGGGCAGGAGGAACTCCTGTTCGAGTTCTGCCGGACGCAACTGCTGCCCTACGACGCGGTCGTCGAGCGCTGCCTAAATCTTCTGAAGGAGTACTTCCCCGAGGTCGATATCCCCAAGCCTGACTGAGCGACCTATGACGCCGCAGAACGCCGGAACCCGTCGAGGGGTTCCGGCGTTCTTGCGCTTCCCTCCACAATGCCAAAGAATGGCTACGGAGCCTCTGTCCATAGATACTGAAATCGTGAACCGGCCCAAATCAACCCACCCACCCCCTTCACCCCAACCTGTCCGTTCACACCTCGGGCGTTTTGCCACGGCGGGCATGCCACCGGGACACCGCCCAGTCCAGCGGCGTCATCAGAAACATTGTGAGCGACAGGACCAGAAGGGGCGCGCACGCTTGTGTGGAGATCCAAAAGGAGAGCCAGAACCCCGGCCAGAATGCGGGGTGGTTGTCAATATAGTGCCCCAGGCCGAGCCGCCACATTTCCGTGATCATCTCAATCATGACATTGTCCTTTCGTTTGGGAAAAGAAGAGAGCCGCCGTCGCCCCGCGCGGGGTCTGGCGGCCCTCCGTGTTTCTGTACGTTCTGTCAGCGGGTACCGGTCGTAATGCTGGTGGCCACCGTCTCGGCTGCGGCGCGCAGGCTGTGGTCACTCAGGTGGCTGTAGCGCTGGGTCATCTGGCTGGACGAATGGCCGAGCATTTTCTGCACGTCGTACAGACTGGCCCCGGCGTTGACCGCCAGGCTGGCGAAGCTGTGCCGCAGGTCATGGAAATGGAAGTCGGTGATTTTCAGCTTCTTGCACAGCAGGTTGAACGCACGACGCGGGTTGACGAACGGCGCGTCCTTGCAGTGGCCGGGAAAGACGTACCTGTGCGTCCCCTTGCGGAGCGTCTCCATCTCCCGCAGCACCTCAATGGCCAGGCTGTTGAGCAGCACGGTACGTGTCTTGCCCGACTTCGTCTTATCGAGGAAAATGGTTCCGTTCTCCAGGTCCACACGATCGAACGTGAGTCCCATTGCTTCCCCCCGCCTAATTCCGGTGAACAGCAGAAATTTCACAAGCCCTGCGAAGGAGCGGTTGGGCCACGTCGCCAAAGCTTCCAGCATGCGGGCTATTTCATCGGCCTTCAGATAGCGCTCCCTGGCGTTGTTCTCTGGGAACTTCTTCACACCCAGTGCGGGGTTCTTGTCCAGTACTCCCCACTGCACCGCCAGCGCCATCATCCTGGCCAGGAGCGTCAGGTGCCGGTTGGCCGTCGCCGGTGCCTTGTCGCGACGCACCTTGGTGTGGACGGCCACGATGTCGCGGGTCGTGATGTCGCTTAGTCGGCGGCTGCCGAACTCGGGCATGAAGACCTTGCGGATCTTCTGCTCATCCTCAGCCCACGAGCGCTTCCGGGTCTTCGCAAAGGGTACGTACTGGTTCAACGCGAACGCGGTAAACGTTGGCACAGCAGCCTGGGCGCTGCGCGCTTCGAGCGGGTCCAGACCGCGGGAGATGTCGGCCTTCATCGCGTTGGCCGCGTCCCGCGCGGCACGGCAGCTCAGGCAGGGGAACTCGCCCACCTTCACCACGCGCTTGCGCTGGTGCATGCGGTAGCGGAGATGGAAGAATTTGCGTCCGGTCTTGCTCACCAGCAGGCGAAGCCCGATCGTCTCGGTGTCGCTGTACTCCATGTCGGTGGAGGGGCTGTCCGCCGGATGCGCTGGCAGCGCCTCGATGGCCCGGTCGGTGAATCGGAACTTGCGGCAGGTGCCGCCCTTTGTCGTCTCCATGGGATGTGTCCTTTCTGTGGTGTTTGGGAAGGGCGTGGGGCTGTTGGACGGTGCGCCGGGTCCGGCCCCAGTACAACAAGTCCGGTGACCGCGGGCGGCCCGAAAGACTTATCGCCCAATCGCCGCAATGATATGTTCGCAACCGGGTTTGCGCGGTTGTGGGCACGACGGTCCGGGTACGGTCCCTCCAGCGCCAAAACCGCCGGGCGGGGCACGGGCGGAGAGGCGAAGGCCGTCATGTTACTGGCCATCGCCGGGCGGCGCGTTGCAGGCGTGGCGCTGTTCGGCATCCGCCTCTCCGGGCTTCTGTGCGTGCTGCCGCTGGGGTTGTCCGTGGGCGCGTCGGGGGCCGTGCAGGCACTCGACCCTCGGCACTCCGGTGCCAAGGCGTCCCTTTTCTGCACGCCTCCGGTGGTGGCCGGAAGCGCATCCAGCGCGCAAGACGCTGGCTACACGCCGCGCGCTGGATGCGGGGGTGCCGCGGTGCTGTGATGGGTGCGTTTGGGTGGACTCGGGTGTGGCCGGGGTGCCAGTCGGCCCGTCCTCAGCCAATGTCGGGGCCGGTGCGCATTGCCGGGGTTTTACTGGGTGATGCGAACTGGCGCGGCGCTACGCCCGGCGGCGGTCACGGGCCACCACCCTGCGCACGACGCTCGGCGGGTAGTCCACGAGACGCTCACGGTCGATGACCTCCGCGAATTCGTCCCGCAGGGCATCCACGTCCAGTGATGGGTCCATCGCGAGAAAGGTGTCGCCATCATCCAGGTGCAGCAGGATCGAGATCGCATGCGTCTCGTTAGCAAACTTCACGTCCACGATCGTGCGCCCAACGAGGGACGCGCGGATACCGTCCAGCCGCGCCATGCCCTCGGTGGATCTGAGCACGCGTGCAATGTCGTTCATGTCGCTCAGGCTGCCCATGGCTCAGCCCTCCGCGCGCTTGGGCCGCACGGCTGTTCGGTGCGACGGGTACTCGTACACGGTCGCTCCGTTGAGCGTGATGTGCGTTACCGGACTACCGTGGTAGGTCCAGGCAGCGAAGCGCGTGATGACCTCCACGAGTGTCTGGGGCGTGTAGTCCAGCAGCAGGTGGAAGCGCTCCTTGCGGCCTGCGCACTGCGCGAACAGCCCGCCGGTGAAGCCGGGGTCATGGAAGTGCGCCATGGCAAATGCGGCCCGCCACGCATAGAGCGAGTTGGGCCGCTGACGCGCCTCCAGAACCAACCCGTGAAGCCGGACCACGCGAGCCAGCACGGCCTCGGAGTCGGTGCTGAGCCGCACCATCTCATCGTACTCGGGCGCGCCCAGACCCACGGCCCGGCTGCGCTCTGTGGTGACAATCTCCCAAGCAACGGAGTTCCTGTCGGCCCACCGCACGGCGCGCGCATTCTCGGGCGTCCATGCCGCAATGAATCGCATCACGCGGGACTTCACCGGAGGCGGGGGCGGTGCCATATAGGGGTGAATCATGCGTTTGGTCATGATGTGCCCCCTCAGTATTCATCGGGCAGGAGAAAGGTGGTGGCCTGCCGATGGTGGTTGTCGTCGATTTCCGCGTCGGTGATGACCCACAGCTTGGTGCCGTCGGGCAGCGTGTAGGAACTCATGATGCGGGCGCCGCTGGTGATGGCCGCGGCGTTGGCCGCCTTGTCGGTTTCGTCGAGGTCTCCCCAGTCGCCGGCTGCATGACGACGGAGGTACTGGAGGGGATCTGCACCGCATGCGCGCAGGGCCTCCAGAGCACCGGGGGTACTGACCACCGGGCCCAGGTCGAATCGC
>CAITNO010000051.1 GCA_903893795.1 Candidatus Hydrogenedentota bacterium | reverse complement strand
GTGGAACTGCTGGTATGGCAACCCACGCAGCCCGCCGTGTTGCGGGCCACATGCACATCGTGGCACGACGTGCACTCCAACTGGCCGCTGCGCAGCAGGTCCGTTGCAATCGTTCCGCCAAGACCGGAAGGCGCGGTCGCCGGATCACGAAGTTTCTTGTCCGTGTTCGCCAGCGTTGTGTCATAGGTGAACGAAATCGGGTGGGTATGGTTCAGGTTCGTGCCCAAATTGCCAAAGGTGGCATAGGTCGTTCCCGTCCTCGAACCGAAACTGTCCAGCGCCACCGTGCCGTCATGGCAGGAGAGGCACAGTTTCGACCGGCCGCTGGGCTGGCCGACGGTCGCATCCAGCGTCGGGCTGGAATATGGCGTGTAACTCGCCACCGAAAGCGCATGGTTCCAGAGCGGAGCGTCCAGCGCCGTCGTGCTCGCATTGTGGGGGACGTGGCAAAGGATGCACATTTCGCCCCCGCTGTAGCCGTCACGGCTGAAATCGTGGTGCGAATTCTCCACCTTCGCCGAGGCCGTCACTGTGAAGACGCACACGGCCAGAAAAGCCGCCGCAACTGCGGAGGTCAGCTTGACCGCCCGCAACCGCATCGCACGGCGGCGCGCCGCCATGGAAGAACCCTGTCCGACGCAGTTTGTTTGCTCCCTGTTACCCAATTGAAGCACTCCTTTTGCCTGAAAACGCCGCCGATTGCCCACACAGCCGTTCATTTTCATCTCCGCACTCCCGTCGCGCATCAAAGTTGATGACCAGGAATAAGAACATTCTACACGTGTGTTTCCGAGTGGTGAGCCCCAGCACAATCTACTGGTACTAGGGTCTAACACGCTCGAAAAGGTACCGAGTGGAATTCTAGAGTCCCTCGAACTTAATTGCATCAGTAAAAAATACGGGGTTTCTCAAGGGGTCTTTTGTAGAAAATTCCGGATAAAGAGACGATTTCAGGGCTATTCGGGAAGGGACTTCGAAATTCTTGGCTGTGGACAAATATCGAAAAAGAAAACAAATGTGCTGGCAAATGCAGAAAGCAACTTAGGATAAACCCCAAAGTACGTTTATTGGGTGGGCGATTACGGGGCCTGGAACGGTTGCCTTAATCCAGCAGGAGGTTTTTCGTCTTTGGGGGAGCTCTAGCGAAAAGTAGTGCGTATTTGTTTGGCTCAAATCTGGCCAGGCAATGGGCATTCTTAAAAGCCACCTGAGGTCATGCGTATATTGTACGGATGCAGGAGCAGTCCGTGCGCATTTTCTATCACCAATTCGTCGACATGGGGGAGGCCAATCTATAGCATCGCCCAGAATTGTGTTGTCTGCGCACGGCACTTGGGGTTCCTGAAGAGGCATGCAGAGGATTCTCAGCTTGTCTGGAGAAACGGCGAAATGCCGAATGGTCCCCCACGGCGAAAATCTGGCGGAGCGGTTACTGAAAATAGGCTGAATGCAACGACGGGAAGACAAACGGGAATATCAGCACGGTCAATATGGACACCAGAAAGCAGGCCAGCACACCCCAGGCGGCCGCCTTTCCCCGAAGTCGAAAGAAAAAGCGCGCATGGAGCAAGGCCCCGTAGCACAGCCACGTGACCAGTGACCAGGTTTCTATGGGGTCCCACCCCCAATAGCGCCCCCAGGACTGATTGGCCCAGATCGCGCCCGCACCAATAGTCGTGGACCAGAACAGAAACCCAAAGCCTATAAAGCGAATCATGTAGGACTCAACGGTTTCTGCATCGGGCAGTTTTTCCAGAAAACGGCCTTTCACCCCGCGTTCCCTGAGGAGCAGCGCCACCGACGCCCCCGCCGATAGGAGAAAGGCCCCCACGGCCAGTTTGTTGAAAAAGACATGGAACACCAGCCAGATGGACCGAAGCGTTGGGGGAAGGTCGCGCGCCTCCGGATTTGAAAAGAGCCCGAGCCCCATCATCAGAATGCAGACCGGCATCACCAGGAGCGCCACAGCGTTCCAGTCGCGCCGGCGCCAGACAAACAGCAGCAGCATCACCACCGCTATCCAGGTGTTGGATGAAAGCACCTCATACTTGAGCATGTAGGGCCCGTGCCCCACGGAGAAATAGCGGAGCGCCAGCGCGGCCGAGTGCGGCAAAAGCCCCGCACCCGTGAGCCACAGCGCCCAGCGCGCCGCGCCGGGCCTCGCAAAAAACAGCGCATATGCAAAAAGTGCCGTGCCCAATATGTACAAGGCCACTGCCGCCCAGTGAAATGATGCTTCAATCGCAAAATTGTTCATAACTGTGCTGTTCCCGCGTTAGTTGGCCGCTAAACGGCCAACGGTCAAACAATCCAGAAACGCCGCATATTCATCCCACACCGCCCTGTTCGCGGACGAGACGGGCAAAACGCTCCCGGCAAAGGGGCCCGAAGCGGGGCGCATGCAGTGCCACAACGACCCGCTCATGGTCGCCGCAGGGAGTCACCAGGACGCAGGTGTCGAAGCGGACCACGGTGAACATGATGGTGGCACCCGTCATAATCAGCGCGAACCCCGCGTAAATCAGCGCAGTCGAGGGGTCGCGGCTTGCTTTCAGGCGGATCCAGAAGGGAACTCTCCCCAGGGTTACCTTGGAACCGTCGGGAAGCGTTGCGGACTGGCCGACAACCAAGGTGGCGGCGCAGGCCAGTACGGAACCCTTCATGATGCGGACATCGGTCTCGGAGGACGCCTTTCCTTCAGCGTCCACCAGGGTGCGGACATGGGCGCGCAATCCGTTGTGCTCACTGGAGACGCCCTGCCAGGCGCCTTTCCCGAAATCGGTGGTCAAAACGGCCTCCCAAGCCGTTCCACCCTGTCCGTCCGGCCAGCCAAGCGTTGGCGCGGCGCCAAAATCGGACCCCACATGCAGACGGGTGCCGTCGACCCGGAATCCTTTGTTCACCGCCACCTCAATGTTCCCCGGTTCTCCGCTGCCCTCTGTGGCAAAGGCGGCCGAAAGTTTCTTGAGGCCGCCATCGGGATACAGGACGGAATTCACCTTGGTCAGGACTACCGGTCTATTAAGGGAAATGGGCCTGGCAAGATAGCCGGGAAACTGGCCATTCCAAACTGCGGGACCCGGAGAGATTGTCTCCCCCTCCACAAGGTCCATCACGGCATCGGCCCCGAACAGGGCGCGGACCACGCCCGCCAGGACCACCACAAGCAGTCCTGTGTGAAACAGGGGGGACCCGAGCAGGAAGACACGTCCTTTGCTGTGAATCACCGAGGTCGTTTGCCCTTCCACAGCCGAAGGCGCTTTCCCCCCGGAAGAGGCCTTGCCGCCCGAAGCATGGGTTTGTGCCGGGCGATCAAACTCTGCGCGAAAAAGGGCTTTCTGGAATTGCTCCGGCTTCAGCCGGCGCGGCCAGGACTGCGCCGCCCGCCGGAATTGCTGGACAACCACCAGGCTGAGTGACGCACAAGCCAGGACAAGGGGCGCCAGGAACCATGCGCTTGCAAACACGTTGTCCAATCCGAGGAGCCGCACCCAGCGGACCAGTTCCGGATGTTCCCCGGAGAAATGCGCCGACTCAAGTGCAAACGGCAGCACCGCTCCCACGGCGCAGACCAGGCCGATGGCGGAGATCTCCCCAAGAATGAGTTTCGGGTTCTTCAAAGCTTGTGATGGCGAACGTTTCATTTGCTCCAGGATTGCCCTGTTCAGACCCGCGATATTGTACCGGAGTATGGCAAATACTGACCAAAGAGGACAAGGGCTTGAAGGCCCTTGTCCTCTTCATAGATGTCGCGCGGAAGGATTCGCCGAATCAGCGCAAAATCCGTCGCAGGGTGAAATCAATCATGTCACCAGTTCTCACCGGTGGTCGGGCCGCCCGTGTGGTGGCTGCACCCACTGGTTGTTCTGCAGTTTGTGTTCTCCCCGTATGAACCCGAGGCCGCTTTCGTGAAGTTCACAAAATAGGGGTTGCTCATGTCGTTGTTGTACGCGTAGCGTGACGGCATGGTGCCGTCCGCGTCGTTGATCAGGCGGGACACTTTGCCGCCGTGCGGAATCACGATATGGCAGCGGTAGCAGGCGGAGCTGCTGTGGTCGCTCTTTGCATGGCCCTGATGCGTGCCCTTTTGGTGGCAGTTGGCGCACCAGCTCGACTGGTAATTTGTGAGCGTGACATTGGGCCAATTGGCAGGCGAATTCCACATCGCGTAGGCCACGCTTGCCGTGGTCGCCTCGCCGTAGACCGGTGATATGGTGATGCTCGTGTTGCTGGCGCGGGTTGCAATCGTGTAAATCTTGCTGCTGCCCGGAAGGCTGATCTTTGACCCGACATTTGCGGCCAGCCAGGTGGTGCCTGTCCCGGTGACGGTGGCGCTCCCATTGGTGAACAGGGCTGTGCCAAGACCGTTGGCGGCGCCGTTGCCCCAGGCGCGGAGCATGAACTGCTGGGCGGACCCATGCGGGCCCTGCGCCGCCGGTGTGAGCGAATCCGTGTTGTGGCAGTCCGTGCACGCCATGGTCTGCTGCCCGACTTGGGTGATGGTGTAGGCGGTGGCCGCCGCCGTGGCGGCAGGCACAGGGGTTATGGTGATGTGCGTGGCATCGGTAAACCCGACAATCTGGTACAGGTTTGTGCTGGAGTTCAACTGGAAGGAGTAGCCAACGAGCGACGCGGTCCAGGTGGTGCCGGTGCCCGTCGCCGTGGCGCTGCCGGCGGTAAGGGCCGCTGTGCCGGTGGTATAGCTTGCGTTCCACGGCGCAAGCATTGCGGCCGGTTGCAGGCCTTTCTTGGCGGGTGTTCCCACGGCAATCGAATTCGGATAATTGTCCAGACCCGTCACAATCGGGTGGCCCGATTTGTTGTTGGGGCTGAATTCCATGGCGATGTCGTTGCCGGCGGCATACATCTGCCAGGAAACGTTGGCGCCCAGAGACCCGGAGTAGGCCGGTGTGATGGTGAGGTGGGTCGCGTCAACCACGCCGGTGATCTTGTAATAGGCGTTGTCCGTGCCCGGCTTCAGCCATGTCCCGGTCTTTCCCGCCCCCACGAAGATGGTGTAGGCCTTCCCGGTTCCCGTGGTGCCCCCATACACCGGTGAAATGGTGATGCTCGTGCTGCTCGTGCGCGCCGTAATCTTGTAGACAGTGCTGTCGCCGGTGAACTTGAATGTGGCGCCCACATAGGAAGAGGACCAGGAGGTGCCGGTTCCCGTCAGTACGCCGCTTCCGTTCGTTGCGGCGGCGGTGCCGGTGCTGTAGGTGGTGATGAAAACGTTGGCCGGAACCGTCACCGTGGTGCTGCCGTTGACAAAGGTGGCATTGTTGGTTCCCGTGAGGACCGGTGTCAGGTTGCGCGGCGGCAGGGTAACGGTATAGCTGGCACCGGTGCCCGTGATGCCCGCATACGCGCTGGCTAGCGTGATGCTGGTCGCGCTGGACACGGCGGCAATGGTGTACGCAGTCGTGTCGCCCGAGCGCAGAAGCATCGCGCCCGTAAGATCAGGCGTCCACGAGGTGCCCGTGCCGTTCACCGCGGTGCCGCCGGTGGTGAAATCTGCCGTGCCCGTGGTGCTTGCCGTGGGGAAAGCATAGTTCGAGTGGCACTTGAAACACACTTCATACTGGTATACCACGCCGGTTGAGGCGGGCACCACCGTGCACTGCGCGTTCGTCGGGGCCACGAAGTTCCCCAGACTGATGATGTAGGGTTGCGGGGTTCCTGTCGTCGTACCCGCGTAGGCCGCGGTGAGGGTCAGGCTGGTGGGGCTGCCTACCGACGCGATGGTGTAGTCCACCATGTCGCTCGTGCGGCGGATCTTCTTCCCCGCAAGGTCTGAGGTCCACGCCGTGCCCGTGCCGGTCACGCTCGTGCTGTTCAAGGTGAAGGCGGCCGTGCCGACGGTGTATGCCGCATAGGTGATGGTGTGGGAGGCGGTGGCCGCGGTCGCGCCTGCGTAGGCCGTCCCCAGCGTCAGGCTCGTGGCGCTGGGCACCGAAACAATCGTGTAGTCCGACAAGTCGGCGGCAAAACGGATTCGCGCGCCAATCATCGTTGAAGTCCACGTTGTGCCCGTGCCGGTCACGGCCGCGCTCCCGTTTGTGATTGCCGCGGTGCCGGTCGTGTAAGTGATGCCGCTGCCGTAATTGACGGCCAGGCCGGAGACGCCCTTTTCGACATTGGCGACGGTATTGCGCGCCGACGTGGCCGTCGCTGCGTAGTCATGACTGCCCGCCTGCACCTTGTGACTGTCGGTATGACAGTCGCTGCATTCCACGGAGCGGCCGGAACTCTGCTCGGAGTCCTTGACCGGGTGATGGTAGGTTTTGGAGAAGTCCGTCTTGAGGTCGCGGTTCGGCAGCGCGGTGGAATTGTGGCAGCCAAAGCACAGGTCCTCGGCCGTGTCGGGATCGGTCCCATCGCTCTTGTGATCGGTCCGCGCCACCAGCAGCTTCGGATAATCCGCCGCCGGGGCTGCCGTCGGGTCCGGCCACCCGTGCGGGGCGTGGCAGTTGGTGCACTGGCCGCGCTTGGCGCTGTCCACGGCGGGATAGGTTTGCGGGTTGGCCGCGTCGCCGGGCCACACGCCGCCAGAGGCGGCGTTAAGATGCGCCCCGCTCACCGTGTCGCAATTGGTGTGACAGTCGGTGCACAGATTGACGTCGTTCTTGTTGCGGGTCAGCGAACCGTCCGTCGAGTCGGCAAAGTGCGGCTGGTGGCAGGTCATGCACTGCACCTTGCCGCCGGGGGCCAGGGGAAGCGAGGCTGGCGTCTTGTAGGCGCCCGAACCCGGAATCGTCACGCCCACCGGATGGGAACCGTCGCTCGCCGAGGCCACATTTCTCGCGCGGTGGCAGTCCAGGCACATCTGGTCGATATCGTTGGCGGTGCGCAGATAGTGCCTCCCGTCGCCCGTGCCCGCGCCGCCGTAGGCGGGTGCTGCCGGATCAAAGGGCGCAACGGCCTGCTCGTGCTGATCATGGCAGGTGGAGCACATGATCAGGCCTTTTTCAAGATGCGTGGTCAGCGTCCCGTTCGTGGGCGCGGCAATGTCCGTGCGGACACTGATCCGCCACTTGTCGTTCAGCGCGAAAGAGGGGGCCGGGGTGCCGTCGGTGAAAGTGAGGGTGATGCCCTCGTTGAGGGCCACATTGGTGCCCGTCAGGAGGCCGGTGCCACTTCCGCCCCGTCCGTCCGCCCAGGAGAATGCCGCAACGCCCACATTCCCGCCAGTCGTGATGGTGATGGTGTACGTCTTCGCATACTGGCCGGTGAACGCGCCACCCGTGTCCAGCGTGCCCGTCGAAGTAATCGTGCCAACCGCCTCGGCATGGCCTGTCGGGCCAGAATCCCACCGGTGCGAATTGCCGCTCGCGGTTTGTCCGCTGGCAATTCCTACGCGCGGACAGGCCTGGTCGGCGTCGGCAAAGGGCAGGCTCGATGCGGATCCGCCCGCAATGTGGCAGGTTTCGCACAGATTGTTGTTGCCCGCCACGGACGTCATCGATCCGCCCGGTGCGCCGTGCAGCATGTGGCAGCGCAGGCAGTCATCCGACCCGACCGGTCCGTTGTAATGGGGCGGGTCCCAGGCGTGGGCACCCTGGGCCACCGCCAGACAGACAATCACAGCGCAGAGCAGGAGGCCCGTTCTGCGCCGCCGCGCGTCCCGAACATAGGCCGGTTGAAGAACAGCCGCCGCTGTCATGCCACCCTGGATGATTGAAGAGAAGTTGATTCTGTTCACGCATGAACTCCTGCCGCAGGTCTCAGCAGCCGTGCTGTTTTGCAACCGCACCGGCCATGCCGCCCGCTTCTTTATAACTGCCACACCCGCCTCAATTGTTTATAAGACTATGAAAACTTCGGCGCATCACCGGTGCGCACGAATTCCTTGACTGAACAGTTGGGTGCCCGGCCTTTTCATCCTGGCGGTACCCGTGGATACTGGCAACATCCGCCCTGCGGCGGACCACAACTTACATATTGTGGCAGGTCAAACACAGGGCACTGGCGTCATTCGACTTCCACAGCGACAGTGTCTTGACCGTGGAACTGCTGGTATGGCAACCCACGCAGCCCGCCGTGTTGCGGGCCACATGCACATCGTGGCACGACGTGCACTCCAACTGGCCGCTGCGCAGCAGGTCCGTTGCAATCGTTCCGCCAAGACCGGAAGGCGCGGTCGCC
>CAITNO010000050.1 GCA_903893795.1 Candidatus Hydrogenedentota bacterium | reverse complement strand
GGTGTGTGAAGTTTTGCGAAGCAAAACGTAACGCACCATTCCCGCCAGACCAGAAAGACGGTGCGTTTCGTTTTGCTTCGCAAAACTTCACGCACCCTACATTACTGGACGGAATGGTGCGCTCCGCTGCGCTTCGGGCACCCCTACGCTTTCTACACCTCGTTCTCCAGAATCTGGTCGAGTGTCTGGCGGCGGCGGATAAGCTGCGGCGTGCCGTCGGCTTTCAAAAGCACTTCCGCGCATTCGGGAAAACTGTTGTAGTTCTTCGTGGACATGGACGAGCAATAGGCGCCGCAAGCCTCCATGACCAGCGCGTCGCCCGCTTCGGGCCGGGTCAAACGCCGCGGTCCCAATCCCTCCGGATTGTCCGGTGCGGGCGTGAAGGTGTCGCCGCTCTCGCAGCAGTGGCCCGCCACGAGGTAGTCGCCCTCGCCGCGCGCCGCACCCGCCTCGTTCGGCACCACCACAATTGGATGCTGTGCGCCGTACAGGCTGGGCCGTGTGTTCTCGGTCATGCCGCCGTCGATCTTGATGAAGATGTTGCCCGACGCGCCCGTGTCCACCACGTCAATGACCGTGCAAATCAGTGCGCCCGCATTGGCGACCAGATAGGTGCCCGGCTCCACCTCCAGGTGCAGCTTTCGACCATGCTCCAGCGCAAACGCCTCGAACTGGGCCGACATGCGTCCGCCGATATCCTGCAGGTTGGCCTCTTTCTCGGTGGACATGCGCGCAATTTTGTAACCGCCACCCAGGCTGAGCCGGGTAACTTCGGGCATGCGCGCCGCGATGTCCAGCGACAGCCCGGCGCAGTGGACCCACATCTCCGGATCGGAACCGGACCCAATGTGGGTGTGCATGCCGGTGATGCGCACACCGTGCCTGGCCGCCACCCCGTGGGCTTCATCAAGATGCTCGTGCCAGATGCCGAAACTCGCCGAGGGGCCGCCCACATTGGTCCGGTTGCTGTGGCCCGAGCCGAGCCCCGGATTAACGCGCACCGACACTTCGGTGTTGGGAAAGAGCCGTCCGTACTCGTTTAATTGAAGCACCGAGCAGGCGTTGAACGCGCATCCCTGACGAATCAGACCTTCCAGATCCTTGGGCAGTTCCTGCGCCGTGATTTGTATGTCCGCCGCGGGAATGCCGGCGCGCAGCGCGCGCTCTGCCTCATAGCCGCTGGAGGCGTCTATGCGCAGGCCCAGCCGGTGAAAGAGCCGCAGCACGGCGGCGTTGGGAAGCGACTTCATCGCAAAACGCGCGGTCAAACCGAACGCGTTTGGAAAGGCCAGCACTTCGCGCGCGCGCCGTTCGAGCGTGCGCTCGTCATACACAAACAGGGGCGTGCCGAATTCGGTCTGAATGCACCGCACCTGATCTTCCGTAAGAAACGCCAGAGATTCCATTGTTTGTACACCTTTTCACTGCTGGTACGGATATTTACCGGCCACGCTCTCCCATGCCGGTGTGACCGCGCCATGGTTGCCAGTCGGACCACACGCCCCAAAGACGCGCGGCCTTCAAATCCCCCTTTGAAGGGGGACCTGATGTTTGGCCCTTTTAAGAGTGCCTTGTTGAGTATAACAGAGCAGAATATGGAGAGAAAGAACATTTCTGCGGCTTGGTGTTTTGAGCTTTATTGGCCACGAAGCCGGAGAAATGAATGGAACGGCCCCAGAGTTCC
>CAITNO010000049.1 GCA_903893795.1 Candidatus Hydrogenedentota bacterium | reverse complement strand
TGTGCTTCGCGCACTGTTTTGCAGACGACCCTATCGTACTGCGTTGGGGAACCGGCCTTCTCATTTTATCTGCCCTGTTCTGTGCTCCCTGCAATATGCGGCCTTGGGGTTGAATGAAGAAAAAGCGCGGCCGGGAACTCGTTGGGTTCCCGGCCGCACGTAAGTTTTGCGTTCTACTCTGGCTTACAGGATTTCGGCGATCTGCACCGCGTTGGACGCGGCACCCTTGAGCAGGTTGTCGGCGACGATCCACATGTCGAGCGCGCTGGGGTGGGACAGGTCCTCGCGGATGCGGCCGACGAAGGTGTCGTACTGGCCGGCGGCGTTGACGGCGAGCGGGTAGAGCTGGGTGGAGGGATCGTCCTGCACGATGACGCCGGGAGCGTTGCGGAGGATTTCGCGGGCCTGGTCCGCGGTCAGCTTCTTTTCCGTCTCGACGTTGACCGACTCGCTGTGCCCGGTGTAAACCGGGACGCGGACGGTGGTGGCCGTGACCATGATGCCCTGGTCGCCAAGGATCTTCTTGGTCTCGTTGACCATCTTCATCTCTTCGCTGGTGTAGCCGTTTTCCTCGAAGGCGCCGCTCTGCGGGATCTGGGGGATCACGTTGAACGCGATCTGGTAGGGGAAAATCTTGGACGGGTAGGGCTCGCCGGAGACGAGAGCACGGGTCTGCTCGCGCAGTTCGTTGAGCGCGGCGCTGCCTGCGCCGGACACGGCCTGGTAGGTGGACACGACAACGCGCCGGATGGTGGCGGCGTCATGCAGGGGCTTGAGCACGACGACCATCTGGATGGTCGAGCAGTTCGGGTTGGCGATGATGCCCTTGTGCCATTTCAGGTCGCCGGGGTTCACCTCGGGCACGACGAGGGGGACGGTCGGGTCCATGCGCCATGCGCTGGAATTGTCGATGACCACGCAGCCGGCTTTGGCGGCCGAGGGCGCGAAGCGCTTGCTGGTGCCGCCGCCGGCGCTGAAAAGGGCGATATCGACGCCGTCAAAGGATTCGTCGGCGAGCACTTCCACGGGAATTTGCTCGCCCTTGAAAGTCATGGTTTTGCCCTTGGAGCGCTCGGACGCCAGAAGCTTGATCGATTTGACCGGGAAATTCCGGTCTTCAAGCACCCGCAACATTTCCCGGCCCACCACACCCGTGGCGCCGGCCACTGCCACAACTTTGCCGCTCATCTCAGGGCTCCTTGTCCATTAACGCTGACCTTGCCCCCGTGTGTGCTTTCCAGCGCGCGGGGGTATACACCTATCCCCCGGCCGCTGACGCGTCACTACCGGGGGAATACGGGAAAAACCCTCTTGAAGGGTTCAGTATTTTACCCTATTTTCGCGGGGAATGTCGAGATTTGGTTCTTGCAGCAGGGACCTGCCGGTCCCCCAGGGTGCCCGGAGCGAAGCGGAGCGCACCGTTCTCACGGGGAGTACCGGCATCCCTGCCGGCTTTCCGGTAACTTAACGCGGCCCTCTACAGGTACTTGCAGGGAAGCCGGCAAGAATGCCGGCGCTCACCGTTTAACCACCCAACTTCTTGGTGCGCATGCGCGCCTCGACCTCGGGGGCGAGGAAGAGGTCCATCCGGCCGCCCAGGGAGGCGATTTCCTTGACCTGGCGCGAACTGAGGAAGAGGTAGGGCTCGCTGGGCATGAGGCAGACTGTGTCCACTTCGGGGTTGAGCTTCTGGTTGTTGATGGCCATGGACAGCTCATACTCAAAGTCGGAGAGGACGCGCAGGCCGCGGATGAGCACGGCCGCGCCGATGTCACGGGCGAAATCGACCGTGAGCTTGTCGAAAGAGGTGACGGTCACGTTGTCCAGATGGCGCGCGATCTCCTGAATCATCTCCACGCGCTCGTCGATGCTGAACAGGGAGGTCTTGGCGTCGTTTCGGGCGACGGCGACAACCACCTGGTCGAATATCTTGGCGGCCCGCGCGATGAGGTCCAAATGCCCCAGCGTGGGCGGGTCAAAACTGCCGGGATACAACGCCTTCCGTTCTTTACGCATCGCACCATCTCCCTTCAACGGCGGCCGCCTGGGCGGCCTCCGCCACGCGCCGCACGGGCACGCCGCTTTCCGCCGCGCGGGCGCGGCAGTCCTCGTATTCCGGATGAAAGACGGTGGGAACCCCGTCCAGAAGCCCCATTTTGATCCGCACCGCGCCGTAGGCGGTGGGCACGCTGCGCCATGCGCGCTCCAGCGTGGTCCGCCGCTCTTCGCGGTAGCGCAGCCCCAGCGTGGTGGTGTGCTCAAAGAACGTCCGCGTCATGCCGGAGACCTGCGCGCCGTCGCACAGCACGGTGACCAGGTGGGCGGGCCGCCCCTTCTTCGCCATTGCGGGTGTGATAAAGGCGTCGCGGGCGCCCGCGGCCAGCAGCGCGTCGAGCGCCGGGGCCAGCAGTTCGCCGCTCATGTCGTCAATGAGCGCCTCGATGACCGTCACCTTTTCCTCCGCACCCGCCTGGGTCGCGGCAAGCTCGCCCATGATGACGCGCAGCACGTTGGCCCGGTCGGGCAGGTCGCGCCCGCCCGCGCCGTGGCCCACGGCCCCGACGGTCAGCACGGGCATGGAGCCGAAGGCCTCGACCCAGGAAACGGCCAGCGCCGCGCCCGTGGGCGTGGCCAGTTCGGCGTCAAGGTTGTCGCCCACCACGGGGCAGCCCTGCAGCAGCAGGGCCGTGGCCGGCGCGGGCACGGGCATGATGCCGTGGTCGCAGTGGATGGTGCCGCCGCCAAGGTGTATCGGCGACGAAAAAACCCGCTCGATGCCGAGCAGGTGCAGCGCCAGATTGGCGCCGATGATGTCGGCAATGGAATCGATGGCGCCAACCTCGTGAAAATGTACTTTTTCAACCGCGATGCCATGCACGGCCGCCTCGGCCTCGGCAAGCCGGCGAAAGGTCTTCAGCGCTCCCGCACGGGCCGCCTCGGGCAGCGTGCCCTTCGAAATGATGTCCTCGACATGGTGCAGATGGCGGTGCGGCTTGGGCGTGTCGGGATCGACGATCACGCGGAACTGCGTGGCGGCGATGCCCCGTTTCACCACCTTCTCTGCCTCCACATGAAAGCCCGGCACGCCGAGCGACATGAGTCCGTCGCGCACTTGGGCGAAATCGGCCCCGGCGTCAATGAGCGCGCCGACGGTCATGTCGCCGCTGATGCCGCTGAAACAGTCCAAGTACAACGCCTTCATGCTTGCGGCTCCTTCGGCGCGCCGTGGGCGATGCGGTTGATCATGGCGGCGGCCACGGCCGCGCCGAAACCGTTGTCGATGTTCACCACGGTGAGCCCGGTGGCGCAGGAGTTGAGCATGCCCAGCAGCGCGGCAAAGCCGCCGATGCCCGCGCCGTAGCCCACGCTGGTGGGCACGCCGATGACGGGGGCCCGGACCAGTCCGGCCACTACACTGGGCAGCGCGCCCTCCATGCCGGCGCACACGATGATCGCGCTGGCATTCTCCATTTTGTCGCGCTGGCCCAGCAGCCGGTGAATGCCGGCCACGCCCACGTCGTAGATGCGCTCCACGCGGCAGCCCATCGCCTCGCAGGTGACCACGGCCTCCTCGGCCACGGGAATGTCACTCGTGCCCGCGCACACCACGCCCACATAGCCGTCGAGCGGCGGGGGCGGGGCCACGGTGATGGTAAACGCGCGGGCCGCCTCATGGCGCACCGCGCCCGGGCATCCGGCCAGCACGGCCTCCATGCCCTCGGGTTTGCAACGTGTGCCCAGCACGTTGCTGCCGTGCTCGCGCATGCGGTTGGCAATGGTCACAATCTGGTCGGGCGTCTTGCCCTCGCAGAAGATGGTCTCGGGATAGCCCTTGCGCAGGTGGCGGTGGTGGTCGACCTTGGCAAAGCCAAGGTCCTCAAAGGGCAGCGCCTTCAGCCGTTCCAGCGCGTTCTCGGGCGACGCGCCGCCTTCGGCCACAAGCCGCAGCAAGTCCAGTATCTGCGAGGTGTTCATGGGTAAATCAGGTCATCCGGTTGGAAATTCATCGTTCTCGCGCCATGGTAAACAATGTGCCGTACCCGGTGCAAAACGCGGTCGGGAAGAAGAATGAGGCTGGAAGCCTCTTCTACCGTAGACGCGGCATCTTGCCGCGTTCCCGGTTGTTCATGCGACGTTTCGGAACGCTTGCCCAACACACGCCCGCCCGGTACAATGGGGATGGGCTGTAATGCCTATCCCGCCGGGGCGGCGGGACGGCGGGCCGCGAATTCAACCGTACAGGGACTTTCTTCATGACCAGGTTCTTGCCGACACTGTTGCTGGCGCTGACGCTTGCCACCTCCGCCGCCTGGGCGGCCGATGCGCCGGGCGCGATTCGTCCGGTCGAACTGCGCTGCGAATACAAAGCCGACCCGGTGGGCATCGATACGCCCCAGCCGCGCTTTACCTGGGTGGTGGCCGGCGAGGGCCGCGGCCTGGCGCAGTCCTTCTACCAGGTCATCGTGGCGGACTCGATTGACGCCATCCAGAACAACAGGGGCACGCTATGGGATTCGGGCCGGGTGAAATCGGACAACTCGGTGCTGGTCACCTATGCGGGCAAGCCCCTCGCCTCGCGCATGCTTTGTTTCTGGAAAGTGCGCGTGTGGGACCAGCTCGGCCGGGCATCGGACTGGACCGAAGCGGCCCTCTTTTCTATGGGCCTGCTCAAGCCCGAAGACTGGTCGGCCGACTGGATCGGTTATGACGCGCCGGATCCCGGCGTCCAAGAGCCCCGCGAGCCGCTCCGGGGCGCCCTGTGGATCTGGTATCCCGAGGGCGACCCCGCCAAGGAGGCCCCGAGGGGCAAACGCTGGTTCCGCAATGTGATTGAGCTGAACGAGGTGTCGGGCATCCGCGAGGCGACCCTCTACATCACCTGCGACGACCGGGCGCGCGTCAGCATCAACGGCAAGCGGGCAGGCAGGGAAAACATCAAGGACCCGGGCCACCTGTACGAACTGCCCGTGGCCGAACTGCTCCGGCCGGGCCGCAATGTCATCACCGTCGCCGCGGAGAACCTGAAGGCCGCCGCGGGCCTCATCGCCCGGCTGGAAGTGGTCTTCGCCAACGGAAACGTGGCCGCCGCGATGACGGACGACGGCTGGAAAGTCACCGACCAGCAGCCGGGCCGCAAATGGGACGATTTGGACTTTGACGATTCAGGCTGGATCGATGCCAAGGAAGTGGCCGAATACGGCGCCGAGCCCTGGGGCAAGGTGACCTGCAAGCACGACTACCTGCCCCCCGCCCCCTACCTGCGGCACGGCTTTGCGGTGGAGAAAAAGGTGCGCCGCGCCACGGCCTATGTGTCCGCGCTGGGCCTCTATGAAATGCGCCTGAACGGACGGCGCGTGGGCGACTACCTGCTCACGCCCGGCTGGACCGACTACAAGAAACGGGTCTATTACAACAGCTACGACGTGACCGGAATGCTCCGGGCGGGCGAGCCCAATGCCGTGGGCATCATCCTCGCCGACGGCTGGTACGCCGGCCACGTCGGCAATTTCGGTCCCGCCTATTACGGGCAGGACCCGCGCTGCATGGCCCAAATCGAAATCGAGTACGAGGACGGCACGAAGGACCGCATCGTGACCGACGACGCCTGGAAGGCAAGCTACGGCGAGTTGCGAGAGGCCGACCTGCTCATGGGCGAGTCGCATGACCTGACCAAGGCCATCCCCGGCTGGGATGCGCCCGGTTTCAACGACAACGGCTGGGCGCCCGTCGCCCTCACGCCCCGCACCGAGGTGCGGATTCCGGTGCAGGCCTATCCGGGCGACCCGGTGCGCCGCTTTGAACTGCTGACCGCCAGCAAGATGACCGAGCCGAAGAAAGGCGTCTTCATTTACGACCTCGGCCAGAACATGGTCGGCTGGGCAAAGATAATGCTGGACGGCAAGGCCGGGAAGACCGTCACCGTGCGGCACGCCGAAATGCTGCAGGAGGACGGGTCCCTCTATACCACCGCGCTGCGTTCGGCCCGCGCCACGGACTATTACACGCCCGCGCAGGACGGCCCGATAACGCTGGAGCCGGGCTTCACCTTCCACGGATTCCGCTACGTCGAGATTACCGGCGTGGACAAGGCGCCCGCCGTAGGCGATGTGAAGGGCGTGGTCATCCACTCCAACATCCCCCAGGCGGCGGTCTTCGAGGCGTCGAACCCGCTGCTCACCCAGTTGGCCAAGAACATCGTCTGGGGCCAGCGGGGCAACTACCTCGACGTGCCGACCGACTGCCCGCAGCGCGACGAGCGCCTCGGCTGGACGGGCGACGCCCAGTTCTTTATGCCTACGGCGCTCTACACGGCGGACATCGGCGCGTTTCACACAAAGTGGCTCGTGGATCTCGTGCAGGACGCGCAGTTGGAGGACGGCTCCTTCACCCATGTCGCGCCCAATGTGAACCAGGGCGGCGGTGCGGTGGCCTGGGGCGACGCGGCCATCATCTGCCCCTGGCTCATGTACCGCTTCTACGGCGACACGCGCGTGCTGGAACAGCACTTCGACCACATGGTTAAGGGCATGAACTTCCTTGAGACGACCAGCAAGGAATACATCCGCACCCAACTGGGCTTCGGCGACTGGCTCAACCTCGGCGGCGGCGCCAAGGACGAGGTCATCTGCACGGCCTACTTCGCCTACCTGGCGGGGATCATGTCCGAGACGGCCGGGGTCATCGGCCGCACGGCCGAGCAGGCCAAATACGCCGACCTCCACACGAAAATCCGCGACGCTTTCATCAAGAAGTTTGTCGGGCCGGACGGAAAGATTCTCGACAGCAGCCAGACCGGCTATGCGCTGGCCTTTGCCTTTGACCTGATCCCCGAGACGCTCAAGACGGCGGCGGCAGACCGCTTCGTCGGGGAGATCAAGCGCTTCAAGAACCACCTGGCCACGGGCTTCATCGGCACGCCGCGGCTACTGCCCGCGCTCACGCTGGCGGGCCGCGAGGATGTGGCCTACCAACTGCTCATGAACACGACCTTCCCCTCCTGGCTCTACCAGGTCACGCTCGGCGCAACCACCATGTGGGAGCGCTGGAACGGCTGGACACCGGAGAAGGGCTTCGCCGACCCCGGCATGAACAGCTTCAACCATTACGCCTTCGGCGCGGTCGGCGAGTACATGTACAACCATGTCGCAGGCATCCTGCCCGACGGTGTGGGCTTCAAGAAAATGATCCTGCGGCCCCGTCCAGGCGGCGGACTCACCTCGGCCAAACTTTCCTACCGCTCCATCCGAGGCATGATCGTTTCCGACTGGAAGATCGAGAACGGCCTCTTCAAGTACAGCGTGGAGGTGCCCGCCAACACCACCGCCACCGTGTGCCTCCCCTCCGCCGCGCATGAAAGCGCAAAGGAAGGCGGCGCGCCGCTGGACCAGTCCGTCGGCATCATGAGCGCCCGCGTCGAGCACGGCGAAGTGCAGTGCGAAGTGGGTTCCGGAAAATACAGTTTCGAAATCGCCTACACCCCGCCGGCCGTGGCGGCGAATTAATGGAGTCATGTTTACCCGGAAACGCGTCATCATCGCATTGTCGGCGGGCCTCCTGCTGGCGTGTGTCTGGGCGGCAATGGCGTTCATGGACTCGACCCGGTTCTTCGAGATAGACAAATGCCTCGACGCCGGGGGAATGTGGGATTATCGTGCAGACACGTGCATCCACAGGGGAGACCAAGGCAGTCGGTAACTGGAGAAACCAAAGGAAGTCAAGGGTGCTTCCCGCCAATCGTCCAGAGTATTGCAGTTCCGGAAGAACTTAACAGGGCCGCAAAGGTCTTCCAACCTCATACCAGAACATGAAACCTCCGTGGATGCCTGTACTTTGTGTCGTTTATCCTGATTCAGCATTCACCTTCACTTGAAGGCGGGTGAAGCGCAAGGTTGGGGAAGACCACAAAGGTACGGTCCCGGAGTTCAAAGACCCTGTTGTCGATGTCGGTTTGTTCGAAGCGTTCCAGAAACCATTCCAGACGGATCAAGATGCTCTGTCTGTTCGGTTGGCGCAATGCGACTACCACAACACCGTGGTGATTCTTCTCAAGGTGGGGGATTGTATGGAAGAAATCTCTGTCTGTGGTGAGGAATATGGCGCGTTGCTCTTGGGCCAAATGAAAGATTGCAATGTCCTCAGCGCCTTCTTTGTCGGTTCCGCGGATATCAACAAATTCATGCCCACGCGCCATGAGCAGAGGTCCGGCGCCCTTGGGGAAGTTTTCGTCGAAGAAGAACCTCACGGGAAGGCTGTTTCGTAGGGCGCCTCCTCGAAGCGTGACAGTTCGCCGGCGAATTCCAGCGCTGCACGCACATCGGCTTCAGAGATGTTCGGGTAGTCTTCCAGAACATCCGCGACGGAATCCCCGCCGGCGAGGGCGCCCAGAACAGTTGAAACGAGCACACGTGTCCCACGAACAACAGGTTTGCCATGGCACACCCGCGCATCTATGCTTATTCTTTCATTCATCGCATCAGCCTTTTGTGCATATATCCACTAAAGGAAGAATACCTCAGGGCTCAAATTGATGCAAACTCTTCAGCAGCCAGCCTGCGCTTAATAGGGAACCGAAGAATTCTAATCGGGTATGGACCGATCCCGTTTGCGGCGCTCGTTGCGGCGATTTCTTTATGGATCAGAGGGGCTCGTGCTTTTGCGCTTCCCTTATCAAGCCGGTTCGTCCAAAACGCGAAAAGCGGGGACAGACCCGTCTTCACTCGCTCCGCTTGGGTCAGTCCCCGCTTTTCGCTACAATGCTCCCGGACCGGGGAGAAGGACAGGATGAACCATGGCGGAAGACCTGAAAGTTTGGCTAAAACGGGCCGTGGCGCTTTCCAAGGCGCCCGGCGCGGTGGCCTGCGTTGGCAAGGCGGGTGGCGGCAAACTGCTTTCCGCCGCCGAGGGCATGCGCCAGATTACGCCGGTCTCCGAGGCGGCCACGGAAGACACGCTCTACGATCTCGCGTCGCTGACCAAGCAGGTTGCCACCACCACCTCCGTCATGCTCCTCCAGGAGGACGGCAAGCTCAGTCTCGACCAAAAGGTGTCCGACTTTCTGCCCATACCGGGTCTGGAACGGTACACCCTGCGCCAGTGCATCACCCACACCGCCGGGCTCGCCCCCTTCAAGCCCTGGCAGACGGAGGTCCACTCGCCCGAGGACATCGTGCAGCGCATCGCGGCGCTGCCCATGTCGAGCCCGCCGGGCACGCGGCGGGTCTATTCGGACCTCGGGTTCATCCTGCTGGCGCAGGTGGTGGGGCAGGCGGCGCGCGAGCCGGTGGACGCGTTCATCGCGCGGCGCGTGTTCAAGCCGCTGGGCATGAAACGCACCCTGTTCAACCCCGGCGCCGAACTGCGCAAAGACTGCGCCGCCACGGAGAACTGCCCCTGGCGCAAACGCGTGCTCAAGGGCGAGGTCCACGACGAGCGCGCCTTTGCCATGGGCGGCGTGGCCGGCCATGCGGGCCTCTTCAGCACCGCGCCCGATCTGGGCCTTTTCTGCGATGCGCTGCTCTCGGGCAGGATTCTGAAATCGGCCACGCTCGACGAGATGCTGCGCTTCGGCCATGTCCCGTCCTATCCCGGCCAGGGCATCGGCTGGTGGCTCGACCCCTGGACCTCCGGGTCCAACGGCTACCTGCCCTCGCGCCGCGCCTTCGGCCACACCGGCTTTACCGGCACCAGCATGTGGCTCGACCGCGACACGGGCCTCTACGGTGTGCTGCTCAGCAACACGGTCCACCCGAAACGCGAACCCCGCGACAACACCAGCCTGCGCCGCACCTTCTACGACGGCATCATGTTCTCCCAGTACCCCAAGAGCACCAACGCGCACGGCGGAATCGACTACCTGTACCGCGTCGATTACGCGCCGGTGCGGGAGAAGCGGGCCGCCATCCTGACCAACCAGGCCGCGACGGACATGCTGGGCCGGCCCGACCTCGAGGTCTTCGACCTGGAACCGGGCGTGACCTTCAAGACGGTCTACACCCCCGAGCACGGTCTGCGCGGGCAGGCCGAGGCGGGCAAATCGGTCGCCTCGGAAAAGAGCGCCGCCACGACGGTCATCAGCCTCTACGGCAAACAAAAGCGCCCCACGAAGGACGAACTCAAAGGTGTGCAGTTGTTCGTCATCGACCTGCCCGACGTCGGCTCGCGCTACTACACCTACATGGCCACCATGAAAGAATGCCTCACCGCCTGCGCCGAATCGGGCGTGCCCGTGCTCGTGCTCGACCGGCCCAACCCCCTCGGCGGCACGGTGCTGGAGGGCCCGGTCGCGAAAGTCTTCGAGTCCGCCGTCTGCTCCGCGCCCATCCCCGCGCGGCACGGCATGACACTCGGCGAAATCGCCCAGTTCTTCCAGCGGACCGTCTTTGAAAAGAGCAAACTCAAACTCGACATACAGAACGCGGAGAATTGGCGGCGCGAGCTGATGCACCCCGCCTGCGCCCTGCCCTGGACGCCGCCCTCGCCCAACCTGCCCTCCTTCGAATCGGCCCTCGCCTACGCGGGCATCTGCCTCTTCGAGGGCGTCAACCTCAACGAGGGCCGCGGCACCGAAACGCCCTTCCTGATCTTCGGCGCCCCCTGGACTGACAACAAGGCCCTCGCGGACGCGGTGGACCCCGCGCTGTCCGCCGGATTCAAACTGATCACGCGGGTCTACATCCCCAAGCCCATCCCTGGCAAGTCGGAGAACCCCGAATACAACGGCAAGATCTGCAAAGGCATCCTGCTCGAAGTGGCGGACCCCAACGCCGCCCGCCCCTTCTCCCTCGCCGTCGGCCTCCTCGCCGAACTGGTGAAACGCCACAAAGACCAGCTCCAGTGGAAACCCAATTTCGACACCCTCGCAGGCGGACCCTGGCTGCGCGAACAGCTCCAGGCAGGCCGCGCCGCCGCCGACATCCTCGCCCAAAGCGCCGCCGAACTCACCGCCTTCGACACCGCCCGCCCCAAGCTCTATGCCACCTCCGCAGAAATGCTCCAAAACTACCTCAAGGCGGACCGGTAGGCGTCGCAAAGTCAACGTCATTGCGAACGCAGTGAAGCAATCTCTTGCTCGCGATGGCCCGGACTTCGAGCCATGGATTCAAGAGATTGCTTTGTCGGCCTTTGGCCTCCTCGCAATGACGGGGTGAGTCGCCGGCCTGATGTGCTGGACTCACCCGGCCAAACAAGGCTATTCTGAGACAAACATCTGGAGGTTCCCGCGATGCCCCGTCATGCCCTTTTCTGTCTTGTTTTATCGCTTGCCCTGTCCTGTTCCGCCGCCTTTGCGGGGTTGGAGCCGGCCTGGACCTTTCAGCCTGCGGGGGAACAGTTTGACGCATCGGTCGGCGTGGCCGACCTGAACGGTGACGGCGCACAGGAGGTCATCGCCACGACCATTCAGGGCGCGGTCATCGCGCTGGACGCCGATGGCAAGGAGCTCTGGCGCTGGCGCCAGGGGGATGTGATCAGCGTTCCGCCCACCATCGCGGAGCTGATGCCCACGCCGGGGCCGGAGGTGGTGGTGATGACGAACACGGGGCATATCTACTGCCTGAACGGGCGCAGCGGCGAGCTGCTCTGGAAATATGAAATGTCCGGCGGCATCCAGTGGGGCAGCGCGGCCGTGCCCGCCGTGGACCTCGACGGCGACGGCAAACTGGACCTCGTCACCGGCGATTCGCGGGGACAGGTGGTCGCGCTCCATGGGGACGGGTCGCTGCTGTGGTCGGTGAAGTACGAGCGGGGCATCAAGTCCGCGCCCGCCGTGGGCGACATGGACGGCGACGGCAAGCCCGAAATCCTCTTCGGCGCGGTGAAGACGCCGCTGGTCTGCCTGGACATCACGGGTAAAGAACGCTGGCGCGTGGGGGCCGAGGCCGAGGCGGTCGGCGCGCCCGTGCTGGCCGACATCGACGGCGACGGCAGGCCCGAGGCCATCACGGGCATCCGCGACGGCATATGCGTGGTGGGGTCGGACGGCCAGACGCGGTGGTGCGGCCAGACGAAGGGCGAAATCGACAGCGGCATTTCGGTGGCCGACCTGGACGGCGATGGCAGTCCTGAAATTGCGGTGGCCGACCTCAAGGGCCAGTTGACGGTGTTCAACGCCAAGGGCGACACCCTGTGGACGGCCGAGTTGGGCGGGCGCACCCGCCGGGCGCCTTCCATTGCCGACATTGACGGGGACGGCAGCCCCGAGGTCATCGTTGCCGGCTACAGCGGCAAGATTCAGGTGTTCAGCGCCAAGGGCGAATTGAAGGACCGTGTGGACCTGGGTGGCGGGTCAAACGCCACCGCCACCGTCGCCGACCTCAAGGGCGACGGTGCCTTGACCGTCCTTTGCCCCGTGGTCACAGGCACCCTCGCCGCATACCGCTGGCCCGGCGCCGTGTCGGGCGCCGTGCTCTGGCCCCAGTACCGTTTTGACAGCCGCAACACGGCCATGGCCGCCGCGCTGAAGGCCCAGGACCGGCCGCGCATCGCCGCGCTGGACACCGGCCGTGCCTATGTGGGGCGCAATGAATTCTCCGTGGCCGTGGATAATCCCAAAGGGGCAAAACTGGACGTGGCGCTCGAAGTGCGCCAGGGCGACCAGCACGCGCGCAAGACGGCGTCCTCGGCCGAAGCGGTGATCCATGCGTCCGTGCCTTATGTCATGGGTGGACGGGCCGCCGCGGAGTTTGTCTTCGAGTGCGTCGTCTCGCAGGACGGAAAAGAAGTTGCGCGCCAGTCGCGCAGCCTGCAAACCGCGCCTTTTGCCGCCGAACTGGCTGAAACGGGCGCGGCTGCCGCCCGCATGGACGCCCTGGCCCCGGAAATGCCCGCGGCCCTGTCGGAAGACCTGCGCCGCGAGGCGCTCTACTGGCGTTCCATCTTGCCGCCACTGCGGGAACAGGCCGCCGCTGCGGCCCTGCTGGTGCCTGCGGCCATGGCCGACCTTGCACAACAGCTCGCCCATGCGCGCGCGCGCACCGGGCGCATCGTGGCGGCGGCGGAACAGTATGCAAAGGGCAAATCACCCCTGCTGACCTGCGCGGCCAACCCGTGGGCGAATTTCGGCGCGATGGACGAGCTGGCCGAAGGGCGCATCACGCCGTCCGAGATGACGGCCAGGGCCTTTGCCGGCGAGATTGAGTCCACCGCCCTGAACCTGTTCAATCTGGGGCCCGAGTCCCTGACGGTGCGGGTGGACCTGGCCCCGCTCACCGGTCCCGACAACGCCAAGGCCCCCGCCTCCGCCGTCATTCTGCGCGAGGCCGTGGCCACCCGCACCGAAAAGGGCGACCTTGCGGCGGACGCCCTGCCCAAACTGAACCAGGGACACACCATGACCCTGCCCGGCTATGACGCGCGGCAGCTCTATTTCGAAATCGACACGCGCGGCATGAAGCCCGGCGAATGGAGCACCACCGTGCGCCTGCGCGGTCTCGACGTGGACGCCACCGAGACCACCGCCGCGCTCAAGGTGACCGTATGGCCCACCGCCCTGCCCGAAAAGAAGTCCCTGGGCCTGTGCCATTGGGGATACGTCGAGTCTTCCGTGCTGAAGGACCAGCCCGAGGCCGCCGTCGAAGACCAGGTGCGGCACGGTTCCAGCGTCTTCACCGCCTCAAAAGCGCCCAGGGCCAAGTTTGACGGGCAGGGTAGTCTCATGGGCGACTTGGATTATGCCGAACACGATGCCTACTGCGACCAATACGCCAAATACGGCATCATCCTCTTTCAGGGCTTCGACAGCAGCCTGACCGGTCCGACCCCGACTTTCAGCCCCGAATGGCACCGGGCCGCTGTGGTCTACCTGCGCAAGTGGGTGGACCATCTCCGGGCGCGCGGCATGGATTACAAAGACTGGGCCATCTACACCATCGACGAACCGGGCCTGAAAGAGGGACTGGTGGACATCCACATCAATCTGGGCAAGGTGGTCCGCGAGGCCGATCCCAAGATTCGCATCTACACCGACCCCGTGGGCGACGCCTCGCTGGACGACCTCAAAGCCATGGCCCCCTACACGGACATCTGGTGCCCGGCCAGGGGCGGCATCGTCAACAAGCCCGACCAAAGCAAGCTGGACTTCATCAAGTCCACCGGCAAGGACGTGTACACCTACGAGTGCCAGGGCAACGCAAAGCACCGCTCCCCCCTCGGCTACTACCGCGGCCAGGCGTGGCTGGCCTGGATGCAGGGCCTCAAGAGCCTCGGATTCTGGACTTACTGCACTTCCGCCTTTGACCCCTGGTTCAACAGCGGCGAAGCCGATTACCTGCTCATTTACCAGGGGGACGGTGTGGTGCCAAGCCGGCGCTGGCATGCCGTCCGCGACGGCATCGAGGACCATGCCATGCTGACGCTGCTGCGGGCTGCTGCGGACAAAGCCGCCGCCGAGGGACGCGCCGCCGCTGCCGTGGAGGAAGCCCGGCACTTGCTCGACACGGATACCCGCGAGATAGCCCGCTTCTGCGGCCTCGATGATGACGACGAGGTGCCCGGCGTGGGCGGCCTGCCCCAGCAGCGCCGGGTCGAAGACCGTCGCTGGCAGAAGATTTCCGCCGTTCGCGACCATCTGGCAAAACTGCTCGATGCGCTGAAATGAGATTGAACCAATTCAGGCTTTTGGGTACTTCAAGAAAACGCTTGACTTCTAACGGTTTTTTCGCTAGACTCCATTGAAGCAATAAAATCAGTATTTTCTCTAAGACAGGGTGGTGGAAGTGTGTGCGAAGCGCCGAACACGGTTTTCCGTGGCTTCGGACTGGTTCTGTTCGCATGTGCCTTTCACCGGAGTGAAGTTCCCCCCATTTTTTGGACAGTGGCTAAGTAAAGAATTGGCGGCTTGAGCCGGCTTGCCGCCAAGCGGACAATGTCCGCGAAGGAGTCCAAGAAATGGGTCAGGCACGCAAGAATCATTCGAAGGAGTTCAAGGC
>CAITNO010000048.1 GCA_903893795.1 Candidatus Hydrogenedentota bacterium | reverse complement strand
GTCCGCTGCTGCCCTCCGCCTGCAGCGAGATGCAGCGCCGTGTTTCCTTTGCCGTCGGGAGTGTTGACGTCGATGCCGCGCAGAATAAAGAGCTGGCAGGGGCCCCAGTGGCCGTGGGCCGCCGCATAGTGCAGCGGAAGCCGGTCCTCCTCGTCCACGGCGTGCATGTCGGCGCTTTTCTCGACCAGCAGTTTGACATTCATCACGTTGCCCCGTTCGGAGGCGAGATGCAGCGGGGTTATTTTGTGCAGGTCGGGCACATTCACCTCGGCACCCTGGCCGAGCAGGAACTGGAGCGTCTCCAGGCAGCCGAGAAGGCAGGTTTCATGCAGGGCAGTGCGCCCGTCCGCCGACTTGGTATTGATGGGAACGCCCAGCCCGGTGACCCACCGGGCCAACTGGTCCTTGGCGCTGTGTGTGGCTTCAAAGAGGGGCGTGCGCCCGTCCTTGTCGGTCACATCCGTCCGGGCGCCCGCAGTCTGGAGCGCCTGGGCGCAGAGAAGGTTGTCCGCATCGAGCGCATTGTAAAGCGGTCCCTGGCCCTTCTTGTTGACAAGGTTGGGGTCTGCCCCCCGGGCCAGCAGCAGTGCTGTGACCTCCGGCGATTTTGCGGTGGCGGCGGCGTGCAGGGGCGTCTCTTCCTGGGCATCCTGGGCATTGGGGTTTGCGTTGCGGTCCAGCAGCAGGCTCACGGCGTCGGCAATCCCTTTTGCCGCCGCCAAATGCAGGGGCGTCCGGCCGTTTTTGTCCTTGAGGGCGGAATCGGCGCCCCGGTCCAGCAGCAGGGCCGCCAGTTTCACCTTGTCCCCCTCAATGGCCAGGTGAAGCGGGGTACGGCGTTCCGTGTCGCTGGCCATAATGTCGGCGCCGTTGTCCAGCAGTAACGCGGTGATTTCCGCCTCCCCCTGGGTGGCCGCAATGTGCAGCGGGGTCTGGCCAATGCGGTTCTTGATGTTGGGGGCCGCGCCCAGGCCGGCGAGAAATCTCACCGCTTCCACCTGGTTTGCTTCTGCGGCGGAATGCAGCGGCGTGTAGCCGCGCATGTTGGCCTGGTTGACCCGGGCGCCTTTGTCCACCAGGTAGCGCAGCATGTCGATGTTCCCGGAGGTCGCCATCCTGTTCAGCGCCGAGTTTCCGGAGGCGGTCGCATCGCGCTGGTTCACGTCGAAGCCGCGGGAAAGGAAGGCTTCAATCATGGGCCTGTCGGCGTTCCGCACGGCAATAAAGAACGGGGCGTCCCCGTCAAAGACCGGCTCGTTCAGGGGAACGCCCTGGTCCATCAGATATTGCGCCGTTTCAAGGCGGCTGCCTGCCACCGCGTAGAACAGCGGGCTGCGGTCCGTCCGATCCACATCGACAAGCAGTCTTGGGTTGGCCGCCCCGTATTCCTTGATCGCGGGCAGGTCGCCGTATCCGGCGGACTTATGGGGGCCCGGATCCAGGCCGAGCGCTCGGAAGACCGCAGTCACCTCCCAGCGCTGCTTCTCCATCGCCATCATCCACGGCGTCTCGATCACATCGGGGTTTGTGGTTGCCTTTGGGTCGGCCCCCAGGGTCAGCAGGGTCTTCACCACGGCGGCCTGGCCGTCGCGGGATGCCTGGTGCAGGGGCGTCTCGCCACTGCCGTTCTGCACGTTGAGGTAGAAACCGGCCTGCTTGAGCATGCGGATGGTGTAAAGGTCCGCCGCCTGGGCGGCAAGATGGAGCACCGTGTCCCCCGCTTTGTCCTTGCTGGCCCCGTCGGCACCGGCTGCCAGGAGCGCCGTCAGAAGATGGGGTTGGCCCGTTGCCGCGGCGATAAGCAGCGGGTCCCGGCCTGCCTCATCCCTGTCGGCCAGTCCCTGTTTCGCGTTGACGAATTCCAGTGCCCCGTACAGGTCACGGGCCTTGGCCGCCTGCAGAAGGGAAGAGTAGAGTGGAGACGTCAGGGTTGCGACGGGCCCATCGCCCGCGAGAACACTGCCCGTCCCCGCCAGAAACGCCGCCGCCATCAGCACCAGAACCGCCAAGACTGTTATCCAACCATGTTTCACGGAAATCGCCTCTCTCGCCAAAAGGATCTGGGGCGGGCACCCTCGCCTGTCGGTCCTTGAAGCCATTGTCAACTGCCTGACAGCCGGGAACGGCTGTCCTGTGTTCTTTACTTAACCTTCTGCCACGAATAGGTGGCCACGCTGCCCGCAGGCAATTCTGTTCTGAACATGCTTTCACCGCATTTTACCGCGAACGGCTGGACATCGCGGCCGGCATTGGCCGCCACAAGCACCACCCCGCCGTCGGGATTGACGAAGGCCACATGGCTGAACGTGCGTATTTCGGGAAGCGATGACTCCACCCGCAGCGCGCCGCGCTGGATGAATTTCATGAACTGCCCGTACATGTAATAGTCGAAATTGTACCGCACCGAACCGTCGTCCATCCGTTCGATGCAGGTGGCGCTGGCGTCGTGCGGCCCCCGGTTGGGCTTCTGGTGCTGGTCCAGCATAATCACCCAGGCATTGTAAGACCGGGACCAGTTGCGCAGAATCTGCGTCAGGCGGACGGCCCCGCTGGCGCGAAACACCGAACCTTCAGTGAAGTAGATGTGCTTGTCGGGGAATTCCTCTTTGAAGGCCGACTGGGCGGCCACCTTGCCCTCGTACAGGTGAAACCCCGTGCCGTCCACATACTGCGCCGCCTGCGGGTCCGAAAGGACCGCCCGTGGAAATTCCAGCTTGTTCCAGTTGTGGTCCCAGCACCAGATGAGTGTCTTAACGCCATGCTGTTTGAACAGCGGCCCAAGATGGTCGCGAATGAAATCGCGCTGTTCCCCGCCGTTCCACAGCGTCGTCGGATAATCGGGGTCGCTCATGTCCGGCTCGTTCTGCACGGTGATGGCGTAAATCGGCACACCCTCAGCCTCATAGGCTTCGATGAACTTGAGCAGGTACCTGGCAAAGGCCGGGTAGCATTCTGGTTTGAGGCGGCCTGTCCCCAGCTTGCCCGATGTCTTCATCCACGCGGGCGGACTCCAGGGAGAGGCGAAGATCAGCAGGTTGGGGTTCTTATTCAGCGCAATCTTGACCGCCGGAAGCACATAGGCCCGATCCTTCTCAATGGAAAACTTGGCCAGTTCCGGGTCCGTCTCCCCGTCGGGCAGATCGTCATAACTGTAATAGGGTTCGTCGATGAAGTCGGGTGCGCCGATGCACACCCGCATCAGGTTCATGCCGATGCCCGTTTCCGGGTTCACCAGTTTGTCAATGACCTGCTCACGCTGTTCTGCCGAAAGTTTGGACAAATTCTCGCAGGTGGCATGTTCCAGCGAGGCCCCCAGGCCGAGAATGGACTGGCCGGTCTTGGCAAGGTCCACCTCGATGACAGGGTCCTTGGTCTTCTTCGCCCTGCCAAAGTGCAGCGGCTTCTCCACGGACAGGCTCTTGGAGCCGTCCTGGCAACTCATCACCACTTGCACGGAATCGTCCGCCGGAACAGACCCGGCAGACAAACCTAACAGCATGGATAACGCCACGATCCGGAGCATGGGGACAGTCCTTTCCCGTTGAAAGCCATGACGTATATATATTAGCGGGTTTACCGCAGCCCTTCCAATCCGGGTCCGGGCACGCAGGAAGACAGTCATCCCCTCACCTGGGACGAGCAAGAAACGCGACTATGCCGGAACGTCTGCGCTACAATGCTCCCCCTACAGGAGGTTTTGACTGCATGAAGAAGATACTGGTCACCGGCGCGGCGGGGTTTATCGGTTCGCACCTGGCGGAAACATTGCTCGCACGGGGCGATGCGGTCATCGGACTGGACGAGTTCAATGACTACTATGACCCGACCATCAAGCGGAAGAACATCACCGAAGCACTGAAGAATCCCCTTTATAAAATGGTGGAGGCCGACATCTGCGATGAAGCGGCGCTGCGGGCCGTGTTTGAGCGGGAACGGCCCGAGGTGGTGGTTCATCTCGCCGCTCGTGCCGGGGTGCGGCCTTCGCTCCAGGACCCGAATCTCTACCACCGGGTGAACGTTATTGGTGGCCAGCACATTCTGGACGCCTGCCGCGACTACAAGCCGTCACACCTGGTGTTTGCGTCCAGTTCGTCCGTCTACGGCGGCAGCACCGCCGTGCCCTTCACCGAAACCGACCCAGTGATGCGCCCCATCAGCCCCTATGCCGCCACCAAGCGCATGAACGAGTTGCAGGGCCACGTGTACAGCCACATCTACGGGCTGAATGTGACCATGTTGCGCTTTTTCACCGTCTACGGTCCGCGCCAGCGGCCCGACATGGCCATCCGCATGTTTGTCCGAAACATGCTCGAGGGGAAAGCGGTGCCCATGTTCGGCGACGGTTCCACCCGCCGCGATTACACCTTTATAGAGGACATCATTGACGGAGTGGTGCGCTGTGTGGACCGGCCTTTCCGCTTCGAGATATTCAACCTCGGCGAAAGCCACACGACCAGTCTTGCCGAACTGATTGAACTCATCGCCAAGCATGTCGGCAGGCCCGCCATCATCGACCCCAAACCCCTACAGCCCGGCGACGTCGAAATCACCTACGCCGACGTATCCCACGCCCGCGAACTGCTCGGCTACGCGCCCCGCTTCAGCATGGACGAGGGCATCAAGCGCTTCGTCGCATGGTACCGCGGAGAATATGGGTTGTAGAACGGCTGGGCAGACCGTCATCATGCACCATCCAGGAGAAATGTATGATCCGCACGCAGCGCTTGTCCTTTGCGGCACTCAGCCTGACCTTCGCCATAGTGGGAGGGTCGGCCTTCGCCGCGCCAAAGGTGGAAATCGCCAATCTGTCCAGCCCTCCGCTGCTGCTGCGGCAAGGAGCCGGTTTCGCACAGACGGTCACCGCCGACATTGCCAGCCATGAGCTCGCCGGCACGGTGGAATTCCGCGTTGGCGGAGTCAGCACGGCCGTTGAGCTGAAAGAGGGTCCGCAGACCCTATCGGCCCTTGCGCCGGTGGTTTCCGCGTCCAAAACGGTCGGAGTGTCGCTCGTGCGCGGCGGCGTGGTCCTGGCCGCCGCCGAAGTGGAACTCAAGCCGGTGCGGCAACGGGAAATCCGCATCATCCACCAGACCCATCTCGACATCGGATTCACCCATAAGCAGGAGGAGGTGCTGCAGGTGCAGGTGGGAAACCTGCGCGACGCCCTGCGCTTTGTCGAAGAGACGAAGGATTACCCCGAAGAGGCGCAGTTCCGTTTCCACCCCGAGGGCATGTGGGCCGTCGAAGAGTTTATGCGCAGCGCCACGGACGCCGAGAAGGCGACTTTCCTGGATGCCTGCCGCGCGGGAAAGATTCACCTCGACGTGCTTTACGCCCAGGCGATGACGGGCATGTACAACGACGAGGGACTGGTCGAACTGATGGGTGCGGCGAAACGTTTTGAAAAGGACTACGGCATTCCCATAGTCTCCGCCATGCAGTCCGACGTGCCCGGCTACACCTGGGGCCTGGTGTCGGTGCTGGCCCAGTGCGGCGCGCCCTACCTGTCGGTCGGGCCGAACTGGTTCGCCACAGGCGAAGTAAACGATTTCTTCAAGGGTGAGGGCATCGTGGGCAAGACACACCGGGGCGGGCGGGTCTTCCGCTGGGCCGACCAGCCCTTCTGGTGGGAAGGACCCTCGGGCAAGGACAAGGTGCTCTTCTGGATGCCCGGCTGGGGTTACTCGGGCTTTCAGTGCGGCCGTGACGAGATCATGCCGGAAAAAGTGACGGCCTACCTGAACTGGCTCGACAACAAGAACTATCCCTACGACATGGTGATGTGGCGCTATGCGGTTGGCGCGGACAACGGTCCGGCCTGGCGCAAGCTGAGCGACACCGTCCGGGACTGGAACGCAAAGTACGCCAGCCCACGCCTCGTCGTTTCTACAAACAGCGCCACCATGCGCGATTTCGCGCAGCGCTACGGTGACACGCTACCGGTGCACCGCGGCGATTTTACGCCCTACTGGGAGGACGGGGCCGCCTCCACCTCCAAGGCGACAGGCGTCAACCGCGCGGCCGCGGAGCGGTTGGTTCAGGCGCAGACGCTCTGGGCCATGCGCGACCCCGCCCTGCCGCTGCAAGGGCGCTTCGACGCGGCATGGAACAAGGCCATCATGTACGACGAGCACACCTGGGGCGCGAACAACAGCATAAGCGAACCGGACAGTCCTTTTGCCGTGGGGCAGGATCAGTACAAACAGGCCTACGCCTTCGACTGTGAAACCCAGTCGCACAACCTGCTGCAGGATTCGACCCGCCCGGCCGAGGGCGCGCTGCACACGGTGTTTGACGTGACGAACACGGCCTCCTGGACACGCGACGGATTGGTGACGGTGAACTGTCCCGGTGATGCGGTGGTGGACGCCGAAGGGAAACCCGTTCCCGCGCAGCGGCTCGCCTCGGGCGAATTGGCCTTTGTTGCGCGCGATGTTCCCGCGCTGGGCGCGCGGCGCTATGTTGTCCGTCAGGGCGCGGGAATCCACGCCGGTTCCGTGAAGGCCCAGGGCCTGTCCCTGTCGAATGAAATGCTTTCCCTCTCAATCAACCCCAAGACGGGCGCCGTGCGCAGCCTTCACTGCAAGGGAATTGATGGGGAGCTCGTCGAGGCGGGAAAAATCTCCGGATTGAATGACTACCTTTACATCATCGGCCGTGACCCCGGTCGCTTGCGCCAGACCATCAAAGGGAAGGTGACCATCGCCGTTGAGGATGCAGGCCCCGTGGTGGGCACGCTGCGGATCGAAAGCGAAGCACCCGGCTGCGAGAAACTCGTGCGCCGTGTGCGGGTCGTCGATGGTCTCGACCATGTCGAGCTGATTGACGACGTGAACAAGTCCCGCGAACGCCGGGCCGAGGGCGTCTACTTCGGGTTCCCCTTCAACATCCCCGGCGCGGAGGCGCGCATCGACACCCCCTGGGCCGTTGTGCGGGTGGAAAAGGACCAGCTTGAGGGCGCCAACCGGAACTTCTACTGTGTGCAGCGGTGGGTGGATGTGTCCAACGCCGATTACGGCGTCACCTGGGTCACGCCCGACGCGCCCATGCTCCAGTTCGACCCCATCAAGATTGCGCTGCCCTTCGGTCTCGAATACTGGCGCGAGCACATCGAGCCGGGCGCGTTCTTCTGGTCATGGACCATGAACAACCATTGGGAAACAAACTACAAGGCCGACCAGGAAGGGTGGATCAGGTTCCGCTATGTCCTGCGCCCCCATGCGGGCAGCTACGACGCCGTCGCTGCGCAGCAGTTTGGCCGCGGTGTGTGCCAGCCCCTTCAGGCGCTTGCGGCAAGTCCGGATAAGCCTGCCGCCGCGCCGTTGCTGACTGTCAGCGACCCAAGTGTCATTGTCACGTCGATCCGCCCGAGCCGTGACGGAAAGGCCTTCATCGTGCGCCTGTTCAACACGACCGATGCACCCCATGAAGCCGTATTGATCTGGGGTCGTCCCATGGGCGCAACGTTCCTCTCAAATCCCATGGAAGACACGGTGTCCCCCGCCGGGCCATCGGTTTCACTGGCCCAGTATGAAATGGTCACGCTCCGCGTCGAGTGCGGGTGATGTTCTTACTGGGAGCGCCGGCATCCCTGCCGGCTCTTCTGGTGCCGATTCGCGCATCGACCGAATACAGCCGGCAGGGATGCCGG
>CAITNO010000047.1 GCA_903893795.1 Candidatus Hydrogenedentota bacterium | reverse complement strand
GCCGCCTTGTACTCCTCCCACAACACGAACAGCGTCACGCCCCGGCCCTTCAACTCCTCATGGACCTGTTGCCAGTCCGGCAACGGACGCGCCTCGCTTCCAGGCGGCGGTGGCGGAAACAGCAGCGTCTCCAGTCCGCCAGGCGCGAAAAATCCTGCTGGATCTTGGAGGAAGATACTTTGATTCGGCAGGCGTGCGGATTCATTATATGGATGAGGGACAGGGCGCTCCTGTTCTTCTTCTTCATGGATTTGGGGGCACGAACAATTTAGTCCGGCGGCTGCCGGCCCAAATAGGGTTTCAAAAAGAGCACCGCTTTATTTCCGTTGACTGCCGGGGCCACGGGAGAAGCGGCAAGCCCCATGACCCAAGCCAGTACGGCATCCAGATGGTGGAAGACTTGGTGCGCCTGTTGGACCACCTCAAGATTGAGAAAGCGCATGTGGTCGGCGGTTCCATGGGCGGGTTCATTGCGCTCAAAATGGTTGCCATGCACCCCGAGCGGCTACTGAGTGCGGTGATAGGCGATGCTGGCTGGGAACGGGCGACCCAGGAAAACCTGGAATTTGCCGAGGCGGTCGCGAAAGCGGTGGAAAAAGAGGGAACCGGCCCCCTTCTCAAACGGCTGGGAATCGCAGACAGGCCACTCACATTGTGGGAGGAACTAGAGGGCAAGATTTGGTTGGAATATGTCAATGACCCACTTGCGTTGGCCGCAGTTGCGCGGGGTTCTCACCAGTTGAGCTTGACGGAGGAAGAACTGCTTTCAAACAAAGTGCCCACATTAATAATTATCGGCAGTAAAGACGGCTTTCTCCCGGACGCCAAGGCGCTTGCGGAAAAAATGGCGAATCACGAACTTGTCATTGTGGAAGGAGTAGGTCATGGGGGTACGGCAAGTTCAAACGTTTCTCGGACGGCGCTGCGGGACTTTCTGGACAAGCATACGTCGAGTTCCGGGCCACCTGAATGGTGTTTGAGCAACTTGTGGAGACCTTCTAAAGCCCTGCCCTTCGTCTTGGAATGCTGGCGTACGTCGGCGTATTTTCTGGCCAAACGGAAGCCTTCTTCGGAAAGGATAAAACCATGTCCCTGACATATTGCGAAAATTGCGGAGTAATTCTGTTGAACACACCCAGTACATGCGTCACCCACTTCTGTGGCAGACACTGCTTCGCTAAAACAGACAAATCTGTATATTGCCACCACTGCGGAACAGTTCCATCAGAGACTCCCAGTAAATGCCTTGTCACCGATGGTCCGCACGTCTTCGTTTCGCGGTAGAACCGTCCTTCAGCCCTTCAAGCGCCCGCGGATGGCGCCGACGACTTCTTCTTCCGTCCCGCAAGTGGTCAGGTCCTACCAATAACGTTATGCCGTTGGAACTCCGCGTGCCCTGTAGAGCCGCACAGGCGCTCCAAAATAGGTCTTCTCCCTATTCTGGTTTTCCATCATTTCGCAACTGCTTGCGTTCCTCGCGAATTTGATCCCGTTTCTTAATGAGAGAGACAAGGACTTCTTTATCAGTCCTACTCTTAAAATCATTAGCATCTTCCAACGTCAGTTCGGATAACCTTTGTCTCATCACGGGACGAATCCCCTTTTGGACTTCGGCTGAAAGTTCATTGACCCATTTGGTGATAGCTCCCAAGATAACGACCTCCTCCCTCGCTAATTCGTTGTCTCGTGCAATATTATCTGTCATGTAATGAAGCATGCGGCTCTTCGGTGCAACCCGGCGGCGCGGATGCGGCGTTCCGCAGCACGTTGTTCGCGCTCAAGGCACTCGCGTTCACACAGGCGGGCCAGGAATTCGATGGCGTCATGGCCCTCTTTGGCGCAGGCGGCGGCGACGATCCTGTACTCGCGCTTGATGGTGGGCAGCTTCAGAAGCTTGAGGTAATGGTCTAGCAGGACGGTGGGGCGTTCGGGGTCCATCAGTTCGACCCTCCGAGCAGGGCGGCGTAGGCGCACAGATCGGGCCCGTCCACGCGGATACCCTGAAGATGTTCGCGGCCGTCGAGAATGAACGTGGGGACCACGGGCAATTCATCCGGATAGAGGTACTGGGCGACGATGTCGCGGCTGCAATGGCGCAGCTTCAGGGCCTTCTCAATGGCATGGGTGATGCGGTTGAGCGGATGCTTTTCCAGGAGCCGCAAGACACGGATGTATTCTTTGACCCCCTGCACACGGCCCTGTTCTTCCAGGCGTCCGCGCAGCAGATGGAAGCATGCGGGAAGCTTCCATTGCGCCAGAGGCTCAGCGTAATCGAGCGCACCCGGCTTGCGTTCCAGCAACTCCAGGTAATGGGAAGGGTCGTAGGCGACCTCTTCCTTGCCCCACAACCGCGCATGCTCGGCGACCACGGCGTCGTTCCGGAAGATGAGGACCCTGTCCGGATAGCCCTTCACGACCACATTGTGATGGGCGTAGTGCACGGGCACAGAATAATCGTTGGTATCGAAACGCACCAGCGAGAGCCGGTCGGCCCTGGTGGCCGCTTTGCGACAGGCGTCGAAGGGGACTGCCGGCAGCGGCAGAAAGGCCGCCTGGTCCTCCAGCAGCATTTCCTTTTTGGTCCCGCTCTTGCCGCGCACCCGGCGCTCAAG
>CAITNO010000046.1 GCA_903893795.1 Candidatus Hydrogenedentota bacterium | reverse complement strand
GACAGCCAATCGGGAGATTGGCGGTCCCAGGAAGAAAACCGCACCCTCAACGGCTCTCACCCCGCGCCCTCGACTAGTCTGGAAACCACGCCACAGCGAGCTTCCTCAGGCAGAAACAGCAGGGAGCCGACACGCCCGATTTGTCGGTCCGTGTCGGCTCCCTTGTCATTGATTCGTCTGTCGCCTGGGCTCAGTCCCCGGGAAGCGCCTTCACCAGGTCGCCCACAAAGCCCTTGGCATCGCCGAAGAGCATGAGCGTTCGGTCCATGTAATAGAGTTCGTTGTCGATGCCGGCGAAGCCGGGGTTCATGCTGCGCTTGATCACCATGACGGTCCGTGCCTTATCCACGTCGAGAATGGGCATGCCGTAGATCGGGCTCGATTTGTCATGCCTCGCTGCGGGGTTGGTCACGTCGTTCGCGCCGATGACCAGCGCCACGTCGGTCTGGGGGAACTCGGGGTTGACGTCGTCCATCTCCAGCAGGTTGTCGTAGGGGATGTCGGCCTCGGCCAGAAGCACGTTCATGTGCCCGGGCATGCGCCCCGCCACCGGGTGAATAGCGAAGGTCACTTTGGTTCCCTGCTTCGTCAGCAGGTCGAACAGTTCGCGCACCTTGTGCTGTGCCTGGGCGACGGCCATGCCGTAGCCCGGAACGATGACCACCGAATCGGCCGTGCGAAGCAGGTCGGCGGCCTCTTCGGCGCTGGCGCTGCGGTAGTTCTTCTGCTCCACCGCCTCGGCCGATACCTGTACCTGTCCGAACGCGCCAAAGAGCACATTGCTGAAGGAGCGGTTCATGGCACGGCACATGATGATCGAGAGGATCAGGCCGGAGGAACCGTCCAGCGCGCCGGCGATAATCAGCAGCTTGTTGTTCAGCACGAAGCCCATCATCGATGCGGACAGGCCCGCGTAGGAGTTCAGCAGCGCCAGCACAGTGGGCATGTCGGCACCGCCGATAGGCATGATGAGCAGCACGCCAAAGAGCAGGCACAGCAGCACCATCACCGGAAAGAGCAGCCATGCCCCAGGGTTGAACACCAGGTAGCCGCCGATGACCAAAGCCAGTCCGAGCACCGAGAGGTTGACGTAGTTCTGGTTCTTGAACACCATGGGACGGGTCGGCAGAATTTCCTGCAGTTTTCCCGCCGCCATCAGGCTCGCCGTGATCGTCAGACCTCCAAGGATGACCTCCAGGGAAAGGGCACCCATGGTGAAGTGGTCGATCGATTTCAGCCGGAGCGAATACTCGGCCGCGCCCACCAGCGTCGCCGCGAGCGCGCCGAAAGCGTGGGACAACGCCGTCCGCTGCGGCACGGCGGTCATGGGCATAAGCGCCATCGGCACGCCGATCATTGCGCCAAGCACGATGGCCACCGCCAGATAGCGGTAATGCTCGATGGTCGGGTCAAGCAGTGTGCCGCCCACGGCCAGGGCCATGCCGGCTACGCCGATGAGCACACCACGCCGCGCGGTGGGCACCGCGCTGAGCCATTTCAGCGACAGGATAAAGCACGCCGCAGACACCAGATAGGCAAGATGAATGAGGTGTGCCACATAGGCAGGGGGAAGAATTGTGTATATCATGACTTCTTGACTCCGCGCTTCTTGAACATGCTAACCATGCGGTATGTGATTAGATAGCCGCCCACCACGTTGACCATGGCGGCTGCAACCGCCACCGAGCCCAACACGGTGCTCAGCGTGGTCTCGGCGCGGCCGGCGATGACCAGCGCACCCACGACCGCAATGGCGGAAATGGCGTTTGTGAGCGACATCAGCGGCGTGTGCAGCAGCGGGGACACCCGCCGAATCACCTCAATCCCGAGGAAGGTCGCCAGCACAAATACGTACAGGTTCGATATCATTTCAGATGACATGCGTTTCAGGCCTCCTTGTCCGGTTCCACGGACTGCCGGACCAGCTCGTTCCGGATTTCCCCGGAATGGGTCAGGCAGGCGCCGCGGGTGATTTCATCCTCAAAATCAAGCCCCTTCTCGGGGTCTTTGAACAAATGGTCAAACAGCGTGACCACATTCTTGGAGTACATCTGGCTCGCATTGACCGGGAGCGTGGCCGGCAGGTTCACCGCGCCGTGTATGGTCACGCCGTGCAGTTCCACCGTCTCGCCCGCCCGGGTGAGTTCGCAATTGCCGCCCTGTTCGGCGGCCAGGTCCACGATGACCGCGCCGCGCGGCATGAGCTTCACCATGTCCTCCGTGATGAGCACGGGCGCCTTCTTGCCGAAAATCTGCGCCGTGGTCACCACGACGTTGCACTTGGGCAGCCGTCCCGCAATGGCCTCCTGCTCGCGCCGCAGGAAATCGTCGCTCTGCTCCTTGGCGTAGCCGCCTGCGGTCTGCGCGTCTTCGGCCGTCTCCATGGGGATGAACACGGCGCCCAGGCTTTCCACCTGCTCCTTCACCACGGGACGGGGGTCAAAAGCCTCCACCCGCGCGCCCAGCCGCTTGGCCGTCGCGATGGCCTGGAGTCCCGCCACACCCGCGCCCAGCACCAGCACGGTCGAAGGGGCAATAGTGCCGGCCGCCGTGGTCATCAGCGGAAAGATGCGGAACAGCCGGTCTGCGGCGATAAGCACCGCCTTGTAACCCGCCAGCGTGGCCATCGAGCTTAGCGCGTCCATGCTTTGCGCCCGCGTGATGCGCGGCACAAATTCCATGGAAAATCCCGTAATCTTGCGACGTTTCAGGGCGCGGATAAGTTCGGGATTGTTGAACGGCGCCAGGAATCCGATGAACGCGCTTCCCTCGCGCAGGAGTTCCACCTCCTGCTGGCCGCTGGCAGGGTCCACGCCGGGAGGCTGCACCTTGAACACGATGTCCGCAGCGTCATACAACTCCCGGGCCGACGACACCACCGTGGCGCCCGCCTTTGCATAGTCGTCATCGGAGAAGAAGGACGCACCCCCTGCTCCGGACTCGACGACCACCTCATGTTTCTTCTTTAGGAGCCCGGCAACCGCCTGGGGCACCAGCGCCACTCGGGTCTCTCCCGGCAGCGTTTCTTTGGGTATTCCTATCTTCACAACCCTACTCCTTGTTATGGTACCTGATCAGCAACTCACGCATGCTAACAGCCGTTTTCAGGAAAATATTCTCGGGAGTGCGAATAAAGCGTTTTCGACGGCAGGATTGGGGGGCAGACCGCCGAAGAATCCTACTTTTGAGGCATTTGTGTTAAACTGAATGCCATCCGCAAGACTGGAAGACCGGAGGCCACAGGCCAATGAATGACAAGAATGCCTTGCCGCAACGGGGCGGGTTCCGTGCGCTCATGGCGGGCGCGTTGGCGCTGCTGGCCACCGGTGCGCTGCTGACCTGGGCCACCGTGGAGAAGACAGACCGCGAGTTGCGGGAGGCGTTGCTGGAACATGCACGGCTGGTGGCGCACACGCTGAACATTGACCGCGTCAAAGCGCTCACGGGCAGCGATGCCGACCTTGAAAAGCCTTATTATCTGAAGCTCAAGGCACGTCTGGCCGCCGTGAAACGGGTGGGCGAAAAATACCGGTTCGTCTATGTCATGGGCATCAGGCCCAATGGCGAAATGTTCTACTTCGTGGATAACGAACCCGCCGACTCAAAAAACTACTCCCCGCCCGGACAGCTTTTTACGGATACTTCCGTGGCGCTACACAATGCCCTGGTCTCCGGCATGGAGGGGGTGGAAGGCCCGATCACCGGCCGCAGGGGGACCTGGGTTTCGGCGGTGGTGCCCCTCACCGACCCGGCCGGGGGCGGGATAATCGCCGCGCTCGGCATGGATGTCGAGGCGGGCACCTGGCGGCGGGACGTATTTTCCGCTGCCGCCGGTCCCACCCTTCTGACCCTGCTGGCCCTGGTGCTACTGGCCCTGAGCCTCCTTCTGGCGCGGTCCAGGCACCGCATCCTCATCCACCAGGAGTCGTTGCGCAAGAGTGAAGAGGAGCAGCGGCAAATCACCGAGGCCGTAAAAGACTACGTCTATTCGGTGCGCACGGAAAACGGAAAGCCGGTGGCCATCACGTACGGGCCGGGTTTTTTTGTCGTTACAGGCTATCAGGAAAAAGAATTCGGAACGGAGCCCGGTCTCTGGCTGGCCATCGTGCACCCCGAGGACCGCGCCCAGGTGGTGGCCCAGTCCCGACTGGCCGTTGCCGGGCAAAGCACCGCGCCCCTGGCGCACCGGATGCTGCACAAGAACGGCGAGGTCCGCTGGGTGACAAACACGCTGGCCTGCCGCCGGGACCGGAACGGCGCCGTGCTGGGTTACGACGGCCTGGTGTATGACATCACGGACCGGAAACACGCTGAGGATGAACTGGCCCAGACCAAGGCACTGCTTCAGGCGGCCGTCGAACAGACGCCCGCGGGAATGCTCATCGCCGACGCGCCCGATGTAAGGATAAGGATGGCAAACCCCGCCGCACTGGGAATTCGCGGCGACAGCCCCCATCCCCTTACGGATATTCCCGCAGCATTGCACCCCCAACACTGGCAGACCTTCTGGCCCGACGAAACCCCCATCGCCCCCGAGGACCTGCCGCTTTCCCGCGCCGTGCTGCGGGGCGAAGTGGTCCGGAACGAGGAGGTAATCATCCGCAGGACCGACGGCGAATCCCGCTGCGTGCTTGCGAATGCCGCGCCGGTGCGCGATGCGCACGGAAACATTGTCGCCGGGGTGGTCGTGTTTCCCGACATCACCGACCGCAAGCGCGCGGAGGAGAAGCTTCGGGAAGACGAACGGCGCGCCGATCGGCAGCGGACCGCCATTGCCCGGCTTGCGGTTGAGCAGGCCCCCGGCAATGACGATCTAGACCGGGAACTGGACCGAATCACCGAAATTCTCTCTCAAAGCGCCGGCGTTGCCCGCGCGGGCGTCTGGATGTTCTCGGAGAACAACTCGGAACTGCGGTGCCTGTCACTGTACGAGGCCGAAAACCAGACCTGCAGCCGGGGAGCCGTTTTGGGCGCCCAAACCTGTCCCGCCTACTTTGAGGCCATTGCCGCAGAGAACCGGGTGTTTGTGGAGGACGCACGGAACGACCCGCGCACCTGTGATTTGGCGGAAAACTATCTGAGACCGCTGGGCATTACCTCCATCCTGAATGCGGGCATCCTGATGGAGGGCAGGCTGGCCGGGGTGGTCTGCTGCGAGCATGTCGGCACCAGGAGGAGGTGGCATGCCGACGAAGAGTCCTTTGTGAGCACCATGGCCGCCATCGTCGCCCAGCTCTTTGTAAACATCGAACGCATCCGTGCTGAAGAGAAACTGCGGAGATCCAAGGCGCTGCTGCGGCTGGTGATGGACAGCATCCCCCAGTTTGTCTTCTGGAAAGACCGGCAGTCCGTGTATCTTGGGTGCAACCAGAATTTTGCCCGCGCCGCAGGGATCGGCGCACCCGAGTCGATTGTGGGGAAAACAGATTATGACCTGCCCTGGAAGCGGGAGGAGGCCGATTTCTTTCTCACCTGCGACGAACGGGTAATGAGTTCGGGCTGGGCCGAATTCCACATCGTCGAGCGGCAGCAGCGGGCCGACGGAAAACAGGTCTGGCTGGAGACCAACAAAGTTCCCCTCGTTGACGAAGAAGGAAAAGTCATCGGCATTCTCGGCACCTATGAGGACATCACCGAACGAGAGAAGAACGAACAGGAACTGTCAAACAACTACCTCAGGACCCGGGCACTGCTGCAACTGGGCCAAATGGCCGGGGCGGAACTGAAAGAGATCACTGATTTTGCCCTGGAGAAAGCGGTGGAGCTGACCCACAGCAGGCTCGGCTACATCGCTTTTCTGGATGACAAGGAAAGTGTGCTTACCATGCACTCTTGGTCCAGGGAGGCCATGCTGGAATGCTCGGTGGATGACAGACCCATCGTCTATCCCGTGGTGGACACCGGTCTTTGGGGTGAGGCGGTCCGGCAGCGCAAACCGATCATCACCAACGACTATCCCGCGCCAAGTCCATGGAAAAAGGGTGTGCCCGAGGGGCATGTGCCGCTCCTGCGCCATATGAACGTGCCCATCTTCGACGGGGACAAACTGGTGGCTGTTGCAGGCGTCGGGAACAAGACCGAGGAGTACAACGAATACGACATTCAGCAGCTCACACTCCTCATGCAGGGAATGTGGCGTCTGGTGGACCGTAAGCGCGCCGAAGAGGAGCGGATGAAGCTCCAGGCGCAGTTGAACCAGTCCCAGAAGATGGAGTCGGTGGGGCGGCTGGCCGGCGGCGTGGCCCATGACTTTAACAACATGCTCGGCGTGATTCTCGGCCGTGCCGAACTGGCCCTGGAGCGGGTAAGCCCAGACCAGCCGGTCCATGCGGACCTTCAGGAGATCTGCGCGGCCGCCGAAAGGTCCGCCGATTTTACCCAGCAACTGCTGGCCTTTGCCCGCAAGCAGACCGTGGCGCCCAAAATCCTCGACTTGAATGAGACGGTGGAGGGTATGCTCAAAATGCTGCGGCGGCTCATCGGCGAGGACATCGACCTCGCCTGGCTGCCGGGAACGAACATGGGCACGGTCAGGGTGGACCCGTCGCAGATCGACCAAATACTGGCGAATCTTTGCGTCAACGCCCGCGACGCCATCGGAAACACGGGCAGGATCACCATTGAAACGGCGGCCGCAGATTTCGACGACGCCTGGTGCGCCGACCATGCCGGTTTTGTTCCCGGCCCCTATCTGCTGCTGGCCGTGAGCGACAACGGCTGCGGCATGGACAGGGAGGTCCAGGACAAACTGTTTGAGCCTTTCTTCACCACCAAGGAATTGGGCAAGGGCACCGGGCTGGGGCTGTCCACCGTCTACGGCATCGTCCGCCAAAACAACGGGTTCATCGACGTCTACAGCGAACCGGGCCAGGGCACGACCTTCAAGATTTACCTGCCAGAATACACGGGCGGGCCGGAACAGGTCCAAAAAGTGGTTTCACCAAAGCCGCCCGCACCGGGCTGCGAAACCATTCTGCTGGTGGAGGACGAACCGGGCATACTGAAAATGGCCGCCGTGATGCTTGAGCGTCGGGGCTACACCGTCCTGGCGGCCGCAGCGGCCGGCGAGGCACTCCACCTGGCCGAAACCCATGCCGCCCGGATTGACCTCCTCATGACCGATGTGGTCATGCCCGATATGAACGGCCGGGAACTGGCCGAGACACTGCTCGCCCGCCATCCCAAGTTGAAGGTGCTGTTTATGTCCGGCTACACCGCCGATGTCATCGCCCACCACGGCATACTAGACGAGGGGGTGCATTATATCCAGAAACCCTTCTCCACAAGGCAGGTTGCCGAGAAGGTCCGGGAGGTGCTGGACTGCGACTGAGGAGAACAAAATCCCGACACGCCTGTTAGGGTTTGGGTTGATTGGGACCCGAAGCATAGGCCGGGTGTTCCAAGGCATGCTGCGTCTCGAATGAACGCCAGTAGTCCCGGTCTGTCTGGTAGAAATCAAGCGGAGCGGCAGGATCGAAGCTGTCTGGAAGGACTTTGTACCGCTTCATTTCCCGGATATAGGGCAGGGGTGGCTGAAATCCCTTCATGTCGAAACGCTTCAATTCGTCCAGTTGTCTCTTTCCCGCGGCGCACAGGGCCAGCAGCTTCTGGTAGTCCGGGTCATCCTTGGACTGGAAAAAAGGCAATTCGTTTCCCGAAGGGTCCTTGTAGCGGCAGATGCCGTAGCCGCCAACCTTTTCAGACAGCGGCGCCAGCAGAATCATCGACCGTTCAGGCCGGGTTAGGTTGAACATAAGATGACGGCTGCGCAGCAGGCGCGGGTCGTTCCAGTCGTCGGGACGCCAGAAGGAAAGGCCGTTTTCATCAGAGATTGCCTTGGGCAGGCTCTTCGTGTCCTGGTGGCAGGCGGCACAACGGGTGTCCATCACCTCCGCCGCCGCCTTGGTTTCGGGCCAGTCGGCATCGTTGCCGGTGACCTGGTTTGCCGCGTAGCCGCCGACGCACCCCGAGCCCAGCGCGGCATAGGTGCCCGGATAGGTTGCCCCGGTCTCAATCCAGTACCGGATCATGGCCGTTTCCCGCAGTGAAAGCTTGACGCCGTGATGCTGCCCGCCGATTTTCTGCATCAGCGGACTGGCCGTCGCCCCGATGCTGCGGGGGGAAAGGTTGCTCTTGGCCAGGTCGCGGCCGTCCACAATCTGGTGGTGCGCCGTAAGCGCCGCATAGCTGTGCGAGAACATGGGGCCGTGGTCGCCGCTGAGGATGATGCCGCCCGCCCGGGGACCGAAAGCCGCCCCTTTGTGCGATTCGTAGTCATGGCAGGACAGGCAGTGCTTGTCCAGGATGGGCTGAATGTCCCGGGGGAAATCGAACACTTCAGGCATGTCCGCAATCGGCTCAATGGGGCTGGCCTCCCGGCCAAGGGCCTTCAACTGCGCCCCTTTGGCACTGCGCCCCGCCGTGGTGCGCGGTTCATGGCAGCCGACACAGCTCAGCGTTTCACCGGGCATGACGCTAAGGAAACTCTGCATGCGCTTCACCGAGTTGTCCTGGCCGTCCAGCGCCACAAAGAACAGCTCCCGGTTGGCGGGCACCTCCAGATAGGCTGAACCGTCCGCCTCCACGGGCACCGTGCCGAGCACCCGTTCCAGCGTAAAGGTCCCGCCATAGCTCAGCGGGTCCATGCCGCCCGTGTAGTTGATCGGTTTGGGCAGCGATTCGACCACCAGAAGTTTCTTGATGTCGCCCGGTGCGACGCCGCCCATGTTCCGCCCGGTGTTCACGTCGGAGAGCACCAGTCTTCCGGTGCTCCGGGTGCGGTCCACATGCGTCGGGATGACCGGTTCCAGGGGGTGGGGCACCAGCGGACGCGGTTCGTGCACCTCCAGCTTGGCCGGAGAATTGGGCAGGGTGTACACGCAGGTGTCGGTGCCCATGCGATCGAGCAGACGGATCTCCCTGCCCCGCGCGGCAAGAAACACGTCCCGGGAAACGGGATAAGGGTCGCGGTAACCGGCTTCAGTGAGATTGTGAATCGCGGGCAATTCATCCGGTCCCCGCTTCACGTTGACCAGCGCCACCATGCCGGCATGCTCTTTTGCGCCGTGGCCGGGCGAGTTGATGAACAGCACCTCGTCTGTGCCCGGCACCGACTTGGCGTCGATGAACACGCCGCCGGGGTGCATGTTGCCAAAGTGGACCATCTGCCCCGTGCCGTCGGGGTTCATGGCCCACAAATGGTGATAGTCCACCTGGCTGCGATCCACATACTCCCAGCGGGTGTACAAAATGCGCCCGTCGTTCATGGGCCAGGGCGTGTTGTCCTGCTCCAGATTGGCCGAAATGGGCGTGATGCCGGTCCCGTCCGCATTACACCGGTGCACAATGGCCACCTGCGTGAGCCAGCAGTTCACCCAGCGCCGGCAGCGGCTCGACACAAACGCAATGCCGCCGTCGGGCAGCCAGGCAGGCTCGATGTCGTCATATTCGCCGAAAGTGAGCTGTTTCAACCCCAAGCCGTCCGCGTCAATGGTGTACAAATGGAAAGATTCGGTGCCGCCTTTGCGCCAGGAAAACAGGATGGTGTGTCCGTCATAGTGGACGGCCGGGTCGCGCAGGGTGCCTTCGGCGTCTTCCACGAGCGGCGTCACCGCCCCTGTCGCCGCATTGAGTTTGTATAGGCCGCCACCCTTCACGTAGGTCTTGGCGTTTTCGTCCTGCGCATAGTAGCTGATGTTGGCGTACCAGTGGCCGTCCGGATAGAGCGGTCGGGTGGCAAAAACGATCTCGTTTGCGCCTGCCTCGCCCAGACTGCGCCGAAGCTGTTCGCGGGCCGCACGGACAGCCTCCTCGCGGGCGGCCTTGATTCGGCCGCGCACCCCGTCAAAGGCTTCGGTAAGCTTTTTGTCGTCCGAGCGTATCTCCCAAATGGAATAGAGCGGGTGCGGGCCGGGCCGGTGGCACAGGATTCTCAGATAGCGGCCCTTGCCGGAAAGGCCGCTGAGCCTTTCCTCGCCCCCCTTGCCCTCGGTCTGGTGGTGTATGGACGTCCACTTGGCACCGTCATTGGAAACCAACACCTCGTAGTCCAGGGCGAAGGCTGCCTCCCAGATAATGGTCAGGTTCCTGATGCGGGTCTTCTTGCCCAAGTCGGCCTGAAGCCAGACTTCCGAAACATTGTATTCGCTGGCCCAGCGGGTCTTGGGGTTATCGTCGAAGGCATATTCGGGGAGGTTCGGCTCGCCGAACACCGAAGAAGCCGTGACCGGCAGGGAAAGATCCGGGACGTTGGACGCACCGGGCGCGCTGCGGGCAGGCAGAAGCGCAAGTACGACAACGGCGGAAACCGCGAAACACACCCTGCTGATGCAATGCTTGTCGGTAAACATGGCTCATTCTACCCAATTTCCCTGCATTCCGCCAAAGCCGCGGAACCTTCCGGCGCGGCGCTTTCAGGGAACCCGTTTTCAGTGCAGACAACCAAATATGGCCCCAGGGGCATAAGACACCATCCAACGGGGGTTTACAGGACAGTGACTTATGAAGAAACATTTGAAACAAGCGGAGATTTTCGATGAAGACGAACTGTGAATGCTGCACCCTTTCCCCGGAAGGCATGGGTGCCCTGCTGATGCGGCTTTCCCTCGGGATACTGTTTTTTGTTGCCGGGCTGGGCAAGTTTCTGGCCCCCGGCGGAGTCAGCGGTGTCGCGCAAAAGATGCAGGAGAGCTTCGCCAACACTTGGCTCCCGGCCTGCATGGTGGGACCCTATGTGCATGTGCTTCCCTTTGTCGAAATCACCGTGGGCGCCCTGCTACTTCTGGGCCTGTGTACGCGTTGGGCGTTCTTTGGCAGCGGACTGCTGCTCGTCTCATTGGCCTTTGGCATGATGGTGCAGCAGCAGCACGCGGTGGTCGGCACCAACCTGACCTACGTGCTGATGGCCGTGGTCGGCATATACCTTTCCGCCAAGGACAATCCGGTCTCCCTGGACCGTATCCTGGGCAGGTGCCGGGAAAAAATGCTCAACCTAAAATGACGGGGTGCCGTGCAAGGCAAGTTGCCTTTCCCCCACTTCAGGGCATGCCCACCCGGATGAATCCGCACTTCCGCTGAGCCTAATCGTGTAGAATGGCGCAGTTGGGAGCATCCTATGAACAGCCTCTTTACAGCATACCCGGCATTGCGCGGCGCATTGCCCTGCGTTGATATCGCCGAAGTCCCCACGCCTGTGGACCCGCTGGAATCCTTCCGCGCGGAGTCAGGGGCCGAATCGATTCATGTGAAGCGCGACGACCTGACCTCCCCGGTCTATGGCGGGAACAAGGTGCGCAAGCTGTCCCTGCTGCTGGGCGCCGCCCGGGCGCGCGGCGCGCGGTCGGTTATCACCTTCGGCGGGGCCGGGTCGAATCATGCCCTGGCCACAGCCCTTTTCGCAGCCCCGTTGGGCATGCGCTGCAGAAGCATACTGGGTCCGCAGCACAATGCCCACTCGGTCCGCCGCAACCTGCTGGCGGCGCTGAACGCAGGGGCCATCCTCTGTCCCAGCGCCTGGCGCGACACGGCGCGCGAAACGCGCCGGTGCTTCCTGGCAGCGGCGGACGAGGACGGTGTCTTCCCGTCTGTCATTCCGCCGGGCGGGTCTTCGCCCCTGGGTGCGGTGGGATTTGTGGACGCCGCTTTCGAGCTGCGGGACCAAGTCCTGGCGGGAATCGTGCAGGAACCCCATTATATATATGTCGCGTCCGGGACCATGGGCACCTGCGTCGGGCTGGCGCTGGGACTGGTTGCGGCGGGCCTGTCCACCCGCGTCGAGGCGGTGCGGGTGACCACCGACCCCTACACCGGCATGGCCCACGCCCGCGCCCTCTTCCAAACCTGCAACCGGCTTCTGCGGGAAGCCGACCCCACTTTCCCCGAATACCCTTTCCCCGAGGACCGCTTCCGGATTCGGGAGGAATTCTTCGGGGGCGAGTATGCGCTGCACACCGAAGCGTCCGTGGACGCGGTGCGCCGCGCAAAGGCAGTCGGCGTTCACCTGGAAGGCACTTACACCGGCAAGACCTTCGCCGCGTTGCTCCATGACGCCGCGGCGGGAACTCTGCGTGGGAAACGAATCCTTTTCTGGAACACCCACAACAGTCGCGACACCGCCGCATTGGGTGCAGGTGCCGATTGGCACGATCTGCCCCCGGCCCTGCAGCGCTATTTTGAGGAACCCGTCCAGCCCCTGGACCGAGCGTAATTGCCGGTTTTTACTTGCACCTTGCGCACTTTTAACCGCCCTCACAGTTCTGTCCACCTATAATTTGGGCTTTTCGTGGACACCACGGGTGCAAGAGCACAGAAATTATGTCTAGACAAAAAAATTGTCTGGCCCGTGCTGGGTAGGGGGTAGGAGGGTGCACGGACCAGACTCGGTCAAGGGGGAGGGGGAGGTCAAACTTTAGTATCGCGTGTTCTGTCCCACGCGGTTGGTTCGTTCTTAAACTTTTTCTGCTTCCGTTTGGATAACGATCCGGGAGCTTTTCCTGGATGACATCCGCCGTGCAGTTCGTTTCGGCTTCTTCTTCTAACTTTCCCGTCGTCTCCGGAGTCTCTGTTCTCCGTCGTCGCATGATGTAATAAACGACGGTGCCCGGGGTTTTATTTCAACCTGCGGAAAAATATTTCTGACGCCGGGGGAACCCCGTCGATTGCGGCCAAAAGCCCCCTTCCCGCCCTGCGTTCCCGGTGACCGGCGGTGGCTGCGCCCGGCGGATTCCTGCTATATTCACTCATCAGCAGAACGGAAAGGAATCCTCCCATGCGGTGCGAACTGCTCATGATAGGCACGGAATTGTTGCTGGGCCAGATAACGGACTCGAATGCCGCCTACATGGGCCGGCAATTGGCCGAGAACGGCATCAACCTGTATCAGAAGGTGACGGTCGGCGACAATCCGGCCCGGATTGTGGGAGCGCTGAATGATGCGCTGGCCCGGGCGGACGTGGTGCTATGCAGCGGCGGCCTGGGGCCAACGGAGGACGACATTACCCGCGAGTGCGTGGCCGAAGCGCTGGGCTGGCCTTTGGAGTACCATCCGGAACTCTACGAGATTCTCCTCGCCCGGTTTTCCCGTCTGGGCCGAAACATCACGGAGAACAACAAGCGCCAGGCCATGCTGCCGCGGGGTGCCGAGGCCATCGAGAACCCCCACGGCACGGCGCCCGGTCTCATTGCCGCGTCGGAGCGGGGCGTCATCATCTGCATGCCCGGCGTGCCCCACGAATTGAAGCCCATGCTGGACGAGCGGATCATCCCCTGGCTCAAGCACCGCTTCGGCATTGCCGGGGTGCTCCGGTACCGGTCACTCAAAGTGTGCGGCATCGGCGAGTCGCGGGTGGACGCCCTGATGGGCGACCTCATCCTGTCCGGCGCCAATCCAACAGTCGGCCTGCTGGCCGGGCCGGACGGGGTGGTGGTGCGCATCGCGGCCCGCGCCGACACGGCGGAGGCAGCCGAGGCACTGATGGACCCGGTCGAGGCGGAGGTGCAAGAACGGCTCGGCGGCATCGCCTTCGGTCGCGACAATGACACCATTGAGTCCGTGGTGGACGGACTGCTTCAGGCGCGCGGCTGGCGCATGGCCGTGGCCGAAACCTCCACCGGCGGCACCATCGCCCAGCGCATGCTTTGCCTCCCCGCCGTCTCCTTTGCGGGTGGCTACGTGCTGGCGCCCGACGAAACGGCCCGCTGGATCCCCGCCGGACCGGACGATGACGACGCTCCGGGAGGGGGCTCTGTTGGACGGCAGGGGGTTGACATGGGACGCCGTCTGTTGCTAGACTTTTCAGTTACCTGTGCGCTTGCCTTGGTTTTTGACCCTGGAGCAGGCCGCACGGTCGGCGCTTTTTTGTGTCCGGCCGGCATGCGGCAGTTCGTTTTGGGCCATTACGGGGACGGCGCCCTGAGCCAGTTGCGGCTAAGCGTGGCCGCGCTGGAGCAGGTTCGGCGGTTCCTCATGGGACTGCCGGACGAGGTCTAAAGTAGAATCTGTGGAGTGTTTCAAACGGTGGAAAGGAGGTCGCCCCAAGGAACCTGAGACACGCCGCGGGTATTGGTAACCCGAAACGTCTGAATTGACTTTCCAATTGCACGGTTTTTTGACAAAACTTCGAAAGTCCCTCGTGTGAGGGACAGCAGGTGCAATTGGGTGGGAACGGAACGCGGGCTAGCCCGGCGATTCGCCGGGTACGGACCGGACCCACTGAGAGCTGGCTGTAACCTTCTCTCTGAGTTGACCGGACGCAACACAAGGATAACCAGAACGCATGTTTGAAATCATGGCGCTGGTGTTGCTCTCTCAACAGCCTTTCGTGCCGGTGGCCGAAGGCATGGCATCCTACTACTCCGCCAGAGAGAGCCTCCCCATCACCGCATCCGGAGAACCGTTGCGGGACGAAATCTACTCTTGCGCAATGCGTGGCGGTAATTTTGGCGACTATTACCTGGTTGTGGCCGAAAACGGCCGGTCGGTGGTTTGCCGGCTCAATGACCGGGGTCCCTTCGTGGCAGGCAGGGTTATTGACCTTTCCCGCGCCGCCATCCGCCAACTTCACGCCACCAAAGGACTGCTTCCAGTCAAGATCTATCGCCTGGGCGCGGACCCACCGGCCCGGCAAAGAACCGGAAAGCACTGACCCAAGACAGCATATTCCCCAGGGGTTTCCCGGCCGCGGCCATGGAGTCGCGGCCGGGGATGGTCCCCAACCAGAGGGTGTCTGCATGAGGATTTCTGGGAATTCTGGGAATTCAAGGCCGTAAAGACGAGGCCGTCAGGGAAAGCGAACAATCCGTGGGAGTGGCGCCGATGAACGCTTTTCGCGTCTATGCAGACACCTCCGTCTTCGGAGGGGTGTTTGACGAGGGATTTGCGCCGTCAAGTCGGATCTTCTTTGATCAGGTGCGCGGAACGCGTTTTGAACTCGTGAGTTCGACACTGGTCCGGGATGAACTTCTTGGCGCCCCGAAAAAAGTGCAGGATTTCTTTGGCGACCTGGCCGACTGCATCGAATTCTATGAAGTGCATGAGGATGCTATTGCCCTGCAAGAGGCCTATATGGCCGCCGGTATCGTCGGGGAGAGCTGCATGACCGACGCACTGCATGTGGCCCTGGCTACGGTCCTTCGATGCCGCATGATCGTAAGCTGGAATTTTCGCCACATCGTGCATTTCCAGAAGATTCCATTGTACAATGCAGTTAACCGGATGCGTGGATATGCGGAGATTGCAATTCACTCACCCTTGGAGGTGGTGTCAGATGAGCCACAAGTCCCTTGATTGTGTGGAGATGAAGCGAAAGGGCGCCGAGAAGATTGTGGTGGCGCTGCAGGGAAAGACCCACGGGGAGCAGGTTGAATACTGGCGCAGCCGAAACCAGGAAATGACCCGCTGGCTGTTGAAGCGCGGTGAGAATGCCGCACAGAATTCTCTTGGAGCGGCATCGCGCGGGAATCAATAGACGCCCCGACGCGAGCATGTCCAAAGTCCAGCGCACGGAACAAATTATTCCGGAACTTTTTGACACCTTCCTGTGACCCAGCCTAAAATACGCCCAAGAAATGGATATGTCCATTTCTGCGGAGATCTGAATGAAGCAGTCGGTAGTAAAGGCGGTCAACGCCATCCTCCGTCAGATGGAGGAAACCCCGGATGTTCTGTGCACCGAGAGCAATGTGCGCTCGTGGCTGGCCAACCAAGGGTACAACAAACGGGACATCGACGCGGCCCTTAAACTGGTCGCGATGCGGCTCACCATGCCCGATTCCGTGGAGGAGGCGCGTCCGCGCGGGTTGCGGCAGTTCGCACTGTACGAGCACGCCCGGCTGTCCTCAGATGCGCGCAGTGCCCTCACGCGGCTGGAATTGAATGACCTGCTCGACCCCATGGAGCGGGAGATGATTATCGAGCGCCTGCTCCAGTACGACGGGGAAGTCGACATGGACGCGCTGGATTATCTGCTGTCGTCGGTGTTCGGGACCATGCGCAACGTGGAGGCCCAGAACGCGATGTACAACACCTTCGAAGGCTTCGGTCCCACACTCCACTAAACTGGGTCATCGTTTTGGCCCAAGAGCCGGCAGGGATGCCGGCGCTCCCAGTAAATCCCACGCTCCACTAAGCCCGGCCCGGCCTCACCCCGCCACCCGTTCCATTTCCTCGCGGGCAATCTCCACCCAGCGGCATACCCGCGCCGGGTCCTTCGCAATCGTTTGGTTGTCTTTCATGATGAGTTCCAGCGGACAACCCCTCGCCGCCTCAACAATCCTGCGCAGGTCGCGGCGAACCGGTGCCTCGTCAAACACCGGCACAGCCAGATGGGCCGGGTTCGGCTTGGCCGAGAAGATGAACCGGTTGCCCAGATATTCGGCCATCCGCTCCGGCGCGGCCCAGGCCGACACGGACACCCGCCGCAGACGCGGCGTCTTCTTCACCACTGCCCAGCGCCCGTCGAGCGGCTCGCAGCAGCCATAGCAGTTGAGCCCGAAGCGCTCCAGGATGGGCAACTGGTACTGGAACACGAATTCCTCGAACATCTCCGGGGCAACGCCCAGCGTCTCCTGGCTCTCGCAGAAGCCCCACATGTCCCGTGTGCGCACCAGCCCGTGGTGACCGGTCGCTGGCAGTTCATCGGTAAAACCGAATCCGCCCGACCCCACGTAGTCGTTGCCGTTGTTCAGGCAGAGCAGGCCGTCCGCCTCCAGTTGGTCTAGCCGCGCCAGTTGCGCGTCGCGCATGAAGGCCATCAGCCGGTGAAACCCCTCCGGGTTCTCCAGCATGTCGAACATCATCTGCTCCAGCCCCCGCAGGTATACCAGTCGCTGGGTCATGCCCAGCGATCACCACCACACCCCTTTGACGTCCACCGACAAGACATCGTCAAACAGCTCCTCGGCAAAGGCCTTCAACCGGTCAGTGGCCTCCCCATCCACCGTCGCAGCAGGGACGCGCAAACCCGAGAGGTCGTTCAGGTCTTTGAGCGGCGGGTCCCAGGTGAAGGCCTTGCCCTCTCCCCTGCCGATGATCGGCGTCTGAAGTCCCCAGCCCGTCTCCTGCGCCACGGGCCGCAGCGTGAAGCGGGCATCAATCACCCGGTCATCGCGCATGCGCGCGCCATAGAAATCCTTAATGCGCAGTTCAAACTCCCACTGCCGCGCCAACTCGGAGTTGCATTGCAGGGATTCGGGGGGAAAGATTTCGTGCCAACCGTTCTCGGGGTCGCAAAAGACCAGCGGGCGGCCCGGTTGCAGCGCGTTGTGACGGTACCACTCGCGGCGCTTTTCGTCCTCGACGGGCCTTGCGGCCTGTTCCGCCACGCGCAGTGCAAGGTCGCGCAGCACGGTGCGCTCCAAATCGGATAGTATGGGAAGGTCATTGCCTGCCATGATCATGCTCCTGAAGGCGACACTGTAGCATGGCTTGGCGTATCTTTGTCATCACAAAGGCAGGAGGGTTCTTGTCGGGACGCCGATGGAATGCCGAAGCGGGGCGCGGGGTTGTTGCGACAGGAGAAAATCCATGAAAAAATCTTTGCGTTGGGCGGGATTGGGCACGCTGGCCGGGTTGGCCGTGCTGGCGGCGGCGGTGTCGGTGACGGCGGGATGCATTCGTCTGGATGAATCCATCCAGGTGAACGGCGTGACACGGCACTACCGGATGCACGTTCCCGCAAACATTGCGGACAAGGGCGCCGTGCCGCTTGTACTGGCGCTGCACCAGTTCAGCGACACGGACAAGGGCATGCAGACCGTGACCGGTTTCGACGCGCTGGCCGACAGCGAGGGCTTCGTGGTGGTTTATCCGCAGGGGCAGTGGCGCGTGTGGAACGTCTGGGGCAACAAGAGCCCGGACGATGTCGCTTTCCTGAACGCGCTGATAGACAGTGTCTCCGCGCGCTGCAAGATTGACCCCGACCGTATCTATGCCACCGGCGCGTCAGCCGGAGGCATGATGACGCAATATTTCGCCTGCATGAGCGACCGCCTCGCGGCCATCGCCCCGGTCATGGGCAGCATGACCACGGACTGGGCGGCGAACTGGCCCGTCCAACCACCCATACCCGTGCTCTTCCTGCACGGCACGAAGGACCCGGTCATCCCCTTCAACGGCGGCGACACCAATGCCGGACCGGGGCGGAACGTTCATTTCCTGTCGGCACAGGAAAACGCGGCCTTCTGGGCAAAACGGAACGGGTGCGGTGACACGCCCACGGCCGAGATAGTGCCAGATGCCGCTTCGGGGGATGAATTCCACGTCAAGAAATGGACCTGGTCCTGCGACCCGGCGCGGGAGGTGCTGTTCTACGAGATAGGCGGCGGCGGACACACCTGGGCGGGACACAAGAACTGGTATCCCAGCTTCATCGTCGGCCCGACGGCTCCCGAACCCGACGCCACGCGGGTCATATGGAACTTCTTCAAGGCCCACCGGCGCGGCGGGTGAGCCGAATCGACCGGGCTCCTTTTTGCAGGGTTATCGCGTCAAAACGGACATTATTCCAAACCCAGGAAACGTTCATAACCTCTAGCATGATATTGTCTTAAGTCCCCCTTCGAAAGGGGATTTAGGGGGATGTTGGTCTTGCTTCGGGCTCCACATCCCCCCGCCGCTTCGCGGCTGCCCCCTTCAAAGGGGGACTAATAACAGACATAAATTTGACATCATATATAAAATGCACGTATTTGCACTTCTTCCGCGCCGCACACCCCATCGACCCCAACAGCCTGCGTCCAGGCGCACCGAAGTTTTGATGCGATTGCAACGCCTCTCTTTGCGGTTCATGCCGATGATGGGGTATTTTCTTGAAAGAAACGCACGTGTGCGTTTCGACACAGGAGGTGGCCCATGTCCACGAGTGTGGTAATCATTGTCGTTGTGATTGGGGTGATTTCGGGGGACATCGCCGGGCTCTACTACTTCGCGCGGCGCTTTGGCGCCTTTGCCCCGGTCAAACCGGAAACGGTGACCATTGAGCCGATGTGGATTGCCTACAACACCCATTCCGGCCCCTACCAGTTGATCGGCCCCGTCTGCGACAGCGTGTGCCGCGCATGGCACGAAACCGGCGGCACCGATGCTGACCTTGGCTTCGGCCTGTATTACGACAACCCGCGCAAGGTGGCCAAGAACCAGCTCCGCAGTCTGGGCGGCTGTATCATCCCGGCGGACAGGGCACAGGAATTTGCGGGAAAGACGCTTCCCTTCCGCATCGCCCAACTGCCGGGCGGCCGTGCGGTGGTGGCGCGCTTTCCATTCCGCGGACGCATGTCGATCATGGTCGGCGCCATGCGGGTCTATCCAAAGCTGGGCCGTCACATCACGGAAGCGGGTCTGCCCGATGGTCCGATGATGGAAATCTACGACATGAAGGCCGGCGAAATTCGCTACATCCGCCCGCTGGATATTCCGAATGAGGAATTGGAACGGCTGCTGTAGTCCTTTGGACTGCTTTGTGGCATGGGCATCCTGCCCATGGTCCTAGCGTGTATAGACAGTCCCAAGAAGGTATGGAACGCCCGTGCCACAATGAGTCGGTCTTACTTGCGACCCTAACCTTTCTTCTTCTTGTCGAGCGAATCGCGCAGCGCCTTGAGGCCTTCCATGGTGGATGCGTCGAGGCGGTCTTCTAGGAAGTTGGGCTGGGCGGCGTTGCGGCTGTGAAGGGAAAGCCCCTCGCGCAACTGGCCCTGATGGTCGCGGACGGTCTTGATGAAGTGGTCGGCGTCCATGGACAGCGAGCCAAGACCGCGGCAGAGGTTGCGCAGGCTGTTGTCGTTGCTGACGACGATGCACTCCAGGCGCTTGGGCGTGTTGTAGACCGTGCGCTCGATAACCGCGTCGGCGGAAAGATGGCCGGGCGAGTAGACGATCTCCAGTCCGGGCACGCCGCGGGCGCTTTGGCTGTCGTGGATGCGCGCATATTCGTCGCGCCCGTCAAAGACGACGGTGACGCGGTTGCGCGTGGCGAGGCAGAACCCGACCAGCTTCTCCACAAAGGCCTCGCGGGCCGCCTCAAAATTCTTCATCGCCAGCGGGCGCAGCACCGAGGAGTGGTGGACCACGTTGTACCCGTCGACCAGGTAGTGTTCGGCCATGGCGCGGCCTATCCCGCCTCCCCGCCGGTGTACTCGCGGACAACCCGCTTTCCGATGCCGGTGAGGATGTCGTAGGAAATGGTGCCCGCGCGGCGCGCCAGTTCTTCGGCGGTGACGGTCTCGTCGCCGTCGGACCCGATCAGCACGGCCGTGTCGCCGCAGCGCACTTCAGGCAGCGCGCTCACGTCCACAACGGTCTGGTCCATGCTGATGATTCCGCGCACGGGACAGCGCCTGCCGCGGATGAGCACATCGGCGTTGTTGGACAGATGGCGGCGGTAGCCGTCGGCATAGCCGACGGGCAGCACGGCGGTGCGGATGGGCCCGTTGGCCGTAAAGGTGCGGTTGTAGCCGATGGTGGCCCCGTCGGGCAGGTCGCGCACCTGCACCACGTGGGTTTCCCAGCGCAGTACGCGGCGCAGCGGGGAACGTTCGGAACTCTCGGGCATGGGCCACAGGCCGTAGCTGATCAGTCCGGGCCGCACGGCGTCGAAAAGGCTGTCGGCATAGTTGATGATGGCGGCGCTGTTGGCCGCGTGGGCAAACTCGAAGGGGACGCCGAGTTTTTCGATCCGTCGGACCACCTGGCGGAACGACTTGATCTGGCTGAGCGTGAAGGGGTCGTCGGGCCTGTCCGCCGAGGGGAAATGCGTGGCGATTCCCTCAATGTCGATGTGGGTGATGCGCGAAATGGCCTGGAGCGCCTCGGGCGCCTCGTCTACGGGAAAACCCTGGCGGCCCATGCCTGTGTCCACCTTGCAGTGGATCGTGCTTATCCGTCCGGCCTCGCGCGCCAGTTCGCCCAGCCGTTGCGCCGTTTCAATGTCGGAGACCATCAGCGTCAGCCGGTGTTCGACAATCAGGCCCAGTTCGTCCTCGTGGGGGTTCACCATGACCAGTATGGGGGCGTCGATGCCTGCCTGGCGCAGGACCACCGCCTCATGCACCGTGGCCACCCCCAGCAGGATCGCGCCGCCGCGCAGGGCCGCGCGGCTCAGGGGCACGGCACCGTGACCATAGGCGTCCGCCTTGATGACGGCGATGACGCCGCGCTTCGGGCCGGCAAAATTACGGATAACACCCATGTTGTGGGCATAGGCGTCAAGGTCAATAATGGCCCGCGAGGGGCCTTCGCACTTCATCGGAAACTACCTCGTGTTTTCATTAAAAGTCCAGGGCACAAAATGTGGGTCAGGCACCCTCATCTGTCACTCCCGGAAGCTTAGCCACAATTCGACAGCCGGGGGCGGCTGTCCTGCATTTAAGGTACTCAGGCGGACTCGCTCAGCTTGAGCGCCTTCCAGTTCGCCCAGCCAAACTGAGCTCCCGACCAGACCGTGTACACCGCGACGGCGATAATACCGCACATCGAGCAGAACCGCAGCCAGCCAAGATGCTCAGCGCCAAAAAAGAGGCGGTTGAGAATGGCCAGTGCCAGAAACACAAACACAAAGACCATCTGGATGACCGTCTTCGCCTTGCCGTAAGCGTTGGCGGGAAGCACCAGTCCCTCTGCTGCGGCCAGCGACCGCGCACCCGTAATCAGAAACTCCCGACCCAGAATTGCCACCACGGTCCAGCCGGGCAGGTGCAGCTCCTGCATGCGCATCATCATCACAAACGCCGCCACCATCAGCACCTTGTCGGCAACGGGGTCCATGAGTTTGCCGAAGTTGCTGATGAGGTTGCGCTCGCGGGCAATCTTGCCGTCGTAATAGTCGGTGATTGCCGCCGCCGCAAACAGTACATAGGCCAGCGCATAGGATCCCGTGTGGTCAAAAGACATGAACACCACGAAGAACAGCGCGAGCACACATCGGGCCATTGTGAGTTGATTTGGCAGGTTCATGCCCCCATAGTACCATTTTGGAATGAAATGTCGCATCCTTGGGGTCTTGGGTCTGGGGTCTAGTAAGAAAAGTAAATTCAGCCCTGTCGCTCACCAGACCCTGGACCCCAGACCCAAGACCCTTTTTTCCCCAACGCTTGTTCCCCGTGGTATCCTATATGGATTCCGGCGTTTGGGAACGTGGTTGGTCAGTGTTTTTCCTGCCGGAATGGGAGCATTCCTTTCATGGCAAACGAGATTTCCCGGGACATCATTTGGGAGACGATTCGAAGCGAGGCGGCCGAAGGTGTCTGGCGCGAACCGATGCTTTCGAGTTTCCTCCATTCCTCCATCCTGAGCCACAAAACGCTCGAAGACGCCCTCTGTTTCGTCCTGGCGCACAAACTGGAAAGTGTCACACTGCCGGCGCTGTCCCTGCGCGACCTGATGGAGGAGGCCCACCAGGTCGACGCCGAGTTGGGGGCCTGCGCCCGGGCGGACATTGAGGCCGTGCGCCAGCGCGACCCCGCCTGCCGCATGTATTCCCAGCCCCTGCTGTACTTCAAGGGCTACCTGTCGCTCCAGGCCTACCGCATCGCCCACCATTACTGGACCCAGGACCGCATCCATCTGGCGCTCTTCCTGCAAAGCCGCATCTCCGAACGTTTTGCCGTGGACATCCACCCGGCGGCCCAGATCGGGCGCGGCGTGTTCATCGACCATGCCACCGGAGTGGTGATCGGTGAAACAGCCGTGGTGGAGGATAATGTGTCCATGCTGCACGCCGTGACCCTGGGCGGCACCGGCAAGGAATGGGGCGACCGCCACCCCAAGGTGCGCCACGGCGTGCTCATCGCCGCAGGCGCCAAGATTCTGGGCAATATCGAGATTGGCGAGGGCGCCAAGGTGGCCGCGGGCGCCGTGGTGCTCAAGTCCGTGCCGCCCCACGTCACCGTGGCGGGCGTGCCCGCACGGCGCGTCGGCATGGAAACCGCCGCCGAACCGGCGCTCGAAATGAACCAGGAAATCGGCGAGTCGGCGGCCTGTCCCCCGCCCTGCACCTGCCCCGTCGACACCTGCGAACGGGTGACCTCCCTCCCATGCTGCATGTTTCCCAATGGTCCGGAAGATAAAAAGACCAACAAATAGGGCTTTTTCTGCATGCTGTCCGACACGGGAAGGCCTGATTCCGTCAATTCCCGAATCCCTCTGCCGCCATGAACGCGATGATTCCCGCATCATCTTGGGGGATTGCGGTTGGGGCATTCCCGGTGTATAGTCAATACCGGTTGCTCGAACAGAAGAAAGGGGAATCCATGTTCGGGGTAGTGCTTCGGACAGTTGCCGGTGTGGTGGTCATGCTCGTGGTGCTCTATGTGGCGGCGAGGGTCGTCTCGGGCATTCGGATTGGCGTGCGGCAGACCTTTAATTCCTCGCAGATTGGAACCGTGCAGATGAATCCGGGGGTGACCTTCGAGCAGTTTCGGCAGGTGCAAACAGGCATGACGCTGGCGGCCGTTGCGACCATTTTCGGCACCTACGGCATGAACACCAGCACCCACCAGGGCGGTGCCGCCGGGGCCGTTCCCAACGCGGACATGGTGGACTACAGTTGGCCCGGGGACCAGCCCATGTCCCGCGTGCTGATTTCCTTCCGAAATGGAAAAGTGTCCGAAAAGATGCAAATCGGCCTGCAACTTGCCCCCTGGCCCCTGCGGGGTGGGGTGGTCGCACACTGAGATCACGCTCTTTTCGTAAACGATTCCTCCCAATTCATGGCGCGTTCATACCCCGCACCATAAATCTTATTGACCTTTACCCCGTAGTTCAGTATACTTTAACCACTCAGTCCAAGTGGATAAAGGCATGAATATCGGCTCTGAAGAACTCGAAAAGGCGTTACGATTGCTGGGCGGCCATCTGCGTTTGCAGCAGGCCGTACCCATGGACCTTGTCGTGTGCGGCGGTGCGGCCCTGCTGGTCCGGGGACTTCAGACCAGGACCACCCAAGACGTTGACATACTGGCCTTTATGAATGCGGACAGGGAGCTTGTGGCGCCCGTTCCCCTGCCGGACAACCTGATTGAGGCGGCCGATCGTGCTGCGAAAACGCTGGGTTTGCCGGAGAACTGGCTCAACAATGAGCCCAGCGCGCGGGACAATGGCCTGTTTCAGCAGGGCCTGCCCGAGGGCATTGAGCACCGCATGATTTGCCGCGAGTATGGCAGTCATTTGCGGGTGTTTTTTGTCGGGCGGCTCGACCAGATTCACTTTAAGCTGCTGGCCGCAGTCAACGCGGGCGGCCGCCATCTCGATGACCTGCTTGCACTGGCGCCCAACGTCGATGAACTTGAACAGGCGGCCCGTTGGGCCGTTGCGCGAAAGCCTGATCCCGTCTTTGTACAATCGCTGTCCGGCCTGCTGGGGTATCTCGGTTATGGCAACATCGCTGAAAGACTATAACGGCACCGTCCTCGACGGCATGCTGGGTTTTCTCTGGCGTCAATGGTCAGCGCTGGGCGTGGCCGGCTATGGCGGCCAGTCGCACCGCCACTATGCCGATCCCGAAGCGGCCCTCATGCTGCTATGCGCCTGCGGGCGCTACGATGCGCGGCTCTTCGACGAGGCGCTGGACTGGCTGGTAAAGTACGAGCGATTTGTCAATGTGCAGCGCCTACGCACGATGATCGGCCAAGAACCCTGCACGGGCGCGGCGGTGCTGTCCGGCGTGGCGCGCTTTCTGGCCAAACGCACCAAGCAGCGCCGCTGGGAAAGCCTATCCTCCCCCAAAGCGTCCACAGCCGAGCCGGTGCCGCTCTTTCTGGGCCGTGACGGCCGTCCACTGCCGGTGCTGACCGAACCGGACCCCGACTTTCTCCATGCAGGGCTGCTGCGCGGTCCCGCGCTGCTGCGCGGCCATTCCGGTTTCCGCACCGCCGGCAAAGGAGTGGCGCTTACCCGCTTGCGCGCCCTGCTCGGCGTAAATGCGCGTTGTGAGATTCTCCTGTTCCTCATGACCCATCCCTTCGGCTATCCGCGCCGCATCGCGACCGAAACCCATTACGCCCAGAAAACCATCCATGACGCCCTGGACGACATGGCCCTTTCCGGCTTTATCCGCGCCATCAAGGGCAAACGCGAGCGGCTCTGCCGCCTGGAAACCCGCGAACTGGCCAAGACCCTGCTCGACAAGGGGGCAGCGCCCGAATGGGTCAACTGGCCGCGCGTGCTCGGCGCGCTCGACCAGGCATGGAGCGCGCTCGACGCGCTGGCCCGCGACGAGGCCGACCCACTTTTGGCCGAGAGCCAGGCCCAGGCCATCGCCGACGCCCTTACGCTCCGTCTGCACGGGGTCACCACCCTGCCGGAACTGTCCGCGCCCAAAACCGACCCGCTGGCCGCCGCGCTGCTGCCCTTCCAACAGGTGTTGAAATTGCTGGAGGGATAGGACGTCGGAGAGGTTGCCCCGGGGTCTTTGGTTTACAAAAATCCAGCCAGATGATATATTTAGGGAAGGCCTGAACAAGGGACGGTGCGGCATGGGCAGACGGGCAACGGCAGGATTTCTTCTCGGCGTCCTCGCTTTGGCGGGTTGCGTCTCTGATGAGGCGTCGCTCCGCCCGCGCGACGGTGCCCAATTCGGGGTGACGAAGGGTATTTTCCACGGCCGCTGGTGGAACTACTACGAACGCGGATCTTCCTACCTTTCCGGCAACCTGTACGCCCAGGCCGAGGCCGATTTTCGGCAGGCGCTGCACGGCCGTTCCACCGACACCTGGCGCGCGCGCACCTACGGCCTGCATTTTGTGGAGTACTTTCCCAGCCGCGAACTGGGGGTGTGCTGTTTTCATGGGGGCAAACTCGACGAGGCGGAACAACTGCTGAACGCCTCGCTCGCGGCGGTGGACACGGACCGCGCCCATTTCTATCTCGACGAGGTGAAGAAGGCGCGCATTGCGCAGGGCACGCTGAAAGACGATGCCGCACCGGGCATCGTTGCCCCGGCCGAACACATTATCGCCGAACGCGACCTGCCGCTTGAACTGAGCGCGAGGGACGCGGTGGGCGTGGCGGAAGTGCGCGTCAACAACCGGGTGCTTCCCCAGCGGGGAAGCAGGCCCGAAGTGAAGGCGAAGGAGAAGGTGGCACTGACCGAGGGAAAGAACACCGTCACCCTGACGGCAAAGAACCTCGCAGGCAAGGAAACCACCACCAAGGTGGAGGTCACGGTGGATCTCACGGGCCCCACGCTCGGCATCTTCACCCCCATCGAGCCGACGGTCACGCCGGACAACATGATCATGCTCGAAGGGGCCTCGGCCGACAAGAACGGTGTCACGCGGGTGGACTGCGACAAGCGCATCCTGGCCGAGTCGCCCGGCGTGCCGCGCCTGGAGTTCAACACGAAACTGCCGCTGGCCAAGGGCGAGAACCTTTTCGTCGTGGCCGCGCGCGACACGGCCGGCAACGAGACGCGCACCGCCATCAAGGTGTTCCAGGGCGACCCGGCCTCGCGCGAGGCAAAGCTGTGGCTCAACCGCCAGCACCGCGACGGGCAGGCGCTGGTGTTTGCCTCCGCCGACGATGGCGCGTCGGCCCTTCAGATGCTCGCACAGGACGCGCCGCCCGCCCCCGCCGCAGGCGGTGAAATCCGGCTCAAATCGCCCCAGACCGACAAGCCCTACCGGCACAGCCGCACGCTTACCGTTTCCGGCGAGGTGGTCTCGGCCAGCCCGGTGAAGTCGCTGCAAATCAACGGCGAGCCCTTTGACCCCTTGACCGGCGCGCCCAGGGAAAGCTTCAACCGCCGCATCCCCATCGACGAGTCCACGCTGAAGGACGGCGTGGGCCGTGTGGCCGTGGCCGTGCATGCCGAGGACGGTGCCGGCCATGCGATCGACAAGGCGGTCGACGTGGAGGTGCGCCCGGTGCGGCTCGACGCGCCCGAGTCGCGCATGCCCGTGGCCGTGCTGGCCTTTTCGGGCGCGGGACTGGACGATGCCCTGGTGGCGCGGCTGCGCGCCGAAACGGAGTCGCGGCTGGCCGCGGGCGGACGTTTCCGCCTGCTGGACCGCGCCAATCTTCAGGCCGTGCTCACCGAGCAGCAACTTGCCGCCGCGCTGGCCGACCCCGACCAGGCCATCGCGCTCGGCCGGCTGACCAACGCGCAGATCTTTCTCGTGGGCGAGGTTTTTCCCCGCGATGACAAGGGCGTGGAGGTCAAGGTCCGCGTCATCAGCACGGAAAGCTCCGAAATCGTGACCGTCATCGACGCCTTCGCGCCGGACCGCGGCGACGCCGCGGCGGTGGACCAGTGCTGCGCATCGCTTGCGGCGCAGCTCACGCAGGCCTATCCCCGGCTATCGGGCGAGGTGACGGCGGTGCGCGGCGCGGCTGGGGCCTCCGAACTGCTGCTCAACTGGACCCGCGAGGACGGGGTGCGCCCCGGCGCCTATCTGCTCGTGGTGACCGAGTCGCCGCCGTGGCTGGGTGAGAAAACGGGCGAGGTGCTCGCCCCGGCCGAATTTGTGCCGGTGGGCCGCGCGCGCGTCGAAAGCGCGGGCGACACGGGCACCCGCGCCAAGACCGTGGAGACAAAGCAGGAGGGCGTTGCCATTGAAAAGGGCATGCCGGCCGTTACCATGTAGCCTGGCCGCGCTGCTCCTCGTCGCGGCGTCGGCCGCGTGGGGGCAGTCGGTCAACATCACGTCGTCGCCCAACGTCGTGGGCAGCGGCGCGCGTGCCATAGGCATGGGCGGCGCCTTCGTCGCCGTGGCGGACGACGCCACCGCCGCATCGTGGAACCCCGGCGGACTGACCCAGCTTGAACGCCCCGAATTCTCCCTCGTCTACGACTTTGCCTGGCACAGCGAGGATTTCCGGTCCCTGGCCCATCCCGAACTGGACGGCGGGCAGAGCGTCTCGCTCAACGGTATCAATTACATGAGCGCCGTATGGCCCGTGCCGTGGACCCTGGCCGGGCGCAATTTTGTGCTCAGCCTCAACTACCAGCGCAAGTATGATTTCGACCGAAACCTGCGCCTGAACTACGGCAGCGGCACCGCCCTTGCAGGCGGAAACATCGCCAGTCTCTTCAGCAACATCGACTACAAACAGCGCGGCCAACTGGCCGCGCTTTCGCCCGCCTTCGGTTTTGAAATCACCGACCAGTGGTCCCTGGGCGTGGTGGCCAATTTCTACCAGCACGCGCTGCTGCCGGACAATGAATGGACCATCACCACCGACGAGCGGCGGCGCTTCATGATCAACGGCGCGACGCTTCCCTCCTCGTGGGTGCATTTTCAGATGGAGGAGAAGTACCGCGATTTTCAGGGGGTGAACTTCACCCTTGGCACGCTCTACAAACCCAACGACCGGCTCAGCCTCGGCATGGTGTATCACACCCGCCTGTGCGCCGACGCCGAGTACACACAGACCGTGCGCACCACCGTCAGCGCCGCCGGCTTCGGCATGACCACCGCCCGCCGTCCGCAGGAAATCACCTTTCCCGACGCCATCGGCGCGGGTGCGGCCTACCGCTTTGCAGACGACAAGCTGACCCTCTCGCTGGACGTGACGCGCCGCGACTGGAACGACTTCGTCATCCGCGACCCGCACAACCGGAGCATGCGCCGCCAGGTCATTTCGGGCGTCACTGGTCTGCCAAACGGCGACAATCCCATCGACGCCACCTGGACGGTGCGCATGGGCGCCGAGTACGTGTTCGTGAACGCGGCCAAGCCGAAGCAGGACTATCTGCCCAGCCTGCGGGCGGGCCTGTTCTATGATCCCGAACCGGCCAGCCACCGTCCGAGCACCCCCTTCGGCCTGAGCCGCGGCGACGGCAGGCCCGACGACTACTTCGGTGTGTCGCTCGGCGCGGGCGTCCTCATCAAGGACCGGGTCAACCTGGACCTGGCCTATGTGTACCGTTGGGGCAACCATGTCCGGCAGGACAGTTTTGGCATGTACCGCACCTCTGCCGATGTGGACCAGCACGCTTTGTACGTGTCAACGGTGCTCTACTTCTAGAACGGAGCCGTCATGCTGGAAGATATGAATCCTGTCGAGATTGCGGCGCTGCTGCCGCCACGTCCCGCCGACGGGCACAAGGGCACCTTTGGCCACCTCTTTGTGCTGGCGGGCTCGCGCGGTTTCACCGGCGCGGCGCGCTTCGTGTGCGAGGCGGCCTACCGCTCCGGCGTGGGGCTGGTCACGCTGGGCGTGCCCCGGCCGCTCGCCGACATTTTCGCCGTCTCGTTGCGCGAGACCATGACACTGCCGCTGCCCGCCACCGACGCGGAAAGTTTCGCCCACGCCGGACTGGCCCACGCCCTGGCCTTTGCGCGGGGAAAGAGCGCCGTGGCGCTCGGGCCGGGCCTGTCGCTCTATCCGGAAACGGCCCAGTTTGCCCGCGACATGGCGTCGGAATGCCCCGCCCCGATGGTGGTGGACGCCGACGGGCTCAACGCGCTGTCCATTGAAGGCACCTTCGAGGGCTTCGGCGGGGACAGCCCCGCCGGGCCGCGCGTGTTCACCCCCCACCCGGGCGAAATGGCCCGGCTCACGGGAAAGTCCGCTGCGGACATCAACCAGGCGCGTGCGGAAATCGCAGTTGCCGCCGCCGCGGAGTGGAACGTGGTCATGGTGCTCAAGGGGCACGGCACCCTCGTGGCCGCGCCCGACGGCCGCGCCGTCCGCTGTCCCTCGGGCAATTCCGGACTCGCCACGGGCGGCTCGGGCGACGTGCTCACGGGCATCATCGCATCGCTGCTGGCCCAGGGCGCGGAGGCCTTTGACGCGGCGCGCCTCGGCGTGTACGCCCACGGTCTTGCGGGAGACATCGCCGCCCGCCGCATGACGTCAAGAGCCATGGTTGCGGGAGACATCATCGACGCGCTGCCCGAGGCATGGCGCGAACTGGAGGGATGAGCATGGCCAACCTGCGCGAGATCGGCGAATTCGGACTGATTGAACGCATTACGGGCGCGCTAAAGCGCACCCCCGGCGTCGTCGAGGGGATTGGCGATGACTGCGCCGTGCTGCGTTTCGGCAATGCGCTGCTGCTGGCCACCTGCGACGCCTCCATCGAGGGCATCCACTTCCGCCGCGACTGGGCATCACCGCACGACATTGGCTGGAAAGCCGCGGCGGGTGCCATCAGCGATATTGCCGCCATGGGCGGTGACGTGCGCTACGTGCTCTCCGCAGTCGCCTGCCCCGCCGAGTCCGACAGCACCCTGGTCGAGGAAATCTGCGGGGGCATTGCCGACATGGTGGAGTCCTGCGGCGCGGCCCTCGTCGGCGGCGACATGACCGGCTCCAAGTCCGTCATAGGCATCGACATCTCGGTCCTGGGTGAGGCAGTGGACGGGCGCTACCTCACCCGCGCCGGGGCGCGGCCCGGCGATGTGGTCGCCGTCACCGGATTTCCCGGCCAAGCCGCCGCGGGACTGCTCGTGCTCCAGCGCGGCATCGACGCGCCGCTGTTGCTTCAGGCCTTTCTGCGGCCTGTGCCGCGCCTTGCCGAGGGCCGGTGGCTGCTGGGCCATCCCGATGTGCATGCCATGATCGACCTGAGCGACGGACTGCTTCAGGACCTCGGCCATATCGCCGAGCGCAGCAAAGTGGGCATCAACGTCGATTCCGACCTCGTGCCCCTCGCCCCGGCGCTCAACGGCTTCGACAGCATCCTCTGCGAACCGCTGGAATGTTTTGCCCTTTCCGGCGGAGAGGACTACGAACTCGCCATCGCCCTCGACCCGAAGCAGGCCAGCCAAATCTGCCGCGACTTTGCCGCCGAATTCGGCCGTCCCCTCACCGTGGTCGGCGAGGTCGGTTCTGGCTGGCAGGGCATCCGCCTCGACGGTCAGGAACCGGGTCAGCGCGGCTTCGACCACTTCGGCCCGGCGTAGAGCCCCCCCGCAAGTCGTCATTGGGACGACGGAGCACGCCACAGGAACACTCCCACTGTCCTTGTGCCGACCTCTTAATGATGCCCGGCCAGCCGTCCTGTCAGCGCATACCAGCCCAAAACAAAGCCGGCTGCGGCGGCGATGGGACCGAGCGCAAGGAAGATCAGTGAGGAAATTCCCATGCTGCGCACGACCTGTTCCTTGGAACGCGCGCTTACAAAAAGCGTCTTGTTCGCCACAGCAACCACCGGCTGACCGGCTTGGTCGGAGTGTACCTCGCCAAGAATGTAGACCTCGCTGTTCAGGGGAATCGCGGAGACACTGACCTTCACATTCGCCATCTCTCCGGAGAGCATAGCGATATCGGTCAGCAATTCCGATACGTGGCCCATGATACCGCCCGCCGATGGCGCCCATTGGGGGAGGTAACCCGACTTTACAAGAATCATGTCCAGCTTGGCGCCAGTCACGTTGATTCTGGCGCTGCCGGTCGCGTCCGTGACAGTGAACGCGGTGCGTTCGCTCCCCTGGTCGACCGTTCGCCAACTGTCGGATTCGCGCCCCTCTTTCACTTCGCGAACGCGCTCCTCAACACTGTAGCTGTAGCACACGCAGGGAATATTGGCAAACGGCGCCGTCAGTGCCACATCCGTCGCCGCGGCCACACCGCATAGCGCCGCATATTGGCCTGTGCCCAGTTGCGCGATCGGCACGACAGGTGTTTGCACAATCTGCGCCCTGAGTTCGCGCCGCCTGCGGCCAACCACCACAAGGACAACCCCCACAACCACAAGAATGACGGCACCTGCAAGACCCAGGTAGAAGGAATTAACCATTCGTTGGCCCTTTCAATGATGCAATGATGCACCTATTCGGTCAGAAAAAAGACTCGTGCGAAAAAACACCCATACTTGGCCAAATCTCGGGAGCGACGTGAGAACCTGCCTGCCTTGTCCAAACTGCTGTCGTGATACTCCCGATTATTCGCTGTCAATGATAGTGAGACAGTCGAACGCTTGAATTCAAGTCGTAGTGCTACTATGAACACACCGCCTGTTAGACAACCCCGACGGGCCAACTTGCCCATTTCGCCCAGATTTCGGGCCATCTTCACAACGAGGGCGCCGCCCGGGGTTGCGCCCTCCTCGAAATGGAGGATGAGAATTGATAAATCTGCTTAATCGCGTTTGAAAAGTCCCGCGCACCTTTGCGACACTTGCCGCACTGTCCGCAACCAACGCATAAGGCGATTATTCTCATGAGCAAGATCTCAAGGCGTGATTTCCTGGCCACCAGCGCGGCCGCCTCCCTGTTCAGCATCGTCCCGTCCCACGTGCTGGCGCGGGAGGGGGGCGTGCCACCGAGCGAGAAGCTGAACATCGGCTGCGTCGGCGTGGGCGGCATGATGGGCGGCAACGACGTGCAGAACGTGTCGGAAGGGAACAACATTTACGCGCTTTGCGACATCGATGCCGACCAGCTCGGCAAGATGGTCCCGCGCTTTCCCGCCGCGAAACAATACCGCGACTTTCGCGAGATGCTGGACAAGGAATACAAGAACCTGGACGCCATCACGGTGACCACGCCGGACCACATGCACGCGAGCATCTCGCTGGCAGCCATGGAGCGCGGCCTGGCCGTGCACTGCCAGAAGCCGCTGACCCAGAGCGTCTGGGAGGCGCGGCTCATCACCAACGCGGAGAAGAAATACAAGGTGCCCACGCAGATGGGCAACCAGGGCTACTCCTGCGACGCGACCCGCGTCGCCTGCGAGATGATCTGGAGCGGCGTCATCGGCGATGTGCTGGAAGTGCATTCCATGAGCGGCGGCGGCTTTGCCCGCGACATCACCGCATGGCCCCCGAAAGAGGACATCCCGGCCACGGTGGAATGGGACCTGTGGATGGGGCACACCAAAGAGCAGCCCTACAGTTCCAAGATTCACCCGATCAACTGGCGCGGTTTCCTCGATTACGGTTCCCAGATGGTCGGCGACTGGGGCATCCACCAGTTCGGCCCGGCCAACTGGGCGCTCCAACTCGGCCGGCCCGACACGGTGCGCTGCCTGGAAGTGTCCGGCGTGAACCCCGTCACCTATCCCAGCTACTCCTGCGTCATGCAGTTCCCCGAACGGCCCAACCCCCACGTCCCGGCGGGCAAAATGCCGCCGGTCAAAGTATACTGGTACGAGGGCGCATCGGCGGCGAAGTTCCAGCCGCCCGAGGGCTTGACCGCCGAGGACTGCAAGGACTGGAACGAGATCTTCGTCGGCACCAAGGGCTTCATCGGCACCAAGGGCCGCGGCGAGGAAGTCAGCCTGCTGCCCGCCGCCAAAATGAAAGACTACGAACTGCCCAAGCCCGTCATCGAGCGCGTGACCGACGGGCACTATGAGAACTGGATCCAGGCCGTCAAGGGCGGCAAGCCCGCCGTCTCCAACTTCAGCATCGCCGGTCCCTACGCCGAATGGATTCTGCTCGCCGCCGTCTGCTGGCGCTTCCCCGAGGAAGAACTGAAGTGGGACGGCGACAAGCTGCGCTTCAGCAACAGCGATGCTGCCACTGAATTCCTAAAGCCCCACTTCCGCAAGGGCTGGGAATTGCCGGAGATCAGCGCGTAGTCAAACAGGCAGCCTTGCCCGTAGTCCCCGAAACCTCCTGTCTGTTGCGCCCGCCCTCGTGGCGGGCGCTTCTTTTTTCAGTAACAGAGGTCTTCGGGGACGTCCGACGTTTGTCCGTTATTCACGGGTTCCGCTATCAAGAGATCGTTCTAGGGAAGGCTCTCGACCACGAAAGACTGGCCGTTGGCGTAGAGGCTGTTGTCGGCGCTGACCGCGGTGACCAACGGCCCCGGATTCTCGGGCAGATTGGCGAAGTCGAGGCGCAGGATGGGGCCGAAGCCACCATAGGTGATGGCGGTGTAGATGTTTGTGGGGGTCGGGCTTTGGAGGGCGACGGTGGCGCCGCTGGCGTCGGGGGTGAGCACGGGAACGCTCCAACTCTGGCACAGCCCGCCATCATCGGCACCCACAAGTGCCGCGGTAAAGGTGTAGGGGGACTGGATGTACAACGAGAGCCGGGTGATATAGCGGGGCACGTAGCTGGCCCGGATGAAAACGGAGGCGTGCCCGTCGACAATCGTGTATTCGGGAACGCGCAGGACGCCGCGGAGCACGTCGCCCACATGGTCGGTGGGCGTGTAGTCCGGCCCCGTATAAGAGCCCGACACCCCGTTGAGTTTGATTTCAAAGGAGGGGGTGAAACTCGCACCGTCGCGCCGCAGGGTGGACCAGCGGAAGGTGTAGCGCCCGCCCAAGTCCTGCCAGATGTCGTCGAAGCGCTGGCCCAGTTCCTCCACGCTGCCTGCCTTGTAATAGGCCCCGCCGGTGTTGGAGGTGATTTGCTGAAGGGTGTCGGGCGCCAGTTCATCGCCGAAGCCTATGCAGTACACATTGACGGCCCGGTCTTTGGCCGCAGTGATGATGCTGTCGGGGGTCGCGGTCGTGCTGGATTCATCCACGCCGTCGGAAAGAAAGAGCAGGTAGCGCTCCTCATCGGCGCCCTGGTCGCCGGGAAACATGTTGACGGCGGCGTACACCGCATCCCAGCAGCGCGACGATGCGGGGAAACCCTGCACGTACTCACCCCAGATGGCGTCGATGCGCGACTTCAGGTACTCCTTGTTCGTCGTGAAATCGGCCACCACCGCGGGCGGATGGGCCGGGTCTTCACGGTGAAATTCAAGGATGCCGACCTGCGCATCGGAGGTCATTCCGTCGATGAACTCCTTGGCCGACGTTTCCATCATATCGACGGCGTCCGACTTGCCGTCCCCGTTTGAGTCACCGTTGCGCACCGGGTCGGCCATGCTGTTGGTGTAATCGAGCACGAGAAAACATTTGGACTGCTTGTTCGCGGCGGGCGCCAGCAAGAAAGCCGTTTCACTTGGACTGATGGTGTTGTCGTTTTCCTTGGCGGTCAATTCAAAGGACGCCGGTGTGGCAACAACGGCATGGTCGGAGTTGTCTCGCAGAGCGAAGGTGTAATCCAGCAGGTAAGGCGCCGAATACCCGGGCACGGCGTTCTCTATCTTATAACTGCACCCCGTCAGCGCGAGACCGGTCACGGCAACGACGCTGAGTCCGGTAAGCATCCACCCACGGCCAAATGTGTTCATGTTGATACCCTTCTTCTTTCCGAAACCGCGCCAAAGAAACGCGATGCGGCCAGAGACTGTTGAGTGGCGGCAAATATATAGCACCCGCGCCGCATGGCGCAAACGGGCGGGATAAACCTCTGAGTGTTTCTCTTCACGACGCATCCCCTGGGACCGGGAGAAAATTGCGAAAAGGCCCAGAATTTTCCTTGACAGACAGGCCGCATTTTGCTATATGAATGGTGGCAGGACGATTTGAATCCCGCCCTCTGACCAGGGACCTGCATGGGGTCTCCTCTATGGTCTAGTGTTCAGGCCCTTATAGAAGCCCCGATTCCCAGGGTGTATGGATAGGCCATATGCCCGAACAGCAATGGAGGATGGAGAGATGGCGTGCAAGTGCAAAGCTGACAAGGCCGTTGTGAAGGCCCCGGCCGCGAAGGTGGTCGCCGCGGAGAAGCCGGCCCCCAAGAAGGCCGTTGCCAAGAAACCGGCCGCCGCGAAGAAACCCGCCGTGAAGAAGGCCGCTGCCGCGAAACCGGCCGCCGCGAAGAAGCCTGCTGTGAAGAAGGCCGCTGCCGCGAAGCCCGCCGCGGCGAAGAAGCCGGCGGTGAAGAAGGCCGCCGTGAAGAAGCCCGCAGCAGCGAAAAAGCCGGCAGCCAAGAAAGCCGCCGCGAAGTAGCAGCAGATTCAGCGCCTGACCGCCCACCGGAAGCTCTCTGGTGGATGACGGCAGGCAAGACAGTGAGACCGCTTTTCAGCCCCGTTCTCAAGTTGCGCTTGGGAACGGGGTTATTCTTTGAAACTGAGCTTCGCCGGGGGAAGCGAAGTGCAACTTCGCGGACAAGTGCGTTCCCAAGTGCAACTTGGGAACGAGGGGATTCTCCCTCATCGGAAGGTTGCTCAGATGTTGGCGCCTTTGCTTCGGTTGCATTTTTCGCAGAGAATCTGGAGGTTTCTTGCAGTGTTACTGCCCCCTTTGGAAACAGGAATTATGTGGTCAAACTCTAGGTTTTCCTTCGAACCACACTGAACACATTTGCCTTCGTCGCGTCGCCAGACAAACATCCTCACATCCTCCGGTAAGCCTTTGCGCCGATCTGCCTTAGAGACCTTCACGTCAACGTCAGAAAGTAGCGAGAGTTTGTTGAACTTCTTCTCGTGTTTCCATACAACTTCCCGCACCAACAGTTTTACCTTTTCGTCCGCGCCAAGACCATCGTCAATGTCTACGATGTAGCGGCGGTAAAGCCAACGTTTGTACTTGGACTTGTCCTTCTTGAATATCTTATTGTCAAATTCGGGGGGAGCAGGCACATACATCCCCATCCTATATGCGGGATCCCCCCTCTGCCTAAATCGATTACTATACTCTCTATTCGCTCTCTGCCGCTCCATGAATTTCTTCTTCTCTTTCGCCTGCTCTTTTCGTTCCAAGTCATCCATTAACCTTTCCGCTTGGTCTCTGTTAAATCCTGAACAGAACGCCTGTTTCCAGTCGTAGCGTTGCCTTGACCCAATATCGTTGTAACTACTGTAATACTCTGTTCTCCACCGGGAAACGGAATCGTCTTTACTGAGACTAAGAGAATGGGTGTAGTCTCCGAGCCTGATTGGCTCCCTCTCCTGTAGACCAATTGCCCTCAATGAAGTCAAATATACGGTGTTTCTTGAATCCCACTGCATTAGGTCTAACCCACTTCTCTTGACGTTTTTTTTGCAAGGGGTAGCCTCACCGACAATTCTCGCGCCCATCATCAGCCTCCACTCTTAGATCTGTACCAGAAGAGATGCTTCCAAAGAAAGCCTCTTGTGTCTCACTGTACAATTCGTTCTTTCGATTGTGCAAGTCACCGCGCTGCATATCCACACCAAAAGCAGAGGGCAAATACACCCGCAGGTACGCTCTTGGTTTCGTCGGTCATTACGAAATAGCCTCTGTTTTCACACTTAGGGCAGGTTCCAGCATTCCAGGGATGTCCAGTGGGAACGCCATTCTGTGGAAGACTCAAGCCAGTTTCATCTTCCCACCAGATGGTAAAGAAGTATTCTCCTGGATGAGGTTGCCTGCAGGAAATACAGGCTTCATAGTTTCCGTTTATGGGAACCGTAAACTTTCCACATTCCCGGCACTTAATGAGTATGCTTCCGCTCCTGTGGTACGCATCTATTTGCGGCTGAAGGTTGCCAAGGTAATGATCAAAAAACCGATTGCTTTCGATCATCCGTAGCTTTGTCTCTACCCAGTCATCACGGAATCGCAACCATGAATTATGGTATCCAATTTCACCTTCTGCAACATTTGAAGCGATATACTCAATGACGGTCGTCGTCGCCTGAAGGGTGAACTGCCATACAGTCGCGAGGATTGGCTCGTATTTTTCCGGACAGACATCATCTTTGAAATGTTCGAGCTTATTCCTTAAATCCTGCATCGTTTCTAGATCAACTTTGTGATCATGAAGAAGAGACAGCAATTCGCTGTCATTTGGGTCCGTACTATCCTCGAGTATCCTTGCAAGGCAATCTATCAGGGGTTCATAGTAAAGCGTTCTATAATGACCCTTTGAGAACGTGTCCAAGCAAGGGGGGGGCTTCTCCTTATTGCGAAGGACAACGACAGCTTGCCAGTGTGTGGCGATGACACGGCTCTTCAAGATGAGTTGTATGGCGCTCCAAAGGTGTAGTACCGCATACTTCAGCCGCTCTGGTTGTTGCTCTGATTTGGTGAATTCATCAGCAGAAGACCGAGCGTAATCACAGGCGTTCCAAAGAACTGCCTTTTGTACACCTATGAGCTTCTTGAGTTCTTCGTGATTATCGCCCATGATATTTCTTTCAAAGATAATATTGTAAATGGTTATATTTTACACTGTGCAAACGATCTGTCACCGTTGCTTCGATTCGGGTGTCTCCACCACCGCCGCCACATCCTTCTTCTCATCCAGCTTGCTGATATGCTGCATGAGCGTCGCGGCCAAGCCTTCAAGCGCGCCGGAACCACCGCCGCCCGCAACCAAAATGTTGGGCACGAACTGCACCTTGCCCTCGGAGAGCGAGGTGATGACGTTGACGAGCGTTGTGGAGGTCTGGCCCAAAGCCTCGACCTGGGCGCGGTAGCCTTCGGCGCGGGCAAGGCCGATGGCCTTGACGCTGGCGCCCTGCGCGAAGCCGGTCTTTTCGATGTAGGCCGCGTCGCCCTCGGCCTCGGCCGTGCGGGCGCGGGCGTTATTTTCCTTGATGTTGACGCCGACGGCCGACTTGGCCAGTTCGGCCTGCATGTCGGCCTGGCCCTTGGCCTGCTCCATGTCGAGGCGCACGTCCTGCGCGGCTTTCTGCTTCTTGAAGGTCTCCACCTCCTGGTTGGCAATTTCGCGCTCGGTCAGCACGGCGACCAGTTCGGTGGGCAGGATCACGTCCTGGATGTACACGCCCTTGGTCTCCACCTGGTACTGCTCCACAAAGGACCTGATGTGCGCCAGCGCCTCCTCCTGCACATGCTGGCGCGTCTCAATGAAGGTGATGGCCGGCATGCTCTGGAGCTTGTCGCGGAAATGGTTTCCGATGACGGCCTGCAAAACCTCGTTCACCAGGTTCTGCTGCGTGCCGACCATGGAAATCACCCAAGGCGCCTTGGTGTCGGCGACATGGATCTGGACCTGCAGGTCGATCTTGAACTCGAAGCCCTCGCAGCTCTTCGCCGTGATCTGGCTGAGCTGGCGGTCGAGGCTGTGGGCCTGCGACACGGCGTTGGCCCAGTTGAGCGTGAGGATGCTGGTCAGCACGACCTCCGCCTGGTAGCAGCGCGGGTTGAGCGGATATTTGCCGGTGCGCAACGGCTCCTGCCAGATGCCCCGGTGGCCCGGCCGCACGAGCGAGCCGAACTTGAACTCCTTGCCCGAGGTGTCCTCCATGGAAAGGCCGACGTAGGCCTTCATCACGGCCACCTCGCCCTGGCGGACAACCAGCATGGGCATGGCTTCCACGCGGACCAGGAAGGGGTTGAGCGTGTAGGCGCCGTAGAGCAGCGGGTCGTGCTGCAGTCCGATGGTGCCGCCGCCGTCGAGGAAGGCCTGGAAATCCTGGTAGTTGTTGTGCACGTTGTTCTTGCTGCCCAGGATGCACTCGATCAGGTCTGCATCGCTCGCGCCGCCCCTTTCCAACTGCCCGATGTCGGCAAAGCCGCCGAGGCGGCTGGCAATGGCGCCGGAGGGCAGCGGGTCGCCCTCGAGGGTGGTCACGATGCCGACAACATCCTCGATCTCGCCATGGTCGCCCCGGGCGCGCGGCGCGATGCGCAGGATGTCCAACTGCCACAGCTCGAGACCAAAGGTCTGCGGCATGAGCCCGCCCTTGGACTCCTTTATCGACTGCAGCTCCGGTGAAATGGGCACACCGTAGACGCGGTTCTTGGTGATCACCAGGAAGGCCACGGGATGGATCGGCATGAGCGTGCCCGGCGGCAGCACGGGCCGCTGCACGCCCTTCTGTCCGCCGTTCCCCATGAACACGGCCAGGTCGGAGAAGTTGCCGAAAATGGGCTTGTACACGGCCGACTTGGCGCCGATGGGCAGCCCGCTGCCCACCTGCGCGATAACCACGCCGATCTCGCCGGCCGGAACCTGCACCCAGGGGTGCTTTTCAACGCGGTAGACCACCCAGAACTTGAAGCGCAGTCCCGGCATGAGGAGCTGGGCCTGGTAGCCCGCCTCGCCGTGGAATCCGATGGGGTTGTCGCTGGGCAGCTTGTTCCAGGAAAAGCGCTTCATGACCAGCCCCACCTCCGTCGGACCGATGCGCCGGATGGACGGCAGCACCAGCACGGCCGCCACCAGTAACACGAAAATGACAAAGAGCCACGATGCACTGACAGCCACGATTCCCATCAAAGTTCCCTCCAAAATGGTGCCGGTAAACCGGCCGGTCCCCGGACTGTTTGCCCCAGGCGCAATGCGAAGAGCGCGTTCAATGATAGAACTGCGGACCGGCGTTGTCAAAATATGTCACGGGTCTTCATGGAGCAGGCTTGGCATGAAATATCGGCGCCGCGAGCCGGATAGGCACCGCAGGCGTCCCTCTGCCCCAGGACCAGAGCAGGCGGGACGCCTGCGGTACGCGGAGCGCATCAGAAAACACAACAGATAGAGCCCGTCAGTGCGATCGCAGATTTAGAACACAATATATTGTGTTTTTTCCAAACCCTATGCTACAGTATGTTGACGAAGCGAGAATATGGCCCACACTATGTAGTGTGGGCACCAACCAAGGAGTTGGGCATTGGCGGGTTGGTTGAGAAGGCATATCTGGGTTCTGGCACTGGCGGTCCTCGGGCTGGCACAGGCGGCGGGGGCCCAGGGCGGCATACGGCGCGATTTGGAACCCGGTGTTTCCGCCGTGCTGCGCGGGGGCCGCATCCTCTTTCTTGAGGCACAGCTGCCCCTGGGCAAAGCCGCGCAACAGCTCCTATCCAAATACCTGGCCTCGGCAGAGGACTGCAAACTCTACAAGGACCGCCAGGCCGTGGCCGTCCCTTTCAGCAAGCTTAACCCCAAGGCGCAGCGCGCCGCGCTGGAGGCGGTGTTTCCCCAGGACTACGTGGACGCCTCCGGTTGGTGGCACACGGTCAGTTTTTACGGCACAGACGGCAGCGAATCCACCCTGCTGCTGGCCGAATGGCTGACGGGAACCCCCGGGTACAGCAACCAAATACGCGTCGAAGGCGCCCAGGGTCCGCCTGCCGAGCCGCTCGAAAAGGGACTGCGCCTGCTGGTGCCCATGCGCCTGCTCCTGCCTGCGATGCAGGCACTGACCCCGCGCCCCGCCCCGTCGGAGCCCACGGAGCCCAAGGGCGATGCCAAGGCAGGCACCGGCCATGAAAGCGTCAGTCCCGAGGTGTCGGGCCTGAGCTACGGTTCGGACAAGGAAGGCAAGTACGCCGAATACCACATGCGCAAGGGCGAGACGATCTACTCGGGCGTGGTGGGCCGCTTCACGGACTACAGCGGCCACACCGAAGTGCAGGGCGCCTGCGAGGTGATCATGCAGCGCAGCGGCATCAAGGATGACCGGAAGGTCGGCGCGGGCCAGCGCATCCGCATCCCGCTGGAAATGCTGGCCGACCGCTACCAGCCGCAGGGCACGGAGGAGCGCAAGGAATACGACGAGGTGCAGGCCGAGGCGCAGCGCCTGTCGGGCGACAAGAACCGCACCAAGGACCTGGAGGGGGTGGTGGTCATCCTCGACCCCGGCCACGGCGGCCGGGACTCGGGAGCGCCGCCGGTGGACGGCGTGTATGAGTACGCGGTGAACTACGACATCGCCTGCCGCATCAAGAGTCTGCTGGAGACGAAGACACGGGCCAAGGTGTTCATGACCATGAGGGACGTGGACCACGGCTTTGCCGTCAGCAACGCGCACAAGTTTGGGGAGGACGGCAACAAGGTGGTGCAGACCACCCCGCCCTATTACAACGACGACGCCAAAGTGTCGGCCAACCTGCGGTGGTACCTGGCCAACGACATCTACCGGCACGAGCGCGCCGCGGGCGTGACCGAGCGCAACGTGCTGTTCACCTCCATCCACTGCGACGCGCTGCACCGCGAAATGAAGGGCGCCATGATCTACGTGCCCGGCGCGGCGCACCGCCGCGAAACGGAAACGCCCAACGGCCACGACTACAACCAGTACGCCGAGGCGCGCGGCGCGCGGGCCGCCTCCTGCACCGACGCGCAGGCCCTGCGCGACGAGGCCATGTCGCGGGTCTTCGCGCAGACGCTGGTGGGCGCGCTGGGCGCGCACAAGCCGGTGATTAGGGTGCATCAGTCGGGCGACCCCATCCGCAACGTCATTCGCCAGCGGGGCGGCAAGGCCTACCTTCCCTGCGTGCTGCGCAACGCCTGCGTGCCCACGAAAGTGTTGATTGAGACGGGCAACACGAACAACGCCGAAGACCGGGCCAATCTCGCCGACCCGAAATGGCGCCAGGCCTTCGCCGAAGCCTACATCGACGCCCTGCGCCGCCACTACGGTTCCTGCCCACCCTACTGCGAATAGCCGAAAAGGCAGGGTGCCCGCAGTTTTGCAACGCAAAACGGAGCGCACCGCCTCCCACCCCCATTCACCCCTCCAGGCATTGAACTTCGCTTGCCCCCAGGTCATTTGCTACACTGTCCGACCGGTCCCCAATGGGACCGAAGAGGGCATAAAGAGCATGATTCCCGCGGAAAACAACGAGCAGCCCCTGCTGCCCGAGGCACACTCGGGCGAGGGGGTATTTGACCCCCAGATGAGCCTGCCACTTCCTGCGGCCGAGGCCGGGGCGCCCTTTCAGGCCGTCATCAAGCGGGACGGCCGCACCGAGCCGTTCGACCGGCGCAAGATCGCCGACGCCATTTTCAAGGCGTCCCGCGCGGCGGGCGTGGATGATCGCGGCCAGGCCGACGGGCTTGCTGCGGCCGTCACCATCTTTCTCGCCAAAATCCACGGCGCCAGTCCGCCCACGGTGGACCAAGTGCATGACTCGGTGGAACGGGTGCTGCTGACGATGGGTCACATCCCGGCGGCGCTGGCCTATGTGCGCCACCGCGACCGGCGCGCGCGCATACGCCGCCTGCGCGACGGCGATCTGGACGCGATGCTGGGCGAACTGAAGGAGGCGCGCAGCGGGGGCACTCCTGGACCGCTGGACCGGGCGCTTCTGCGGGTGCGCATGACCGGCGACCGCATTGCGGCGTGGGACCGCGACCGAATCGTGGACGCGCTGGCCCTTGAAACGGGAATGAACCGCGACATGGCCGAGCTGGTGGCGGCGGAGGTGGAAAGCCAAATCGCGGGCGCGGGCATTCAAACGCTCACTTCGTCCCTCGTGCGCGAAATGGTCGGCGCGCGGCTCATCGAGCACGGACTCATCGGCGAGCGCGACCGGCACCGCCGCCTGGGCGTGCCGCTCTATGACACGGCGCGCATCCTGCGCGGCCTCGCGCCTGAAAGCGCCGGGGCCGACCCCGACGCCACGGACCGCGCGCTCGCGCGGGCGCTCAAGAAGGAATACGCGCTGGCCGAGGTGTTTTCCTCCGCCGTGGCCGACGCGCACCTGTCGGGCGCGATTCACCTGCACGGCGCGGAGTGCGTGGACCGGCTCCACGGCGCCGACCATTCGCTCGAATACCTCGTCCGTTACGGCGTGCAGCGCCCCGACGGCACGGCCTTTGCCGCGCCGCCCGCCTATCCCGACACCCTGCTCGCGCAGTGGACCCGCTTTGACGCGCAGCTCGACGCCTTCTTCTCGGCCCGGGTGGGCTGGCGGGCCTTCAACGTTTTCGCCGCGCCCTTTGTCGACGAGCGGCCCGACGACGAAGTGGTGCAACTGGCCCAGATGATGGCCTATGAGGCCGCCTACCGGGCGGCCACCCGCAGCAACCCCACGCCGGAAACGCAAATCGAGCTTTGCTGGTCCGTGCCCGGCGCGCTGCGCAATGCCGATGCCGTCGGTCCCGGCGGCGAGGTGACGGCGCGCACCTGGGGCAGCTTTGCCCATGACGCCCAGCGCTTCGCCTGGGCGCTGGTGGAAACCCTGCGCAACGGCGAGGAGGAGGGGCTGGTGTTCCCCGAGCCGGCCGTCACCATTCCCATAGACGGGTCCTTCTTCAGTGCGGCGGGCTCGGGCGACTTTCTGCGCCACGCCGCAGGTCTGGCCTGCGTGCGCGGCAGCTTTGATTTCGTGCTCGACCGGACACCCGGAAGGGAAGCCGCCGCGCCGGCGTGGCGGCCCCGGCGGGTGGTGGCCCAGCGTGTGTCGCTCAATCTCCCCCGCGCGGCATGCCACGCAAAGGACGAGGCGGGCCTCCTCGCCGAACTGGACCGGTTGGTCAACCTGGCCGCCGCGGCCCATGTGGAAAAGCGCGTGTTCATCGAGGAACTGCTGCTGCGCGGAAACAATGGTCCGCTCCGACTGCTCGCCGCGGAACACAACGGGCTGCCCTATGTGGCGGCCGATGACATGGTCTTTGAGATTGCCGTTGACGGATTGTGGGAGTGCGCGGGCCTGCTTGCGCAGGGGGACAACGCACGCGCCGAAACGGCCCGGCGCATTGCGGAACGGCTGCACTTCGCCTGCCGGGAAACGGCGCGGCAGCGCCGCATCCCACTTTCCCTGACGGCCAACAGCGACCCCGACACGGCCCGCCGCTTCGCGTCGCTCGACCTTGCCGGCCATCCCCGCGCCGCGGCGACGGCCCACTTCGATCCCGCCACCCAGGCGGCGGAATACACCCCCGGCGCGGCCCTGCCCGCCGCCTCATGGAATGCCTTTGAACGGGTGCGCGCCGAAGGCGCGGTGCATGTGTGGCTCGACGGCGGCGCCATCAGCAGGCTGCCCCTGCCCGGTGGAAATGCCTCGGAACGCTCCGTGGCCGATTTCGTTGCCAAGGCCTACAACGAGACAAACTGCCGGGGCCTGCGCTTTATCGTCGGCTGACAGGCCTTTGCTGAATCCGCCTAAACGACCGGCCGCCCGTCGCGAAACGCGAGTATGCGTTCCAGCCCTTCAAGAATGCCCGGCAGGGTGGTCTTGAGCACCCTTTGGGCTAGGGCATTGTCGAGCGAGCAGTCCGGCGGGCGAGGTGCAGGCAGATTGTCGGCGGGACCGGGCTCCACCAGCGCCGGGTCTATCCCCATGCGCGGCGCGAGAAGCCGCATCATCTCGACGCGCTCAATGCGCTGGCTGCCGCTGAGATGGATCACACCCGCGAAATCGTTCTCCGCCAGTTCGATCAGCGCCCGGCCCAGCGAAATGACATCGACGGGCGTGCGCACCTCGTTGGGGGGCGTGACAATTTTGCGCCCCTCGGCCACGGCGTTGGCCATGCGCACGAGGAAAGGGGTGCCTTTGCCGAGCAGCGGCAGGCCCATGACAATGGCCACACGGGCGATGACCGCGCCCGGACAGGCGGCCAGCACCGCCTCCTCGGCGCGAAGCTTGGTCACGCCGTAGAAGTTCACCGGGCCCGTCGCCTCGTTCTCGCGGTACAGGCCCCGCGCGCCGTCAAACACGTTGTCCGTCGAGCAGTGCACCAGTTTGGCCCCGACGGACTGCGCCGCCTCGGCCACCTCGCGTGACAAATCGACATTGATACCGACCACTTCATCCCGGTGGGTTTCGCAGTAATCGATGTTTGCGTTGGCAATCGTGTGAATCACAGCGTCGGGCCGCAGTTCGCGAATGACCGCGGCCAGCCGGCCCGGCGTGTCCGCCGCCTCGGTGTGCCACAGGAGCCCCGGCCGCGACACCGGCGCGGGACCGCGCGATACGGCATGGGTCGTCCAGTCCTCCGGCGCCTGCAAGAGAACGCCACCCGCAACAAACCCGCTCGCACCGGTGATCAACACGCTCTTGTTCGACATAATAGCCCTACGCTCCGTTCTTTTCGTCCCTTTGTCCGCGACATCGTAGCACACTCAGGGGACGCAAAATCCGCGCAGCCCGTAGAAGAGGCTTCCAGCCTCTTTCTGCTTCGTCTCGCCAGTCATCGCCGGAACGCGGCAGGACGCCGCGTCTACTTTTGCCCCGCGCTGGACATGTTTTGCGCACCGGAGTAAGATGGTCGCCGCGCAGAGGATTGCGCACTGGAGATTGTGGCATGCGTGTTATCGCTGATTTGTGCATCGTCCCGCTCAATGCGGGAACCTCGCTGTCCCCCTACGTGGCCGCCTGCGAGAAGGTGCTGCTGGACGCTGGCCTGAAGACCGAACTGCACGCCTACGGCACAAACGTCGAGGGCGAGTGGGACGACGTCATGGCGGCCGTGAAACGCTGCCACGAGGTGGTCCACGAAATGGGCGCGCCGCGCATTTCCACAATTTTGAAACTGGGCACCCGCACCGACCGTCTACAGACCATGGACGACAAGGTGCGCAGTGTGCGTGAAAAACTGTAAGCTTGATGTTCCTTGCGAATTCCATGCGTCAAAACCCGAAAACACCGCGCCATTGCGTGCCCAACCGCGCCCCGCGCGTAACCCGGAGGACCTTTCCATGCCCATCAATCTCATGACCACCATCGCCGGCTCCCTGCTGGAAACCTTCTTCCCCAAAGGGTGGGATCTTGCCAAGCTGGACGAGGTCTGCGCGCGCAAGCCCGAGACCATTGCCGAGCCCGAGGAGTGGTGGAGCAAGAAGTTCGAGGCCGTGGCCTGCGAAACACTGGCCGATTTCGACACCATGATGGGCCATGAAATCGCGCTGGAAATTGCCCACGCCAAGGCCGAGAAGAAGCAGATTGCCTTCATTCTTCCCGTCGGCCCGATGGGCATGTACCGCTGGGCCGTCTATTTCCTCAAGGCGTGGAATGTGGACTGCAAGCATGTGCACGGGTTCAACATGGACGAGTGGAGCGACGCCGAGGGCAACACGCTTCCGGCCGACGACCCGGGCGCGTTCCAGAACGCCATGGAGCAGGCCTTCTACGGTCCGCTTGGCAAGCTCACCGTCCCGGCCAAGCAACGCCATTTCGCCACCCCCGACGCGCTGCCCAAGTACGCCTCCCAGATCAAGCTGCTGAAAGAAAAGGGCGCCAAACTGGTCACGGTCTACGGCATTGGCCGGGCCTGCCACATTGCCTTCTGGGAGCCCCACTTCGCCGAGGAATACACCACCCTCGCCGCGTGGAAAGCCGACACGCACCGGCTCGGCGCGCAGCTTTGCCCGATGACGGTGGAGCAGAACGCCATCACCAGTTTCAAGAGCCGCACCACGCTCGTGCCGACCCGCGCCAACACCGTCGGCCCGGGCCTCTTCCTCCAGTCCGACCGCTGCATCGGCGGCGCCGACGGCGCGCTGGGCCGCGGCATGATGTGGCAGGGCATGTCCCTCTGGGCCTCGCTGCACCACCAGCCCACCCAGTGGATTCCCAGCACCTTCATGCCGACCATGCCGGGCCGCCTATTCTTCCTGAAAGAACTGGCCGGACCGCTTGAGCCCGAGTGCAACTGATATAGAGCATGCGATGCGGGACGGCCGGGATCGGTCATCCCGCATTCTTGATTGTGGCCCGGGGGACGGCCGTCTTGTATCCGTCGCGCGTTTCGAGGGGATCTATTTTTCGCCCTTCTTCAGGCGTTCCCGCACGCCTTTAATCATTTCGCGTATCCGCTCGTACTCTTTCTCTGTGGGCCAGGTCTTGACCACTAATTCCGCCTGATCCTCCGCTTCTTGCATGCGGCCCTGATAGTAGTACGCGAAATACAGTCCGCACACGGCGGGTTCGAACGGTTGCTTTCCGTGCGCCTCCTGCGCCTGTTTGAAAAGCGTTTCAGCCTTTGGGGCGAGATTCGGGTCGCTATTGACGTAAAGCGAGCCCAATTCCACAAGCGCATCCACATTCTTGGGTTCCCGCTGAAGCACAGACAACAGATCCTTCTCTGCCGTCTTGAAGGCGTCTTTCCGATCCAGATTGTGCCCCATGCGTTCAATTCGCGCCCGTTTCAACAACAGCGCAGCATCCAGCGGTTTCTTTTGCAGTTCCACATTTACGGCAGCCAGGGCTGCGTCGTATTTCTGCTCCGCCTCCTTTCTTTCCTGCTCGGAATGGATGTTGGGCGGATAGAGCCCGGCCACCTTGTCCAGGTCGGCCAGGTCGGCATCCACCGACAGGTGCATTTGAACAACGGGTGATCCTGAAACGTACGCTCCGAGAAAAATCAGCAATGCGACCAGCATGATTGAAACCTCCACTTCTATCGTGCACTTTCCGCACGAGGATTATCAAATAACTTGAAGACTCGGCACAGCACTGAAATCATGAGTGAAAATGCGTAACGACAACCGTGCTGTCTGGGAGTTGTTGGTCACTGGGTGTTGTCGTTCACCGGACCGCATGGAGCGTGAAAGTGTATACTGAACACCCATTTTCTTGACGAGACATTTTGGCCGGGCGCGGCCGAACCTCCGGCTTGCTTACCGGTTTGCACGAACCAGCACCACAGGTGTGGCACGAACAGGGAAGGACCGTTATGGCAACCATGATGGCAGTGGTGCTGGCGCTGGCCAGCTTTGGCGCGGCCGAGGCGGTGCCGCTGGCCGGCGATTACCAGGTCATACAGCGCGGCGCGGACAACATGGGCGCGTGCTTTGCCCCCCTGGGCATGGACGTGCCCGCTGGCGCCACCGTCACCTTCAGCGTGACCCGCTACGGCCGTCCCGTGGTCTCGGGCGAAAAGAAGGCCGATGCGGCCCTTAACAAGGACCAGGCGGGCGCCGACATTGCCGATCTCAAACCGGGCGGCCCCTACACCATTAGCGTCACGGCTACGAACGCCGACGGCGCCACCTTCGCGCGAGCCAAGTACGACGGCATCCTCGTCGGCGATCTCTGGGTGCTTGCCGGGCAGTCCAACATGGCCGGCGCCGCGCCCATCAAGGAAAAGCTTGCCCCCGACCCGCTGGTCAATGCGCTCGGCATGGACGGCCTGTGGAAGCCGGGCGTTCCGCCCACACACCGGCTGGTGGAGTCCGATTCGCGGGCCATCAAAGACCTGCTGCTGGGCCGCGGCGGCGTGAAGTCGGAAGAGCAACTTGCCGAGGCGGCCAAGCAGAGTCTCACCGGGGAGAATCCCTGGGGCGGGGCAAGCTGTGACACCTTCTTTGCCACCTGGCTCGCCAAGGAGACCGGCATCCCGCAGGGGCTCATCCCCACGGCCTTCGGCGGCACCTCGCTGGAGGAGTGGAGTCCCGACCTGCTGTCCAAGGGCGATGCCAGCCTCTACGGCAACATGATTCGCAGCATCGTCCGCGCAGGCGGCCATGTGCGCGGCATGCTTTGGTACCAGGGCGAGTCGGACGCCATGAACGGCGACCCCAAGATTTATGACACCTACTACGACCGGTTCAAGCGCTTTGTCGAATGCTCCCGCCGCGACTCCAACAATCCGGACATGATCTTCATCACGGCCCAGTTGGGCCGCGTGGTCATCATGCCCTGGGAGGCCGAGCCGCGCTGGGACGGGCTGCGCGAGCAGCAGCGCCGCGTCGCCGCCGAGGTGCCGGGTGTGCACATGGTGCCCGCCGCCGACCTGGCGCTGAGCGACGGCATCCACGTCGGCTGGGAGGGCCACAAGATTCTCGGCGTGCGCATGGCCCGCGTCGCCCTGCCCCATGTTCTCAACGACGGCGACCGGCCCGGCATCGACTTGGCCGCGGTGCGCTTCGGGAATGCCGACCGGACCACGATCAAGGTCGACTTCAACTACGTGGCGGGAAAGCTGCACGCCGGGGGACTCCCCAGCGGATTCACGCTCACCCTGCCAGACCAGCCCGCGCGGGACCTTTTCTTCAAGATCGAATTTGAGGCGGAGCATCCGAACCGCGTGGTGCTGTGCCGCGGTGCGGCCATCGATCCAGCCGCCAAGCTTTCCTACGGCCAGGGACTGAATCCCATCCTCAACATCACCGACGGCGACGACATGGCCCCCTGCAGTTTTGGTCCCGTTCCCATCGCGCCCTTTGAAGAGGGCAAGTAAGAGGGGCCGACGAAAAGGGCGCGAAAAGGCGTGCTGGCGTTTGGCCCGGCGCTGTTCGCCCCCGTTGGGGACGGGGACATTCTTTCCGGTTGACCACGGGTTCCGCTTCGCTACGCCCGTGGCTACTATTGGGTGACCCCTTCGGGGCCAAGAGGGATGGCATGCCGCGGCCACCCGAAACTTGGGGTTGCCCCTATTTTCGTTGTGGTGCCGCTTCGGCCTGGATGCTCTGAATGGTCTGGGCGGCATCGACGCCGACCGGAGAGCCCGGTTCCAGGTCCACAATCCGCTGGTAGTTTGCCACGGCACCCTGCGTGTCGCCCGACTGGCGCTGGGCACCCGCCAGACGGGTCAGCGCCTCGGTGCTGTTCGGACGGAGGCTCACCGCCGTCAGAAACTGCGTCAGCGCCTCGTCGGTCTTCCCCATTTGCATGTAGGTGCTACCCAACTGCATGTAGGGATTGGGGTCGTTGGGCTGCAGCGCGACCATCTGCTGGAATTCGGCCACGGCCAGGTCGGACTGCCCCGCCTGCCTGTAATAGTCGCCCAGCACCCGGTGCGCGTCGGGGGAATCGGGCGCGGTGGAGGCCCACTGGCGAAGCACCTCGCCCTGTTCGGCTGGCATGTGCATTTGCTCGTACAGGCCCGCGACCATCGCGCTGGACTGGGGGTCGTCGCGGCCCAGTTCCTGAAAGTCGGTCAGGTATTTCAATGCCTGGTCATTCATGCCGTTGCGGATGCACGCCTCCGCCGCCAGGTAGCGCGCAAGCTTTTCGCCGGGCTGGGCCTCGGCCCACTGCTTGTAGGTGTTCAGTTCGGCCTCGGCATTGCCGCTCTGCCGTTCGATCTGCGCCAATTGATGCCAGGCGGTGCCGTTCTTGGGGTCCGCCCGCAGACTTTGCTGCAGGGCCGCCCGGGCCGGGTCGACATTGCCGCTCTTCATGAGTTCCTGGGCGGACCGGACCAGTTCTCCGGCCCGGGCCGGGTCCATGGCCGGGGCGGATTTGTCCCGGTCGGCGGTCGGCTTCTTTTTGTTTTCAAGGGAGGTGCCCGGTTTCCATTCGGTTCCCCCTTCACCGAAAGCCGCCTCCCCGGCCGTATCTGATGCCCGGCCGTCTTTTTCCTTCGCGGTCGGGCTTGACACCGTATTCGCAAAGTCCTCGTCCAAATCATGCCCCCCGCGTTTGCCGTTCGTCTCCGCCTTGTGCGCCTCCCGCTGTGTTTTCCCGGCGGCGCCGCGCAGTGCCGCGGCCTCGTCCTGCGCTTTCCAAAGGCGGAAACTCTGCACCGCGGTGGCGAAGGCAAAGGCCACCGCGCACACCCCCAACACTATTGTCAGCCGATACATGGCGTCTGCATTCCTTTTTCCCGGTACAAGCCTGCTGCCCAGTATAACACTCCCCCTTCCCAGGGGAATTCGGGGCGATTTCCGCGGGACGGTCGCAAGAAATGTCCGTTGGACCGGGAACCATTACCTGCTACACTGAATTATGCCTATAGTCCGTCATAAACAGGACTGCGAAAGGAAGAACCATGAGAACGCTCGTATACAAACTGTTGAGCCTTGTCATCCTGCTGCTGGGCATGCTGCTGTACATGGCGGTGTTTGACCATTCCGGCACCATCACCGCACTGCTGAACAAAGTCCCCGAGCTGACCGTGCCCTACTTCGCCGAAGGGGGCTCTGTCGACTGGCAACGGGTGGGCCAGGTTGCGGCCACCCTTTTGGTCCTCGCGGGAATTAATGGTCTCTTCTTCCGAAAACTTGCGCGTAACGACAAGGTGTCCTTCCGCACCGACCGCGGGGAGATGATCCTTGCCCTCCCCCCCATCCAGAACAATCTTGAAAAGGTGATCCGGGCCCTGCCCGAGGTGCGCAGCGCGCGCGTGCGCGTCAAGCCCTCCCGGGACCGCCAGCGGGTTCAGGTTATTGCCGAAGTCATCTTGAAAGACTGCGCCGAGCAGGGACTGCACAAGACGTCGAAGCTTGTGTCGGCCTGCGTCACCGAGGCGGTGGGCAAGGCGGTCGGCTTTGAAGACCGCGCCACGGTGCAACTGGTGATCAAGGGGGCGCAGGTGGACGCCAAGGCGGCCGCGAAGCGGCTGCGGGAAGAGGTGGAGACGCGCATGGACAAGAGCGCCCCCGAAGCGGCTGTCGTGAAAGCCCCACCGGCCGCCTCCCCCGTGATCGTGGAAGCGCCCCAGGTCGTTGCCCCGGTTGCCATGGAAACACCGCAGGAGGTGGTCCCGGAACCGGTGGTGGTGGAACGGCCGTCACGATCCTTCTTTGTCGCGGAAGCGCCGAAGGAAGCCGTATCGGCCCCCCCGGCGGCCGATGCGTTCAGCTTTGAGCATCTGCCGCTCGCCGTGGCCACGCCGCCCGAGAAAGCCCCGGAAGACACCACATCCGGGCTCGCCTGACCCGTCCAATTCCACGGATCGTCACCCATCATGTCCACCATTGACGTCCTGCAGTTTCTCAACCACCTCAAGGTGGAGCGCAATTCTTCGCGCCACACGCTGCGCGCCTACATGCTCGACCTGCAGCAGTTCTGCGACTTTCTTGAAAACGGGCCGGTGGCGCTGCGCCGCGAGGACGGCGCGGAACGGCCGCCCGCCTCGCTCGACACGATGCGCCGGGCCGACCGGGAAAAGGTCCGCGCCTTTCTCGCCCATGTGCAGACGGCGGGCGGTTCGCCGCGCACCTCGGCGCGCAAGCTGGCCGCCATCCGCGCGGCCTTCAAGTTCTTCACGCGCACCGGCCGCATGGACGCCAACCCGGCCATGGGTGTGCGTTCCCCCCGGCTCGCCCGCGACCTGCCCGAGGTGCTCACCATCCCCGAGGTGACCGCCCTGGTGGAGGCGCCGGACCTCTCGGAGCCGTTGGGCCTGCGCGACCGCGCCCTGCTCGAAACGCTCTATTCCACCGGCATCCGCGCGGCCGAGCTGGCGGGATTGCGCATGGAGGACATGGACCTGGCGGGCGGCATGCTGCGCGTGCTGGGAAAGCGCAAGAAGGAGCGACTCGTGCCACTGGGCTCGCTCGCGGCCCATGCCCTGCGGGACTACCTCGCCGTGCGCGGCGGCTTTAGCAAACCCGAGCACCGCATCGTCTTCGTCAACGCCCGCGGCGGCCCGCTCACCACGCGCAGCGTGCAACGCATTGTCGAGCGCTACGTCCTTCAGGTGCTTCCCTTCCGCCGCGAGGTGTCGCCCCACACCCTGCGCCACAGCTTCGCCACCCACATGCTCGATGCAGGGGCCGACCTGCGCGTGGTGCAGGAACTGCTCGGCCACGAGAGCCTGTCCAGCACCCAGATTTACACCCACGTCAGCATTGAACGCCTCCGCGAGGTCTACCGGGATGCCCACCCCCACGCCTGAATCCCAGCACATTCACACCAAGACCGAATACTCTATACTATATAAACCGCTGCGCGGCATGCCTTTAAGTTCCCCTTTGAAGGGGGATTTAGGGGGATGTTGGTCTTAATGCAGCCTTCGCAACGCCCCGCCGCCCACCGCGTGAAACGGGATGGGCTCTTCTGCTAAAATTCGCACTAGGTTTTATTGACTCCGGGCTGAAATTAGTCCGTTCCGGTCAAGGCGGACAGGAGTCAGTTTCCCTAAATATAAAATGATCGGAAGGATACTATGTTTCGCAAGCTGCTGCCTCAGGAGGTCGGATACTTCGACTACTTTGAGAGCCATGCCGTCCTCTGCCTCAGGGCCTGCCAGGAACTGCAAACCATGCTCGCCGAAGACGGTGACATGACGGCCCCGGCACTGCGCATCAAGGAATTGGAGAAGGAGGCCGACCAGATCACGCGGGCCTGCATGGACGCGCTGCACCGGACCTTCATCACCCCCATCGACCGGGCCGACATCCACAAGCTGATTCAGCGTCTGGACGACATCGTTGACTCGGTGGAGTCGACCGCCTCGCGCATCATGCTCTACGAAATCACGGAGACGCGTCCGGAGGCCCAGGCACTTGCCGCGGTGCTGGTGCGGGCGACCGAGGAAATCCAGCTTGCCCTGCCGGGCCTGCGCAACATGAAGAACGCCGAAGCCATAAAACAGCATTGCAGCACGCTGTACGAGCTGGAGAACGAGGGCGACAACATCATGCGCAACGCCCTGGCAAAGCTGTTCCGCGAGGAGAAGGACCCGATCGCGCTCATCAAGTGGAAAGAGCTGTATGAGCGCCTGGAAAAGGCCACGGACCGCTGCGAGGCCGTCGCCTCCATCATCCAGAGCATCGTAATCGAGGCCTCCTGATCCATGATCCCCCTCTCCGTCTGGATTATTGTGGGAATCACGGTCCTCGTGGCCCTGGCCTTTGATGTCATCAACGGCTTCCACGACGCCGCCAACTCCATCGCTACCGTCGTGTCCACCCGCGTGCTCACGCCGCGCCAGGCGGTCATCTGGGCGGCCTTCTTCAATTTCGCCGCCGTGCTCATCTTCAAGCCCCAGGTGGCCCACACCATCAAGAGCATCGTCCGCATCGACCCCGGTGATCCGGCCTTCGTGTACGTGGTGCTTACGGGCCTGATCGGCGCCATCGTGTGGGACCTGCTCACCTGGGTCTGGGCTATGCCCACCAGTTCCTCCCATGCGCTCATCGGCGGGCTCGTCGGTGCGGGCATGGCGCACAAGGGACTGGGCGTGATCGAGTGGAACAAGGTCACCCGCACCCTGGAATTCATCCCCCTCGCCCCGCTCATCGGCTTTGCCATGGCCTACATGGTGATGGTTGCCCTGTACTGGATTCTCTGCAAAATGCACCCACGAAAGGTGGACCGGGTCTTCCGCAAACTGCAATTGTGCTCGGCGGCCCTCTGGTCCCTCGGGCACGGCGGCAACGATGCGCAAAAGACGATGGGCATCATCCTGGCGCTGCTGGTCGCGGCCGGCATGGTCAAGCCCGACACCGAACTGTCACTGCTTCACTTCGACACCGCCTGGATTGTGCTGCTCTGCGGCGCCGCGATGGCGCTGGGCACGACGATGGGCGGTTGGCGCATCGTCAAAACCATGGCCATGCGCATCACCAAGCTGCGCCCCTACAGCGGCTTCAGCGCCGAACTGGGCGGCTCGATCACCCTGTTCTTCGCCACGTCCCTGGGCATTCCGGTGTCCACCACCCACACCATCACGGGCGCCATTATCGGCGTCGGCGCGACCAAGAAGCTTTCCGGCATCAAGTGGGGCGTCGCCCAGCGCATCATGTGGGCGTGGATTGTCACCATCCCCGCCTCCGCCGGCGTGGCCGCCCTGTGCTTCTACGTCATTAAGTTCTTTCACCCGGATTTCTGAACCGACGGGCGCTTTCTCGACAGCCCCACCCACCGTCATTCCCGCGCAGGCGGGAATCCAGGCACGTGCATGCCTGCGCCAAGCTTCCTCGCGATACTGGATTCCCGCCTGCGCGGGAATGACGAAAAAGACAGCCGGGGGCGGCTGTCCCACATTCACCCGAAATCGGGCTCGATGAAGCTGGTGCCGAGCAGCAGGTCCAGCATCCCCAGTTTCTCATGGCGGAACTGCTCGGCAAAAGCCATGCCCACCGCCTGCCCCACTTTCGCGCAGTGGTCCCGTATGCCCATCTCGATCACCTGCCGGTGCATGTCGCTGTCCCCGCCCTCCAGCATGGGCAGGGTCACGCCCAGCGCGGCGGCCTCCTGCGCCAGCGCGTCTACGGTCAGCACCATCTGGCAGTCGTGGGCAAGCAGCGACGCCACCTTCTTCTCCATCACGGTAGAAATGTCCACGAACAGCCCGGCGTTGTGCGGCACCTTGGCAAACCAATAGGCCTCGGTGACCATTTGCGGCCCATGGGCGTGTTCCGGATAAAAGAGCGGGTTGGACGCAAAGGCCGCCGCCTCCAGCGTGGCCATCGCCACCGCACGGTGGTCGGGATGATCCTCATAGGGCGCAAAGGGGTCCCAGCCCATCACGATGTCCGCCTTGACCTCGCGGACCACCGCCATCACCTGGCCGCGCAGCACATAGGGCTCCACCCGGTCCAGTTCGCCGTCGGCATAGCCCTCCAGCCGCACTTCGCGCAAACCCAGAATATGCCCCGCCGCAACGGCCTCCTCGGCGGACACACGGATGAGTTCCTCCCGCGACAGGCGGTAGGAGCCGCGCGAGTTGTCCGTGAGGATGTATTCATACACGTCATAGCCCAGTTCGTCCACAAAGCGGGCCACCGTGCCCGCCGCCATGAATTCCATGTCGTCGGCATGCGCCACAACCACCAGGACCGTCTTCTTGCGTTTCATGATTCCGTCCGCCTATGGGCCGCCCGGCTTATCCGGTGGGCAATGGCGGGAAGTATAACAGAGGGCCTTGATGGCGCTATTATTGAGTGTGGCGGTCCTGCCGCCGCACTCAAAAAGGCGATTCTTTGAAAATACTTCATGTATACAAAGACTTTGACCCGCCGGTCCACGGCGGGGTGGAACGGCACATGGCGCTCATGTGCCGCTTTCAGCGGCACTGGGCCGAGGTGGAGGCGCTGACCTGCAGCCGGTCGTGGCGGACGGCGGTGGTGGAACGGGACGGTACAAAGGTGACCGAGGCGGGCGAGTGGGGGCGGCTGCAGGGCGCGCCCCTGGCGCCGTCCTTTCCCTGGCGCATCTGGCGGAGCAAGGCGGACGTGGTGGTGGTGCATTCGCCGAATCCGACGGCCGAAGTGGCGGCGCTGCTGGCGCGGCCGCGCGGAGCGGTCGTCGTGCGCTACCACAGCGATGTGGTGCGGCAGGCCTCGGCCATGCGCTTTTATGCGCCCGTGCTGATGCAATTCCTGCGGCGAAGTGCTATGATTCTCCCCACTTCACAGGCCTATGTGGACAGTTCCCCGATGCTTTCGCAGTTGCGCGATCTGTGCCGGGTGGTGCCGCTGGGCATTGTGACGGAGGAGTTTGACGCGCCCGACCCGGCGCGCGTGGCGGAATTGCGTGAGGCATACGGCCCCGACTATGTGCTCTTTTCAGGCAGGCACCGCTATTACAAGGGACTGCCCGTGCTGGTGGAGGCGGCGAAGGCGATCCGCGCCAAAGTGGTGATGGCGGGGGACGGCCCCGAGCGGGCCCCGGCGATGGCGCTGGCGAAGCAACTGGGCGTGAACATCGTGTTTCCCGGCTCGCTGAGCCAGGCGGACCTGGTGGCCCATCTGCACGGCTGTGCCGTGTTTGCCTTTCCGTCGGTGGAGCGCAGCGAGGCTTTTGGCATCTCCATCATGGAGGCCCATGCCTGCGGTCGGCCGGTCGTGGCCACGAAGCTGGGCACCGGTGTGGAATATGCGAATCTGGACGGTGTTACAGGCATAAATGTGCCGCCGCGCGACCCGGCCGCCTTTGCGGAGGCGGTGAACGCGCTGCTGGCCGACCCGGCCCGCCGGGAGACGCTGGGCAGGCAGGCGCTGGACCGCGTGCGTGCCGAATTCAATGTGGAGGCCGTGGCCCGCGCTGAGTTTGAACTGTACCGGGAAGCCGCCCTAATGAAAGGTCTGAATGCGGATTAACGATTATGCGGTGTACGCGCTGATGCTGGGCGCGTCCACGATTCTTTCGCTGGGGCTCACCGAGGCGGCCCGGCGTCTGGCCCTGCGCTGGAACCTGCTCGACCACCCCATTGGCCGAAAGGCGCACAATGCACCCACGCCGCTCATGGGCGGCGTGGCCATTTTCTGCACCTTCTACTTCATGGTGCTGGGCTACTTCTCCATCGCCTTTTTCAGCCATGCCCTGGGCATGAGGCACGTCGAGCAGGACCTGCTCGGATTCCTGGGGAACTACGGCGGACGAAAAATGACGGGCATCCTGCTCGGCGGGCTGATGATCTTCGCCCTGGGCGTGGTCGATGACCTGCATGTGCTCAAGCCCAAGATGAAGTTGCTGGGGCAAGTGGTCACGGCGGGCACGGTGGTAGCTTTCGGCATGCGCGCCAAAATGTTCATCTTCAACGACCCCTGGTCCTCGTCCATCGTAACCATGCTGTGGCTCGTGCTAATCATCAACAGCATGAACCTGCTCGACAACATGGACGGCCTGAGCGCGGGCGTGTCCATCATCGCCGCCGCCACCTATTTCCTCTGCGTCCAGCCCATGGAGGACGAAAGAATGGTGCGGCTGCTGCTGCTCATTTTCGCCGGGGCCGTGGCGGGTTTCCTCTGGCACAACCGGCCGCCCGCCCGCATCTTCATGGGCGACTGCGGCGCCATGTTCAACGGTTACTTCCTCGCCACCATGGCGCTGGTCGGCACTTTTCACGTCGAGGCTACCCACACGGGGTCGCGTATCGCCGTGGCGGCGCCGCTGCTGGCGCTGAGCGTGCCGCTCTTCGACACCTTCAGCGTCATCTACATCCGCTGGCGCAACGGCGACTCCATTTTCCTGGGTGACAAACGGCATTTCTCCCACCGACTGGTGGCGCTGGGCATGTCCAAGCCGCTTGCCGTGGGATTCATCCTGCTGGTGGGCGCGCTGGTCGGTATGAACGGCGCCCTGCTGCCCAAACTGGACACCTGGGGCACCCTGATTGTGCTAACCCAGACCGGAGGCATTTTCATGCTGATCGTGCTGCTCATGTGGGTCGGCAGAAACGGAGGGGGACGGCCATGAGCAAGGCGAAAGAGGACCGAAAGAAGACTATCGCCACCGTGGAGGCGCCGCCCCCCCTGGCATGGCCCGCCGACTTCGCCCCACCCCGGACCGCGGCACTCATGGCGGCCTGCTGCGCCGCGCTGGGTGCCATGCTGTTTCTCGCGGCGATTTTCGGCGGGCTGGCGCCGGTGAAGGTCGCCCTGGCCTCGCTGCTGAAAATGTACAACCCCGCCATGGTGTCCGACTCTAATTTTGACCTTGCCTCCATGGTCTGGGGTGTGGGGGCCATCATCCTTGGCGGCATTGTCCACCCGAGCATCGGCATCGCCGTGCTGGTGGTCTTCCGTCCGTGGATTGACGGCTACACCTTCCCCACCGACAATCTTTGTTTCGTGTCCGCCGTGTTCGCGCTGACCGCCCTGTGGGGGGTGCGCGTGGTGCTGCGCGGCGGCCGCATTCGCGGGCTGGGCTTTGCCGCGCCCTTGGCGTTGTGGCTGGTGGTGGCCGCAGTGGGGCTGCACAGCACTTGGGAATTCGACGGCACCTGCCGCCAGTTGCTGCTCTGGTTCTCCTACCTGATGCTCTTCGTGCTCACGGTCAACAGTGTCACCAGCCGCGTGTCCCTGGGCATTCTACTGGGCGGCGCCTGCGTGGCCATGGGACTGGAGGGCTTGTTTGCCCTGCTGCATTACGAGTTCCTGCTGCCCTTCCTGCGCGAAATCATCCACAAGCCGAGCGTGCTGCAGGAATTCTTCCACACCGACACCATCACCCCCGAGCTGGCGCGGCGCTTCAGCATCAACCGCGCCTTTGGCTCAGTGCTCTTCCCGAACAGTCTCGCCGCCTACCTGATGCTCGGCATCCCCGTTGTCGCGGCGGGCGCCTGGCTGGCCTGGCAGCGGCTGCGCGAAACAGCGGGCGCAGAAAACCGACCGGCCACGCCGCGGGCCGCCTCGCTGGCGGCGCTGGGCATGTGGATTGCCTCCACGGTGCTGGTCATGTTTGCCTGCCACTTCCCCGCCGTGTACCGGGACGACACGGAAGGCACCCCTTGGTACTTCCAGATTGCCACGATTTTCCTGTTCGCCGCGGTCCTCAGTCTGGCGCCGGCAATCTGGGTCTATTACCTCTCGCTGCGCCGCGGGATGGTGCAGTGCGGCCGCGCGCTGGCGGCCTGGGGTCTGACCTTTGCGCTGGCGATGTCGGTAATTTCGCTCCTCCTCACTTATTCGCGCGGCGGCTGGATGGCGCTCGCGGCGGCCTGCCTGTGGGCCGCCATTCTGCTGCGGGGCGGGCCGGTCCTGCGCGCACGCCTGCATCGTCTGCTTCCCGCCCTGGCGGCTGTCGCGCTGGTGGCGGCGCTGGGATACACCGGGTCCCATGCCCTGGGAACCGAAGCTGCATGGGCACAGCAGGCAAAGCCCGCCCCGGCAGCGGCGGCCACGGCAGCCGATGAGGGTCCGCGCAGCACCAAGGTGACGCAGGAAGGCACGGCCGTTTCCACAAAAGATCTGATGGATCCGGCCTCTTTCCGGATTCGGCTGACCTACTGGCGCGTGGCCCTGTCCATGGCAAAAGACAATTTGCTGAAGGGTGTCGGGCTGGGCAATTTCGCCATCGCCTACGCGCACTACCAGTATCTGGGCGCGGGCGATGTGCGCGAGGCGCACTCGGGTTATCTTCAATCCTTCTGCGAGACCGGAATTCCGGGCGGGGTGCTCTTCACCCTGTTCTGGGCGGCCCTCGTGGTGGGCGGCGTGCTCAATGTGCTGCGCGCGCCGGACGGGCGAACCCGCCTGTGGCTGCTCGGCCTGCACGGCGGACTGCTGGCCTTCTGCCTGCATGCGGCCATGGACATCAACTTCTCCCATCCCTCCCTGGTCATGACCGCCATGGTGATGGCAGGCGCGGGGCTTGGCTGGCGCGGAACGGCCTTTGCGGAGGCCGAGGCGGCCGCCCCGAAGAAGACCGCCCACCGTCTGCTGGCAGGCGTCATGCTGGTGCTCATCGCGCTGGCGGGCGGGCTGGTGGCGCGCATCTGGGTGCAGGAATTGACCCTGAGCCGGCTGGCCTTTTCCAACACGTCCAGCGATCAGGAAATCTACCGGCGCGTTCGCGTGGCCAAGTTCTTCCTGACTGACCTGGACAAATACGCCTCGGCCAGAAGCACCAAAAAGGAGTTTCGCGACCCTCCGCAACTGCCTTTCCGTGAAGCGCTCAATATCAATCCCGACCCGGAACGGTGGGCGAAAACGGCCGCTTTCTTCGTTCCCGACAAGGACAGCCCGAAGGGTTACAGAAAACTGAAAGCGGGCGAGCCGGTCCCGATGGACGCCGTCATGCTGCTGCTCAAACCGCGCTGGGCCCAGTGGGCGGCCGCCGAGGGGCTCTGCGGGTGGCTGGCCGAAATGGAGGCCGTGGACAGCCGTTTTCCACACAACCCGGCCCTGGCCATGCACATTTCACGGCTCTACGAGATGCTGAAGAACAGCAACTTGGGCACCGACTCCTTTGACGAGCGCAGGAAGCTCTGGGCCGCAGGCTACTTTGCCTGGGCGGGGAAGGCGCTGGAGCGCAGTCCGAAGAGCGCCGAACTGCACAAGTTCTACGCCGATGTCCTGGCCTGCCAGGCGCTGTATGATTCCGCAAAGGACCACGTTGCCTTCATGGAAAGCGCCGTGGAAAATGCGAGGATCGCAGTCAAGTACACACCAACCGCGCCCACCTACCAGTTCTACCTCTCCTGGGCGCTCGGCAAACTGGCCGAGCTTGAAACGAAGGAGGGCGATGCAGGCAAGGCCGAAACGCTGCTCCGGGAGTCCGCCCAGGTCAAGCAGGAGGCGCAGGATCTTCAAACACGCCGATGGCAGCTTGGCCTCGACTACTAGGAACTCTCCCACATGGACACCCGCATACAGGCATTGCGCGCGCGGCTCGCTGAACGGGGCGCCGACGCCTTTTTCAGCCTTGACCCGCCCACCAACGCCTATCTCTCCGGATTTCGCGGCAGCACCTCGGCCGTCCTTGTGACGGCGGACCGCGCCGTGCTGCTCTGCGATTTTCGGTACACTGAACAGGCCCAACGGCAGGCGGCAGGCTGCGAGGTGGTGGAAATCCCGGGCGCGATGGAGGCGCGGGTGGGCGAATGGCTGACCAAACTGGGCGGCCGCTCGGCCCTGTTTGAACCGGAACGCATCACCTTCAGCCAGCACGCCGCCGTGCACGCTGCGGCGACGCGCGTCACCCTGTCCCCGGCGCCGGGACTGGTCGAGGAACTTCGCCAAATCAAGGATGGGGGCGAGATTGCCAGCATACGCGCCGCCTGCCATATCGCTGAATCGGCCCTGGCCGACGTGGTGGACGGGCTGCGGGCAGGCGTGACCGAACGCGAGACGGCGGCCCTGCTGGAACATGAATTCAAGCGCCGCGGCGCGCAGCGCACGTCCTTTGAAACTATCGCGCTCTTCGGCGCGCGCAGTTCCCTGCCCCATGGCGAACCGACCGACAAGCCTCTCGAATTGGGCGACATTGTGCTTATCGACTGCGGCTGCGTGGTGGACGGATACTGCTCCGACTTGACTAGAAGCTTCTTTTTCGGTAGGATTCCGGGTGCTTGGGCCGAGGAAATCTATCTTTGCGTCCAGCAGGCGCAACAGGCGGCCCTGGCCGCCCTGCGCGCCGGTGCCAATGCGTCCGAGGTGGATGCGGCAGCCCGGAACCTCATCATGCGCAACGGGTTTGGTGACCGGTTTGGTCATGGCACCGGCCATAGTGTGGGCATTGAGGTCCATGAGAATCCCCGGTTGAACGCGCCGTCCAAGGCGGTGCTCGCCACTGGAATGGCCGTCACTGTTGAGCCGGGCATCTATCTGCCCGGGCAGGGCGGTGTGCGGATTGAGGACCTTGTGGTGGTGACAGATGACGGGTGTGACATACTGACAGCAGGCATTTCAAAAGACTTACAGGTGATCGGAAAATGATTTCAACGGCAGACTTCAGAAACGGCGTGGTGGTGGAAATGGACGGCAACCTGATGGAAATCGTGGAATTCCAGCACGTGAAGCCGGGCAAAGGCGGCGCCTTTGTGCGCACCCGCTTCAAGAACATCCTCACCGGCCGCGTCCTCGAGCAGACCTTCCGCTCCGGCGAAAAATTCGAGGAGGCGCGCATTGAGGAGCGCCCGTGGCAGTACCTCTACAGCGATGGTGACATGTTTCACTTCATGGACAATGAGTCCTTCGAGCAGATGGCCGTCAGCCCCAAGGTGATCGGCGATGCCTCGAAGTGGATGAAGGAAAACAACAACGTCACGCTCGTGTTCCACCGCGACAACGTGATCAGCGTCAAGATACCGGCGCATGTCGTCTTCGTCATCACCAAGTCCGACCCGGGCATCCAGGGTGACCGCTCCTCCGGCGCCACCAAGCCCGCCACCCTCGAAACGGGCGCCAACATCCAGGTGCCGCTCTTTATCAACGAGGGCGACAATGTGAAGGTGGACACCCGCACCGGCAGCTACGTCGAGCGCGTCTGAGCCGGGGTCTTGTCCTATTGATTTGAACGCTTCCTGCCCGGCCCTTACACTGGAGTGAGAGCAGGAGTCATTTCATGGAACGTTTAACTTGTGATTGCAGCATTTGCACCCGCCGTGGGTTCCTCGCGGCGGGTGCTTCTTTTCTGGGCATGGCGGTGCCGGGTCGCGCCGCGGAAAACCCCGACGCAAAACTGCTGGCACGCGTGCGCACACCGAAGAAGCATCCCGATCTGGTGCTGGCGCCCTCTTATGAGGCGGGCGCCTATGACGCACTGGCCATTGACTGCCCCTTTGCATTCTTCCATGAGGACCGCTATCACCTCGTCCACATTGGTTTTGACGGCACGGGCTACCGCACCGGACTGGCCACCTCGGACGACCTGGTCCATTGGAAGAAGGAGGGAGTGATTCTCGACCGGGGCCCGGCGGGTTCGGTCACCGAATACAATGCGGCGCTCACTTGGATCGTCCGCGACAATGACCTCTACGGACCGGGCACGCTGAAAAAGGTGCAGGGCCGTTATCTGGGCACCTACCACGCCTATCCCAAACCGGGCTATGAAACGGGTGCGGCCGTCATCGGCCTGTGCTGGAGCGACGACCTGCGCCAATGGTCACTCGACCCGCCCTGCCTACGCGCCTCTGATAACGACGCGGCTTCCTGGGAACGGGGCGGGCTGTACAAGTCCAGCATTGTCGAGCAGGGCGGCACCTTCTACATGTTTTACAACGCCAAGACGGCGGGTGAACCGTGGAAAGAACAGACTGGCATGGCCGCTTCCACCGACCTGAAAACCTGGAAACGCTTTGAGGGAAACCCGGTTGTACCCGTCGGTCCCAAGGGCGCCTTTGACGACGTCTTCTGCAGCGACCCCGGCGTGGTGCGGGTGGACGGCACCTGGACCATGTTTTTCTACACCCTCGGCAGCGACGGTGTCGCCCGTGACTCGGTCTCCTTTTCCGAGGACCTGCGCCACTGGCGCAAGTCGGGCAAGATTCTCATTGATGTCGGCCCGACGGGGAGCATTGATTCCCTCTACGCCCACAAGCCCTCCGTCATCGTGAAGGACGGCAAGCTTTACCACTTCTACTGCGCCGTGTCACCCATGCCCGAGCGCCAGGTGGGCGCGCACAAGACAACGGAATCACGCGGAATAGGGGTCGCGATGACGTAGGAGAAGACGGCCCTTCGAGTCTCCCGAGCCCGTGTATGTCCGTGCCCGTCTGTGTTCGTCCCTGTTGTCCTTGTCAAAATCATGCAAACCCTTCCCCAAAACAACGCGCCGCGCGTCCCGGCCTGAACCGGAACGCGCGGCGAAGAGAGATGCAAAGGGGAATTAGACGCCCTTCAGCTCGACCGTCGCGCCGGCGGCTTCGAGGGCTTCCTTGAACTTGTTGGCCTCTTCCTTGGACAGGCCTTCCTTCACGGTGACCGGTGACTTGTCGACGAGGTCCTTGGCTTCCTTCAGGCCCAGGCCGGCGACGTCCTTGACGACCTTGATGACGCCAATCTTCTGGGCGCCGAAGTCCTTCAGGATCACGTTGAACTCGGTCGGCTCTTCCACTTCCACAACGGCGGCGGCGGCCGGGGCGGCAGCCATCATCGGGGCGGCGGCGGTGACGCCGAACTTGTCTTCAAGGGCTTTCACAAGCTCGCTGAGCTCGAGGACGGTCAGGTTCGCGACACTTTCAATAATCGCATCAAGCTTCTCGGACATGGTTTGTTTAACCTCCGTGCGCCGTCTTGGGCGCGTGTGATTTCAATTTCAGTTTACTGTTCGTTCGAGCGCGGCCTTACGCGGCCTGCTCCTCTTTCTGTTTGCGAATCTGGTCAAGCGCGTTGACCAGGTTGCGCGGCAGCGCGCCGAGCACGCCGACGGCATTGCGAAGCGGCATGGCAATGGTGCCGACGACCTGCGCGATGAGCACATCGCGCGGCGGAAGGCTGGCAAGCGCCTCAAGCTGCGCGGCCGTCACCGGCTGGCCCTCGAGCACACCGCCCTGCATCACCACAAACGGAACCTCTTTGCCGAAATCTTTCAGGACCTTCGCCGGTGCGACGGGGTCCTTCGAGAACGCCCACGCCGTGGGGCCCTCCATGAAATCGGCGGCCTTTCCCATGCCCAGCTCGTTCAGGGCGCGGCTGGCAAGCGTGTTTTTGTACACCTTGAACTCGACGCCGCATTCGCGAAGCTTCGTGCGCAGGTTGGTGGCCTGGAAGACGTTCATTCCCACATACTTCGTGGCAATGGCGATCTGGTTGTTGGCGAGCCGTTCCTTCATTTCAGCAACGGCCTCAATTTTTTCCTTGGTTGGCAAGTGCGTTCACCTCCTCTCGAAGTGGAGTACCGCGCTTTCACGCGGCCCCGGCCCCGCCGTGGCGGATGCCGGAAATTAAAAAATCCCGTGCCGTTGGGACAGCACGGGACATCACCGTTTTGACGATGGCGCAAACCCGCAAAGGTCTGCTCTGTCCGCGTTCTCGGCAGGATATTAAGGCTCAAAAGGCCACCGGCTGTCTTCGACGCGCGTTCGAAGTTTCCTCCGAACAGCCGCAACTATAACAAATGCCATGGCTTCCATGCAAACACGTCGCCACGAAAATTGACTGTTGAAAAGACTGTTGCCAAACGTTTGAGTCAGGTGCTCTAAAGTTGCTATTATACTGTGAAATCCCCGTAATCCCCCTCTTCGAAGGAGTAACCCCATGGCCGATTGTTGCAACACCGTCAAGACACCACAGAAACTTGAATTCACCGCTAAACCGCCCATGTTGCCGGTATATATAAAGGTGTTCACCAAGGGAAAGACCCGCTTCAAGGCGGGCCAAAGCCTCCCGGCACTTTCAGCCGTGTGGCGTGGCGCCGGGGAAACCCGTGCGCTCGTCGCCGCCTACCGCGAAGTCTGCGGCCTTCCGTCCGGAGAGAATCTGCCCATCCTTTATCCCTACGTGATGGTGTCGCGGATTCACATGATGTTCATGGCCTCTTCCCAGTTTCCCATATCACCGCTGGGTGCCGTGCATGCGCGCAACAGCATTTTGCAGCGCCGGGCCATCGCGGAAAATGAGGCATTTGACCTGCACTGCGCCGTGGCCGGACAGCGGGTGATCAAGGCCGGACTGGAGTTCTGGGTGAACAGTTGGGCGGAAAAGGATGGGGCCAACCTCTGGGAGTGCACCAGTACCTACCTGGTACGGGGCAAACATTTTGGCGAAACAGGCGGCCCCTCCCCGGTTGCGGCCCTGCCCGAGTTGGAACAGCCCAACCGCGAAGCCGCATGGGAGGTGCCCGAGAACATGGGCCGCCGTTATGCCAAGGTTTGCGGGGACTACAATCCCATTCACCTGCGCAAGACGCTGGCAAAACTTTTTGGATTCCCCAGGCATCTGGTGCACGGCATGTGGTCGCTGGCGCGCTGCACCGCAAATCTGCCCGCCATTGACCCGTCCCGTCCCGTGCAGCTCGATGCCGCGTTCAAAGGCCCCGTGTTTCTCGGCAGTCGTGCCACGATGAAGGCGCGCTCCGAGGGCGAATCGCACCGTTTTGACCTCTACTGCAGCGGGAATGAGCGGCCGGTAATCGTGGGCTCACTGCGTCCCGCCAGCGCAGACGACACGCTGCTCGGCTAAAGAAAAGTTTCAATTACAGTCTTTTCGAACGGCACTTGTCCTTTGGGTCAGGTGCCGTTTTGTCTTGCCCACCGGGCCAGTGGTCCAATGGCTGAGAATAGAGTCAATGGACAGCGTCCGAAAGACCGAATACTGTCATCGCGCCCCTTTCCATTCCTTAATTCAATTGTCCTGGCAGTTCGGTGAATAGAACATATTGCTTGGCGTCCTGAGCGCGCACCAAAGGAATACGTGCAAAAACGACTGGCGACATGGTCGAAAAGGGGCCGTCCAATCCCTCGTTTACGACACCGCCACCAACCGGTATTTCTGCGGCAACCCCCTGCCCAAGGGGATTATCGACTATGGCTTGGCGCGCATGGACAACCGCATTTTCCTCGTTGGCGGGGAAGACCGGGGTAAACACAGGGAATCGTGGTTTCTTGACGGTGTTCTGTCAAATAGGAAACAACCGACTGCAACACCGGACAGCAGCCTGAATTAGGAGGAAGACATGATTATCGGCGTACCCAAGGAGATTAAAGCGCAGGAACACCGGGTGGGCATGGTCCCAGCCGGGGTGCTCAGCCTGGTTCAGCAGGGCCATGAGGTGGTCATTCAACAGGGCGCGGGCGACGGGGCAGGCTATCCCGACGCCGAGTATCAGCACGCTGGCGCGCGCATCGTGCCCGGCGCGAGGGAGGTTTATGCCCGGGCAGAACTGATCTGCAAGGTCAAGGAACCGCTGATGGAGGAGGTGCCCCTGCTGCGGAAAGGACAGATTCTCTTCTGCTACCTGCATCTGGCCCCCCTTCCGGAACTCACTGCCTGCCTGCTGGAGGCGGGCGTGAACGCCGTCGCCCTGGAAACCATTCAATCCGATGACGGCTATCTTCCCTGCCTGGTGCCCATGAGCGAGATTGCGGGAAGAATGTCCGTGCAGATAGCGGCGCGCCTTCTGGAACGCGAGGCGGGCGGGCGCGGCATCCTGCTGTCGGGGGCCTCCGGGGCCGAACCGGCCACCGTGACGGTGATCGGCGGCGGGTGCGCGGGCATCAACGCGGCCCGCGTGGCCCATGGAATGGGCGCGCGGGTGACCGTTCTGGACATCGACAGCCGCAAGCTTTCCCACATCGACGAGGTCTACGGCGGCCGCATAAGCACGGTCTATTCCGACCCGGAGAGCATTCACAAGAGCGTCACGGGAGCCGATGCGGTCATCGGCGCGGTGCTGGTTCCCGGTTCAAAGGCACCGCAGTTGGTGACAGAGGACATGATTGCCGAGATGCGGCCCGGCTCCGTCGTCATTGACATCTCGGTAGACCAGGGCGGATGCGTGGCCACGTGCAGGCCCACCACGCACGAACATCCCACCTATCGTGTCCACGATGTGATTCACTACTGCGTGCCCAATATGCCCGGGGCCGTGCCGCGCACCAGCACGCAGGCCCTCGCCCATGCCACACTCCCCTGGCTGCAGCAGTTGGCCTCCCTGGGATTTGACCGGGCCGCGGCCCGGTCGGCCGAGCTGTGCAGGGGCGTCAACCTGTACCTCCCGGAAGGTCAGCACCGCAGTGTGATAAGCTGCGAGCCCGTTGCCCGTGCGCTGGGCCTGGAATGTGTGGGCATCCCCAACTGAGCGGCTATGCCAGAAACTTCTCGCCAGGGGCATTACTTGTCGTGATTTTGGGGCGGTCACTCCGGAGAAATGCGCTTGCGCCGCTTGCGTTTGGCCAAAATGGTTTCCGCGATGCCAAACGCAGCCAGCGCGGCAGCCACTGCCACTATCATTTCGGCACGTTTTCGCGTAAAGAATCGGTGTGGGAGAGGCGTGTACAGAACGCGGTCGTTAAACTCACGGGGAAACCAATGCAGTCTCTTGGCCTCTTGGGCAATGGCCAGGTTCGGATTACGCCGCACCAGCGCCTTGTAGAATCTGTCCGCGGCCTTAGGGTCGTCATATTTGATTGGAAAACCGCCCTCGTAGAGCGCCTCGGCCGTCAGAGGGTCGTTGTCCGGCAACAGTGCGGCCGCCTCCCACATCAGGTCCGCGGCGATAAATCTCTCGTTGAAACGTCTGTCTGGCCCTGTTACGACTGCGTCTTTGTCAATATCCGAACCCGTGCGGCACGAATACAAATAGGCTGAGAAGCCTGCGCCATAGTCCCAGTCGGGATAAAGGAAGGTTTCATAGGGCACCTCTTCACGTGTAAGGCGCGCCGCCTCCAGGAGGCGTGCGGCGCGCTCCCTGGGAGAGTTCGATGCGTTTCTCCCTTCCCGAAGGGCCTCAACGAGACGAAGCCCGGATTCTCTTGCGGGGTCTCTGAAGAACTCTGCGGCCTCCTCTATCCTTCCTTCGCGTACAAGACGTCGGCCCAATACCTCCCGAAGCTGTTGTGTATTCTGAAAGTCGAGAGTATTAGCCTCTTTGTTTGGCGGAAAGTGCAGGCGGACATACTTGCACAGTTCCTCAGTTTTCATTACGCGTTCTGCGAGGTGCATTCTGTCGTGCCACGAAAGATTCTCAAACGCGAGGATCCATTCTTCTGGGTTTTTGGGCTTCTTGACAACCCAATAGGCAGATAATTCGGCCTGGGCGCGTTCCGCAAGGTCAAGCGGGACGGGCCCTATGTTTCCGTCGCCATTCGTTTGCGCATAAACTTGCCAGACAGGTGCCTTTGAGTCTTTTTCCCTGCTGTCTGCTTTGGTCTTTTCAACTACCTGCGATAAGGCTTTAATCGCCGCATCCATATCCCCGTCATGCAGAAACACTTTGGCGCGCACCCAGGATGCCAGCACCGACCCGGGTTCGGCCAAATCCGCCCAGCGTTTGGCACCCTTCATGTCGTTTTCGTTGTATGCCAGCCAGGCAATACGCTCGGCATAGGGCAGCGGACCCGGCAGCAATTCCAATCGGGGAATGAGCCATCTGCTGATTTCCCGTCCATCAAATGGATTCACGAGGCACCAAGCGAGGAGTGCCTTGCGCACGTCCTCATCAGCCAGAATAACTTCCAGTTGCTCGGCATGTTTCTTTGCGTCAATCTTGGAGAAGGTCCACCGAAGGGATAAGAGAGCTGCCGTTTGCTCCTCGCGGTTTCCCGAGCCGCACACCTTGAGGTAATACTTTGCGGCGGCGGCCCACTCTTCCCGTTCATAATGGACTCTTCCCTTCCATCCGGCCACCGTGGACGCCAATCCTGCAGGATCCGGAACCCCATCCTTGACCATTTTCTCCACACGGTCATAGGCGGCAAGGGCGCGATCATACTGCTTCAGGTGCAGACAGGTCATGCCGAGCATATAGGAAGCTGCCAAGTCCACGTAAGAACGGTTAACGGGGGGGAGGGACTCGATTTCCTCAAAGAAGGGAAGCGCCTGTTCATGCGCCCGGCCCCTATACGCTGCCGCGCCGCGGGCGTAGAGGGAAAACTCCTCTGGGAGCCGTGTGAGAAGCGTTTCGTACGGGGTGAGGTCGAAGACCGGTGGGTCGTCGGGTGCGGGACCGGGCCAGTCGCTGTAATCGGGCCGGTTCTCCTCATATTTCTTCAAGCGTGCTTCCCAATCTTTGCGTTGCCTTATCGGTTCACGCATCGCGCAGCGCAGTGTGCGATAACCTTCCAGAACTTCCGCAAGGTCCGCTTCCGGCCTGCCGGTCGCATGAAGCGCCGCTTCCAGTTGCGCCAGTTCCGTGTCCACTGTAAGGTCACAGGAATTTGCCGGCGGGGGCGCCACATAGGGAGCCGCCGCAATGCCGTTCAGCTGATACAGCTCATAGGAAACCATGCAGGCGGCATCTTTTTGTAATCGCGGCCGCCATACACAAAGAAATCTTGTGGAAACCACGGGCCGCAGGCCTGGACGGCCTGTGTGAAGGACATGCTGACAACGCATAGAAAGATGGCACGCCTGAGCAGGACACCAACTTGGGAGCACACGGAAGAACCTCCTTGCCTTCATGTCAAATCTGGATGACATCATAGGCCAGCACGGGGTTTCGTTGCCAATGTTAAATGCTCTTTTCCTTGGCGCAACACAGCCGCAGCCAAAGCACCCAGAATCTGGAGGGAAATTCGGCAGACAGGAATGTCTGCCCCACACAGGAAAGAACCGGCGCTTCTTGCAAAGACTTGCGGGCGTCATATTGCAACCGCCGTGGCTGCCCGATCCCGGCCGGTCGCACGGGGTCCAATAACGAACGCCCCGCGCTTCGTTTGAAGCGCGGGGCGCTGAAATATAGAGCCGGCGACGACCTACTCTTCCACAAGGTTGCCCCTGCAGTACCATGGGCGCAGACAGGCTTAACTGCCGTGTTCGGAATGGGAACGGGTGGGGCCCTGTCGCTAAAGCCGCCGGCAAAACTGGAATTCTGCCGTTGCCCCCCCTTTCGGGGCGGCGGGACAGATTCAAATTTAGTTTTGACAGAGAATGCGAGGAAGAACACTAAACACAGACTACACTTTACTCAAGTTCGGGGGGACCATGAAGGTCCCATAAGTGCATAAGACCAAGCCTCACGGGTGATTAGTACAGGTCAGCTGAACACCTCGCGGTGCTTACACCTCCTGCCTATCGACCTGGTGGTCTACCAGGACCCTTTAGGGGATTGCTCCCAGGGAGATCTTATCTTTGGATGGGTTTCGCGCTTAGATGCTTTCAGCGCTTATCCCTTCCGGACGTGGCTACCCGGCGCTGCCACTGGCGTGACAACCGGAACACCCTAGGTCCGTCCATCCCGGTCCTCTCGTACTAGGGACGGATTCCATCAAATCTCCTACGCCCGCATAGGATAGGGACCAAACTGTCTCACGACGTTTTAAACCCAGCTCGCGTGCCACTTTAATCGGCGAACAGACGAACCCTTGGGACCTGCTTCAGCCCCAGGATGTGACGAGCCGACATCGAGGTGCCAAACCTCCCCGTCGATATGAACTCTTGGGGGAGATAAGCCTGTTATCCCCGGCGTACCTTTTGTCCGATGAGCAACGGCCCTTCCATACGGGACCGCTGGATCACTAAGCCCTACTTTCGTACCTGCTCGACTTGTAGGTCTCGCAGTTAAGCTCTCTTATGCCTTTGCACTCTGCGCATGATTTCCAAACATGCTGAGAGAACCTTGGGGCGCCTCCGTTACATTTTGGGAGGCGACCGCCCCAGTCAAACTACCCACCAGGCACTGTCCCCCGCCCGGATTCACGGGTTCGGGGTTAGGATTCAATAACAACCAGGGTGGTATTCCAAGGGTGACTCCACCGAGGCTAACGCCCCAGCTTCAACGTCTCCCACCTATCCTATACAAGTTGTCACTAAACCCAATACCAAGCTGTAGTAAAGGTGCACAGGGTCTTTCCGTCCTTATGCGGGTAACGAGCATCTTCACTCGTAATACAACTTCACCGGGCCCACTCTTGAGACAATGCTCGGATCGTTACGCCATTCGTGCAGGTCGGAACTTACCCGACAAGGAATTTCGCTACCTTAGGACCGTTATAGTTACGGCCGCCATTAACCGGGGCTTCGGTTCAAGGCTTTGCTTGCGCTAACCTCTCCCGTTAACCTTCCGGCATTGGGCAGGCGTCAGTCCCTATACTTCGTCTTGCGACTTTGCAGAGACCTGTGTTTTTAGTAAACAGTCGCCCGAGCCACTTTAGTGTCGCTCCCGGCAGCTCCAGCCGCAGGGCTATCACCGCCAAGAGCACCCCTTCTTCCGAAGTTACGGGGTTAATTGGTCGAATTCCTTAAGAGTGGATCACCCGAGCGCCTTAGAATATTCTTCTCGTCCACCTGTGTCGGTTTACGGTACGGGCACCTACAGCCTCACTAGAGGTTTTTCTAGGCAGCATAGAATCAGACAATCCGCTTCACCCAGAGGGATTCACGTCCCTTAACGCCTCGGCCTATGCAATCCGGATTTGCCTGGACTGCGGCCCGCGCGCTTAGACCGTCACTTCCGATCGACGGCTGTCTTATCTTTCTGCGTCACCCCATTGCTGATAACGGTTGCATGGTGGTACAGGAATCTTTGTGCCTGTTTTCCATCACCTACGCCTTTCGGCCTCGGCTTAGGACCCGACTAACCCCGGGAGGAGTCACCTGGCCCGGGAACCCTTGGACTTTCGGCGGGAGGGATTCTCGCCCTCCTTGTCGTTACTAATGCCGGCATGATCGCTTCCATTCGGTCCACACGTCCTTACGGTCATGCTTCAATCCGGAATGGAATGCTCGCCTACCACTGCGTCCGAAGACGCAATCCGCAGCTTCGGTATTATGCTTAGCCCCGTTACATTTTCCGCGCACAACCACTCGACCAGTGAGCTATTACGCACTCTTTAAATGAATGGCTGCTTCTAAGCCAACATCCTGGTTGTTTAGGCAATTGCACCTCGTTTTACACTGAGCATAATTTAGGGACCTTAGCTGGCGGTCTGGGCTGTTTCCCTTTTGAATACGGAGCTTATCCCCCGCATTCTAACTGCCACGATTACACACGCGGTATTCGGAGTTTGATTGGGTTCAGTAATCTGGTGAGACCCCTAGCCCATTCAGTGCTCTACCCCCGCGTGCTACTACGCGACGCTGCCCCTAAAGACATTTCGGCGAGAACCAGCTATTACCGGGTTTGATTGGCCTTTCACCCCTATCCACAGCTCATCCAAACTGTTTTCAATCAGTACTGGTTCGGGCCTCCGGTTCCTTTTACAGAACTTTCACCCTGGCCATGGATAGATCACCCGGATTCGGGTTTAATTCATGCAACTATACGCCCTATTAAGACTCGCTTTCGCTTCGGCTACGGACCATAAGCCCTTAACCTTGCTACACAAATTAAGTCGCCGGCTCATTATGCAAAAGGCACGCGGTCAGGCATTGCCTTGCGGCCATAGCCCTTCCACAGCTTGTAGGCATGTGGTTTCAGGTTCTATTTCACTCCCCTCTCGGGGTGCTTTTCACCTTTCCCTCACGGTACTGGTTCACTATCGGTCACTGAGTAGTACTTAGCCTTAGGAGATGGGCCTCCCAGATTCACACGGGGTTCCACGTGACCCGCGCTACTTGGGAACATGTCAAGGAAGTCGATTGTCTTTCGCTTACGGGGCTCTCACCCTCTATGGCCCGCCATATCCAGACGGGTTCGGCTAGACAACCGATTTGTAACTTCCCGAGGGCTCCATATTTCCCTCAAGTCATGTCCCGCAACCCCACAAACACAACGGATATGGCCTATCACGTGCTTATGGTTTGGGCTGGTCCGCGTTCGCTCGCCACTACTAGCGGAGTCGCATTTTTGCTTTACTTTCCTCCAGGTACTAAGATGTTTCAATTCCCTGGGTTGGCTTCGTTAACCTATGAATTCAGCTAACGATCACCGGGGTTTGCCCGGCGGGGTTTCCCCATTCGGAGATCCACGGGTAGCTTGCATTCCAGCAAACCGTGGCTTATCGCAGGTAGCTACGTCCTTCATCGCCTCTCAGTGCCAAGGCATCCACCACACGCCCTTACTAGCTTGGTCAAAAAAAACTTTGACCCTTTTCGTTCTCGGACGAGAACGTCCAGGGAATTCCCCGGACTTGAACTCGTTGTATTCTTTACGTGCTCGATGCTTTCCTCGCATTCAACTGTCAAAGATCGGTGCGGCAATTAAAGCCGCGAAAAAACTGTGTCACGTTCGCGCCGGGACCGTTCCGCCCGGGGCTCCACATGGTGGAGATGATCGGGATCGAACCGACGGCCTCAGGCTTGCAAAGCCCGCGCTCTCCCAACTGAGCTACATCCCCGGAACGTTCGCTGACCGGCGCCTCCGCCTGATTTCGCGGAATGGTGGGCCTGAGTAGAATCGAACTACCGACCTCACGCTTATCAGGCGTGCTCTCTAACCAACTGAGCTACAGGCCCACGCCGGACTGCGGTCCGCGCCAGGCGCTCTCTGAACGCTGAATACGATGTACGATAAGAATTTCAACCCTTGAGAATCGACCTGGGACATCGCCCTGAGGCGGGTCCCTGGTTACTCCTTAGAAAGGAGGTGATCCAGCCGCACCTTCCGGTACGGCTACCTTGTTACGACTTCATCCCCCTTACCAAACACACCTTCGGCACCTCCCTCCCTTGCGGGTTGGGCCAGTGACTTCGGGTGCACCCGGCTCGGGTCATGTGACGGGCGGTGTGTACAAGGCCCGGGAACGTATTCACCGCGACGTAGCTGATTCGCGATTACTAGCGATTCCGACTTCATGGAGTCGAGTTGCAGACTCCAATCCGAACTGAGACCGGCTTTTTGAGATTAGCTCCACCTCGCGGTATTGCGACTCACTGTACCGGCCATTGTAGCACGTGTGTAGCCCCAGGCGTAAGGGCCGTGATGACTTGACGTCATCCCCACCTTCCTCCGACTTATCGCCGGCAGTCTCCACAGAGTTCCCG
>CAITNO010000045.1 GCA_903893795.1 Candidatus Hydrogenedentota bacterium | reverse complement strand
ATGGGCCACGCGGGCCGCGTTGATGCCCGCGCATCCGCCGCCGATGACGGCCACGGTTGCCGGTTCCGCGCCGGACGCCCCCGACAGCAGGATGCCGCGGCCGCCGGGTTCATGCTCCAGGTGCCTTGCCGCAATCTGCACCGACATTCGTCCCGCAATCTCGCTCATGGGCACCAGGCAGGGAAGATAGCCGTCGTCCGTCTGGATGGTTTCAAGGGCGATGGCATTCACACCCGCCTCCAACAGTCGGCCTGTCAGTTCGGGAAGCGGAGCCAGGTGAAGATAGCAGAAAAGAATCTGCCCTTTCCGCAGCAGGGGCACCTCCTCCATGAGCGGTTCCTTGACCTTGCAGATGATATCCGCCTGTGCATAGACCTCCCCGGCGTCCGGGGCGATGCGGGCGCCAGCATGCCGGTATTCGGCTTCGGGATAACCGGCCCCGTCGCCGGCACCCTGCTGGATGACAACTTCATGGCCCTGTTGAACCAGGCTAAGCACTCCCGCGGGCACCATGCCCACACGGTGTTCCTGCGCCTTAATCTCTTTGGGTACGCCGATAATCATGTCTTCCTCCGAATCCTGGTTGATTGTCCAGTGTGTTGAAGCATTTATTCGTTCATTGACAAAACACCCATGAGAAACCAGGATTCCCTGTGCTTCCCCCGGTCTTCCCCGCCCACGAGCAGGATGCGGTTGTCCATGTGCGCCAGGCCATAGTCGATAACCCCCTTCGGCAGGGGATTGCCGAAGAAATACCGGTTGGTGACCGTGTCGTAGACGAGCACATCGGCCACAAAACCGTTTTCATCCATGCGGAGTTTGGCGGTGGCCGGACCCCAATTCTGCTTTGACACAAAGCCTCCCGGCAGAATGATATAGCGGTCCTGCCAGGAAACTGCCCAAGCCCAATACACGGGAAAGGGAAAGTCGGCTATCGGTTCCCAGCGATCCTGCGCGGGGTCATAGCGGTGGGCCGAAACACAATCGCCCCCGAACGCGTACACGCTGCCGCCGCAGGCGGCGGTGGCCACGCCGGTACGATTCGTCCCTGGAAGCGGGGCGCAACTTTTCCATGCGGGATTTTCAGCGGCCAAGTCGACTTTCCATACGTGGTTGTTCGGCGCGGGCACACCGTCGCCTCCATCCCCGGCCACAAGAAAGGCTGTTGAACCCACCAGGGCGGGCTGCATGTTGGCAAGCTTTTCCGGGATCGGAACAAAACCCTCCCACTGAAAGGCGTCACCCACCTTGTGCAGTCTCAGGGTTTCGGCGCTGTTGACTTCTTTTGCGGTCTGTCCGCCGAAGACATAAAGCGAATCCCGAAAGGTGACGGCACAGGGATACCCGGCAGGCCGGGGCATGGCTGGAATCGGGGACCAAGTGTCTGCCGCGAAATCATGGACAAAGGCATCGGGCAGCCAAAGTTTTTGGGTCCCGTCAATCCACGTCGTGCCGCCCGCAGCCACCACCGCGCCGCCGAGCACCCCAAAGGCCGCCCCGCCCACGGCTTTTGGCAGGTCGCTGCGGTGCCGCCATTCAATGGTCACCGGACAGGGCGGGTCCTGCGCGCCTGCGGCGACTGCCGCGGCGAGCAGGACTGCCGCCATCACCAGACTGCGGAGCGGTCTCATGGCACGGCGACCAACAACATCCGCAACTGCTCAATGCTCTTCACCCCGGCCACCACGGAGGTGATCCCGGGCGCATCGAGCAGCCAGCGGAGGGCGTACTGTGTGGGGGCCATGCCGGCCTTTTGGCTCTCGGCCAGGAAAGCGTCAAGAGGTCCCTGCACGCCTTCCGTCATCTTCACCCACTGCGGATGTTCCACTGCCCGGCTGCCCAGCGGCGGCGCATCACCTTCGCGGTATTTGCAGGTCAACAGCCCGCCCTGCAGCGGCTGATAGGGCGTGATGGCGATGCCGTTGGCGTGGCAAAGGGGCAAATAGCCCTCTTCGCAACCCCGTTCGATCCAGTTGTACAGCGGCTGGGCGATAACAGGACGGGGCCAACCGTTGTCGTCGCAGATTTGCAGCATCTGCCTGACCTGTGCGGCATCAAAATTGGAGAAGCCCCAATGCCGGACTTTTCCCTCCTTCATCAGATCGACCATGGTCGAAATGCTTTCCTCAAGGGGCGTGTCCGGGTCGGCCTTGTGCAGTTCGAAGAAATCCACATAGTCCGTGCGCATCCGCTGCAGGCTGGCGCAGATCTGGTGGTGCATGTGGTTTGCGCCCAGGCCCGAACCGGCATAGGTGCCGTCGCCCACGGCGTTGCCCACCTTGGTCGTCAATATTGCCTGCTCCCGCCGCCCCTGCAATGCCACGCCGAGAATGCTTTCCGCCACGCCGCCCGGCGAGCCCAGAAAGCGGGTGTAGCCCTCGTAAATGTCGGCCGTGTCGATGAAGTTTATGCCCTGGTCCAGCGCCCAATGCACCAGCGCCACGGCCTCCTTTTCAGCAACGGGCGTGCCGAAGGTCATGGTGCCCAGGCACAGCCTGGACACGTCAATATCCGTTCCGTTCACATGATTTGTTTGCATCTATTTCTCTCCGGACCGCCACACGGTCAGTTCGACGTCGGCGGCCTTTCCGCCAAGCAGAATGCTTGCACCATAACTTACGACCGCGCTCGTCAACACGGAGCACGGCATGAAATAGGCCCAATGCAGTTTGTGGCCAGCGATGGGCACATTCATCACCAGCAGTGTCACCGCAATGCCGGCACAGGCCCCAAAGAGCCAGCCCCGGAAATTCGTGCGCGTGGTCAGCACGCCCAGCACAAACAGCGCCAGGATGGGCCCGTTAAACAGGCCCAGGATCATGCCGGCCGCCTTGAGCACCTGTTCGATGCTCGAAACATAAAAGGCGACGAAGGTGCCGAAGGTCCCGATCAGGGCCGTAAACATCCGCCCCAGCCTTACCTCGCTGGCGGAGGCAATTTCCCGCGGCCACAGCGGCCGGATGAAATCGTTGACCAGCACGGTGGACATCGAGTGAATCCCCGCGCCGCCGCTCGCAATGGCCGCCACAAAGATGCCCGCGATGGCGAGGCCCGATATGCCGGTCGGCAGCGCGTGAATCATGTAGTGCGGCAGCAGCCTGTCCCCGTCGACGCCTGCGGCGGGAAACTGCCGGTAATAGGCGAAAAGCCCCAGACCAACAAAGGCAAGCAGCGAGAACATGAACACGTCAACCAGCGAATTGAATATGGCGGCGCGCGCCATGCCCGCATAGCTCTTCGAGGCCAGCAGGCGCTGGACAGCGACCTGGTCGCATCCGTAGTCCTGCATCAGGCTGAAGAAATAGGACACCGAAAAGGCGAGTGCGCAGGCCTCAAAGAAGCTGACGTGCCAATTGACCAGATGTCCCGTCGCGCCCGCCGTCCGGAAAATCCCAGAAACGCCGCCCTCCACCTTGAAGGAAAGACTCACCGCAACCAGAATCGCGCCGGAAACCAGCACGACAAACTGTATCGCATCGGTGAGCACCACGGCTTTCAGGCCCCCGGCCACGGTGTAGAGCGTCGCTATCACACCCAGGATGAGTATGGCCAGATAGACGCTCATGCCCGTCATGATGGACAGGACCAGCGCGGGGGCGTAAATCACCGCCCCCAGCCAGCCCAACCGCGCCAGCACAAACAGTCCCGACACGCCGTACCGGGCCGAGGCGCCGTAGCGCCGAAAAATGTACTCATAGGAGGTCGTGACATTGAGCCTGCGGTAGAGCGGGTAGAACATGAGGATGACGAAGGGCGCAACGACCGGACTCAGGTAGTAGCCGATCAGAATGGAGATATCCTCCTTGACCGCCGTGCCCGGCATGCCCATGTAGGAAATCGCGCTCGTCATGGAGGCGAACATGCTCATGCCCACAATAATCCAAGGCATGTTTCTCCCGGCAAGGAAGTAGTCGTCAGAGGTCTTCTGGCGCCGGGTCAAGCCGAACCCGATGGCCATAACGGCGGCAAGGTACGCCCCGAGAATGGTCCAGTTCAGCGCTCCGAACGAGGTGGCACCCATTATCCCTGCCTCAATTCTTCAACGGCCCGGTTGATGCGCTGCGCCATGTCGTCGATGAGTTCGTCGCCCATGTCGGACCACCAGGGGAAGCTGATCATGTTGTCGAAATACCGATCGGTCTCGGGGACTTGGGCGGTTCCCAAGCCGAGCTTGCCAAAGAGTTCCGTCCGGTACAGCGGCCAGTACTGCACGATGCACTTCATCTCGTAATCCGTAAAGAGTTTGCGGATGAGGTCGTCCCGGTGCTTGCCGAAAGCGCTTCCGTCAAAACGCGAGGACATCAGGTGGTAGACGTGCTCGCAGCCTTCCGGGATTTCCTGGAAGATGATTTCCGGCACACCGGACAGCGCCTCTTTGAACCGTTTCGCCTGCGCCTGGCGGTTGGCGTTAATCTGGTCGAGCCGCTTGATGAGCAGTCGCCCAACGGCGCAGTTGGGCTCGCCCATGCAGAAGTTGTGGGGCCACAGGCCCGGCCCGGGCTCGACGATGTTGCCCATGGCGGGTTTCCAGTAGGATTCCCGCTCCTGCTCAAAGGGCCAGTTACCCATCCACCGCATCTGCCGCACCCTGCGCGCCACCTCTTTGCTTTGCGCCGTGAGCATGCCGCCTTCGCCCAAGGTCGTGATGTTCTTCTGCGAATGGAAACTGAAGCACCCAAAGTCGCCGAAGGTGCCGACGCGCTTTCCCTTGTAGCTCGCGCCGGGAGCCTGCGCGCAGTCTTCCACCACCACAAGATTATGTTTCTCTGCCAGCGCCATAATCGGGTCCATGTCGGCCGTCATGCCGTACAGGTGGACAACCACCAGCACGCGGGTGCGGTCAGTGATGAGCGGTTCAATGGTTGCCGCCGAGATCACACGGCTCTTGGGATCTATGTCCGCCCACACCAGTGTGGCGCCCGTTCTGGCAAAGGGCACGGCCGACGACACGAAGGTATGCGCCGGGATGATGACCTCGTCGCCAGGTCCCAAGCCCGTCAGAATCGCCGCCGATTCCAGCGCCGCCGTTGCGTTGCACAGGGCCACCGCATCCTCGCTGCCGATGAACTGGGCAAACTCCTGCTCAAAGGCAGCCCCCTCGGGGCCCGCTGCCAGGGTCTTGCCCTCGCGCAACACGCGCAAAATGGCCTGCTCCTCCTCGTCGTTCAGTCTCGTTTGTATGGCCGGCAGTTCAATCATCGTACCCATTGCAATCTCCTGTCCTGGTTGATTTGCCTCTACTCGAACCCGTTCCCATCCAGCGGATGGGAACAGGCAACTTCACAGTGTTTTCACGCGAAAACTCCATTCATCGCATTCATCCACGCTGGGGAACGGAAACAAACCGGGCGACGAACAGCAGCAACGCTGCCGCCAACAGTATCTCGCCAGCGGACTCCAGGGTCGGCGTCGGACTTCCTGCCACCGTGAGTGTTGCCGGCTCGGAAACAATCGGCGTGATGTTGTTGTCGAAAACTTCCACGGTGTATACACCGGCATCACTCTCGGTGATTGATGGGAGCGTCAGCGAACTGTCCGAGGCGCCGGGCAGGGGCTGGCCGTCTTTGCTCCACGAGTAATACAACGGCGGCGCACCTCCGGCGGCCACAACGTTGAATGTGCAGGGGTCATACCACCTTTTTACAGCGCTTTCCGGCTGTGTCAATATCCGGAGCGCTTCCTCCGCAGGAACGGCCGGCTTGACGAACCGGAAAAGGTCGCCCGTGCCGCCATCCAACTGGAAATCAAGATGGAAACGTGAGCCGGCATCGTGGACTAGCGCCACCGATTCGACAAGTCCGGTGTCCCTGCTAAGCCGCTGCAGTCGGACAGGTTCCCCGCCAAAATCAAAATCCAACCGGATTGACTGGGCTGCCTGGCTGGCTGTCGCGCTGTTGTTTTGCAGTCCGTTGGTGACCATAAAGTATAGCCCGAGGGAGTTTTCCGCGCCTCCGAAAATCCCGCTTTCCAGATCGGCGCGCAGCGGTTTGAAATAGCCCACCAGCACATCCCCCGGCTGGCCGCCGTTGACACTTCCAAGATTTGTTGGCGTGATCCCCTTGATGTATGGGTCCGCATTGGAGTCCCAGATCGCCGTTCCCGTGTACTGCGCAATGATGGCGGGAGCGCCACTCCAAGGCGGGCCTGGCAGGATTCGAACATCCGTGCTCTGCAGGCGAACCAGTGCGGGCCCCAGATTGAGGCTCTCACGGTTCATTTCACCGCATTGGTTGAGGGCTGTCCAGTTCGGGTACTGCGTGGTTTGGAAAGACCCGTGCGCGCCGTCATCGAAGAAAGGGGAGTCGAGATACTCATTCGTGTTGTTGTACACGTCGTTGTAGATGAATGTCGTGTAATGTTTGAAACCAAAAGTCCAGGCAGCGAACATGTTCAACCGCATCTCGGACTCTGAGGGCATCCAATAGCTTCCAGCCTGCTGCTGGGCGTCAATGCTGGAAATTCGAAAGGTCTGCCCCCAGATGCCGTAGGGAATCGGCGTCGTGCCGGTCCCGTCATTTCCCTCCAGGCCCAGTGTGCGGTACATGGACATGTTCCAGTAACCCTTGTAGTAAATGCAGAGCCCGTCGTACGCCCAAGGATAGGCGTCGCAATGCACCATATCAGGACGAACCTCCTGCGCATAGCGCCGCAAGTCGTCAATCTTCGACAGGCTTCCCTGGTTGGTATATAAAAGCGTGTTGGGCAGGTACGGTCGGTACGTTTCGATCCAGGACTTGGCGTCTGCCACCTGGGCCGGGTCGCTTATGTCCTGCTCGTCCCTGTAGGCCCAGGCAATGAGCCCCGGTATGTAAGGGTCATCCAGTGCGATGGAGGTGGCGCCAAAAATACTCCAGGGATCACCCGCCTTCACGGGTCGGCCGCTCGACAAGTCCGGCGTGGTGAATTTGGATGCGGCCCACGCCTCGTTAGCCCAATTGTCGCTTGCTATGATGAGGGTGCCGATCTGCAATCCGCGGTCCAGGAGGATCTGATGGCCCTTGCTCAGCGGCCATACCTGGCCGGGCGCCAGTCTGGTGGCAAAACGCCAGACGCTGCCCGTCGTGGTCGCAACGTCTACCTCGTCAATGCGCCAGAAGTAGACCTTGCCTGTATCCAGTGTTCCCGGGTCGAAGGTGGTCGCAGTCTGGCGTCCCCGATAGACGGGAGAGCCGGTGT
>CAITNO010000044.1 GCA_903893795.1 Candidatus Hydrogenedentota bacterium | reverse complement strand
GGGTCATCGAAGAGGTGAAGAAGGCCGGGCTGCGCGGGCGCGGCGGCGCGGGCTTCCCGACTTGGCGCAAATGGGAGTTCGCGCGGGGTTCGGCCGGTTCGCCCAAGTATCTCATCTGCAACGCCGACGAGGGCGATCCGGGCGCGTTCATGAACCGTTCGCTCCTTGAGGGCGACCCGCATTCGGTGCTGGAAGGCATGCTGATTGCGGGCCTCGCCATGGGCGCTTCCGAGGGCTACGTCTACTGCCGCGCCGAATATCCGCTGGCCATACACCGGCTGGAAATCGCGCTTGCGCAGATGCGCGAGATCGGACTGCTTGGCGCGAACATCGCCGGGTCGGACTTCTCTTTCGACATCCACATCAAGAAGGGCGCGGGCGCCTTTGTCTGCGGCGAGGAGACCGCGCTCATTGCGTCCATTGAGGGACTGCGCGGCATGCCGCGGCCCAAACCGCCGTTCCCGGCGGTCAGCGGCCTGTGGGGCAAGCCGACAGTCATCCAGAACGTCGAGACGCTGGGCAACCTGCCGCTCATCCTGCACAACGGCGCCGAATGGTATGCAAGCGTGGGCAGCGCGTCGAGCAAGGGCACCAAGACCTTCGCGCTTGCCGGAAAAATCGCAAGAACCGGCCTCGTGGAAGTGCCGCTCGGCATCACGCTGCGCGAGATCGTGTTCGACATCGGCGGCGGCATCGACGGCGGCAGGGCGTTCAAGGCAGTGCAGACCGGCGGCCCCTCCGGCGGATGCATCCCGGCGGAGCAGTTGGACCTGCCCGTCGACTACGAGTCGCTCACGGCGGCCGGCAGCATCATGGGCTCGGGCGGCATGATCGTTCTCGACGAGGACAGTTGCATGGTGGACATTGCGCGCTTCTTCCTGGGCTTTACCCAGCAGGAATCGTGCGGCAAGTGCGTCCCCTGCCGCATCGGCACGCGGGCCATGCTGAACACGCTCGAGCGCATCACCAGCGGCGGGGGCCGCGCGGAAGACATCGAAAGACTGCGCGAGATAGCCGAGACCGTGAAACTGGGCTCCCTGTGCGGCCTGGGCCAGACCGCGCCCAATCCCGTGCTGACCACGCTGCGCTATTTCGCGAACGAGTATGAGGAGCACATCCATTCGGGCCAGTGCTCCGCTCTGGCGTGCCAGAAGCTGGTTTGGTACCAGATTGACCCGGAGCGCTGCATCGGATGCGGTGCCTGCCGGCGCGCGTGCCCGGTGGAGGCCATCATCGGCGAGAGCAAGAAAGCGCACGTCGTGGACCCGAAGATCTGCATCCACTGCGGCGCCTGCCTGACCGCATGCCCGCCCGTCGCCGCCGCCGTGTTCCGCACCAGCGGCGGACTGACCCGTGTTGAACCAGTCGAGAAACGCAAGTCCGCCGTCAAGAGCACCTGACCCGGCGGCCATGGGGATATGCAAAACGTGAAACTTACCATTGACGAAAAGGCGGTCGAGGCGCGCGACGGCGAAAACCTGCTCGACTGCGCGCTGCGCCACGGCATCGAGATCCCGCACCTGTGCGCCCATGAGGGCCTGACCGCCTACGGCGGCTGCCGCATGTGCCTGGTCGAGGTGGACGGCATGCGCGGCTATCCGCCCTCCTGCGCCACCCCGGCGGCCGAGGGCATGGTCGTGCGCACGCAGACTGACGCCCTGCGACGGCTGCGCCGGAACATTCTCGGCTTCATGATGCTGGAGCATCCCAACTCCTGTCTGATCTGCGGCCACCGGGAAGAGTGCGAGGAGTACCGTCCCACGCCGGAAAAGGCGGGCCGCACCACGGGCTGCCACACCTGCAACAACAAGCCGGGCTGCGATGTGCGGCAGCTTGCGGCGGATCTGGAACTCACCGAACTGCCCGAGGCGCCCATTTATCACCAGCGCCCGCTGGAACGTCAGGCCCCCTTCCTGGACCGCGACCTGAACTTGTGCATTCTCTGCGGCCGCTGCGTGCGCGTGTGCAAGGAGCAGCAGGGCGCGGGTGTGATCGATTTTGTCGGCCGGGGCAGCGCGGCCCACATCGGCCAGGCTTTTGACCAAACCCTGCTTGAGGCGGGCTGCGCCTTCTGCGGCTCCTGCGTGGACGTGTGCCCCACGGGCAGCCTGTCCGACCGCTATGCGAAATGGTACGGCGAGCCCGACAAGCGTACCGCCACCACCTGCGCCCTCTGCCCGGAGGCCTGTCCCCTGATTGTCGCCTCCGTGGACGGGCAGGCCGTCAGCACCCGATCGGCGAACCCGTCCATGCCGCTGTGCGTTCTCGGGCGCTTCTCCGTCGCCGAGTTTGTCAACGGCGTGTCACGGCTGGAAACCCCCCTCGTGCGCGTGGGGGCGGTGCTGCGGCAGACCGGATGGAAACAGGCGCTGGAACAGGTTGCGGCGCGCTTCACCCTGTTCACGGGCGACAAGTTCGCCTTTGTTTGCGACACGTCGGCGACGCTCGAGGATCGGCGGGTCTTCCGTCGGTTCACCACGGAAATCATGAATTCACCCCACTACATTGAACTCACCCCGGACGGGCGGGGCTGGACCAAACCGGCCGAACTGCCCGGGGAAGTGCGCGCCGTCATTGCCGTCGGCGCATTGATCACCACGGAACAGGCCACCAAACTCGAGGCGCTGGCCGTCATGGACTGTTTCCCGACCCCGCTCAGCGATGGGGCCGACTTTGTGCTTCCCTCCACCGTTTTCACGGAGATGGACGGCACGGTTCTGGACGGCGGCGGCATTGCCCGCCCGTTGCACACCGCCTCGTTGGCGCGTGGCGCTGCCATGCCAGCCTGGCAGATCATCACTGGGCTGAGCCGCGCCCTGGGCACCGAGGGCCTGCCCTACGAGAGTGCCGCCTCCATCACCGGCGAACTGGGATTGCAGAGTGTCTCCCTGTGTCTCAACCGTGCCGAAGCGCCCGCGCCGGCGCGCAATCCCGCGCTGCGCCATGCCTTCCACCACAACCACCGCATTGAGGACCAGGTCAGCGGGCTGCTCGAACTGCCACCGTTGGAGGGCTGTGAACTGCCCAAACCGGCGCAGGAAGAACAGGCCGCAACGGTGGCGTTCAACACGGTCTCCCCCACGCCCACTCCGTCGGACGGACGCTTCAGGATTGTGTCGAGCGCGGAAATCGTGCCCAACACCTTTGAAATCGTCATCGTGGCCCCCGAGGTGGCGCGCAAGGCGCAGGCCGGCCAGTTCTGCATCGTGATGGCCGACGCCGTGTCCGAGCGCGTGCCCTACACGCTGAGCGACTGGGACACCGAAAAGGGCACGATCACCCTCGTCGTGCTGGAGAAGGGCCAGTCGAGCCGCAAGCTAACGCTGCTCGAAGCCGGCGACTGCTGCGCCCATGTCACGGGCCCGCTGGGCATTCCGCTGGACATACAGAACTTCGGCAATGTCGTGCTCACCGGCGGCTGCTACGGCATCGGGGCCATCGTGCCCATTGCGAAGGCCATGCGTGCCGCGGGCAACCATGTCACCGTTGTCACCGAAGCACGAAGCTGGTATCTCGCGTATTACCGCGAAAAGCTGGCCGGCATTGCGGACGAGTGCATCCCCTCCACCATTGACGGCTCCTTTGGCGAGAAGGGCCACTCCATGGACATCGTGGGGCGGCGGCTGGCCGCCGGGAAAAAGATTGACCTGGTCGTGGCCGTCGGCTGCCCGTTCATGATGATGCTTACCGCCCGCGAGACCGCGCCCCACGGCGTGAAGACGCTGGCGGCGCTCAACCCGATCATGCTGGACGGCACGGGCATGTGCGGCGCGTGCCGCATCTCCGTCGGCGGCGAGACCAAGTTCGCCTGCGTGGACGGCCCCTTCTTCGACGCGCACCAGGTGGACTGGGACGAGGTGCGCGACCGGCGCACCGCCTACGCCGCCGCCGAAATCCAGAGCATCGGGCGCACGGCTTCCGTCGCCGTAGCGCATAAACACCACGGCAACTGCGGCTGCGTCAATGACGCGCTGAACGTGTGAGGCAATTATGGCAGCAGAGAAAATACCGCGGCATTCGATGCCGGAACAGGCGCCGGAAGACCGGGCCCACAACTTTGACGAGGTGCCCTACGGCTATCCGGATGCGGTGGCCGTGCTTGAGGCCAGCCGCTGCATTCAATGCAAGAAGCCGCGCTGCGTCGAGGGGTGTCCGGTCAATGTGGACATTCCCGGATTTGTGGGGCTCATCAAGGAAGGGAATTTCAAAGAGGCCGCGGAAAAGCTGAAAGAAAAGAACTCCCTTCCCGCCGTGTGCGGTCGCGTCTGCCCGCAGGAGGAGCAGTGCGAAAGCAGGTGCATCCTTGGGGTCAAGGGCGAGTCGGTCGCCATCGGCCGGCTGGAGCGTTTTGCGGCCGACCATGAGCGCAACACCGGCGAAATGCGCATTCCCCAGCTTCCGCCCAAAACGGGCAGGAAGGTTGCCGTTGTGGGCGCGGGTCCGGCGGGCCTGACGGTCGCGGGCGACCTCATCAAGATGGGCCACGACGTGACCGTGTTCGAGGCGCTCCACGAGCCGGGCGGCGTGCTGACCTACGGCATTCCCGAATTTCGCCTCCCCAAGACCATTGTGAACGCCGAAGTGGCGTTCCTGCAGAAACTCGGTGTCACGTTCATGATGGACTATGTCGTGGGGCGCAACAGCACGGTGCGCGAACTGATGGACAACGAGGGCTTCGACGCCGTGTTCATTGGCAGCGGCGCGGGCCTGCCGTCGTTCATGGGCATGCCCGGCGAGAACCTTGTCGGCGTCTACAGCGCCAACGAGTACCTCACGCGCTCCAACCTGATGAAGGCGTTCCTGTTTCCCAAGTATGACACGCCCCCCATCAAGCGCCACAAGGTCATCGTGGTGGGCGGCGGCAACGTCGCCATGGACTCGGCGCGCACGGCCCTGCGTCTTGGCGGGGATGTGACCATCGTCTACCGCCGCGCCATGGAGCAGATGCCCGCCCGCAAGGAGGAAATCCACCATGCCCAGGAGGAGGGCGTGAAATTCGACCTGCTGACCAACCCCACGCGCGTGATCGGCGATGAGAATCACCGGGTCACGGCCATCGAATGCCTGCGCATGGAACTGGGCGAGCCCGACGCGTCCGGACGCCGCAGGCCCGTGGAGATGAAGGGTTCGGAATTCACCATTCCCGCCGACACGGTCATCATCGCCATCGGCAACAAGCCAAATCCGCTTGTGCCCCAGACCATGCCCGGTCTTGAAGTCACCCGGTGGGGCACCATAAAGGTCGACGAGGCCACCATGGCCACTTCTGTCACCGGTGTTTACGCCGCCGGCGACATCGTTTCCGGCGCCGCCACAGTGATCAGCGCCATGGGCCAGGGACGCATCGCCGCCGAGAGCATTCACAAGTACCTGATGGGCGAAGCCCCGGCAACAGAAAGCTAACTCCATTTCCACCTGTTGAGGTCCTGCACCCGCGCCGGAGTCATCCTCCTGCATGCGTGGCACTGTGCCTGTGTGCCGCGTCCCGCATGAAACAGGGCCGTTGCTTCATATCCTTGGGCTGTGGTAGCATGCCGCCAGGGGTCAATATGGCACGGTCATTACCTCCAGACGGAATACTCTATGTACTGGATCAGCAAAAGCATCCACCGGTTTCGGCGCGCCCGGAAACGCGGGCTTGTTCTGCTGGCCGTGCTCGGACCGGGCATCATTACCATGGTGGCCGACAACGACGCGGGCGGCATTTCGACCTATGCCGTGACGGGGTCCAAGTACGGTTTTAACCTGCTCTGGGTCTTCTTCATCCTCATCCCCATGGCCTTCTACGTGCAGGAGATGACTGTCCGTCTCGGCGCGGTGACCAAGCGCGGCCTTGCAGAAGCAATCTTTGACGGATTTGGGCCGTACTGGGGATGGTTCTCCATCTTTGACCTCGGGGTGGTGAATTGGATGACGCTGGTGACCGAGTACATTGGCATGTGCGCGGCCATGAGCATGTTCGGCATTCCCCCGGTCGTCACCTTCCTCGCCGTCACGGCCATTCTCATGGCCGTCGTTGTCACAGGCAAGTATTGGACCTTTGAAAAGCTTACCCTGTTCTTCTGCGTCTTCAACCTGGTGTACATTCCCGCCGCATTCTGGGCAATGCGCACGACAGACGCCCCCCCCTGGGGTGCCGTGTTTCAGGGCTTTTACAACCCCGTCTTTCCGCAGGGCATCACCCCTGATCTCATTTTTATCGTCATGGCCAACATCGGCACGACCATCACGCCATGGCAGCTCTTTTTCCAGCAGAGCGCCGTGGTGGACAAGGGTATCGACATTCGCGACATCAAGTACGGGATGATCGACACTTTCGCGGGGTCCTTCCTGACCGGATTGGTGGCCATCTTCATCATTATCGCCACAGGCGCGGCCTTCTATTACCACAAGCCCCCAATTGTTGTGGAGGATGCCAAGCAGACCGCCGAGGCGCTGGCGCCGCTGCTGCAGGGCCGGGGAAGCCTTGCCCGGACCTTTTTCGCCATCGGTCTTTTTGACGCCGGCTTCCTTGGGGCGCTGTGCATCTCCCTGTCCACCTCATGGGCCGTGGGGGAAGTGTTCGGCTGGGCCCATTCGCTGAACAAAAGCGTCAAGGATGCTCCGTGGTTCTTTGTGGTCTACTTCCTCATTCTGGCCACGGCCGGCGCCGTGGTGCTCATTCCGGGCGCCCCGCTGATCACCATCACGATGTGTGTGCAGGTGGCCGCGGTGACGCTGCTGCCGCCTGCGCTGCTGTTCCTGATCCTGCTGCTGAACGACAAGACGCTGATGGGCGAATACACCAACACCCGCTGGCAGAACATCGCAAACTGGACCATCGCCATTTTTGTTATAATCATGTCAACCGGTTTTGCGATTTCGGTCTTGTTCCCCAAGTATTTTGGCGGAAATATATAGGAGAGGCTGGGAATGACACCGCAAAAAAACAGCCAGCTTCCCAAGAAGCCCGTCAAAACCCTGCCCCCCGAAGAGGCCTATCAGCTCCTGTTTTTCTCGGAGATGGCGCGGCGCCACGTCTGTGTCGGAAAGGTGAGCAACCGCATCGGCAGGCTGGATGACCTCGTCTTCAAGCTCACCGAACCCTATCCCGAGGCGGTGGGACTCTACATGGAGTTCGGCTGGGGCAAACCGACCCAGTTTGTGCCGTGGGAAAACGTCATCAAGATCGATGATGACGCCATTCTGGTGGCCCCTCCCCCGGAGGGGCTGGAGCAGTACCCTCCCTTCCAGGACCAGCCCGGCTGGATTCTCGTGGGCGAGCATCTCATGGGGCGCACCATTCTGGACATGGACGGCCGCACCGTTGAGGTGGTCGATGACGTCCAGATGCTGCAATCCAAGGGACGCATGCTGATCGTCCACGTGGACATTTCGTTCAACGGATTCCTCCGCAAATGGGGCTTGGCGAAGATCTTTGGGCTCAAGGACAATCTTATTTCCTGGCGCTATGTGCAGCCGCTCTCGCTGGAGGATGTGGGCGCCACGGACGCCGTATCGCTGTCGCTGACGCGCAAACAGGTGAAGGACCTGCCCAGCGAGGACCTTGCCGATGCGCTGGAAGAACTCAGCGGCGATGAGCAGCAGGCCATATTCTCGGTACTGGACGACGAGAAGGCGGCTGAAACGCTCGTGGCCGCCGAACCGCGCACCCAGCGGCAACTGGTGGCGGACCTGCGCAAGGAGAAGGCAAAAACGATCCTTGCCCAGATGTCGGTGCCGCAGTTGGCCGACCTCTTCTCCGTGCTTCCCCACGACGACGTGGCAAAGCTCACCGAACTCCTCCCCCCGGAGGAGACCCAGCGCATCAACGCCATCATATCGGCCTATGAGACCTCGGCCGTCAGCCTGATGTCGGATGACTTTCTCACCGCGGGCAAGGAGATGACGGCGGTACAGGCCATTGAGCTGATTCGCAAATCGGCGACGGACCCGGAGACCATCTCCTATCTCTATGTCATCACCCCCCGGGAGAAGACCCTGCTGGGTGTGGTGGACCTGCGCGAACTGATTCTGGCGGCCAATGAAACGCTGCTCGCGGACATCATGGCGGCGCCGGTGGTGGCCGCGCAGAACGATGACACCCGCGACACCATCGAGGAACTCTTCACAAAATACCATTTCCGCATGCTGCCCGTCGTCGACGGCAGGGACCGCCTCATGGGTATCATTCGCTACAATGACCTCATGTAGACCTCAGGACGCGATCAGGAGACAACGTTAGATTATGGCCCGCATACAACTGACCCGCACCGCGCGCGTTACCCTGTTCTGCCTGCGCATCTACGTGATTGGCATGGTGGTGCTGCTCGCCGTGAAATTAATCAAGGGAATTCACTGAAACCTGTCCTTTGAGCCAAGAACCCGTGCAAAGTCCAATCGGGAATGGAACAGCGTTCCCGTCAAATCGAGTATGCGTTATCGTTTTCTCTCACACTCCGCCCGGTGTCTTGCAATTGCGCTGTAACCTGTGATTCACTGACTTCCATGGCGCATCCAAAGTCAGGCAAGAGAATTAAACCCGCTGGAAGGGATTCTGCGGCCCGAACCGCAACCCTCTCTGCGGACACCGCAGCCCGCCCGCAAAGCCTGCTGGTGGCCGCTGTCTGCGTCGTCCTCGTGCTCGCCTGCATCGCCATTTACGGCCAAACGATTTCGCACACCTTCATCAACTATGATGACAATCTGTATGTGACGGAGAACATGAACGTGCAGGCGGGGCTGAGTCTGAAAGGGATGGAATGGGCCTTTGTCACGGACAAGGCGCTCTATTTTCACCCCCTGACCTGGATGTCCCACATGCTCGACTGCACGCTCTATGGGCTGCATCCATGGGGGCACCACCTCACCAATCTGCTCTTTCATACCGCGGCGTCGGTGCTGCTGTTTCTGGCAATGCGCCTGCTGACGGGCGCGCTCTGGCCGAGCGCGGCGGTTGCCGCGCTGTTTGCGGTGCATCCGCTCCATGTTGAATCGGTGGCCTGGATCGCCGAGCGCAAAGACGTGCTCAGCGCCTTCTTCTGGATGCTGACGCTGGGGGCCTACGGCCTGTATGCGCGGCGCGGCGGCGTAATGCGCTATGCCGCCGTGGCGGCGGCTTTTATTCTGGGTCTGATGTCGAAGCCGATGGTGGTGACGCTGCCTTTTGTGCTGCTGCTGCTGGACTGGTGGCCCCTGGGCCGGGTGGACCTTGCCGCCCCGATGGAGTCCATGGCCCGAAAAACGGGACGGCTGGCGGTGGAGAAAATCCCCCTGTTCCTGATAACGGCAATCTCCTGCACCAGCACTTTCGTGATGCAGGCGCAGGGCAAAAACCTGTCCTTTGGCGAGAGACTCCCCATCGTGACGCGGTGTGCCAACGCCATTGTCGTCTACGTGATTTATTTGGTCAAGATGGTGTGGCCTTCCGGTTTGGCTGTGTACTATCCGCATCCGATGGGCCGGCCGGCCTGGCAGATTGCCGGGGCGGCGGTGGTGCTGGCCGCCATCACCCTGTTTTGCCTGTGGCACGCGCGGCGGCGCCCCTATCTGATCGTTGGCTGGTTCTGGTATCTGGGAACACTGGTGCCCGTGATTGAACTGGTGCAGGCAGGCAAGTTCTCCCACGCCGACCGCTACACCTACCTCCCCTCCATCGGCATATCCATCATGGCCGCATGGGGCGCGGTGGACCTTGCAGCCGCATGGCATGTGCCCCGGCGCGCCCTGGCCGTGGCCTCGGGCGCGGCAATCGTGGCGCTGGCCGTCTGCTCTGCTGTACAAACCAGCCACTGGCGCAATGACAGCGCGCTATTCGGCCATGCGGTGGCCGTTGGATGGGAAAGCAGTATTGCCTGCACCAACCTGGGCAAAATTGCCGCCGATGAGAAACGCTATGACGAGGCCCGGACCTACTTGAAAAGAGCGCTTGAACTGGACCCCGAATACGCCAATGCCATCAATGACCTGGGAACGCTCGCCGTGAACCAGAAGCATTATGACGAGGCCGAAACCTATTTGAAGAGGGCCTTGGAACTGGATTCAAAGAATGTCGAGGCCCTTTATAATCTGGGCCTGGTCGCCAAGGATGAAAACCGTTACGAGGACGCCAAGGCCTATCTGAACAAGGCGCTGAATCTGGACCCCGGGTATTTCAAGGCCTTCAACAATCTGGGCGTGATCGCCATGGAACAGGGCCACAACGATGAGGCCACGGGCTATCTGAAGAAGGCCCTTGAACTCAAACCAAACCATGCCAACGCCCTGAGCAATCTGGGCAAACTCGCCATGGACGACAAGCGCTTCGACGAAGCAACGCCCTATCTGAAAAAGGCACTGGAACTCGACCCGAAATGCGTTCCCGCGATGCACAACCTTGGCCTGTGCCTCCTGAACCAGAGCCAATATGAAGAGGCCCAGGTGCAATTCCGAAAAGTCCTTGAAATCGACCCAAATTACTTTAGGTCCATGAAGGCGCTGGGTGCCGCCCTGGCCAAATTGGGACGGCAGGAAGAGTCTGACAGCTATATCAAGAAGGCCGCGGAATTGGAACAAGGGCGCGCCGTCAACAAATAGTGCGCGTCTTGCCTCGACCCTTGATGCCCAAGTACCATGATGGGCGATGAACTGTTTCCGCGTTTAAGCACTGCCGGATACTGCGACGGTACGTTCCGCGCGATGCGCCGGATGGCTTCACGTGGAAGGCAATACTCATGCCGCGCTGGAGCGGCAACGGCTGAATCACTCCATTTAATGGCAAAAAAACAACCACGCAGAAAGGCCGCAACGGCCTTTGAGAAAACGGGGGGCGCAACCGTGGCCCCCCCTGCGGCCGTCCGCCCGTCCCTTGGCGCATCTCCGGGTGGCCATCCGCACACCCGGCTCGTCCTGGCGACCGTTTGTGTCGGGCTTGTCGTGGCGTGCATCGCCATATACGGCCAGACAATCTCACACGGCTTTGTGAACTACGATGACGACCTGTATGTCACCGATAATGCGGATGTACAGACGGGGCTGACCCTGAAGTCGGTCGGCTGGGCATTTGTCACGGAGAAGGCCCTCTACTTTCATCCCCTGACCTGGATGTCCCTCATGCTCGACCATGACCTCTACGGCATGCACGCCGGAGGGTATCACGTCACCAATCTTATCCTCCATGCCGCGTCCTCTGTACTGCTGTTTCTGGCCCTGAGGCTGCTGACCGGAGCATTCTGGCCGAGTGCGGCCGTGGCGGCGCTGTTCGCGGTCCATCCGCTCAATGTGGAATCGGTGGCATGGGTGGCGGAGCGCAAGGGCGTGCTGAGCGCCTTCTTCTGGATGCTGGCACTCGGTGCCTACGGCCGCTATGCACGCCGGGGCGGCGTGTTGCGGTATGCCGCCGTGGCGGCGGCTTTCCTGGGGGGGCTGATGTCAAAGCCCATGGTGCTGACACTCCCCTGCGCGCTGCTGCTGCTGGACTGCTGGCCCCTCGGCCGGGTGAGCCTAACCGAACCCTGGGGCGTCATGGCCAGAAAGGCCGCCCGTCTGGCCCTGGAGAAAATCCCCCTGTTTTTGCTGACGGCCCTTTCGGCCTTGAGCACCTTTGTGATGCAGGCGCGGGGCCACAATATCGATGTGGCCGGCAAGGTGTCCCTGGCGACGCGGTACGCCAATGCCATGGTCGTTTACGTGCTGTATATTCTGAAAACCCTTTGGCCCTCGGGCCTGGCGGCCTTTTACCCGTACCCGGCCTCACGCCCCCTGTGGCAGGCGGGCGGAGCCGCCCTGACACTGGCCGCAATCTCCCTGTTGTGCCTGAGCCAGGCCCGTCGCCGCCCCTATCTGATTGTCGGCTGGCTCTGGTACTTGGGCACCCTGGCGCCGGTTATCGGCCTGGTGCGCATTGGCGACTTTTCCCACGCGGACCGTTACACCTACCTTCCCTCTCTCGGTCTGTACTTCATGGCCGTATGGGGCATTGCCGACCTGGTGGCCGCATGGAAGCCGCCCAAACGCGCCGTGGCCGCCGCCGCAGGTGCCGCGCTCGCCGCGCTGGCCCTGTGTTCTGGCATCCAGACCGGCCACTGGCATGACAGCAAGGCACTCTTTAGCCACGCAGTGAATGTTGGGCAGGAAAGTTATCTGGCTCACAACAACTTGGGCGTCTTCGCCATCGGCGAAGAGCACTATGATGAAGCCAGAGCGAGCTTGGTGAAGGCACTGGACTTAAACCCAACCTATGTCCCCGCACTGGGAAACCTTTCCAAGTGCGCCCTGGACCAGGGGTTCAATGACGAGGCCAAGACCTATCTGAAAAAGGAGCTGGAACTGCGGCCCGATTCTGTCAAAGCCCTTAACAGCCTTGGCAAGATCGCCGCGGAACAGGGGCACCCGGAGGAGGCCAGGACCTACTTGATCAAGGCGTTGAGCCTGGATCCAAAGGACGTTGAGGTTCTCTATAATCTCGGTGTGGTCGCGAGGGACGAAAAACGCTATGACGAAGCGAAGGTTTATTTGAACAAAGCGCTGGACCTGGACCCGGGCTATTTCAAAGCCCTCAACAACCTCGGCGTGACCGCCATGGAACAGGGTCACAGGGATGAGGCCGTGACGTGTTTTAAGCGAGTGCTGGAGCTGAATCCGGACCATGCCAACGCCCTGAGCAATCTGGGCAAACTTGCCATGGACGACAAACGCCTTGACGAAGCCGCCACCTACCTGAAAAAGGCACTGGACCTGGACCCGAAATGCATCCCCGCACGGCACAACCTTGGCTTGTGCCTCCTGAATCAGGGACAGTACGAGGAGGCCCAAACGCAGTTTCGAAAAGCCCTGGAAATCAACCCGCAATATGTCAGGTCCATGAAGGCGCTGGGCGAGGTTCTGGCCAGACTGGGACGGCGGGAGGAGTCTGACAGCTATATCAGGGAAGCGGCTGAATTGGAACAGGGCCGCACGACCGGCAAGTAGAAAGCATCTTGCCCCGGACCGTCCGGCCCAAGTACCATGTTGACCAGACAAGCACTTTAACAACCCCAGGGAATGGCCAGCACGCCGACGGCACACTCTGCTTGGCGTGGTGGAAAGGATTCCCTGGAAAGCGAAACGCATGCCGCGATGGCGCGGTAAGGGGTGAATCACCTTACTCTATGGCACACGCAAAACCAGGCAAAAAAACGAAACCTCTCTCCAAGGACAATTCGGCCCGAACCGCAGCCCCCGCCGTGGCGGGCCGTCCGGCCATCCAGGCGTCCCCGGAGACGCGCCCGCAAAAGCGCCTCCTGGTGACGGCCGTTTGCGCGGGGCTTGTCGTGGCGTGCATCGCCATATACGGCCAGACCATCACGCACGCTTTTGTGAACTATGACGACAACATGTATGTCATGGAAAACATGAACGTGCAGGCCGGGCTGACGCTCAAATCCATCGAGTATGCCTTTGTCACCGAGAAGGCCCTGTACTTTCATCCCCTGACCTGGATGTCCCTCATGCTCGACCACGACCTCTACGGCATGCACGCCGGAGGGTATCACATCACTAACCTTATCCTCCATACCGCATCCTCTGTCCTGCTCTTTCTCGCCCTGAGACTGCTGACCGGGGCCTTCTGGCCGAGCGCGGCGGTGGCGGCGCTCTTCGCGGTGCATCCGCTCAACGTGGAATCGGTGGCGTGGGTGGCGGAGCGCAAGGGCGTGCTCAGCGCGTTCTTTTGGATGCTGGCGCTCGGCGCCTATGGGCGCTATGTCCGCCGGGGCGGAGCATTGCGGTACGCGGCAGTTGCGGTAGCCTTCCTCGGGGGGCTGATGTCAAAGCCCATGATGCTGACACTCCCCTGCGCGCTGCTGTTGCTAGACTGCTGGCCCCTCGACCGGGTGACCCTCGCCGAGCCTTTGGCCGTCACGGCCAAAAAGGCAACCCGTTTGGCCGTGGAGAAAATCCCCCTGTTTCTGCTGACGGCCCTTTCTGCCCTCAGCACCTTCGTGATGCAGTCGCGGGGCCACAACATTGATGTGGCCGGAAAGGTGTCCCTGGCAACGCGCTGCGCCAATGCCATGGTCATCTATGTGCTGTATCTGCTGCAGACGCTTTGGCCTTCGGGTCTCGCCGCGTTTTATCCGTACCCGGACACGCGCCCGCTGTGGCAGGTGGGCGGGGCCGCACTGGTACTGGCCACCGTCACCCTGTTTGCTCTTAGCCAGATGCGACGCCGCCCCTATCTCATCGTGGGATGGCTCTGGTATCTGGGAACCCTGGCGCCGGTAATCGGCCTGGTGCGCATTGGCGACTTTTCCCATGCGGACCGCTACACCTATATCCCCTCGCTCGGACTGTACTTCATGGCCGCTTGGGGCGTGGCTGACCTGGCCACTGCGTGGAAACTGCCCAAGAGCGTGGTGGCCGCAGCCTCAGGCGCCGCGCTCGCCGCGCTGGCCCTGTGCGCGGGCGTGCAGACCAGCCACTGGAAGAACGACTGGACGCTGTTCAGCCATGCAGTGGACGTGGGACAGGAGAGCTGCGTTGCCTACACGAACATGGGCATGGCAGCAAAGGACCAGGGCCGCCGCGATGACGCGGAAAAGTACCTGAAACGGGCGCTGGAACTGAACCCCAAGTATATTGCGGCCATCAATCACTTGGCCCTGCTCGCCATGGACGAAGAACGCAGGGAAGATGCCGCGGCCTATCTGAAACAGGCGCTGGAACTGGATTCGGCCGAGCCCAACGCCCTCAACAACCTGGGCCTGCTCGACATGGAACTGGGGCACTATGACGAGGCGCGGGAGTGCCTTAACAAGGTGCTGCAGGTGCGGCCGGATGATATAAACGCCCTCAACAACCTGGGCAAGCTTTCCATGGACGAGGGGCGCAATGACGAGGCCATGACGCTGCTGAAGCAGGCACTGGGACTGAAACCGGACCACGTCAACGCCCACATCAATCTGGGCATCCTCGCCATGAAGCAGAAGCGCTATGAGGAGTCCAAGGCGTATCTGATGGAGGCGCAGAGACTGGACCCGGAAAATGCCGGCATCCTCAGCAACCTGAGTGCACTGGCCGAGGCCCAGGGACTGCATGATGAGGCCAAGGCCTATCTGGTCAAGGCGCAGGAAAAGAAACCGGACAATGTCGGTGCCCTGTACAATCTGGGGAAATTCGTTCTGGACCAGGGACACCAGGACGAGGCGAAGACCTATCTGAAAAAGGCGCTCGAACTGGACCCGAAATACGTGAATGCCCTAAACGGTCTGGGCATGATTGCCATGAATCAGGGACAGCCCGCCGAAGCCAGAACCTGGCTGGCCAGGGCACTGGAGCAGGAACCGAAGAACACGGAAGTGCTCTACAATCTGGGCGTGGTTGCCCGGAGCGAAAAGAATTTCGACGAGGCCAGAACCTACTTCATGAAGACACTGGAACTGGAGCCCGGAAACGTCAAAGCCCTCAACAATCTCGGCGTGACCGCCATGGAGCAGGGACGGAACGACGAGGCGGTGACCTATCTGAAGAAGGCGTTGGAATTGAAACCGGACCATGTCAACGCGCTGACCAACCTGGGCAAGCTTGAAATGGACCAGAAGCATTACGATGAGGCCAAAACCTATCTGAAGAAGGCGCTGGAATTGGACCCGAAAAGTCTTCCCGCGCTGCACAACCTCGGTTTGTGTCTATTGAACCAGGAGCAGTTCGAGGAGGCCCAGGCCAGCTTCCGAAAGGCCCTTGAAATAGACCCGCAATATGTCAGGTCTATGAAGGCGCTGTCCGCAGCACTGGCCAAACTGGGGCGGCAGGAAGAGTCGGACACTTACAGCAAGAAAGCCGCGGAACTGGAACAGGCCCGCGCGGGAAAATAGTGATGAATGGCGCATCGGACATGAATGCAGATTGACGTTGTCCCTTTTCATCGGACCGGCGGTCGGCGTTCTAACCGGGGTTTCCCAATTGATTCGATTAAAAGTAGATCTTCACACGCACTCCGGCGATGACTGCGTGGACATCGTCCGCTACTCGTCGGAGCAGTTGGTCGACATGGTGGCGGAGCGCGGTTACCATGCCCTGGCCATCACGGGGCACAAGCGCATGACACTTCGCCCATCCATCGCCGACTATGCGCGCGAGCGCGGAGTCCTGCTGGTGCCCGGTGTCGAACTGGATGTCGAAGGCAGGCATTTCCTAATTCTCAACCCCGATGAGGAGCAGGCGACGGCGACCACCTTTGCGGAATTGCGGGCAATGGGCCGCCGGAATGCCGCCATCATCGCCCCCCACCCCTTTTATCCCATACCCGGAGCACTGGGTGAAAAACTGATTGAGAACATCGACCTGTTCGACGCCGTGGAATTCTCCTCGTTCTATTTCAAACGGCTGAATTTCAACCGGAAGGCCGTCCGCGTGGCGGAGCAACATGGTCTGCCGCTGCTGGGCTCCTCCGACAATCACATGCTGCCCTATGTGGACAGCACCTACTCGCTGATTGACGTGGAGGAGGTGACCGTTGCAGGCGTGATTGACGCCCTGCGCGCCGGACGCATCACACTGGTCACCAGGCCCAGTTCCCCCGGATATGGCTTCCGAATGGCCCTTTTTCAGATAGAGAGTACCGCAGTCCTCCTGACGAGAAAACTCCGGACGGGTTCCATGATAAAGGCAAAGTACCGCTCGTCCGAAAAGAAATCATTCTGAGGCGCACGATCAGTTTCAAATCGGACGCTGGCCTGTTTCGAGGTTTTTGACGTTTGCAGGACCATTCTGTTCAGACTTGCGTCCGGGAATACCTTGCCCGGTGCACCGCGAGTAATCGGTTCTCACAACCTCCCCGCAGCGCCGTCTCCGATCCCTCCTTTATCAAACAGTCCGTGCATCGGTGTGGAGAGCGAATAGACCATGTATGCCGGTGCACTTAGTGATGATACTGTGATAATCTATGACTCTGGCATCGTGGCATGGTCTATTCAGGACCGGCATTACAGTGAGAGAAAAAAGATGAACAACTCTGCGAAGCGGGTCTGGGTCTTGGGGAATATGTCGAGCAAATTATCGGCCTTTACCACAAGAGCTCTGCCAGCCTGTCTCTTGGCGGTACTGGCCCTATGGTCGATGGATGCCAAAGCAGCCACTTTCTATGTCGACGCGGCCCGCGCTGACAACAGCGGCACAGGCTTGTCCTGGGCCGTGGCAAAGAAAACTATCCAGGCGGGCATTGACGCCGCATCGAGCACGGACGCGGTGTGGGTCAAGACGGGGACTTATATCGAAACAATAACCATGAAATCGGGCGTGGCGTTATATGGCGGCTTTGCGGGCACCGAAACTTCCGTGGAAAAGCGCAATATTCTTGCGAACCAGAGCACCCTGAACGCAACCACGCTGGCCACCCGTTACCACGTGGTGACGATGAACGGGCTCACAAATGCCCGGGTGGACGGGTTCACCATCCAGGGCGGGATGGCAAACGGGTCCGGTCAGGACGTCATGGGCGCAGGCATCTACTGCAACAACCTTAACAACACGAACACGATTATTAACTGCCTCATCATCGCGAATGTGGCAACCAACTACGGAAGCGGCATTGCCTGCCTGACCGCTTCGTCACCGCTGATCTCCACCTGTGTGTTCCTGGGCAATGGTGTCAACCAGAGTCCGCTCCTCCTGTCCGCCGGGGGCGGCGCGCTGTATTGCAGCGCCTCGTCGCCCACTGTCGTGAATTGCACGATGGGGGCCAACTACGCCTCAGCCAACGGCGGCGGGGTCTATTGCGCGGCGGCTTCCTCCCCCGCCTTCACCACCTGCATATTCTATGCAAACGTGGCAACACAGCAGGCCGGGCTTTCATCGGCCATGGGCGGAGCCGTCTATTGCAACGCGTCCGCACCGTCATTCTCCGGGTGCGCGTTCAGCGGCAACTCGACGGCAAACAACCTTCTGGGTTCGGGGGCCGGCGGCGGAGCCGTGTACTTGGCGGCGAACTCGCCCGCGACCTTCACCAACTGCCTCTTCAGCGGCAATTACACTGGGGCTTCGGGCGGCGGCGCCGTCTATTGCACGGGGTCAGCGCCGGGCTTCGTCAACTGCACCATTAGCAGCAATTCCAGCGCGACGAGCAGCGCAAACGGCGGCGGTGTCTTTCTTACGGGCACTTCCAAGGCAGTCTTCAAGAACACCATACTTGAAAATAACACGAAGTACGGCATCTATGAAGGTGACGCCGGGTCGGATCCGACCGTTTCATACTGCCTGTTCAACAACAATCCCAACGGCAATTACTGGGACAACGACACGGGAAGCAGCCTGTCCCCCGCCTCTTTGAATGCCCTCTCGGGCAATGGGGGCAATGTGGCCGCAGACCCGAAGTTCGTTATGGACAGCATCGATGGCATCCACGGGACCTGGACAGCGGCGCCTACTGTGACAAACGGCATGTCCACCCTGACCGATGCGGCGGCGTCCTATCCGCCGAACAACGGACTGCTCGGGCAGATGCTGAACGCCAACACAACCCAGCGCCAGCAGTGGTCCATTATTGGCAACACGGCCACGACAATCACGATCTGGGGCGATGTTAGCAGCTTGGCGCCGACGGGCAGCGCCTACAAGATTGCGGACTATCATCTTGGCTACGGTTCGTCGGCCATTGACTCGGGCACCGGCGCGGGCGCGCCGTCCGTGGACGTTGAAAAGTCCCCGCGGCCGGTCGACATGCCCGGTGTGGGCGGGGCAGGCCTCAGCTTTGACATTGGCGCCTATGAAGCGCAGCTGGTCTACCATGCCGACGCGGCGCGTCCCGACGACAGCGGAGACGGATTGTCCTGGGCCACTGCCAAGAGAACGATTCAGGCTGCCATCGATGCCAGCGCCTCCCCCCATCAGGTATGGGTAAAAGGCGGCGGCGGAGCCGGCGTAACCTACGCCGAGGCGATCACGATGCAGACGGGGGTGGCCCTTTACGGCGGCTTTGCGGGTCATGAATCCGTCCTTGCGCGCCGCAATTCGGCCATCAATATGACCAACATCAATGCCACCACGGCGCTTTCCAGCTACCATGCGGTGACAATGGATTCCATCACCAACGCCCGTGTGGACGGCTTCTATATTCTTGGCGGCCGTGCTGACGGAACAGGGACGAACGGCCTGGGCGGTGGGATATATGCCAACAATTTGGACGACACGAACATGGTGTCGGGCTGCACCATCGTGGACAATGGGAGTGTGGACGGCGGCGGAATAGCCTGTATTTCAGCATCCCCCACGGTCACGAACTGCGTCATCAGCGGCAACTCGGCGTTGGGCAACGGGGGCGGGGTCCTCTGTGAATCGTCCTCCAGCCCGGCGCTTGTAAACTGTATTATCGCCGGGAACGTTGCGGTCAACGGCGGCGGGATTGCGTGCGATGCCGCGTCCCCGGCCGTCATCAATTGCACCATTGGCGGCACCACGGTCACCGGACACGGCGGCGGCGTCTTCGCCGCCAACGGTTCCAGTCCCACGCTGCAAAACGTCATTTTTGAGGAACTGGCCCTGCACGCGATTTATGAGGCCGACGCGGCATCTGATCCTGCCATCAACCATTGCCTTTTCTTCAACAATCCTGATGGGGACTACTTCGACGAGGCCACGACCACGCTCGCTGGGGCAACCGCCATCAACGCCCTGGCTGGCAACGACAACAATGTGGATGGTGACCCGGGCCTCATGATGAACGGGCTGGCCGCATTTGCCGGCAAGTGGACTGCGGCGCCAAGCTACAGCGTGGCGACCATGCAGACCACGCTGACCGATGCGGGGGGCATGTACACCCCCAACGCGCTCGTGGGCAGGCTTGTCGTCCCCAAGACAGGCGTACGGCAGCAGTTCCTCATTGTGGGCAACACGAACAGCACCGTCATCGTCGCCGGCGACGCCAGTGCTCTGGCTACCAGCGGCGATGCCTATGCACTGGTTGATTACCATTTGTCCGACCTCTCCGCGGCCGTCGACTCCGGCGGACCGGGACCGGAAGTGCCCACACTGGACCTCGATGGAAAAGCGAGGCCTGTTGACATCAGCGGACTGGGAGCCGACGGCACGGGCACCGCGTTCGATATCGGCGCCTACGAAGCCCAATCCTTTCCCCTTTCGGTGCTCTCGATTGTCCGCGTGGGCGGCAGTGCCAAAAACACCGCCACGGTCGACTTCACGGTGACTTTCAGCAAAGCGGTGACCGGCGTCGGCACAGACGACTTCTCGCTGAAGACTACCGGTGTGTCGGGCGCGTCTCTGGCCTCTGTTTCCGCCGACACCGGTGCGACGCGGACGGTTACGGTCAACACCGGAACAGGGGAAGGCTATATCCGCCTGGACTTGGTCGACAATGACACCATCATTGATGCCACCTCGGCGCCCTTGGGTGGAACGGGTACCGGAAACGGGAATTTCACCACCGGTCAAACCTACAAAATCGACAAGACACTGCCGACGGGAACGGTGATTATCAACAACAACCGCTCCGCCACAAACACCCCCAATGTCACCCTGGCGCTCACCTGGGACGACGGCGCAAACGGTTCCGGCGTGTCGCGCATGCGCTTCAGCGATGACGGGTCTCATTGGACCACCTGGGAGGCGCTGGCGGCATCGCGCCCCTACACCCTGCCAGCAGGGGATGCCCACAAGACGGTACGGGTCCAGTTTCTGGACAAGGCGAACAACCGTTCCGCCACCTACAGCGACTACATCCTGCTCGATACCACCCCGCCCACGGGCAGCATCATCATCAACAACGGCGCTGTGACAACCACCACCCAGTCGGTCACCTTGGGGATGACTTGGTCGGACGGTGCGGGCGCCCAAGTGTCGCGCATGCGCTTCAGCGACAACGGCTCAACCTGGACCCCCTGGACGCCCCCCACGCCCACGCTCACCCACATCCTGCCCCTGCCGAACGGATATCACACGGTGCGGGTCCAGTATCTCGATGGTGCGGGCAACTATTCCCTCGTGTACAACGACTACATTAAGTTGGCACTACCGTAACTAAACGGCAATACAACGACTGAATAACGATACAAACGAATTAAAAGCGCTCTTTTTCTGCTAAGTAACGCCATTGTCCGGAAGGCAGATTTCCTAGGAGAATCCGGCCGATGCGGATACGGCGCAGACCGGTCACTTTGAGTCCTACCATATCGCACATGCGCCGTATTTGTCGTTTTTTACCTTCTTTTAGCGTAAAGTGTAGTTCTGAAATGGCGGTTTGCTCGATTTTGGCGGGTAACAAAGGCTGGTTGTCCAGCCAGAACCCGTGCCGTAGACGGGCCAATTTGGTTTCGTTAATCTCCCCGGCTACCCGGACAATGTACTCCTTGTCCACCTCCGAGTATTGCCCGATAATCTGCCGGGCCACCCGTCCATCCTGCGTAAGCACGAGCAATCCGTGGGAGTCGATATCAAGCCGGCCGGCGGGCGCCAATCCGCGTAAATGCTCCGGGCGGAAGTTCCGGGGAGACTTGTCCCCTGCCCATCGGTTTTCGGGACGGATGAGCACCACGGCGGGTTCATAACCCTTTTCGGGCTGGCCGGACACATAGCCCACGGGCTTGTGCAGCAGGATGGTGACCAGTTCATCGGTCGCGGCGCGTGCGGCCGGGTCGAGCGTTATTTCCTGGTCCGGCAGTATTTTGGTGCCGAGCTGGTCGATTTTCACGCCGTCCACATACACCCATCCCCGGGCGATAAAGTCGTCTGCTTCGCGGCGGGAACAGAGTCCCTGCCGGGCCATGATCTTTGAAAGTCGTTCCGGTTCCATGCTGCACTGTCATCCTGGGCGCGTTCATGTTACAGTTATGGCGGGTGTAAACCAACCCGGCCCTGCGGACCTTGCAACAAATGCCCCGCCGGGGTGTAGAATACCCAGTATCCCTTTCAACAATTCTTTGAAAACTGCAACACGATGAAGTTTGCCCTATATAACATACGCTACGCGACCGGGGCCGGGGTGGGCTACCATTTCCCCCTGCCTTTCTCGGGCTATTTCCGCCCGAGCAAGAAAAACCTTGAACGGATCGCCGAATTTCTGGGGCGGGAAGACCCGGATATCATCGGCCTCGTCGAGGTGGATGAAGGTTCATACCGCTCAAAAGACCTGAACCAGGCCGAGTATATCGCCCGTAAAATGGGCTACGCCCATGTGTATGAGTCGAAATACGGGGAAAGCTCGCTGGTGCGGCAGTTGCCGGTGTTGCGGCGGCAGGGCAACGCCTTCATCACCAACCAGTCCATCACGGCCAGCCAGTTTCATTTCTTCAAGCACGGTATGAAGCGGCTGGTCATCGAGCTGGAATTCGACACGTTTACCATCTTCCTGGTGCATCTTTCGCTCAAGTACCGCCACCGCCAGTACCAGCTCGGCGACCTGTACGGCCTGTTCAAGAACGTCACCAAGCCGATGATCGTCGCGGGCGATTTCAATGCTTTCTGGGGCAAACGCGAGTTGGACCTGTTCATGGGTGCGGCAGGACTGGTGAACGCCAACGGCAAGGGCCTGGCGACCTTCCCCAGCCACGCGCCCAAGCGGCAACTCGATTTCATTCTGCACAGCCCGGAAATAGGGGTAACCGACTTCCGCGTGCCGCCGGTGCAGTTTTCCGACCATATGCCGCTGGTCTGCGAATTCACCCCGCCCAAGCCCGCCGCGATTTCCGCCTGAGCTTCTTTCGGGTTGGCTCAGCCCTGCGTGTGGTGGCCCGTGTGGGTGGAGCGGTGGATGAGAAGCCCTCCCCCGTTGCAGGGAAAACGGTTGCCGGTGTTGGGGGTGCCCGAACCGGAAACCCATTTCAGAAACTCCACATGCCCGTCCATGAACAGCGCATTGATGCCGCCGGGGATGTGGTTGTAATGGCTGATATCCTCGCCCGAAAGGGCGTCCCACATCACAGGAATGTCGCTTTCGCCCTGGGCACTGGCCGCGGCATTGTTGATGTCCGTCACAAAAAATCGCTCCACCCCCTCACGGGTGCGGTAGACGGTGCTTCCCAGCGCTTGGGCCGAAAAGGGCCGGGCCGGTTTCCAGTCTTGGTCGGCCTTCTTGTAATCCGACGCTATCTGCTGAAACAGGCTGTTGGCGGGGTCGAGCAGGTCGAATTCAAGGTTGTTGAGCGTTTCCACATCGCTCATGAGCGGTGAACTGAGCGCCCAGGCAAAATACAGGTAGGGGTGGTCGTACACCTCGCAGGGCTCCACCTTGCCGTTGCCCGCGAAAATCATCTTGCCCTCTTTCTTGGCATATTCCCAGGCCGTGGAGGGGTTCTTGCCCTGGTCCCACATTTCCAGCGGCGTGGAGGCATAGGGGGAACTGGGGCAGATGAGCACGGCGAAATCGGTCACATATTCCGGGTACATGGTGGTCATGTCGGGACCGGCGGCCAGCGCGTCCGGATGCGAACCGTCGCAGTTTCTGCCGCGAATGGGCGGAAACAGCCCTTTGCTTTCCCCCGAGTACATCTTGAACGACAGGCCCATTTGCTTGAGGTTGTTCGCGCAGGAGGCGCGGCGCGCGGCTTCCCGCGCGCGGGCCAGCGCGGGCAGCAGAATGGCGGCAAGCACGCCAATGATGCCAATGACGACGAGCAGTTCAATCAGCGTGAAGCCTTTTCGTGACCGCATGAGTCAATCTCCTGTTAGGCAATCGGACAGACAATACACCCCGAAGGTTTCATCTGTCCTGCAATGCGCCGTTCGCAGGGTTCTACTCTCCCAATGCCTGTCCCAATTCACGCACCGAAGGAAACACAAAATAAGGACGCCATTCCGCCTGGTCGAGTGCGTCTTGGGTGGTTTCTCCGCTAAGCACAAGAATGGAGGCCATGTTGGCGCGCCGGGCCATTTCCATGTCCGTGTAAAGCCGGTCGCCGACCATGGCCGTGCGGGCCGGGTCGGCGCCGAGACGTTCCATGGCCATGCGCGCCATTTCAGGCGCGGGTTTGCCAATGAAAAGCGGCGTGCGTCCCTCGGTGGCCTCGGCAATCAGCGCCGCCATGGCGCCGCAGTCGGGAATATAGCCGTATTCGGTGGGGCACACCCGGTCGGGGTTGGTGGCAATGTAGGGCAATCCCTTGCGCAGCAACAGGCAGGCCTGCTTGAGCTTGGCGTAGGTCAGTGTGGTGTCGAAAGACAAGACCACCGCATCGGGTTCCCCCTCTACCGGTTCAATCCCCGCCCGGCGCAATTCCTCCTCGAAGGAAGGTGTGCCCAGCACAAAGACGCGGCGGTGGTCCGTGTAGTGCGCCAGATAATCGGCCGTGGCCGCACCCGCCGTGAGCACCTCCTCCGGGACCGCGCCAATGCCCATACCGCACAGCTTTTCCGCATAGCGGGCCGCATCGGAAGTGGGGTTGTTGGTAAGGAACAGAAAGCGGCGGCCGCTGTCCCGAAGAAACTGAATAAAATCGGCCGCACCGGGTATGGGATTGAGCCCCAGATAGACAGTGCCGTCCATGTCGAGCAGGAAGAAACGCAGTTCGGTGAGCTTTGGCGACGTCATACGACTGTCCCCGCCGGAATCGCCCATATAACCAACGCCTTGGGCGAAAAGTCAGATTTCAATCCGGTGGCAGACTTTGAAAGATTCACCGTGCAGACTCCCTGGCCGAATGGCCCGCCTTGCGGAACACCCTGTCGTACCTCCCCCACCTCTCCCAGAACGATTATAGAGGAGCCTGTGAAGCGGACTAAAGTCGGCATGAAAAAGGAACGCATGGGAAGCGTGGTAAACTTGGCAGTAATGGTCGAGGGTGAACGCGAGCCATGCGGTTTCAATGGGTCTATTGCATTCTGCTGCCCCTTAATTTACACTGGCCTTGCCGGGATTTACGTGTCCTGTTTTGGTTCCCTGCAGCGGCAAATTGGACCGCAGGCCCCGAGTGTCGGCAGCGCGGGAAACACCCCCTGTTTCCTTGAAGGTAGTGCGTCTTTGCGCGGCCAACCCCGCACTGGAGAGCTTTATTTGTGAATGGCAGGAACTGGCTGATTTGTGCGGGCATAGCCCTGTGTTGCCTGGCCATATACGGCCAAACCCTGGCGCACGATTTCGTCAATTATGATGACGGCCTGTACGTGACGGACAACAGGGAGGTGCAGGCCGGACTGATGTGGTCCAACGTGCTCTGGGCCTTCACCACCGACCGGGCCATGTACATGCACCCGCTCACCTGGCTCAGCCACATGCTCGACTGCCAACTCTACGGCCTGCACGCCTGGGGGCACCACCTCACCAACCTCCTCTTCCACTCGGTGGACGCCATTCTGCTTTTCCTGGTGCTTGCCCGCATGACACGCCGCACCTGGCCGAGCGCGCTGGTGGCCGCCCTGTTTGCCGTCCACCCGCTGCACGTGGAATCAGTGGCTTGGATTGCGGAGCGCAAAGACGTGCTAAGCATGCTCTTCTGGACGGCAGGCATCGGCGCCTATGCCTGGCACCGGCAACGCCCTGGGCTTATGCGTTACCTGGCCACAGCCATCTTTTTCGTGCTCGGCTTCATGTCCAAACCCATGGTGATCACGTTCCCCTTCGTGCTGCTGCTGCTGGACTACTGGCCACTGGGACAGGTGGACCACACCGCCCCCTTCGGTGACATGCTGCGGCGCTTGGGAAGGCTGACGCTGGAGAAGATTCCCCTGTTTCTCCTGACGGCGGCGATGTGTGCTGTCACGGTGGTCATGCAGGAGCGCGGCAACAACCTTTCCTTTGGCGCCATGGTGCCGCTGGTCAACCGTTGCACCAACGCGGTGGTCGTCTATGTGCTTTATCTCGTGAAAATGATTTGGCCTTTCGGATTGGCGGTCTATTACCCCCACCCGATTATGCGGCCGGACTGGCAGGTCGCCGGGGCGGTCGTGGTGCTCGTCGCCATTACCCTCATCTGTCTGCGGGAAATGCGCCGCCGCCCCTACCTCATCTTTGGCTGGCTCTGGTATCTGGGCACGCTGGTGCCCGTTATTGAGCTGGTTCAGGCAGGTTCCTTCTCCCATGCGGACCGCTACACCTACATCCCGCTCATCGGCATCTTCATCATGGCCGCCTGGACGCTGAATGACCTCTGGGAGTCGGGACGCCTTCCTAGGGCCGTTGTGGTGGGCGTGCCCGTCATGGCCGTTGTTCTGTTCACCCTTGACGCTGTCCATCAAACGGGATACTGGAAGAATGGCGAGACGCTGTTTCGCCACGCACTTGCGGTAACGAAGGACAACCCGGCTTCGCGCAACAATCTGGGCGGGGCCCTGTTCGGCGACAAGCGGCTCGAGGAGGCCGAAGTCCAGTTCGACCGCGCCCTCCAACTGGACCCAAACAACTGCACGTCGCTGTACAGAACAGCCCTGATCCTTTTCGAAAAAGGGCGTTACGAGGAAGCCGCCGCCAGGGATCGGGCGGCGCTGGCCGTAAATCCGCATGATGAACTCGCGGCGGGACATCTCAGACTCGTGCTGAAGAAGCTGGGCAAACTGGATGCGCCCATGGCCGAATATGACGCGCTCGTGAAGAAGGCCCCCAAGTCGGTGGACGACTATTGCAGACTGGGAACGCTAGCCATGACCCTGGGCGGCAATGATGAGGCGCTTAACGCCTTTTCGGAAGCGTTAAAGCTGGAGCCCGGCGGCAAGAAAGTGAACATGGCCATTGCGGACGGTCTGGTGGAGCAGCGGAAATTCAACGATGCACTCGGGTATTACGAAAAGGCGCTGCAGGCCGACCCGCAGGACGCGCAGACGCTCTACAACATGGGGGTGCTGCTGTCGGGCATGAAGAGGCCGGAGGAGGCCGCCGAAAAATACCGCGAGGCGCTGAAAAGGGACCCGAACTTCGCGCAGGCCCACAACAATCTGGGAAGCCTGTCGGCAAATGCACAGCGCCTTGACGAGGCCGTGGAGCATTACCGCAAGGCCATCGCCCTTGACCCCGGCTACGCGCAGGCCCGTGTCAATCTGGCCAGCCTGCTCGCGTTTCAGGGGGAAACGGAAGAGGCCGTGAAGCTGTATGAGGAAGCCATCGCCATCAAGCCGGATGCCGTGGCAGCACGGATCAGCCTGGCCCGCCTTCTGCTTGAGAATCACCGCAACGAAGAGGCAGAAACACAGCTGAAGAAGGTGCTGGAAACTGACCCGAGCAACACAGACGCCATATCGCTCTTGAAGAGCATTCAGACGGGCATGACCTCCTCGCCAACACCGGAGATGAAAGCGCCATGAGCAGAACCCGCCCGTCCCGAAACCGGAGAAGGAATCAATGAACCGCTGGAACGGATGGATATGCGCGGGACTGATCCTGTGCTGCGTGGCCATATACGGCCAGACACTGTTGCATGATTTTGTTGATTATGACGATCCTCTCTACGTCACCGAGAATCCGGAGGTACAGGCCGGGCTGACCTGGTCCAATATGACCTGGGCATTTACCACGGACCGCGCCGTGCACATGCACCCGCTCACCTGGATGAGCCACATGCTTGACTGCAACCTCTACGGGCTGCGCCCGTGGGGGCACCATCTCACCAGCGTCTTCTTTCACACCTTGGACACGCTCCTGCTCTTTCTCGTTTTTTCGCGCATCACCCGGCGCATCTGGCCGAGTGCACTGCTGGCCGCACTCTTCGCGGTCCATCCGCTGCACGTGGAATCGGTGGCCTGGGTGTCGGAACGCAAGGACGTGCTGTGCATGCTCTTCTGGACCGGGTCCATCGGCGCCTACTCATGGTACAGGCAACACCCCGGTCCTTGGCGCTATTTGGCCGTGGCGTTTCTGTTCCTTCTGGGCCTGATGAGCAAGACCATGGCGGCAACCCTGCCCTTTGTGCTGCTGCTCCTGGATTACTGGCCCCTTGGCCAGATCAGCAACGCCGCCTCCCTGGGCACCGTGGCCCGAAAGGCGGGACGGTTGGCCGTCGAGAAGATACCGCTCTTCCTGCTGACCATGCTCTTCTGCGGGCTCACCTTCATGATACAGGCGGGCGCCAACAATCTGGTCTACGGCGAACGGGTTCCCTTCTTGGCGCGGTGCGCCAACGCCGTGGTCGTCTATGTGCTCTATCTGGTGCAGACTGTGTGGCCTGCGGGATTGGCGGTGTACTACCCGCACCCGATCATGCGCCCCCTGTGGCAGGTGGCCGGGGCAGCCGTGATACTGGCCGGGATCACCTTCTTCTGCCTGCGAAATGCCCGGCGCCGCCCCTATTTGATCGTCGGCTGGTGCTGGTATGTGGGAACGCTGGTGCCGGTCATCGAGCTGGTGCAGTTTGCCACCTTCTCCCATGCGGACCGCTACACCTACATTCCCCACATCGGCATCTTCATCATGGTTGCCTGGGGACTGGACGAACTCCGCCAGACCTGGCAGATTCCGACGGCGGTGGGGGCGTGTGTCCCGGTTGCGGTGATTGCGGGGTTCGGCCTTGTCGCGGCACACCAGACCACCTACTGGAAGAACGGCGAAACCCTTTTCCGCCATGCGCTGGCCGTGACGGAGGACAACAGCACCTCGCGCAACAACCTTGGCGTGGCCCTCGCCGACCTGGGCAAATACGATGCCGCCAAAGAGCAGTTCGGCAAAGCCCTCCAACTCGACCCGCGATACAGCGATGCGATTGAGAACATCGCCATGATCCTTTCCAAAGAGGGCCAGTATGACATGGCCGCGGCCAAGCACCGTGAGGCGCTCGCCGTGAATCCGAAGCAGCCCAAGGCGCGCGCCAACCTACGGATTGCGCTGAAGCAGGCGGGGAAGCTGGATGCGGCCGAAGCCGAGTACAACAGCATCCTCCAGAAAGACAAGAAGTCGCTGGAGGATTATTGCAGGCTCGGCACGATTGCGATGAGCCTGGGAGGCACCAGCGAGGCCTTGTCCGCCTTCACCGAGGCGATGAAGCTGGATCCGAATGGCAAGAAGACCAATCTTGCCATGGCGGACGCGCTGGTGGACGAGGGCCGACCGGGCGATGCGCTCGGGTATTATGAAAAGGCCCTGCAGGCCGAACCCCATGACGCCCAGACGCTCTACAACATGGGTGTCGTCCTGTCCAGTCTCAGACGGCCCGAAGATGCCGCCCAAAAATACCGCGAAGCATTGCAATGGAAACCGGACTTCGCCCGGGCCTACAACAATCTGGCGAGCCTGTCGGCCAACGCGCAACGCCTGGACGAGGCAGTTGAACTGTACCGCAAGGCCATCGCCCTTGATGCCGGCTATGCCCAGGCCCGCGTCAATCTGGCCCGTGTGCTCGCGTTTCAGGGAAAGACGGAGGAGGCCATCGGCTTCTACGAAGAGGCCCTAAAGACGGACCCGGGGCTCCTTCACGCGCATGTGAGCCTGGCCACCCTGCTAATGGGAAACAAGCGAATCGACGAAGCCGAGGCGCATTTGAAGAAGGTGCTCGAAATCGACCCCAACAACGCAGAAGCCCTGAAACTGATGAAGAACATTGAGGCGGGCAGGTCGGCCCCGTCCGCATCGGAAAGGAAAGCACCATGAACAGTTTCTGTCTGGCGCGGGCATGGAGGTGGACGCCGTGAAGCGGCCGAAAGTATGGATTTGCGCGGGCCTTGTCCTGTGCTGCGTTGCCATATACGGACAAACCCTGACCCATGATTTTATCAATTACGACGACGGTCTCTATGTGACCGACAATCCGCACGTGCTGGCCGGGCTGAGCTGGCCCAATGTGGTCTGGGCCTTCACCACCGAACGCGCCATGTATGTGCATCCGCTCACCTGGATGAGCCATATGCTCGACTGCGACCTTTACGGTCTGCGCCCCTGGGGCCACCATCTGACCAATCTTATTTTCCATGCACTCGGTTCCGTGCTGCTCTTCCTTGTGCTGGCCCGCATGACCGGCAGCCTGTGGCCGAGCGCGCTGGCGGCGGCGCTCTTCGCCGTCCATCCGCTGCACGTGGAATCTGTCGCCTGGATTGCGGAGCGCAAGGACGTGCTGAGCATGGTTTTCTGGGCTGCGGGGCTGGGCGCCTACACATGGTACCGCCAGTCCCCCAGCGTCCGGCGCTATCTGGCCGTGGCGCTTATGTTCCTGCTCGGATACATGTCCAAGCCCATGGTGGTGACCTTTCCCTGCGTGCTGCTGCTGCTGGACTACTGGCCGCTGGGCCGTGTGGACCGCACGGCGCCCATCGTCGACATGGCGCGCAGGATGACGCGGCTGGCCGTCGAGAAACTGCCCCTGATTATCCTGACGGCGGCAATGTGCGCCATCACGGTAATCATGCAGATGCGCGGCAAGAACCTCGGCTTTGGCAATGTGGTTCCCCTGACGGGCCGCTGTGCCAACGCGGTGGTGGTCTATGTGCTCTACCTGGTGAAGACCTTGTGGCCCTTCGGGCTGGCGCTGTATTACCCCCATCCGATCACCCGTCCGGCATGGCAGGTTGCCGGGGCGGCCGTGGTGCTTGTCGTCATAAGCTTTGTCTGCCTGAGGGAAATGCGGCGCCGTCCCTGGCTCCTCGTCGGCTGGCTCTGGTACATCGGCACGCTTGTTCCGGTGATAGAGCTGGTGCAGGCGGGCGCCTTTTCCCATGCGGACCGCTACACCTACATCCCCCACATCGGCATCTTCATCATGGTTGCCTGGAGCCTGGAGGAGTTTCGTCAGTCGCGGCGGATTCCCGCGACCGTCCTGACCGGAGCCGCCCTGCTGGCCGTGGCCTGTTACACGCTGGTGGCCGTGCTGCAGACCTCCTATTGGAAAAACAGTGAAACGCTGATCCGCCATGCGCTGACGGTCACGGTGGACAATCCCGTGGCCCGCAACAATCTGGGCGCCACCCTGACCAACCAGGGAAAATGGGATGACGCCCGCGAGCAGTATGAGAGGGCACTGAAGCTTGAACCCCGCTATGTGCGCTCCATCGACAACCTCGGCGCACTCCTCTATGAAGAGGGCAACTGCGTGGAGGCCATCGACAAGTACCGGGAAGCGATAGTGGTCAATCCGGAGTATCTGTCCGCCCACGTAAATCTCGGGATAGCCCTGGGCAAGATGGAAAAGTATGACGAGGCGGAGGCCCAGTTTGCCGAGGCCCTGCGCATCGATCCCGAATCCGTGCGGGCCCTGTACAGCCTGGGCCAGTATTGGGTGGCCCGTGGAAGCACCGACAAGGCGCTGGACGCCTATGACCGGATTCTGAAAACCAACCCCGCCGACAAGCAGGTGCGCATGGCCCTGGGGGAAATGCTGGCGGACCAGGGAAAACTGGAGCAGGCGGCCGCCTACTACAGGCAGGCGCTGGACACCGACCCCTACGACGCCCATCTCTGGTACAACCTCGGAACGGTGCTCATGGGCATGAAGAGAATCGACGAGGCCGAGGCGCACTTCCGCCAGGCGCTGCGGTGGAAACCCGAATTTCCCCAGGCCCAAAACAATCTTGCCGACATCCTGGCCAAGACGAGAAGAACGGATGAGGCAATCCTCCACTACCGCAAAGCTATAAAGGCCGACCCGCGCTTTGCCGACCCGCACAACAACCTCGCAAGCCTGTTCGCCACAATGGGTGACAGCAGCGAGGCCCTGGCCGAGTATCAGAAAGCGCTGGACATCAAGCCCGAATATATTAACGCCCGGCTGAACATCTCCAACCTTCTCATCCAACTGGGACAGCGTGAAAAGGCACTCCCCCATCTTCGCAAAGTGCTGGAGATCGACCCGGCAAACAAACCTGCCCACGAGATGACCTCAGAGATAGAGTCATCCCGCACCCCGCCTCCGCCAACAGCTAATCCATAGTTGCAGGCAAACCGGACTCGCAGGACCATCCTCTGTCGCAGGTTCAAGCCCGTGGTTGCGCTACGCATACTCACGGAACCCCTGTGGTGCCCAACGTGGCGAACCGAACCTTGCTCCAAAGTTTTGCCAAAGCTTTAGTTTATGGTGAAGTAGTTGTTGCTGAAGTCGGACAGGGAGCGTGCCCGCGCCGCAGGCCGTCACGTTGATGGTGTAGGTTGCGCCGGACCCGGTGATGCTGTAGCTGATGCCCGTGGCCGTGCCGCCCCAGGTCACTTTGTTCGTGGCACCGGCGAAGCCCGACACGGGCTCGCTGAACGTCACCGTGAACTGGATCGGAACGCTGGCGCCGGGCACCGGAGCCGGGTCCATCTGGCCTGCCGCCTGGTTCACCGTCACCGTCGGGGACCCCTGTTGTGGCATGGTCTCCGGACCATGCCACTCTTCCGACCGAAGGTCTCCTCTTCTCCGAATCATCTGCGGGATATGGACGCTGTTTCCAGAAGCGCGCTGTGCGGACGGCAATGAGATGAGCAGTATCCCTCCGTCTTCTTTTGCCCTTTGCCCTTCGCACTTTGCCCTTCGCACTTCGCACTTCGTACTTTGTCCCGCGCGGCGGATGCACAGCGAACGGAAGAGGAGACCTTCGGTCAGAAGAGTGTGGCGTGGTCTGGAAACCACGCCACAACAAGTCATCCTTCAGTACCC
>CAITNO010000043.1 GCA_903893795.1 Candidatus Hydrogenedentota bacterium | reverse complement strand
GTGCAGATTGCGGCAAGGCACCTGGAGCATGAACCCGGCGGCCGCGGCATCCTGCTGTCGGGGGCGTCCGGCGCGGAACCGGCAACCGTGGCCGTCATCGGCGGCGGATGCGCGGGCATCAACGCGGCCCGCGTGGCCCATGGAATGGGCGCGCGGGTTACCGTTCTGGACATCGACGGCCGCAAGCTCGCCCATATTGACGAGCTTTACGGTGGCCGGATAAGCACCGTGTTTTCCGACCCGCACAGCATCCGAAAGGCCGTTGCCGAGGCAGATGCGGTTATTGGCGCGGTGCTCGTTCCGGGTTCAAGGGCGCCGCACTTGGTGTTGGAAGACATGGTTGCGGAGATGCGCCCCGGTTCCGTCATTATCGACATCTCGGTGGATCAGGGAGGATGTGTGGCCACGTGCAGGCCCACGACCCACGAACATCCGACTTACCGCGTCCACGACGTGATTCACTACTGTGTGCCCAACATGCCTGGGGCCGTGCCGCGCACCAGCACGCAGGCCCTCGCCAATGCAACGCTTCCCTGGCTGCAGCGGGTGGCCTCGTCAGGGTTTGAAAAAGCCGTAGCGGAATCCGGCCCTCTGCGCAAGGGCGTCAACGTGTACCTCCCCGCAAGGCAGCGCCGCAGCGTCATAAGCTGCAAACCCGTTGCCCAGGCCCTGGGGCTTGAATACATCGGTTTTCCCAACTGAACGGGAAGTCGCGATAATGGGAGTTGCCAAAATGTCCAGGAGAACGTACGGCTTTCCCCTGATCGAGCTGCTGGTGATGATCGCAATCATCAGCATTCTGGCAGCCCCATTTCCAAAGGGATCGTCCAGGTGCTTAGTTTCTGCCTCCAGTAATAGGCTTTTGCTAAAGGATATTCACCGGTTTTGGAACAGTTTCGCATGGCTAAGGGATACACTATCCGGGAATTGCGCTGCCTCAGAAAGGGCAGGCAACCCTTGGGAGTACTGAACATGCGCAAACACGGCTTTACCCTGATCGAGCTGCTTGTGGTGATCGCCATTATCAGCATTCTGGCGGCCTTTCTGCTGCCCGCGCTGGGTCGGGCAAGGGAGGCCGCGAGACGATCTTCCTGCCAGAACAACCTGAAGCAGCTTGGCCTGGTGTTCAAGATGTACGGGAACGAATCGGGGGGCGGGAAATTCCCGACCACACATTACCACACGGGGGAACTCTGCAACGAAATGACCGGCAGCGCAAACTACCCGGTGGAGGCATTTTTCCAGGGAGATCTTCTCTATCCCGAGTACTTGACGGACGTCAGAATTCTCGTGTGTCCCGACGACATCAACCAGGATACGCATGACTGGCATCTGAACAACGATCCGAAGACCAACAGCATTGTGCCCTGCAAACTGGACTCGCATTCCTACAAGTGCTGGGGCTGGGCACTGAGCGACAGTCTTATTTTCGCCAAGCCAGCCGTTGGACCGACACTCAGAACGGTCACCCTTGGCGACCTTAACACGACCGATCCCGATGTCAAGAAGTTCCTTGACTGGGCGCAGAGTTTCCCAAAGACAGAAGTGGCGCCCTTTGACAGTGATTTCGGCAAAGTGCACCGTCTGCGCGAGGGGATTGAACGTTTCTTAATCACCGACATAAACAATCCCGGTGCTTCCGCCAAGTCACAAAGTGCGATGTGGATAATGTGGGACGATGTGTCGGCAAAATACATCACCCTGATGAGCCATGTGCCCGGCGGCTGCAACGTGCTTTACATGGACGGGCACTCTGAGTTTGTCAAGTATGGCACCGAGAGTCCCGTTTCCAGGGGCATGGTGCAGGTCCTAAGTTTTAACCTTCAACTATAGGCTTTCGCGGGATGTCCAGCGCGGTTCTTTTGCACTCCCGACTCGATGCCGCTCGTTTTTGTTCTGATTGAATCTTCACAGTAGACACGGGAAAGGAACCGTCTTATGCTTTCGGCTGCCTTGGAGCCACCGGCGGAACTTGCGCCCGACAAAGTAGGGCGCATCGCGTCCATTGACCAGTTTCGGGGCTACGCCATCTTCGGCATGATGATGGTGAACTTCCTGGGGAAGTTCGCCTCCATGCCAGACACCATGAGGCACCACAAGGAATACATGAGCTACGCCGCCACCATCGCGCCGTTGTTCATGTTCGTGGTGGGCATGGGGTTTAGACTTTCCATGCTGTGCGGCGCCGGGCAAAAAGGATATTGGCGCGCACTGCTCTCGGGCGCGCGGCGCTATGCGGTGCTGATGGTGATCGGCATACTGTTGATCGAGGACCCGCTGAACTGGCCCCACTGGTGGGACGCGCTGGTCGACATCGGCTTTTCCGGACTATTAGCGCTGCCGTTCGTGCTGCGCAGTGGGCGTGTCCGGGCACTCGCTGCCGTCGGTTGCCTCTTCGCGTACCAGTTGATCTGCACATTCACGGGCTACAGCGTTTGGGTGATGGCAGAGAGCCTCGACGGCGGTCCGCTGGGCCCGCTGAGTTGGGTGTTCATGCTCCTGATGGGCACACTTGCCTACGACCTGATCGCCACCGGCAGTCCGCGCCGCATTCTCTTGGGATGCCTCAGGTGGGGACTGTTGCTGTGCGCACTCGGTTTCGCGTTTCGGGCGCCCTGGCCCGGCCTGAAAACCTTCTGGCCATTCTCGCAGTGCGCCATGACGTCCCCCTACACCCTCTACGCCACCGGACTCTGTTTTCTGGCGTACATCCCCTTCTACTGCGCCTGTGACCTCGGCCGGATTAGCATCCCAACACTCACCGTCATGGGTTCAAACCCGCTGGTGCTTTACATCATCTCCGGCATGTACCAGGATGTCCACCGTACCTTCGTCACCCCGGATAGTCCAGTCCTCAAGGCCTGTGCCGCGTTCACCGTCTTCTACCTCATCTTCTATGCCGTCGGCCGCCACCTCTACAAGAACAAGATATTCATCAAGCTCTAACCCTGAAGTCTCACCCTTGGGAATAATCGATGCGTTGAACGTCATATCACACAAGGATGCGGAACAGCCGGGCAGGGAGCCGCAGTCCCTGCCGGCGCAAACTCGCCAGCATGTTTTCCAGAAAAACGGAGGATTTATCATGACAAAACTGACAGGGCTTATTGCCGCAACATTCACTCCCATGGATCAGGATGGCCAAGTGAACCTCGATCCCATACCTTCAATGGTCGACAGGCTTCTGCGGCAGGGAATCAAAGGGCTCTATGTCTGCGGCAGCACGGGCGAAGGGCCTTCGATGACGACGGAAGAGCGCGAGCGTGTGGCCCAAGCTTACGTCCAGTCGGTTCAGGGACGCATTCCCGTTGTCGTCCAGGTAGGCCACAATTCGATTGAAGATGCGCGACGCCTTGCCAAACATGCCGCGTCCGTCGGGGCAGATGCCATAAGTGCTGTTCCTCCTTCTTACTTCTTGCCCGAAAACGTGTCTGTATTGATTGAGACGCTCGGCCGAATTACCGATGCTGCACCCAACTTGCCTTTTTACTATTACCACATCCCCCGTCTGAGCGGCCTTTCTCTGGACTTGATAACCTTCCTGAAAACCGCCCCGCCCCGAATCCCGTCACTGGCGGGCATCAAGTTCAGCAGTCGGGAGACTGAGGTGATGCAGCGGTGTCTCGCGTTTGAAAATGGCCGGTACAACATCCTTTTTGGCGTGGACGAGATGCTGCTGGGCGGGCTGGCGGCGGGATGCGACGGCGCCGTGGGCAGCACATACAACTTCCTTGCGCCGCTGTACCAGGAGGTGATGGGCAACCTGGAGAAGGGCGATCTCTCCACCGCGCAGGCCTGCCAGCTCAAAGCGGTCCAATTCATTGAAGTGATACTGCGCTATCACGGCCTCTCGGGGATAAAGGCTGCCATGACGCTTGCCGGAGTTCCATGCGGGCCGACCCGGCTTCCATCAACGCAGCTGACTTCTTTGGAACTCGCCAGCCTCAAGGATGAACTCGACGCGCTGGACTTCTCCGCGTTCGCGAATCGGGGAGTATCATGATGTAAGAAAGGGTGGCCAACCTGTGCGCGTTGACGGATGTGACAACAGGTTCCAGGGACTGGTGTGTGTTTCAACATCACCGGACGGCGGAAGACGATGGCATGATGGTCGCATTCCGCAGGAACCAGTGTACCCCAACACAGGGTTCGATCTTGATGCTCTGCGGAATGTGCGAAAGGGAAACACAATGGGAACAGGCCTGAAGAACGGTACTAACCGGTCACATGCGCTGGCCATGACTCTTGCCTGCTTCATCCTCGCCTGGCTTGCGGCTGATAGTTGTGGCGCCGCCCAGGACACACAACAGACCTCGGCGGCAACAGCCGATTTCTACGTAAGCCCCGACGGCCAGGATGCGAATTCAGGCAGCGCCACCTCACCATTTGCAACCCTCGCCCGGGCGCGCGATGCGGTCAGGCAGCTTGTTGCGGCAGGTCTCACAAAGAACATTCTGGTACTGATTCGCGCCGGAGTCTATCACGAACGCGAGACGCTCACGTTTGGCCCGGCCGACTCCGGCACCGCCGAATATTCCATCACCTATGCCTCATATCCGGAGGACCGCGTGGAATTGAGCGGTGGACAGGAGATCACCGGCTGGAAAAGGGGTGTGGGCGATGTGTGGACGGCGGAAGTGCCCGAAGTCAAAGCGGGCCAATGCGTTTTCCGGCAGCTGTTCGTAAACGGTCGGCGGGCCATCCGTGCCCGCACGCCCAACGCGGATGACCAGAAGCCGTGGTGGATTATCAGGAACACCACGATGACCGAGAACGAAGACCAAACCTACACCGTGACCGTGAGCGGACCGATCAGAACCTACAGCAATCCCGATGATGTGGAATTGGTCAGCATCTATAACAATGAGGGCGGTCGAAAGCGCCTTGAGGCCGTGAATGTCTCAGAGCATGCGCTGGTGGTTGCTCCTCCGCACAAGTTGAACTCCAAGGTCTTTGGGAATGACTGGTATCTGAGCGCGCCGACGGTGGGCAAGGCCTGTTATCTCGAGAATGCGCTGGAGATGCTGGACCAACCCGGAGAATGGTATCTGGACCGACGAACGGGAATCCTTTCCTACTGGCCCCGTCCGGGGGAGAATCTGTTGCAGGCAAAGGTGATCGCGCCTGTAGTGCAGGGCACGCTCTTGAAAGTGGCGGGAACGCCGGAAAAACCGGTGGTGAATCTGACCTTCAAGGGTATCCATGCCGCGCATGTGGACTGGCCGCTGCCGCCGTGGGGCTATAACGGATTGTTCAGCTGCAACGTCGCCACGGGGAGTAAAGACAAACCGGGCCATCGCTTTATCGAGGCGGCGGTTGAATTCGAATACGCACGTTCGTGTCACTTTATTGACGGCAGCATTGCCCACGCGGGCGGGATGGCGCTGTGCCTGCGCGGGGGGACCGCGTTCAACCGGATCGAGGGAAACGAGATCTGGGATGTGGGCGGCGGTGGAATCGGAGCCGGCGGGTGCAACGTCGCCGGCGGCTACCTTCATGCGGCGCCGCCCCCGGAGCCAGACGAATACAACGAATACCGCATTGCCAACAACTACATCCATCACTGCGGCATCGACTATTACGGCGGCAGTGGAATCTGCCTCTATCTGGCCCAAAACTCGAGTGTCAGCCATAATCTGGTTCATGACATCGCCTATGGTGGAATTCTGGTGGCAGGCAGTCAAGACCCCGGCGTTCCCTTTGCAAGGAACAACGTGGTTGAGTTTAACCACATTTATAATTGCATGAAGGTCGCCGTGGACGGCGCCGGGTTGTACGTCACATTTGCCAATTATGATCGGGGAACCCTCGTGCGCGGCAATCTCGTTCACGACACGCAATGGAACGCCTTCGGACGCGGAGAGGTGGCCGGCGGAATACTCGAAACCATTCCTTGTCACGGCCTTTACCTGGACGGCAACAACACGGGGTGCCGGTATGCGGACAATGTCGTCTACCGAAACGCGGGCGGCCCGCTCCTGTTCAACTCACACGTCAGCCGGAACCAGTGGACGGACAACTTCTTTCAAAAGGACGGGGCGCCGCCGTACGAGTTCATCGAAGCAATGCAGGCGTGGGCCGGGTTGGAGTCCGCCTTCCGGCAATCCATCCTTAAAACGCGGCCGAATCCCTGCGAGTTCCATTCATTGACCGAATCGGCCCACGCGGATCTATGGGCCGCTCACCAGTTGGACCTGCCGGGAACAGGTCGGGGCGTGGTCCAGATAGTGCGCCGAAAGAGCGGAGCGCCTGAGACGTTTCATCTCCCATTGCGCGGCGTGAACATGGCGGCCCAGTATAAGTTGAAGGCGTATGCCGGCATACTCGCTCCGGCCGATGCACGCTTTTTCGAGGGCACGTTTTTTGGAAATTGTGACCCAAGTCTCTTCACGACCTATATGACTACCTTGGGCGATCTGCCGATTCTGTCAGAGGTGGCACCCGTCGCGCTGGAAACCGGTTCCGAGGTCAGTGGTCAGGAACTCGTGGAGCCAGGCCTTCCCGTGAAGCTGGATACGACCCCCCGCGTGCTTTGGATTGCCTATTGCATAGCAAAAAAAGGAACCTGTGAAAGCCCGGAGAAATGACGTCACCGTGAACCTCGACATGAAAGATCTCGCCAACCAGCGCCCCGCCTGAAGACGGGTGATTGGACGAGAATGACGCTGTCTGGAAGCGACCTCATGGCGGGGCCGGCTGTAGAATAATGGAGGTCCCATGGACTACATGAAGCAAGCTCTGGTGGTATTGGCCGCTATTTTCGTTTCGGTTTCCGGGAGCGCGGTTGCAGCGGCTGATTCCGCCGCACAGGAGGCGCTCGTGAATCGAATCCGATCCACCCAGGTTATCGACTTCGAAGACATCACGCCGGGCGATGGATTGCTGCAAAAACGGGCGCGTTACACGTTTGACATGTACAAGGCGTACACGCCCAAGCACGTACTGACCCTGAATTATTCCAACGAGCCGAGTGACAAGGCGTTCCCCGGCGACACCATTGGACGCTACATCCTGTCCGCCACGCTGCTCTCCCGCGCCCTGCACGAGCAGGAGCCGCAAACGTTGAAAGACGTTATGGCCGCGCTTCCCGGCATGCTCAATGCCGATGGCTATTTGGGATGGGTGCTTCCGAAAGACCGGGCCGACGAGACCGGTCTGTCCAACGTAATGTGGAGCAACGGCCTGACCGAATATTGTCTGTGGAAGAATGACGACCTCGCGCTGAAGTTGGATCGCAACGTCTTTGCGCAAATCATCCTGCCAATCGGCGAGGCGTACGAGTATTACTACTCGCCCGAAAAGTCCGACAACAAGATCAAGTGGGTTCACTGCACCGGCGACACGGCGCAGGCTTTCGGAATTATTGACCCGGCGTCCCGTGGATATGCGCTGTTCCCCAGTCCCGAGCTAAAACAGGAAATCAACGAATTAATCCGCCTGTACCGCAAGATTGACCCTGTCAGCATCCATGCGCAGACGCATGCCGTGCTGTTTACAACCCGCGGAATTCTTCGCTGGTGCGAGGTTGAGCCGAACGCTGAACATCTGGACTTTGCTGAAAGCCTCTATGGGCGTTACCGCCAGTTTGCAATGACCGAGAACTATGAGAACTACAACTGGTTTGGACGGCCGGAGTGGACTGAAGGATGCGCGATTGTCGATTCCTTCACGGTGGCCGTGCGGCTGTGGCGTCTAACCGGCAAGACGGAGTATCTGAAGGACGCGCAACTCATTCTGTTCAACGGTCTGTTGGCCAATCAGAAGGACGGCGACTTCGGCACGAACAGTTGTGTCGGGCCCAATAACGAAATTTTCCTGAAGCCCGGCCAGATTGCCCCGTGGTGCTGCTCGGTCTGGGGCGGCAAGGGGCTGGCGCGCGCCATGCAGTACAGCTATTTCCGTCTGGGCGACGGGGTGGCCGTCACAATACCAGGCAACAGCACGGTCACGGTGCGCCTGCCGGACGGATTGCTGACGCTTGAACAGACCACAGGATATCCATACGGGGATGGGGTCCGCTTCAGGGTTCTCGCCAGCGAATCGGGCGGCAAGAGAATGCTCGCCCTGTTCTTGCCTTCCTGGATCAATCGTGACAGCACCGCCGTGACAGTGAATGGGCAAAACAGCGAATATCCGATAGTGGACGACTTCCTCCGGATTGAGCGCGTCATGAAGCCCGGGGACGTGGTCGAAGTCCAATTCAAACAGATGTCTGGCGTTGCGCCTCTGTTGCGTCCGGAGCGGACACCGGGATTTCATCGCTATATGCATGGGCCTCTGGTTTTGGGCGCGGACACCGTGGACGAAAAAAAGGCGCCGCTCGGTGCGCAACTTGGACCGTTGGGTGCGGCTTTTTACAGGGTGGGCGACGTCACCCTGGAGCCGTTGTGCGATTTAACAGACCGGCGCGACGCCGTTAAACGTGCCCGTAGTGGTTCAATTCAAGTCCTGTTTCGAGATTAAGTATTGTGGTTGCCAAGAACTCATCCTCGTTGGCGGATAACCTTCCTCCTGTCTGCTCGGCGTCTTCCCCATAGGCTGTGTGGGAAGATAGGCGCTGACTCCGTAGGGTTCGACAGTCGTTCTTTAGCTTCTGACTGGCGGGGGCGGATCCGAACCGCAAACCTTGTCTGACCTTTGGGTTTCCGCCCAATTGTGACGGGTTCGAGTCGGCTGCGTATTCCGACGATTCCGCCCTCTTGTTCCGAAGGAAGGCGCCCTGTTTTTCCGAAGGAAAGCGCCCTATGATTCCGAAGGATTCCGCCACCCCATTCCAATTGATTGCGCCTGGGTGTTCCGCGCGAATCGGAGCGT
>CAITNO010000042.1 GCA_903893795.1 Candidatus Hydrogenedentota bacterium | reverse complement strand
GCCCTTGGACGCAGTGCTCAGCTCGACCATGCCGTCGATGTGGCTGATGATGGCGGGCAGCTTGGGCTGGCGCGCCTCGAACAGCTCGGCCACGCGCGGCAGACCGCCCGTGATGTCCTTGTTCTTGCTGAACTGGCGGGGCGTCTTGGCCAGCAGGTCACCGCCGCGGGTCTCCGTGCCGTCCGTCACCATCACGTGGGTCTGCGCGGGAATCGTCGCGAACGAAAGCACTTCATTGTTGGCGCCCAGCAGCGTGATCTGCGGGTGGATGTCGTGCTTGTGCTCGGTGACGATGATTTCCTCGAGGCCCGTGTCGGCGTTGACTTCCTGGCGCACGGTGACGCCGCGGATCATGCCGTCCAGGCGGACTTTTCCGTCCACCTCGGCCACAATGTAGACGTTGTAGGGGTCCCACTGGAAGATGAGCTGGCCCTTCTTGATCTTCTGGCGATCCGTGCAGTGCAGCCGGCAGCCGGGGGGCACCAGCATGCGCTGCACCTCCTTGCGCTCGGCATTGAGGATTACGATTTCGCCGCCGCGGTTCACCACCACAGTGTTGCCATCGCGGTTGACCGCGGTCTTGATGTTGCGGAAGGTGAGCAGGCCATTTTCGGCGGACTTGATGTCCGTGCTTTCGACCTGGCGGCTCGCCGCGCCGCCGATGTGGAAGGTGCGCATCGTGAGCTGCGTGCCCGGCTCGCCGATCGACTGCGCCGCGATGATGCCGACCGCCTCGCCCAGCTCCACCAGCTTGCCCGTGGCAAGGTTTCGCCCGTAGCAGCGGGCGCAGGCGCCGCGCTTGCTCTGGCAGGTCAGCGTCGAGCGGATGGTCACGCCGGGCAGGCCGGCCTCGACAATGCGCCGCGCCTTCTCCTCGTCGATTTCCTCGTCGAAGCGGACCACCGGCTCGGTCTCGCCCGGAAGCATGACATCGTCCAGCACGTAGCGGCCGACGATGCGCTCGTTGAGCGGGGCGACGATGTCCGATCCGTCCATAAGGGGCTCGATCCACACGCCGTTGAGCGTGCCGCAGTCGTCCTCCTCGATGACCACGTCCTGGGCCACGTCAACCAGACGCCGCGTCAGATAGCCGGCGTCGGCCGTCTTGAGGGCGGTGTCGGCCAGACCCTTGCGGGCGCCGTGGGACGAGATGAAGTACTCGATAACGGTCAGCCCCTCGCGGAAGTTCGAGATGATCGGGGACTCGATGATGTCGCCCGACGGCTTGGCCATCAGGCCGCGCATGGCGGCCAACTGGCGAATCTGCGACTTGCTGCCGCGGGCCTTGGACTCGTACATGAGGTAGATGCCGGTAAAGCCCTGCTCGTTCTCCTCCATGCGCCGCAGCATGGCCGAGGCCACATTCTCCGAGGTCGTCGTCCATTCGTCGATAATCTTATTGTACCGCTCGCCGGGCGTCAGCAGCCCGTTCTGGTACATGTCCTCGATCTTGGCGACGTTCGACTCGGCCTTCGCGACAAGCTCTTTCTTCTCGGGCGGCACCACCATGTCCTCGATGGCAATGGAGATGCCGGACAGGGTGGCGTACTTGAAGCCGACCGACTTCAGCGAGTCCAGCAGTTCGACGGTCTTGTGGTGGCCGTGCAGCGAGTAGCACTTGGCGATGACCTGGCCGATGGTGGTCTGGTCGTGGCGGCGGTTCACGTCCTCAATGTTGATCTCATCGGGCAGGTGCTCCGCCAGCAGCACGCGGCCGACGGTGGTGTCGATAATCGCGCCGTTGTACTGGAGCTTGATCTGCGCGTGGATTCCCGCCTTGCCACGCTCGTGGGCCAGCACGACGGAAGACGTGTCCGGATAGACCCGGCCGGGCTGAAGCAGGACTTCGACCCCTTCGCGGTATTCCGACCACTCGGGCTTCCATTCACCCACGGAGCCCTTGCGGGCCTTGGACATCCAGGAGATGCCCAAAACGATGTCCTGACTCGGCGTCACGATGGGCGAGCCGTCGGACGGCGAGAAGATGTTCGACGAGGCCATCATGAGCAGATGCGCCTCAAGCTGGGCTGCCGGGAAGAGCGGCAGATGGACGGCCATCTGGTCGCCGTCGAAGTCGGCGTTGAACGCGCGGCACACCAGCGGGTGCAGGCGGATCGCCTTGCCCTCGATGAGCACCGGCTGGAAGGCCTGGATGCCCAGGCGGTGGAGCGTCGGGGCGCGGTTGAGCATCACCGGGTGATCCTTGATCACGTCCTCAAGGATGTCCCACACCTCGTTGCGGCCCTGCGAAATGATGCGCTTGGCCGCCTTGATCGTGGCGGCGATGCCGCGTTCCTTGAGCTGGTTGATGATGAACGGCTCGTACAGCTCCAGGACCATGCGCTTGGGCAGGCCGCACTGGTGCAGTTTGAGTTCGGGGCCGACCACAATAACGGAGCGGCCCGAATAGTCCACGCGCTTGCCGAGCAGGTTCTGGCGGAAGCGGCCCTGCTTGCCCTTGAGCATGTCGCTCAGGGACTTGAGCGGGCGGTTACCGGTGCCGAGCACGGTGCGGCCGTGGCGGCCGTTGTCGAACAGGGCGTCGACCGCCTCCTGAAGCATGCGCTTCTCGTTGCGCAGGATGACCTCCGGCGCGCGCAGGTCAAGCAGGCGCTTGAGCCGGTTGTTGCGGTTGATCACGCGCCGGTACAGGTCGTTCAGATCCGAGGTCGCGTAGCGGCCGCCCTCAAGCGGCACCAGCGGACGAAGGTCGGGCGGAATGACGGGCACCGCGTCGAGCACCATCCAGGAGGGGTTGTTGCCCGACTTGCGCAGCGACTCGACAATCTTCAGCCGCTTGACCACCTTGGCCTTCGACTGCACCGACGTCGTCCCCGCGAACTCGACGTGCAGCTCGGCGCTGAGCGTTTCGAGATCGAGTTCGCCAAGCAGGTTCTTCACCGCCTCGGCGCCCATCTGGGCGGAAAAGGCCTCCGCGCCGTACTGGGTGCGGGCCTCCTGGTACTCGTCCTCGGTGAGCAGTTGCATGCGCGCAAGCGGCGAGCTGCCCGGATCAATGACGATGTACTGCTCGAAGTAGATCACCCGCTCCAGGGAACGGATGGACAGGTTGAGCAGGTTTCCGATGCAGCTCGGCGTGGTCTTAAAGAACCAGATGTGCGTCACCGGCACGGCCAGCTTGATATGGCCCATCCGCTCGCGGCGCACCTTGCTCTCGGTGATTTCCACGCCGCAACGGTCGCAGGTGATGCCCCGGTGCTTGACTTTTTTGTACTTGCCGCAACCGCACTCCCAGTCCTTGACCGGACCGAAGATGCGCTCGCAGAACAGGCCGTCTTTTTCCGGCTTGAACGTGCGGTAATTGATTGTTTCGGGCTTCTTCACCTCTCCGCGGGACCACCTGAGGATTTCCTCGGGCGAGGCCAGCCGGATCTGAATCGCGTCGAAACGATCGCCTGTGGTCGGTATATGCTTGGCCAAGACTTTATTCCTCCGCGGGTTCTTCTTCCGCTTCAGTTGCACCTTCCTTCTTCACAAGCTTGATTACGTCGAGGCAGAGGCTCTGCATTTCGCGCACAAGCACGTTGAAGGATTCGGGGGTACCGGTTTCAATCTCACGATCACCCTTGACAATCGCCTCGTAGGCCTTGGTGCGGCCCTGGATGTCGTCGGACTTGATCGTGAGCAGTTCCTGCAGGGTATACGACGCGCCGTAGGCCTGGAGCGCCCACACTTCCATTTCGCCGAAGCGCTGTCCGCCGAACTGCGCCTTGCCGCCCAGCGGCTGCTGGGTGACGAGCGAGTACGGGCCGATGGCGCGGGCGTGGATTTTGTCGTCCACAAGGTGGTTCAGTTTCATCATGTAGATCTGGCCGACGCAGGTGCTCTGGTGCAGCGGTTCGCCGGTGCGGCCGTCGCGCAGCCGGATCTTGCCCGACTCCGGAAGGCTTGCCTGGGTCAGGTACTTGCGCACCATTTCCTCGGTCGCGCCGTTGAACACGGGCGTGGCCACGTGCATGCCCAGCGCCTTCACGGCCCAGCCAAGGTGCGTTTCCAGGATCTGCCCCGCATTCATGCGGGACGGCACGCCAAGCGGATTCAGCAGAATCTGCAGCGGCGTTCCATCGGGAAGGAAGGGCATGTCCTCGCGCGGCACAATGCGCGCCACGACACCCTTGTTCCCGTGGCGTCCGGCCATCTTGTCGCCGACGTTCATGCGGCGCTTGGTGGCCACGAACACCTTGACGACCTTGATGACGCCCGGTGCCAGTTCGTCGCCCTTGCGGAGCCGCTCGAGCTGCGCGTCGCGGTAGGCCTGGAGCTTGGCCTCTTCCATCGCCGCCATGTTGACCAGGCGGGCAAAGCGCTGCTGCACGGCCTTTTCCTCCAGACGGAGGCGGGCCAGCACGCTGTAGTCGGCGGTCACCAAATGTTTGGCCTTGACGCGTTTGCCCTTTTCGAGCACCAGTTCCTCGGTGTGGAAGTCATAGACGTCCTCAAGGATCTTCATGCCGACGACTTCCTCGCGTACCAGCGCCTCAAAACTGGCGCGGATTTCCTCGATGCGGTCGTCGAACTGGCGCTTGATGCGGGCCACTTCGGTGGTCAGCGACTTTTTCGCCTGTGCGTCGCTGCCCTTGTCCTTGCGGCTGGACACTTTCACGTCCACCACGACGCCGCTGGCGCCCGGAGGCAGCGTGAGCGACGCATCGCGCACGTCTTCGGCCTTTTCGCCGAAGATGGCGCGGAGCAGTTTCTCTTCAGGGGCCAGTTCGGTTTCGCCCTTGGGCGTGACCTTGCCGACCAGAATGTCGCCGGGGCCGACCTTGGAGCCGATCCGCACGATTCCGTCCTCGTCGAGGTTGCGGAGGGCCTCCTCGCTGACGTTCGGAATGTCGCGCGTGATTTCCTCGGGACCCAGCTTGGTGTCGCGCGCTTCCAGCTCGAACACATTGATGTGGATCGACGTGAACACGTCATCCTTCACCAAGTCCTCGCTCAGCACGATGGCGTCTTCGAAGTTGTAGCCTTCCCAGGGGAGGAACGCCACGAGCACGTTGCGGCCCAGCGCCAGTTCGCCCTGGTCCACCGCCGGTCCGTCGGCGATGATGTCGCCCTTGCGGACCTTGTCGCCCTTTTCCACGATCGGGCGCTGGTTGATGCAGGTGTTCTGGTTGGAACGCATGTACTTGCGCAGGGAGAACACATCCTCGTCGGGGCGGAAGGGATTCTCGCCCCGCTCGCTCACGCGCACGCGGATGGTTTCACTGTCGGCGTATTCCACCGTGCCGTCGCGCTCGGCCCGCACCACGGTGCCCGAGTTGCGGGCGGTCACGTGCTCAAGGCCCGTGCCCACCAGCGGTGCCTCGGCGCGCAGAAGCGGCACCGCCTGGCGCTGCATGTTGGAGCCCATCAGCGCGCGGTTGGCATCGTCGTGCTCCAGGAACGGAACCAGCGCGGCCGCGACGCTCACGAGCTGTTTGGTGGACACGTCCATGTAGTCCACCTGGCCCGGGTCCACGCGGGGGTAACCGTCACGGTGGCGGCAGAACACCAGCGAGCTGGTGAACTTGCCCTTGCCGTCGATCGCCGCGTTGGCCTGGGCGATGGTGTAATTATCCTCGTCGTAGGCCGAAAGCATCTCGATCCGGCTGGTTACCCGGCCGTTTTCCACTTTGCGATACGGCGTTTCAAGGAAGCCGTATTCGTTGATCCGCGCGTAGGTGGACAGCGACGCCATGAGGCCGATGTTCGGGCCTTCCGGCGTTTCAATCGGGCAGATGCGGCCGTAGTGCGTCGGGTGCACGTCGCGCACCTCGAAGCCGGCGCGCTCGCGGCTCAGGCCGCCCGGTCCCAACGCGCTAAGACGGCGCTTGTGGGTCAACTCGGCCAGCGGATTGATTTGGTCCATGAAGTGCGACAGTTGGCTGCGGCCGAAAAAGTCCTTGATCACCGCGTTGACCGGCTTGGGATTGACCAGGTTCTGGGGTGTAAGCTGCTCTTCGTCCTGATAGTTCATGCGCTCGCGGACAGTGCGCTCCATGCGCACCAGCCCCGTGCGGACCTGGTTCGCCAGAAGCTCGCCAACGGCGCGCACGCGGCGGTTGCCCAGATGATCGATATCGTCCAGCACACCCTCGCCGCCGCGCAACCGCACCAGATACTGGAGCGTGGCCACCACGTCTTCGCGGGACAGGGTCTTGACGTTCTGGTCCACCTGGAGGCCCAGCTTGCGGTTGATCTTGTAGCGGCCCACCGCGGCGAAATCATAGCGGCTGGCATCGCCGAACATGCGAATGAAGAAGTTGCGGTAGGTCGACGGCGTGGCGGGGTCGCCCGGCCGGACCTTGGCATAGACTTCCTGCATCGCTGCGTCCTGCGTCATGATATTGTCCTGGCTCAGCGTGTGAACGATGGACACATCACGCTGCACATCCGCGGGATTGAGCAGGGAAAGCTCGTCCACATGAGAGGCGAGAATGCGCTCAAACGCCTCTTTCTTCAGCTCACGGGCGGCATCGGCCAGCACTTCGCCCGTTTCCGGGTCGATCACGTCCTGGGCCACCCAGCGGCCAATGAGCTCTTCCGGCTCGACAGACTTTCCGTTCAGCTTGAGCTTGCCGCCCTTGCCGACTGTGATCTTGTCGAACACGTAGAAGAGCTGGAGGATTTCCTCGGGCTCGACATAGCCGAATGCCTTGAGGAAGGTCGTCACCGCCAGCTTGCTGCGGCGGTCGATGATCACCCAAAGATATTCGTTGAGGTCGTACTCGAACTCAAGCCAGGCGCCGCGGTATGGAATAATCCGCGCGCAGAGCATGGTCTTGCCGTTCGGGTGCAGTTTGCGCTCGAAAGAAACGCCGGGCGACTTGTGGAGCTGGCTCACGATCACGCGCTCGGCACCGTTGATGATGAAGGTGCCCACCGGTGTCATGATCGGCAGTTCGCCCAGGAAAACTTCCTGCTCCACCATCATCTTTTCGCGCAGTTCGTTTGCGCCCACCTCCTCGTACCGCACCAGGCGCAGCAGCGCCTTCAGCGACGCGGCATAGGTCATGCCGCGCTCCTGGCATTCCTGGATGGAATGCTTGGGCGGAGTGAACGAGTAGTGCACAAATTCCAACCGGGTCAGTCCGTTCGGCGAGGCAATAGGGAACACCTCCAGGAAAACCTCCTGGAGTCCCACGCCTTTACGCTCGTCGGGCGGCACATCCCACTGAAGGAAGTCGTCGTAAGACTTTGTCTGGACTTCGATCAAATCGGGAAGGTCGAGCGTATCAGGAATCTTGCCGAGGATCGGACGCTCAAAACGGTGAGCAACAGCCATGCAGCGTCTCCTTAATCTCGAGTTCTCAAGTTGGGGGCGATATGACTTTTCTTGCGCTTCAACGGAGTATGTTCCCGCACAAAAGACAGATCTCCCCTACTCGGGGTGTGGCCAGTAAGGGTACCAAATCGGCCCCCAATTGTCAAGTTATGTCTCATATTTATTTCATCGCCGTCACATTTCATGTTTTCCGGCGCAACTTTGAGCCAAAATACGCCTCCGGCACCGTGCCGTCGCCTTTTATTTCCCCCAAGTGCCACACACACCGAAATGCGTTTTGTTGGGTCTTTTGTCAAGAAACTACATCCAATATTCGTGGAACTGCTTCCTGTTTCCACGCTGAATAAACGATTCAGAACCCAAAAGAGAGAACGGCCATCCGCCATTCCTCCCCTGTATTACCTCTCAGAATTCACCGAATCCGCAATTCTCCATTCAAGGCTGGAGTGCCTCCCACTGACCCAAAATTGCGTAGAGGATAACCCCAAACGCCGTTGCCACGTTCAAGCTGTTCTTGTAGCCCTGCATGGGAATGCGCACCACGGCATCACAGCGGCTGAGCACGCGCTCATTGATGCCGTTTACCTCGTTGCCGAACACAACCACGACCGGCTTGGGCCACTCGAAGCGGTGATGGGGCACGGCCCCTTCACCGGTCTCTATGCCCACCAGCGGCAGACCTTGCGCCTTGATCAGGTCCACACAGTCACGGTTGCGCTCATGGTAGGTCCACGGCACGTACTCAAATGCGCCCAGCGCGGTCTTCTCCAGTTTCGGGTGCGGCGGATGGGCCGACATGCCGCACAAATGAATATGCGCCACGCCGCAGGCGTCCGCCGTGCGAAACATCGACCCGACGTTATACGCGCTGCGCAGGTTGTCGAGCATGACATGCACGGGGTTACGCAGCAGGGGCACACGCTCCCCGGAGGGCAACCCCGCGAAATGCGGTTCCAATTCAGCCATGATTTCCGCGCCGCCTGCCTATTTCCCGCTGTCCTTCGGTTTCTCGGGCGGCTTCACGTCGGCCGATTTGCCCAACGCGCCCATTCCGTACATCTTGAGCAGGTCGTTGACGTTGGTCGAGCGCACATCGAAACCCTCGCCCATGGGCACCAAAACTATCTTTTTGCCCTGGATGGCCTCGGCCACGGCCAGTTTGACCACCGATTCGCCGCCGGAGCCGGCCAGCGCCTCGTTCATCTTGCGAATGCCGGCCGCCTCCGCCTGACCCTCCAGGCGCACGGCCTCGGCCTGCTTTTCCTCTTTCTTGAAGGCGGCGTCGGCCTTGATCTTGGCCTGTTCAAAGGTGCCGTCAGCTTCGGCCTTCATCTTGGCCACCTCGCCTTTTGCCTCCTCGACGCTGGCCAGGAACTTCTGTTCTGTGGCACGGGTGGTCGATTTGGCCTTCTCCGCGCGCTGCTGGGCCACCTTGCGGTCCTCGATCGCCTTCTGGTATTCGGGACCGAAGCGGTAGTCGCTTGTGCCGACACGCTCGACAATAACGCCAAGCGGTTCCAATATTTTGTTAAGCTCAGCCTTTGCCTCGTCTGCCTTTTCACTGCGCTTGTCGGCGAGGTAAAAGTCCTCCGTGTCCAGCTCGCCGAAAATGTCGCGCGGCTTGCTGCGCGTGACTGTGCGGATGATGTTGTCCTTCAGTTCGTCCATGTTGGTGGCGACTTCCTGCAGGATCGTGGGCGCCTTGGCGGGATCAATCCTCCAGGACAGCACGATGTCGAGACTGATGTCATTGCCGTCGACCGTCTTGAAGAGCAGGTCATCACGGCCCATGCGGTCGCCGCGGTTCGCCGCATTGCTCATGTCGAGCGTGTTCAGACGGGTGTCGAAGGTGTGCCAGTCGCTGAGAAAGGGCGCAAAGAAATAGGTGGCGCCGGGTGGGTAGGCCTTGTCCTCGACGCCCTTATTGCCGAACACCGTAAACTTCACCGTGCGCACGCCGACCTCGGTCGGCCCCGTGGACCGGGGCACGCATCCAGACAAGACAACGGCCGCAGTGAGAAGACAGCCTCCAATAAGAGCGGTATTCCTGTTCATTTCACGGCTCCTCCATCGGTTGACACCGGAGCGGACACGACCGCGGGGGGCGGCGGGGGCGGAGGCGGTGGTGGCGGAGCCGACCCCGGCTTGCCCAACTGCACGCCGAAGAGTTTAAGCATGCCGTCCAAGTCCAGAGGATTGACGCCGTTGGGACCGCCGGTGGGCACCACGACGCATTCCAACCCGTCCAGCGCCTTGGCCATTTCCATGGCCACCTTGCGGTCATAGCCAGCCACCTGCATGGCGTCGTTTTTCAATTGGGTGGCCTCGGCCTCGGCGGTTTTCACCAGCAGCGTGGCCTCGGCGGCCTTCTTGCGGGTGTACAGGTCCTGCTCGGCCATCTTCTCCGTCTTGTAGGCCTCACCCTCCTGGATGGTGACCTTCACCTTCATCTCGCCTTCCTGGCTGACCTTCTTGGTCATTGCCTCTTCCGTGTTGGCCTTGGCTTCGGCCTGGTTCTTGAACACGAGCTGGTCCTGGAGTTTCTTTGCCTCAATGCTTTTCTGGATCTCATCGGCGTACTTGAAGTAGCGGACGAGCACCTCTTTTACCTCAAGACCCTTGGACTTGAGTTCCGTGTTAAGCGCGTCGCGGGCTTTCTCGGCCTTTTCCGTGCGGAGCGGACTGTTGTAAAAGTCTTCTGTGTTCAGTTCGCCCAAGGCCTGCTTGAGAATGGGCTCCGCCTTGGGCAGAATCCCGTTGGTGAGGTACATTTGGGCGGGACCGAGCGTGGTCATGACCTTGTAGGGGTCCTTGATGCAATAGAGGATCGTGGCATCAACGTCGACAAAGAAACCGTCCGAGGTTTGAATCTTGAGGGCGCGGTCGTAGGCATGGGAGGGGCTGTCCGAGCCGCCCTTCTCCGTCAGGGTCAAATCAAGCACCTGCAAATGCTTTGGAAAGTGGTACATCTTTTCCATGCCGAAGGGCTTCACAAACCAATACCCCGGGGTGTACACCTTCTCAAGGACACCGCGCGTGACGCCGATGTTCACCTGCTTGATGCCGAACTCGTAGGGCTTCACGTAATCGACCACGGTGCCCACGGTGATCAGGCAGAAGAAACCCAGGAAGAACAAGAGTATGAGGACCATTCTCACCCACCCGGGCATGGCAGGCAATTGCGGCATGCCCCCCCCTTTTCCAAACAGCTCCAGCGGGTTCTTGGAATGCGTGCCTTCCTCTTTGGAAATCCACTCAGGCATAAACGGTCCTCCTCATATTCCGGGCCATGCGCCCACTGGGAACAGTGTAGCACAACCGGTCTTTTTCCACACGCGCGGGACGCGCCGCAACAAGGGAGCTGATTCCGAGGCAGGCCAAAAACCACCCTCGGTCTTCGGTGTGCCTCCTACTCATCCCAATGGTCGGCGCACCAACCCGGGTGCAACGGCTCATCCCAACTGGTGGACCACCTTGCCGTCACAGAGGGTGCATCTGACCCTGCCGGTAAGGGTTTGGCCGATATAGGGGGAGTTGGAACTCTTGGAACCGAAGTCTTCCCTGCTTACGGTCCATTGCTCGTTGGGGTCAAAGAGGCAGATGTCGGCGGCGCCGCCCACTTTAATCTCCCCCACGCCCAGACTGCACACGCGTGAACCGCCGATGGTCATCAATTCCACCGCCTTCTCCAGGGTGATATGACCGGGCTTCACAAGATGGGTGATGGTGAGCGCCAGCGAGGTCTCCAAACCGATGATGCCAAAGGGGGCCACCTGAAACTCGATATTCTTGTCGGTCCAGGTGTGCGGCGCGTGGTCGGTGGCGATATTGTCAAGGGTGCCGTCTCGGAAACCTTCGATGACTCCCTCGATGTCGGCGCGGCTGCGGAGCGGCGGGAACATCTTGGCATTGGTGTCGAACACGCCCACGGCCTCATCGGTCAGGCTCCAGTAGTGCGGGGCCGACTCTGCGGTGACCCGCGCGCCGCGGCGCTTGGCCTGGCGGACGATTTCGACACCGCCCCCAGTGGAAATGTGCTGGATGTGAATGTGCGCGCCGGCCAGTTCGGCCAGACGGATGTTGCGGTCGATGCGGATGTCCTCCACCTCGCGCGGTATGCCCGGAATGCCCAGGTTTGTGGACACGGCACCCTCGTGCATGGCGCCGCCCTCGCCCAGGTCCTCGTCCTGGCAGTGGGCCAGGTAGGGCAAACCGACCATATTCGCGTATTCGAGCACCCGGCGCATGACGGAACTGCTGCGGATATCGCGTCCGTCATCGGTGACGGCAACGGCGCCCGCCTCGCGCAGTTCGGACATTTCGGTCAGTTCCTCGCCCTTCATGGCCTTGGTGGCGCAGGCGGCGGGGCGCACCTTGATGCAGGCCGTCTCGCGGGCGCGGCGCGTGACCAGTTCCACCAGTCCCGCGTTGTCAATGGGCGGGTTGGTGTTGGCCATGGTCACCACGGTGGTCACGCCGCCGCGTGCGGCTGCCCGGCTGCCGGTGGCGATGGTTTCCTTGGACTCGAAGCCCGGCTCGCGGAAATGTACCTGAATGTCGACCAGGCCGGGACAGACCACCAGCCCGGTCGCGTCGATGGTCTCATCGCCTTTCAGGCCCTTGCCGATTTCCACCACCAGCCCGTCGGCAACGAGCAGGTCCAGCGGTTCCGACAGGCCGGAGACCGGGTCTATAAGATGTCCATTAATGATGGCAAGCGTCATGGGGCGGCTCCCGTGTTCGCGGTTCACGCGGTGCGGCCCGCGCCGCTGTTGGCCAGCAGGTGCATCACGGCCATGCGCACCGCAACACCGTTGGTGACCTGTTGGAGAATAACGCTGCGGGGCCCGTCGGCAACGTCGGTCGAGAGTTCCAAATCGCGGTTGATCGGGCCAGGGTGCATTACAATGGCATGGTCGGGCGCATAACGCAGCGAATCTGCGTCTATGCGGAACAGTTTTATGTATTCGCGCAGGCTTGGAAAGAGCGCCTTGGCCTGCCGTTCGAGCTGGATGCGCAGCGAGTAGACCACGTCGGTGTCCTCCAGCGCCTCTTTCAGGCTTGTGGTCACGCGCACGCCCATGGCGGCGAAATCACGCGGCACCAGTGTGGCCGGACCGCACAGGGTGACCTGCGCGCCCAGTTTGTTCAGCGCGTGGATGTTGCTGCGGGCAACGCGGCTGTGCTCCACATCGCCGATGATGGCGACGCGCAGCCCGTCCAGCGTGGCTTCGTTGTTGCCGGTACGCTGACGCAGATTCTCGCGCATGGTAAACGCGTCGAGCAGCGCCTGGGTCGGATGTTCGTGGCGGCCGTCACCTGCGTTAATAATATGGGAGGCGTGGCCTGCGGCAAGCAGGTGCGGGGCGCCGGCGCAACTGTGGCGAATGACGATGATGTCGGCGCTCATGGCCTCGATATTGGCCAGTGTGTCGTGGAGGGTCTCGCCCTTCACGGAACTGGAGGACGAGGCGGCGATGGCCAGGGTGTCGGCGCTGAGCCGTTTGGCGGCCAGTTCAAAGGAGGTGCGGGTGCGGGTGCTGGGCTCGTGGAACCAGTTGACCACGAGGCGGCCCTGCAAAAGCGGCACCTTCTTGATGCCGCTCGAACGCTGCGACACGGCCACAAACTGCGGGGCCGTGTCGAGCACCAGCTCGATTTCCTGCCGGGAAAGCCCGGCTATTCCGATAAGGTCTTTGCGCGTCCAGACGTTGCGGCTTGCTTCCCCCATGGTCTGCTACGCTCCTTCCAGTTCGGACGGTTCCGCTTCGACATTGCGCTGAAGGAGCACCGCATCCTCGGCGTCGATTTCCTCCAGCCGCACAAAAATCCACTCGCCCGGGCCGGTGCCGATGTCGTAACCAAGATAGTCGGCGCGGATGGGAAGTTCCCGCCCGCCCCGGTCCACCAGGCAGGCCAGTTGGATGCGCCTGGGCCGGCCGTAGTCCATCACTTCGTCCATGGCGGCCCGGATGGTGCGTCCGGCGGCGAGCACGTCGTCCACCAGCAGCACCGTGCGGCCGTCGAGGGGAAAGGCAAAATGGGTGTCCCCTTTGTGCAGGGGGGCGGCCGCGCCGGACCGCACGTCGTCGCGGTAGAGGGTGGTGGCCAGCGAACCGACCGGCGGCGTCGTGCCCGTGTATTCGCCGATGAGCCGGGCAATGCGGTCGGCCAGCGGCCTGCCGCGCCGCAGGATGCCCAAAATCACCAGGTCTTCAATATTGGGGTTTCCGTTGGCGATGGCCAGCGCCATGCTGCGTATTGTGGCCGCCATGGCTTGGCGGTCCATGACGACGGTGCTTTCTATTTCACTGCGTATATCCGGTGTCATGGCGCTGCTCCAGGCATAAAAAACGCCTTCTCAGCCGCCTGAGAAGGCGTAAAACCGCCGGTTGGTGACGTTTGCTCCGTGGCCATATTATACCGCCATTCCTTGTAAAACGTCTTTATGGAACTATAGGCAAACAGGGTGCGGCGTGTCAAATTGCCGCCCGTCCGTGGATGGGACGCCGCAGGGAGGCGGCGCCTGGAAATGCTGGCCAGGGTCCTGACGGCGTCCGGCACCGGGAATATTTGCCCATATTGCCCCTGCCGCCGGCTTTGTCCAAAGATTCCGGCAGGGGCGTGCGTTTGCACATCCAACAAGGGGCTGTGCTACAATGCGGACGCGTCTTTGAGATGGGTCGGCATCGCCGAAGCGGCTCCGCCGTGGCAGGCAGCCGTGCCTTCATGAGGCCACATCTTTTTGGAGGGCTAACCATGCCGCGTTTTTACAGGGTTGTTCTTGCGGTGCTGATACTTGCGGCGCTTGCCTCTGCGGGCTGCGCCCGCGCGGCCCGCGACACGACAGGCTTCGCCGTGAAAAAGGACCTGACCGTCAAGGCGTCTTTTGAGAAGACGTGGCAGACCGTTAAGTCGGTGCTGCGCGACCAGGGCTTTACGATCTACACGCGCGACAAGCGCGGCACCTTTGTTGCCTATTCGGATGCGCACCGGTTCCTGCTGGTGCAGCCGCGCCGCATCAAGTACACCATCGAGGTCAAGTCGGTGGATCAGGAGCAGACATCGATTTCGGTCGATGCGGTGCGTCAAATCTACGGCGTGACACTGCTCACCTATCCGGACTGGCACGACCGCAAGCTGAACGATGAGAAAGCGACCGACAAACTGTTTGAGGCCATTCAGGGCGAGATCGCCGGAACCAAGCCCGCAGCCGCACCGGAAAAGGCGAAGGACGGCAAGTAGGCCAACCCTGCGGACAACCTGAAGACAATGACTCGACGCCGCCCATTGGGCGGCGTTTTCTTTTGTACGCAGAACGGAAGCGGAGACTTAACGGCATGCTTCCTGGAATATACCGCGACTCAGTTGCCCGGGTCATACCCGATTGACTTTGGACGGCAACTCCAGTATAAGAGTTTTATGCGGTCAATGGGTGTCCATAACCCGGGGGTGTGCCATGATTAGATCTGTGTGCATCGGATGTTCGGCGGTGGTCGAGGCGAATGAGGACGCGGCGGGAACGGCGCTTATCTGCGCTCGCTGCGGCGGCATTATTCAGGTGCCCGAGGCGGCTCCGACGGGCAGAGCTTCCGCATCGGTCAAACCCACACAATCCCGGTCGGCGGACCGGCGTGCCCAATATGTGCTGGGAAGCATGTATGGGCTGTTTGTGCTGTGCCTCCCTTTCGCGCTACTGCATTCGAAGGACGGTTCGCCCCTGTGCCTGTGCCTGTTTGCAGTCAACCTGATACTCGGCACGGCCTCCGGTTTCCTGTTTCTTGCGGGCATGCACACGCCGGACTATCTGACGGACTGGCTGCGCATGCCTTTTACCCGTCTGCGCGCGCTGGGGTTGCTGCTCCCACTCACCGTGTTGGGCTTGGCGGTGGCGGTGCATATTTACAGTCCCTGAGGTTACTTGGGAATTGAAGACGTAAGGCAGGGCATGGTCTTGGTTCTTGGTGGGGGCTCAGGGACGCATGCGGAAGCGTTCGAGCAGGTCATGGAAGGTACGCAGGTCCAAGGGGTGCGTTGGGCCGGCGTGAAACAGGTGCGTGGGGCAGTCGCAGTCGGTGCTGCCGAATCCCGCCGGTCCCGGAGGGAACAGTTTTCCAACAGCCTGTGCCAGTGTGCATTCCTCGCGTTTGGAGGAGCGCACCGCCAGCGCCTCGGCGCGGTCGGCGTGGGCGCGCAGATAGTCCACATGCCAGTGGTGCTGTTTGCGCAGGCGCAGGTGCCGCGCCATGCGCGCGGCGAGTCCGCGCATGGCTGAGCCGACATAAATATAGTGTCCGGCGGCAAACTCCACCTCACCCAGCGCGCCCACTTCAATCCGGCAGGGCTCGGGCAGACGCAAGACGAGCAGGTAGGCGCCGCGGTCTTGGGCCTCGCGGTTGACGCGCGACCAAGGAGTGGGGAGTGCGCGCACGGATGTCTCGTCCAGCGTAAGGTCGGCGTTCCACCGCACTGACGCGGCGATAATCGGCAGGTCCCGTCGCACGGCGGCCAGCGTTTGGGCGAACTCGACGTCGGTATGATAGTCGGGCATGAAGCAGGACACGTGGGGTGAGTGCACGACGAACAGCACGGCACAACGGTGGCCCTCACGCGAAAGCGCGGCCAGTTCCTCCAGATGGCGGCGGCCCCGCTCGGTGATTGCGTCGGGGAACATGGCGACGCCGTTGCCGAAGAGGGTGCACGATTTCACCTCCAGCAGCAACTCGCCCTTTCTGTCACGCAATAGAAAGTCGAAACGGCTGTGGCCGACCGGCACCTCGGCGCGCACCACTTCAGTTTCTTCCAGGCCCGGAACAAGGCGTGCTTCGAGCAGGCGCCGGGCAACAAGGTTGTTCCAGTGGGTGTGCAGCATCACCGCCTCGCCGTCGCGCTCTACACCGGCCACAACATAGGGCTGCTTTCCCGCCGCGGGTGACAACAGCAGCGTTGCGCCGGGCAGCAGCAGTTCGCGAAGACGGCCGGGATTGGGCATGTAGGCGTCAAAGCGGCCCAGTGCGGGCGTTTCGGCCCGCACGATGAAACGGTTCGGCCGCGCGACAAAAGTGGCGCGGACGGGACCGGATTCGGGAATGGGAAGAACCTTCATCATGCGGGGATTGTACACTGCGCTGCGGGGAATCGCACCCCTACGGGAACAATCTCCACGGTGCTCCCCCGAGGACGAAAAGCGCCGAACGATGACCGGGGGCTTACTTCTCCCCCACTGTCAGCGTCGCGTGGTCCCCCATCGCGGTGTCAAATTCGCCCACGAAGCGCCACCAGTTCGTCAGCGCTTTACCCTGCCATCTGAGTCCGTTGTCGGGACCGGGCAGATGCTGCATCCAGTAGATAAACCATTTCAGGCTTTGCCCCTGCCAGGGCTCGCTGCCCATGAGTTTCTTCTCCCCGGAGCCGTCGGGTTTCCAGTCGTCCATGTCGGTGGGCACTTGGCGCGGATTGTTCCAGTCGTAGTCCTTTTCGGCGTTGGGCGGGTAGTGGGCCCAGCCACAGCCGGGATGGATGATTTTGTTTGACCCATCACTGCCCACAAATTTGCCCCAGAACAGCAGCGACGGCCAGTCTTTCCGCTGGGTATGGTCGCGACCGTCGGCCCCGTTCAGCAGCGCCTCGATCTGGTGCATGTGGTCTTCCACCGCCTCTGAAACGCCGCGCTGGTAGTTGTAGTGGTAGACCGTGTAGGTTTTGGACAGCACAGGCAGATCGCGCCGGTCTCGGTCGGAATTGCTGATATCGCCGAAAGGTCCGGCCATATTCGATTCCCAAAGGCCGACCTTGCCGCCATGGTAGGCCCAGATCCAAACCTCTTTGACACCGCGCTCCTCCACCCACTGTCTGATGCCGACGCGGTTCATGATCGCGTTGTAGTCAGTCGTGGGCACATCGTGAAAGAGTTTTGAGACGGTGGGGAGCGGTTCCAGACACTCAATGGTGTCGACAATCGTGTATTTCAGTTTGGGTGTCGCCGCAGCGTCCCTGAAACCGCGACAGCGCGACCCCTCCTCCAGCGCGGCAACAATCTCCCCCGTCAGCTTTTCGGTTTTGCCGCGAACGACATCCACCGGGTCGCCCACGTCGCCGGTGACGCTGATGTCAATGTTTTCGTCCTTCACGGGAAAGTAGCGCACCACCAGCACGGGTATGGAAAAGGGCGGCGCGCCCTCTGCCGCGGCGGGCCTTTGTGCCATGGCGAGCACGGCAAGAAACACGGAGAGAACGGCGAAGAACATGGAAAGGGCGGGCAAAAGCAGCCTTTGGTTGCACATGGCGACGCTGTCTCCGATGTGGACGCGGCATCCTGCCGCGTTCTGCTCCGACCCCAGCCGATGGAAGAAAGAGGCTGGAAGCCTCTTCTACTTTGGGCGCGGCATTCCGCTTTGTGCGAGACTGCGGCGCTGTCTGGCCTGGTAATGGTACACGATGGCGCCCGAGATGAGGAACAGTACCAGGTAGTACGCGCAGAAGGTGTTTTCCATCCAGTTGGAATGGGGGCCGGTCACCAACTGGGCCAGCACATTCTGGATGAGGAGAACGGTCCACAGCAGCCATGCGGCCTCCGGGATGGGGTCTTTTTCGCCGTTGCGCGGCAGGGGGCGGACCAGTATCCACACCGCCAGAATCGCCAGGCCCAGCAGTACCATGGGGAATATCGTCAATGTCAGAAGGCGGCTCCAATACACCTCATTGCCGATGTAGATATTGGCCCAACCTTTCAACCCGTTCTTAATGGAGAAGCCCATGGCCGGAAGCAGCCCGAAATAGACGCCGAAGCGCTGAAGATTCGGGGACGGTATGCGATAAGTGACGTCGCCAGCGGCGGGACGGTTGACCAGATAGAAGGCGACGCCATAGGCGATGCCGATGCTGATGCCGCCGGAGGATTCCCAGCAGCGCCAGAAGTTGAAGCTGACCCCGGGGAAAACCGTGTGCGCCCAGTTCCAGTTTTGGCAGAGCGCCCAGCCCGCACCGTTGATAAAGCCGACGGTGCCGATGAGGGTCACATTCTTCCAGTCGCGCCGGATGACTTCGGCGAGCAGAAAGCCCAGGTACAGGCCGAGATGGCCGATGGCAAGACGGTTGTCGCCGATGAGCCGTTTGAGGTTGGGGTTGGCGATAAGGTCGCTATACTGTGATTTCAGACCTTTATATAGCGGCAGAAAGGCTTCGGGGTGTTGGGTGAAGAGTCGGTTGGCGATCAGGACAGCCCCAACGCCGCAGACGATGCGCAAGGCCCAGTCTTGCGCAAGCTGCCTGGGCGATGCCTTCTCCCTTTCTCGCCGGGCGCCGCACCAGGCCAGCATGCACGCGCCCAAACCTGCCCAGGGCACCCCCGCGATGAAGAGCCAGAGAAAGCCGTAGGCGCGGGGAATGGGAACGAGCTTGTTGTTGGGCGCATCGAGCATCAGTTCCCCCCGGAAGAAACTGGGCCACTGCATCCAGCCCCGCGCGCCGCTCACGCCGATGCCCACGGCCAGTGCCAGGATGATCCACGCCGAGGCGTAGCGGCGCGACTGTCTGTCGCTGCGGTCGCGGGAAATGAACCACCACACCGTGCCCCAGGTGACGCCTGAAAAAACGCATCCGTTGACGGCGCCATAGCCGGAGCAGCCGCGCACGGCCCATACCATGCCGCCGACGGCGGCAAAGAGCAGTGTGGGCAGAACAAGGTCATGGAGGAGGTCGGAGGATTCGGCACTGCTGTTCATCATCTCGGGTCCTTGGTGTCCATTTGGGAATGGGTGGCATGGGCATCCTGCCCATGTTCCCACGGGCGGGACGCCCGGCCACAAAGCAGGGACATCTTCAGTCTTCCGCTACTTGACCGGGATGGGACCCATGACCGGTGCGGCCATGTTGGCCTGGTCGGACAGGTTGCAGTAGGGGTTGAGTCCGCGACCGTACCAGAGCTGCGCATTGTCGGGCAGCTTGTCAAACCACACGATGGCAACGGTCGGGTCGTTCGGGTCAATTTCCTGGTTGAAGATGCACGGCATGTCGGGACCGTCCGGGCCTTCGCTGAGGCTGAATCCGGAAAGACGCCCGGCGCTGGTGAGCGCGCCGTTGACGGAATTAAACTTCACCCGCACCTGGCCGCCGTAGGGGGTTCCGGCAATCTCGACCTTTTCGAGACGGGGTCCGCGTAGGGTCTTGCCGCCAAAAAGGTCATGCTCGGCCAGGCAGGCCAAACGGTAACCGAGGGTCTTCAGTCCGGCCGTGCCCGCGTGGATGCCGTCATTGAGGGAAAGGTCCACGGCCGGCGTGAGCGCGCCGGGGGCCAGGTCGGCCTCGAGCGCAAGCTCGTCGGCCTGGATGGCGTTCCACGTGGGGAAGGAGTCGGCCTTGCCGGTGAAACGCCCAATCTGCACGTAATAGAAGGGCAGATCGGCGATGCCGGAGTCGTCGCGCATCGCGGCCACAAGCTGTTTCATTTTCTCGCGGTAGACCGGCTGGCCGTCCTTGTTGGCGTCCGATTCGCCTTGGTACCACAGCACACCGCGCACCTTTTTGCCGCCTGCGGCGAGCACCTGCTTGCACATGGACCCGTACAGCGAGTCGCCGCCCTTGTCCCGAAGCGCCGGGTCCCACTGGGCCATGCTGGTGCCGCCATGGGCGGACGCGATGAGCCCGACGGGCCGACCGGTGCGCTTCACCATTTCCTTGGCAAAGGCCATGCCGAGTCCCGCACCCTTGTGGCCGTCGCGCCAGTCGCTGATGGCCTTCTGGCGGTCCTCGTCGGTCTTGAAGTTCGCGTGCACGGCATCGGGCGATTCGGCCAGTGTGTGCAGCGGTTCCTGCGCAAGGCGCCACTCGTAGTTCATGGCGAAGGTGTGCACCTGCGGGTGCGGTTCCTCGACGTTGACCCGGTTGCCCACACCCTGCATGTTGGACTGTCCGGCCAGCACCCACACATCGCCGACCAGCACTTCGGCAACGGCGGTCTGCTCCAGGGTCTTGCCCGCGTCATCCTTCAGCCGAAGCTCGACCCGGTAAGGGCCGCCCACGGGAGCGCCCGCCAAACTGCCGGACCATGCACCACCCGGCGTCTTGGCCAGGTCGGTCCAGGGAAGCACTTCCTTCTGCACGCCCACCAGCCGCGCCTGAATCGTTCCGGCGGCGTCGCTCCCACCGGCAAGGGAGAGCGCGGCCTTGCCCTCTCCATCGCACTGGACAACCTGGTAGGGCGCAAGGCCCGACTGCACCGTCAGCGCCGGGGCGCTGATGGCGGCAAGGCAAAGACAGACGATAAGCAAAGCAGTTCTTGTGGCACAGCGCATGACAAATATTCCTTCCGTGGTTTAGACCTCAGTCTATTCATCGAGAGAATATGGAATTCTGCGGAGGCGGCTTCAGCATCCTCCGCCTCTTCAATTCCTAATTCCCAATTCCTAATTACCCAGCACGCGCTTGGCGTTTTCAACCACCGCCGGATTGTCGCAGGCGGCCACCACAGCCTTGAGCGCTTCGGCGGCGCGGGTCTTGCCGTCACCGGCGGCTTTGGCCAGTTCGGTGGAGACGGTGATGATGGCCGAACCGGCCTCATTCTTCACCTGTCCGTCCTGCAGGAAAGGCAGCAGCGCGTCGAGCGACTGAACACTCTTGAGCGTGCCCCACACCGCGAGCACCTGCCATTTTTCCTCTGGCTGGCGGGTCAGATCCATGATGGTGATGAGCATGCTGGCCTTGATGGTCGGGTCGGCGCTGGCGCGGGCCAGCCGCACGTAGCCGCGCAGGCCGAGCACATGCCGGTTTTCCTGCTCGCACTTGGCCAGTTCGAGCAGTTGCGGCGCGGCGTCGGCCGTCGGCCACTCGGACAGCTCGCGCAGCGCCTCGTTGCGGAAAGTCTCATCGGGATCATTGAGCGCCTGCACCACGCATTCCAGCGCCTTCGCCCCGCCCGCGCGCCCGATGGCGCGCAGCAGCGACGTGCGCGACTCGACCTTCGAGCAGCCCATCGCATTGATGACCAGCGGCAGCGCGTCGTCGCCGCAGCGGGCGCAGAGGCTGCCCAGCGCGTTTTCGGCGTCACTGCGGCCGGTAGCGTCGGGCGCGGTGTCGATGGCGGTGATCATCAGCGCCACATGGTCCTTCGTACCCAGCGCCGCAAGCGTGCGCAGTGCCGCCTGGCGCACCCCGGCGTCGCCGCAGCGCACCTGCTCGGCGGCCATGGGCAGTGCCTGCTCGGCGCGGCGGTCCAAAAGCAGGTCGAGCAGTTTCGCCTGCACGGCGGCCGGCGCCGCGGTAAGGGAGGCGGCGATGGCCGCGTCCACGGCAGCGCCCTCGATGGTGGCCAGCGTGGCCCGCGCCGTTCCGGCGACATCCGTATCATCCCCGGCCATGAGCGCGGTGAGCCCGGCCACATCGCCTGCATTGCCGAGCGTGGCCAGCGCCTTGATCGCGGCGACCTGGATCGACTTCTCGGTGCAGTGGGTGGCCTGCACCACCGCCGGGTGTGCGGCCGCATCGCGGCGGCCGGCCAGCGCGCGCACCAACGCCACCTGTCCGTCGGCGGAGAGGGTGGGCAGCGCGGCGGCGTAACGGGCGGTCAACTCGGCGCCCTTGGTCTCTGCAATGATGCGGGCCGCCATGTCGCGCAGTCCGGCATCGTCACCGGTCAGCGCGGCGATCAGCCGGTCAGGGGCCTGGTCCGGCTGTGCCCCGGCGAGCAGGTAAAAAGCGCCCATGCGCACGTTCGGCTGCGCGCCGGGGGCAATGAGCGCCTCGCACACCGGCGCGGCCTGGTCGCCCTTGCCCTCTTTCGTCCAGCGCTGCGCGGCGGCCAGCAGGCCCTCTTCCGCGGCGGCACGGGCCCCTTCGGGCGCCTTGGCGCGGAACTGCATCAACGCGTCCACCGATTCGGCCGTGGCGATGCGCCCGAGCGCGCCCGCGGCCGCGCGGGCAAGCTCCGCATCGGCGTTGTCGAGCAGCGGCGCGATCAGCGGCGCGGCCGACGCGTCGCGCCGGGCGCCCATGGTAATCACGATGCCCGTCTGCTGCGGCCCGGTGGTCTTGCCCAGGGCGTCATGCAGCAGCAGATCCACTTCCGGATAGGCCATGGCCTCCAGCGCGAAGCGCGCGTATCCGGACAGTTGGGGGTCCGTCAGAAGCGCCGTCAGTTCGGGCAGCGACTGCACGGTGCCCACGACGCGCAGTTCACGGCAGGCCTGCTGTTTTTCCTCCCATCCCGCGGCGCTGTCGAGCACGGCTATCCATTTTGCCTCGGCAGCGCTGTCGGCAGCCGCGGCGCGGAATGCGGGAACGAACAGGATGGAGAGCACAAGGAGCGAAAGAAGTGATATTGACTTCATATTCACGGAGACTGACCTTTCAAGAGATTGCTTCGTCGGCCTTTGGCCTCCTCGCAATGACGGTGTTTCCTCTCGTTCGCAAGCTGCACTTGGGAACGCGCTTGTTTGCGAAGCTGTGTTTCGCGCAAAAGCGGCGGCATGGCCGCACGCAGTCAAAAGAACGGCAGGTCCGGTGCGCATCACAGATACCAGGGGTCGCGGTAGGCCCGCGACCGCATGCGGTTGGCCTCGTCGTCGCCGAGGCATTCCTCCTTGACCGGGTCCCAGATCACCGGACGGCCCAGGCGCTTGGAGATGTTCGCCACGTGGCAGACCGAAATGGAGCGGTGCGCCACTTCGGCGTTCGAAATCGTCTGCTGGCGCGTCTTCACGCAGTCCAGGAATGCGCGCACGTGGTTGTCCGGCGGATAGCCGCCCTCGAAGCCGCGGTTTTGCAGCAGCGACTTGGGATAGGCGTCGATGAGGCCCGAATCGCCCGTTTCCACCCAACCCTCCTCGCCCTCAAAGCGGACCGGGCAGGAACCGAAGCGCAGGCCCGTGCGGATGACTATCTTCATGCCGTTGGCATAGCGGGCGATGTGGCGCTTGCCCTCGGTGTAAAACTCGGTGGGGCCGGTGTCGTCGGCGCTGGCCGCCCACTGGCAGAGGTCGACCGTGTGGCTGCCCCATTCCGTGATGGAGGCGCCGCTGAAGTCGGTATGGTTGCTCCAGAAGCCGCGTGACCAGTATTTTGCGTTGTAGGGGCGCCACTGCGCCGGGCCGAGCCACCGGTTCCAGTCCATTTCCTCCCGCGCGGGCTCGGGCTCCGCCGGAAGGGTTTCGCCGTTGAAATTCTGCAGTCCGCCCGCCTCTTCTGCGTGCAGTTCGGTGAGCCGGCCCAGTTTGCCGCTCCGGGCGAGCCCTGCGGCAAAGCGGAAGTTGCCGATGCTGCGGCGCTGCGTGCCGCACTGGAAGACCCGGCCCAGCCGCAGCATCGTGTCGGCCACGGCGCGGGACTCGGCGATGGTCACGCTCATCGGCTTCTCGCAGTACATGTCCTTGCCCGCGCGCGCCGCCAAGAGCGACACGCCCGAGTGCCAGTTGTCGCCCGTGGCGATGAGCACCGCGTCGATGTCCGGCCGGGCCAGCAGTTCCAGCATGTCCACATAGGTGGCGCAGTCCTGGTTGCCGTAGCCCTGGTCCACCTGGGCCTTGGCCGCGGCGCGACGTTCGCCGACCACGTCGCAGACGGCGCGCAACTGCACGTCCGGCTGGGCCATGAAGGCGCGCATGACATCGCAGCCCCGGCCGCCCGTGCCGATAACGCCCACATTGATGCGCTCGCCTGCCGCGGTGCGGCCCGTCGCGCCGAGCGCCGCTGAGGTGATGATGTTGGGTCCGGCCGCGATGATGCCCGCCGTGGCGGCCGCCCGCCGCATAAACTGACGCCGCGTGCACGAGGGGGTTGAATTGCACTGATCCATACTGGACTCCTTGACTGGTTGGCGGCGCCTGCGCCGTACGGTCATCGTGAAGGCAAGGAAGGGGCGATGTCAAGTCCCCGTAATGGACAACGCACAGGGGGAAATGGTGTCATGCAAGAAACAACCCCAAGGAGACCCAAAAAGAAGGGCCCATGCGCCCACCAGGACGCACAGGCCCGAAAAATCAATTCCTAATTCGTCATTCGTTATTCGTAATTGCCAATCCCCGTCACTTCCGTTCGTAAATACGCACCGGCTGCTCTTCGCGCACCTTGTCGAGCACGTCCTTCACGTAGATGGAGAATTCCACCGACGCCGGTGACGGGTCCGTGATGGTCTGGGTGCTGACTCCGCCGTAACTGTTCAGGCTGGGAATCGTGGCCACCGTTTGCGCCACGAGCATGTAATGCACCTCGCGCTGACGCGCGGCGCCTCTGGGCGGGGGGATACCCTCGTCGCCCAGGTGGTTCTTCACCCCGTCCGGGCCGAGGCGCAGGAAGGCGTTCCACATCGTGGAGGGGTTCAGCACCACGTCATAGGTGCCGAATTGGACCGTCACCGGGCTGTTCTGGTAGTTCATCATCAGCAGGTCGGGCAGCACAAACTGCATGGGTTTGCCCACCGCCGACGCAGCCGAGACCGCCGCCGTGTCCTTTGGAAACGCGCTGCCTTCGGCCACCAGCGCGCCGTCCTCGTAAAGCCTCCATTCGACCCGCGCGTAGCTTCCGTTGGCGTTGCTGTAGTTGCCGACAATCGCGTTCATCTGCTCCGGATAGTGCGCGGTCAGCGTCACAAGCGCCGCCACGTGCACCCCCGCGGCTGCCTCGCCATAGGTCGGCAGCGGCACGCGCGCCATGCTGCCGAAATTGCGGCCCCCAATGATGTTTCCGTTCTTGTCGGCGTGCGACAACTGTACGTTCAGGTCCGTGTCCACCGCCACATTGCTCTGGCCCTGGCCGTTTTGCCACGACCGGACGTCCACCACGCCCGAGAACACCCCGGCGGTGGAGAAGCCGGCCGTCCAGGTCGGGTCGTAATACTGAATATTGCCGGCCTCGTCGCCGCCAATCAGGGCGATCATAAGCAGTTTGCTCTGCGATGGGCTGCTCCGGTTCTCGGAAAGAATCTGGCTTATCTTCTTGTCCACGATGGGCACGTAGGTGGTGACGTCAATGGGTCCGGCCACCCAGGTCCAGCCGCCCGTCAGCGACACGCCCGCCGTCGTCGCCGGGTCGATCGACCAAATCTGGAACGCCGCCGCCGGATAGCAGGGTGCCTCGTCAACCGGGGTAAGGCCCGTGGCGGGGCTCACCGACCATCCGAAGTGCGGACTGTTGGTCTGCTGGCGGTCGGGCGTGCTGCTTGCGTCAAAGCGCGCCTGCACCGTCGTCTGCCACCACACTTTCATGTAGTGCGTGAGGCTTGTTATCGTGGTTCCCACGGGGGTGGTGAATTTCAGTTTGGCCTTGTTGCCAACCGCGTCCTTTCCAAAGGGCTGGAAGGCCATCGGCTGGGGCGTGCTGTTCAGGCCGACAAATTCCCAATCCACCATGAGCGCGGGCGGGCCGGTGCCGACGGTCACATTGGTCGGGGTCACCGTGGGCGTGACCGGGAGGCCCGTAAGGTCCGCCGCCATCGGCGCGGCCAGTCCCGAGGTGGTCACCTGGTAGATTTGCCCCAGGGTGTCCACGGGCCATTGGTCGGTAAAGGTGGCCCGAATCGTGAGGTCCAGCCCGGCCGTAAGGATTTGCGGACTTTTTCCAATGAACCAATGCACGTCTTTGTCCACCAGGTTGCCGCCCGACATGGGGATCGGCATGGTCAGCGGCGGCCAGCCGCTCGGGCCTTCCGTGCCCAGGGTACTGTCATTGGCCAGCACCTGCGGCGGCGTGTTGTTGAGGTCCATCACCGGCGCCACCGTGTCCACCACCAGCGGGGAAGCCGACGTGGGGGGCACGTTCACCAGGATGCCGTCCTGAACCAGGTAGAAACTCATGGCACCGTCGGTGCAGATGGTCGAACCGTTCGCCGCCGGGTTGAAGGGGCCGCTGAAGGACAGGCTTGCCACAGCCTGCTGCGGGTTGAGCGGGTTCACCGTGAGCGGCACGATAATATACTGTCCCGGATTGGTGTTGTCTGCCGTGTAGGGGGTGGCGCTGTACACCGGCATCTCGGGCACCATACGCAGTTCGAGGTTTCTGCCGGTCAGGTCGGGCACATCGGTCACCACGGTGACGGTGGCGGTCTGTCCCTGGCCAATCGCGTTCGGCGACACCGTGTAGCTCCAGCTTTGTATGGGCACCACAAGATACTGCTCGTCCGCGCCAATGCCCAGGTTGCCGGCACTCCGGGTATCGTGCTCAAAGTCTGTCGTTCGCTGCACGGGCAGGGCGAAACCCGCAGCCGAGAGGGTCGCTTCCGGGGTGCCCGATTGAACCAGCGGCACCGCGGCCAGCTTGCCGGGCCAGGTGGTCAGAAAGACCGGCGAAATCGAAGTCGAAGGGATGTTGGCCAGTCCGACGGACGCCCCGCCGTAGTTGTCGCCGGCCACCCAGTTGATGTAGGTCGTGACCCCGACGGTGCCGGCGATACCCGCGTCCCGGCACAGGCATGCGGCGATCTTCGTGGTGCCGCCGGTGCCCTGCACCGCCGTCGAACCGCCCAGGAAGGTGCTCTGGTAAATGACGGCGTTTCCGCCGACGTTGTTCACGCCTATCGTGTTGCCGTCAAACACACTTTCAGAAATGGCACAGCCCGCGCTGCTGTCCACCTGCACGCCCGCCACGGTGGCCTTGTCCACCAGGCAGCGGTACAGTTCCAGCGAGGCGCCGCTCTTCACCTGAATGGCCGTGGTGCCGCCGGAGACGTTGAGGTCGGACACAACCGCCACGCCGGCACCGACCGTCAGCACGGCCGTTGCGGCTGGCGGAGCAAGGCAGATGCTGTCGAGGGCGAAACTGGCAGGCGTCGGGCTCTCCGCCAGTTTGGCGACAAAGCGGAGGGCAATGGTCTGTCCGGCGTACATGGACATGTCCACCGTTTCCTGCTTGTAGGACGAATAGCCGCCTGCATCGCCTTTCAGCGTGTACACCGTGGCATCGACACTTCCCAGGGTGGTGATGCACTCCAGCGTGTCCACGGGGGTGCCTGCTGCGGGCATCTTCACCCAGAAGGTCATTTCCTTGGTTTGCGGCACCACCTGAAGGGAGCCCTGTGCCAGTGTAATGGTCTGGGTGGGCGGTGCGGGCAGCGCCTTGAATATGGCCACATTGGTGGTGTCGCAGGGGGCGGGTGTTTCGGTGGAGGGACCGATGACGGGGGACACCGTGCCGAGTTGGGACTGGGCGGTCCAGCCGCCACCTTCAAAATCCTCCGTGAGCAGGGCCATGTCACACTTCGGGAAAGCGACCGGGTTGAGCGCGTTGAGCGCGTCGCTCACGTGGCTGATGCACAGGTTGTCCAGTTCAAAGACGGTGGAACTCGTCTGGTCCTTGATGACCGACTCGAAACCGAAGGCGCCCGTCTGCCCCAACCACTGCGCCGGCAGCAGAATATCGTGGATCAGGCAGTTGCTGCTGACCGTGGCGGGCGACTCCAGCAGGACGGCGTTTCCGGCAAAGAGCATGTTCAACAGGTCGCCCGAATCCCCTTTCACCGGCGAGCTCACCTGGTACTTCATTGCGGGCACATGAATGCCGCCAAAACGGTAGGGTTTCACGTAGGGGGTCATGCCGGTCCAGCTCGGCGCCGGGGCCAGGCTGTTGGTCTGCAGGAAACTGTCCTCTATGTACCCAAGTGAACCGCCAATGAACATACTCGGATTCATCGGGTCCGGACCGGTTTCCTTGACGTTGCTCAGTTCGGCGCAGCCCAGCGCAAAAATGGCGGGATTGGTCGTGTTCGTGTTTGTGTTGCCCCGGAACGTGATCGCCACGGGCTTGCCGGCAAAGATGCTCAGGTCCACCGGCGGCAGCATGACAAAGCCCGTTGTCGCGGAGGCACTGCCGTCCAGCAGCGGCTGGTCCACAATATTGGTGCCGTCTTCCACATGCACCGTCAGCGTGTCCGATGCCGTGCCCTGCTGCACCACCTGTGTCCACACGTACAGGTTCACCGGCGGCACCGGCAGCGTGAGCGGATTGAACAGGGCTGCCGTGCCCGTGCAGGCGCCTGAGGTGCTGAGCAGGTTGCCCAGTGTCAGGGGAATGGATGAAGCCGAGGTCACCGTCCAGCCGGTGTTTCCAGATTCAAAGTCGGGATTGGAGGCCGGATTGAGAATATTGCAGTTCTTCGGCGCGAACACCGGGGCGATGGCTTCGAGCGCGGGCGAGGACACGGACACGCACACATTGTCGATGACGAACATGGTCGGGCTCGGCCTGGTGCTGTCGATGTTCACGTTGAACGCGATCTTGCCCAGCCCCAGGGGCAGGGGCCCGCCGAAGGTCTGGCAGGCCGGGGTGAGCAACGCGCTGCCCAGGGCGGCGCCGATGGCCGGCTTGGTGCTGCCGTCATCGTAGAAGGCCTGGATGCCCTCGCTCGTCCCGCCGCCGTTCTGCGGCATGGATGCAGAAAAGCTCAGGCGCGGCCTGCAGATGCCGCCGAAGAGGAGGGTTGCATAGGGGTAGGGATTGGCCGCCACGCCAATCGCCTGGCCCGCCGGGATGTAGGCCTGCGGAACGGGATAGGCGAATGCCGGCGACGTGATAATGCTGGATGAAAGAGCCTGAGGATCGATGATCACGTCGCTGACATCGCCACCCGGCGGCACGGTGCTCGCGGCCGTGTTGGCCCGCTTCACAATGGCGCCCACGAGGAAAATGGAGGGGTCGTCCGTGTTGGAGTTGAGCGTGGCCACCAGGGAGATGGTGTGCGTCGTCAGCGACAGGGCGCTGAGGTCCACTTTGACAAACTTGAATCCGGACTGATAGTCCGCCACCGACAGCGCGGAGTCGCTGATGGCCACCGCCGTGGTGCTCGGCGTGACCAGGGGAAGCACGTTTGTCCCGTCAAAGATCTCAAGCTTGTCGCCGGGCTGGTACTTGGGAACATAGAGCCAGAAAGTAATGCTGACCGGCCCGACCGCGCCACCATAAAGGCTCAGGGTCTGGGTGTAGCTGCCCGGATTGATGCTCAGCGTCTGCGAGTGCGTCAGCACGATCGGAAAGGGGTTGACCTTGGCCGGCACCATGGCGTTGGTCCACACCAACTGTTCGTTGGCCGCGCCGGGAAATCCCGCATACTTGGTCAGGTCAACGGGGCTGTTTCGGGTGAAGTCCATCGCCCCGGCGGGCACGCCGGTCGTTGTGCTGGCGGTGCGGTTAAACAGGGCGTACCAGGATCCCGCCTGCGCGTCGGCGGTGCTGTTGACGATAACCTGGGGCGTGCTGGGCGTCTGGGTCCAGGGACTGGCTGTGCCCAGCTCAAAATCGCCGTCTTTTAGCGCGTTGCCAAAACAGCTTCCGGAGGTGGTGCTGCCGCTCTGCCGGATGATGACTTCGCTGGCCAGCGGCGGGGTGCCCACGGGCTTGCCCGTCAGGCTGAGGTTGCGGTTAATGTAGAGCGGTTCGGTTACGGAGTAGGTGCCTGCGGGAACGTTTAGTGTTGACGCCGTTCCCCGGTTGATTTCATCGGCCAGGTCAGCCGCGTCCCCGGCGGTAACCTGCCCGTCGATGGGAAAGGCGGCCGCGCGCAGCGCACCCACCAGCACCATGGCCCAGATCGCCACGGCTTTCGCCGTCCAAGAGATTCGCATGTCCGTTCTACCTCCTGTAACCACTGATTACCCGTCGGCGGGTTCTACCTCGCGCTCGCGGCCTCGTCCGAGCGGTCTGTCCGCGCGCGGCGCTCGTAAATCACACGTCCCTGTGATTCCGCCGTCACGGTGAATTCCGCCGGGTCCCGGTAGTCGATTCGGTTGTCACCGTTGGCGTCGGTGCCCGTGCCTGCCTGCACGGTGACCAGAATCTCGAACACGTCGGACCGCGTCGTGATTAAATTGGCCATGCGCCCGAAACGCCGGTCGATTTCATCGAAACGCCATTCGGGCACGCTCTCATTGCTCAGTGGGTACGGGAACTGAACTCTTTTAAGTGTACCATCTTTTCCGGCACCTTTGACGAGGGCCGCAGGATTTTCATAATAGCGCCCGTCGGGGTGCTCGGTCCGGTTCGCCATGATCATCGAGGAAAGCCGGAGCGCGGCCACGCCGTCGCTCGCCGCATTCCAGTCGGTTCCGGTGTTTTTCGTCCCGAGCAGGTTGGCTTCCGTGGCCGTGTCGTTGGACGCGATGGTGCGGGCGCCCGCGGGCGGCATGGCAAGCCCCCCGGTGAGCTGGAGCGGTGCCAGCCAGTGCTCGCGCTGCACGTCGCCGCCGCCCGTCATGGGCACGCCCGTCGCCACGGGCCAGCCGATGTCGGTCTCGGGGCCGATGGCCCCGCCCACCGACTGGTTGACATCGGGCGCGCTCGGGTCACGCGCGGTTTTCAGCGCGTTGACCACGCCGGGCAGGCCCAGCAGCGTGTTGAACACACCGAAGGTGTAGGTCTTGGCGGTGCTGTTGACGGCCGCGAGGATGCGCTCGTTTTCGGCCGTGTTGATGTTGATCTTTCCGGCCACGTGCCGCGCCGGGGCCAGCACCACGCCGCTGATGCAGGCCACCTGGCGGGGATCGCCCAGATTGCGCACGCGCAGCGCCAGGAAGTTGTCCGTCACGCGCACCAGCCGCGCCTTCCAGGTCACCTGGCCGCTTCCGCTGTACAGGATCATGCCGTCGCCGTCGGCATGGTAGGCCGCGGCGGTGGACACCGGTTTCCCATCGGCGCCCAGCATGGTGGCAAACCAGTCCGCCGGATGCGGCAAGGCCGCCAGCGGGTGGGACGTGTCGGCCGGCGTGAAGTCTTTGCGCGGCGGCGCCACACGGTCGGCCACGGCCGGGTCGGTGATGAATTCCAGGGCCAGCACGGGCTCGAAGCGGTCCTCATCCTCGGCATGGGGCAGCGTCGGGTCGAGCCGGCAAATCTTGTTTGCGATGGGGTCGCGGCCGGCCAGGGTCGGCACGGTGGCCGGGTCGCTCTGCTGCGGCAGCAGCGACGCGTCGTAGGGAACCGCCCCGGTCACCGACTTGCCGAAGCTCTGAATGATCCGGCCGTCGGACTCCAGCAGGCCCTGGCCCGAACGGGGCACAAAGGTGGCCACATAGGCGATGTAGGTGCCGTTTTCCAGGCCGTCGTTGGCGTCCCAACTGAAGATGCCCTCGGCGCGGCCGTTCTCGCCCAGCGTGTCGTCGTGCTGGCTGACATACATCACGGCCCGCGGATAGTCCGTGTTTTCCACCGGCGCCGTGTTCAGCGCCGGGTAACGCCGCCCCATGGGCCACCGCGCCTCCACCTGCAGGGCCGTCAGGTCGCCAAAGACGGGCACCTGGCGGTTGCTGTCAAACAGGAATTCGCGCTGCACGAGGTAGGGCGCATCGACGGGATAGGGCCACGACGTGAGCGTGTTCCACTTCAATACACCGCTTCGAATGTAACCGACGGGCAGCGCGGGCGGATATTCGATGGTCCAGCGCGGCAGCGAGGACCAAGAGGGCGTGCTGGTCGGGTAGCCCGCAAACAGCATCACCGGCGTCCAGCAGTGCGGCGCGCGCACCTGGTCGGGCAAGTTGACTGTCCAGTGCAGGTGCGTGAGTGGATCAAACGTTCCGCTGAGCACGGGGGCGTTCGGGTTCGGATCGCTCGGATTGGGCCAGATGGGCCGGAACCGGGCCTGGCCCACGCTCAGCGTCACCGGATTGATGTCCGTCAGCACGGTCACCCCCGGAAGGCCCGTGCCCGAGCCCGACGTGTCCGGCGAGGTCGCCAGCACCGTTTCGCTGATCGTTTTGTCCTGACGCCATACGGCCAGCGAGGTCGAGACCGAAGGCGTGGTCGAGGAGGGCAGCCAGCGCGTGTTGATCCCCGCGTTGGTGCTGCGCGCACCGACCATGCCCAGGTTGAGCGGCACGTTGAAGGACAGCATGGGCAGTTTCATCAGGTCGCCCGTGCTGTTGAAGGGACGGTTGCGCACTTCCGCGCGGCGCAAGCTGTAGGATGGATCTTCATAGGATACGGCCTGCCCTGCCAAGGAGAAGGAATCACTCTCCACAAACTGGCGGCGCTTGTGGCCGTCGAGCGGAAGGATGGACGCTGCCAACCCCTCCACGTCGGTCGCCAGAGGCGGCGTCGCGCTTACGGCATAGGCCATCAGGTCGGGCGGATTGTCCCAAATGCGCTGCTGCAGGTTCATGCGCAGCGGACTGCCGTACAGCGCGTGACGGAAGAGCCGGTCCGCCCCCGGCACCGGTGCCGGAACGGTTACGCCAGCCTGCAGCGTGGTAAACCTTTGCACAATGGCAGCACTGGGATTGCCCACCGCGTCGAACACACTCAGGCTGTCCGACCAGTCGTCATAACTGCCGTCCGTGGCCTCCCACCGGTTTGAGGTGCCAAACTTGTCCCCCGGGTCAAGCGGATGCTTGCGCTCCAGGGAACGGTAGAAGTCCAGACCCATCTGGTTCGGAAGCCAGTAGTTCGGACGGTTCCGGTCGAGGCAAACGCAATCTTCTGGAAAGAGGGAACTGTGCCCCGGCGCCGTCTGGCTGACTGCGGGGCTAGTCGTCGGTTGCGTGCCGGATGTGTCGGTGATATAGAGGCCTGTGAGCGCGGCGAATTCCCGATAGCCATCGACATAGTAGGGGCTGGGCTCAATGTCATCCACGGCCCGGTTGGTCACGTCCTGCTCGCGGTAGGTGACCCGGTCGGCCACTTTTCGCTCTGTGGAGGGACCCACATAGAGCGTGACGATGACGTCATCCCCCGGATTCCAGCGCCGTTCGCAAAAGGCCTTCCACTCGGGCGAACTGGTGGTGGACGCGAGCGTCGGAATGCCTCCGGAAACAAGCGACACGCGGTAGGGCGCATTGGGATTAAGATAGGGATACCCATCCGATGCGGGTGACGCCGGGTAAAGGTTGGTCATGTTCTCCAGTTTGGAGACCCAATCCCGGTAAAGCGCCACATTGCAGAGCATGGAAAGGGGAAGGTCGCCTTCTTCATAGGACCCATAGCCAAGGCTGCGGGGCCGCATCCCCGCGGAGTGCTGGAACAGGGGTGAATAGGGGTACAGCGCCGAGTCCACGGGGAAGCGGCCCTCGTCCACACCTTCACTCAACAGCGGACGTCCGGGGATGTAGCCGGTTCCGGCAGGATTGACCACTTCCTTGCCGTTCTCGTCAACACGGCCGTCCAGATTGTTGTCCACCATGTCCTTGTCGAGGGTGCCGCGCACATAGCGCATCAATTGGTTTGCCGCGGTGGAACTGTCCCGCGTGACGAAGCCGCCATCGCCGTCGTTGTCGTGGCCGTCATGCTCGGGATAGTCGGGCAGCACACCGCCGCGCAGCACCAGTTCGGCAAGGAGTTTCGGGGTGGTGATGTCCTTCAGCGACACCATGGTGGAATCCGCCGCGTAGGGTTTGTCCCACCACAGTTCCTTGCAATGCAACTGCACGATTCGCCCAAAGGCGGACGGAACACCGCCCACCGTTGCACCGGGCCGGGCCTTCGCCTCGGCCAGCACAGCGTCCGTGTCCAGGTCCACATTTTGCTGCGCCAGAGCAGTCCCGTAGGCAAAGGGAGCCGAAGACACACCATCGCCATCGTTGTCGATATAGTCGCTGGGTATGTCGCGCCGGAACACGCTCGCCGTGAGGTCGTCCAGCGGGGAGTAGGTCGAAGTCGTGGTCGTGCCCCCGATAGGCGGTTCGGTAACATAGTTCTGCGCGGGACTGGCCGCGCCCGCGGCAAGGCCCATTCCGTTACGCATGACCAGATTGTCATTCACCGTGACGGGAAGTTGGAACTGATCGAACACATCGAAGCCCAACAACAAATAGCCCTTGGGTGCAATCACTGTTCCCGCCGGAACAACCCAGCGGCTCTTGAAGGGGTCACGCATGGTCGGGTCTTCATTGAGACCGGCCGGGTCCGGAATGCCCACCTCCAGCGTCCAACCGGAATAATCGTCCTCGGGAAGACCGGTGGAAGGATTGGTCACGACCTTGCCACCCAGATCGATGGCCTTGTCCGTCGTGTTTGCCAGTTCGACGTATTCGTGGTCCGGCTGCTGACTAAAATCAAGGAAGTTGATGGCGAGTTTGCGCGGAACCAGGTTGCCGGTGGCGGGATCAGCTACCAGGTTGCTGAACACCGGTTTCAGACGAAACGCGATGCAAAGCGTGTCATACGTTGCTGTTGGATCGTTGGGGGGAACGATTACAGTGAAGGTGCGGGAGCCAGGCGCCGGCCCGTCGAGTGGCGCGTCAAAAGCGCCTCTTGCGGCATCGCGGAAGTAAGACTGCGCCCATCTGTAAGGCGCGTCAGCAGGGAGCGGACTTGGTGCCGGCAAAGGGATGTCGAGTCTGGCCTCAAGCACGCCCGAACCCATTAAGTTGGTCAGGTTCGCGTAGCTGCCCTCGTTCAGGGGGGCTTGGGGATTCCCTGCCGGGGCAAAAACCCACCCCATCGGCGCACCCGAGCCCTGGTCGCGACGATCGGCCGTTGCGATGTATTCAAGCTCGCTCACTGTTTGCCAATAGTGTTCAAAATAGTCTGCCCGCAACTGGTTCTTGTCGGAAACCACAGCAGCAAAGTTGGGGTCGGCAGGGTTGGGGGTGATCGACTCTATGAAAGCAAGGTCGGAGGAAATCGACGGCATCGCCCCGGACACTGGGTCGATTAGCGTTGAATTCGTGTACTTGACCGAGTATTGAAGCTGGTTAATGTCATCAACTGTCATGGCTCCAGTCACCGGATCAACGACATTGACGGTGAGATAGTAGCGACCTGCGGGCAGACCGTCCGTGGCCTTGACCCTAAACTCCACGATGTCCTTGTTGACGTCATTAACCGGGTCCGTGCCGCCGACTGTCCATAACGGCGTCTGCACGGATTCAAAACGATAGGCAGTCTCATCGCCCAAGATGAGACGGTTGGCGGGGGGATTTGCGGTGTGGTCGTAGTAGGACTGAACGCGCCAATCGGTGGCACCCAATATTGACACCAGGGGGGTGCTTGTCTGCAGGTCGAACGTGGGCATGCCCAGGTAGGGCGTGGGATTGAGATTGCCGTTTGCCGCGGCGGCCGCGCCCGTAAGTGCCTCAGCCTCGACACGGCGCACGGGACGGACCATCATTTCATTGATGCGGATGGCGTCCACGCCTGCGGCGGCATAGCTGATGGTGCGGTCCTCGCGCGCGCCTGCGCTGGCCGTCAGATTTTGCCACCACTGGTCAATGGCAATGAGGCGCCGGTCGGAAAAGACGCTGCCCAGGGCGTTCATGAGGAGGTCCTGGAGATCGCCGACGGGGAAGGCGTCCGACGGGGCGACGCGCTCGCGCACGTTGGGCGGCTCGTCGGGCGGGTTCATGGGCAGCACCACTCCCAATTCCGGATGGGCATCGTAGTAAGAGTTATAGGACGCGGTGGCCCGTTTGTCCATGACCAGCAGCGAACGGGCGCTGTCGGCATCGCGGCTGTCGGCGATGTTGACGGCGAGCTGCATGGTTTGCAGTTCGGGGTCGGCCGCGAAAAGGTCCGTGGGCAACCCTGAGAAGAGGTATCCCTGCAGGGTGGTGTCGGCCTGGCGCAGGCCTTCTGCGAAATACTGGAGATCGCTGGCTACCGGCACGGAGAGCTTCAGGGGCGGCTGCGTGACGGGCCTGATGTTTTCACCCCGCGTGAGCATTCCGGCCGCGAGCTGTGCCGGGGGCGCCAGGTTGGGGTCAATCTTGTTGATGGCCCTGGGACCGGTGCTGGAGTCGATGTAGTTGACGTTGCGTGAGTCGCTGTTGGCGGTGACGATGTTTTTCAGGTAGGGCCAGGACAGCAGGCCGAAGGTCTGGCCGCTGGCGTCGACGGCCTTTTCCAGTTCGTAGTTGTTGGCCAGGAGCCGGTCACCCGCCTCGCCAATTTCATCGGCCACGGTGTCGTTGTTGTTGTCGATCTTGTCGGTCTCGGCGAGGGTGTTGCGCAGGGGGGCGGCGGGCTGGATTTCGGTGGAATCGTCGATGCCCTCGAGCAGGCCGAGCCGGTTGAAGTAGTCCCTGAAACCGAGACCGCTGTAGGGGTCGGAACCGGGATCATGAACGGCGTCCAGCCGGGGGCTGCGCACGGCGTCTGCCACTTCGGCATAGGGCACGGTGCCGGGCGTGTAACCGTTCAGGTCATCGACGGCCAACCGGCGCTGGGCGTTGGTGAGGGTCGCGGGGTCGGTGCCGGCCATCACGGCGGCGGCCAGCGGACCGAGCGGCGGCGTCCAGAGGCCCTGGTCGGGGCGCGCGCCGCCTGCGTCGGCGCGGCCGTTGAAGGCGATCATAAACGAATTCATGTTGTCATCGACGCGGCCGTATCCGGGCAGGCTGATGTCATAGGCATAGGCAAGGAGGGGCGGATGGGGAACGGCCGTGGGCGCATCGATGAGGTGGTCGGGCGAAAGGGTGCCATAGTCCCAGCGGCTGCCGGTGGGCGGGTCGAGCATCCATCCCGCGCCGGTGAGCATGCCCCAGAGGTTGGCGGAGGTGTTCACGCCCACGGTGGGCAGGGCGCGGGTTTCGTATTCGAAGGTGGACGCGCCCTGATTGAGGGCGCGCTGGATGTGCTCGCCCGCGGTCGCGTTGCCCTTGATGTCCAGGTCGTCGCGGTAGATATGGGCGCCCGCGGCGTTCATGTTGACCTTGGACGACTCGTCCACGACCTGGATGGCGGCGCGGCCGATGAGGTCGCAGACGGGTTCGCCGGTGAGGGAGACCACCACAGGCGGCACCGCTTGGGCGGCGAGCCATGCGGGCGCGTTGGCCGAGAGCCTGAGGCCCGGCATGACCTGGGTCCACTTGATGATCTTGTTGGCGTGCTTGGTGCGCGCGTTGGTCGAATCAACCGGATTGGGGTCTCCGGCGGCCGCGAGAACTGTGGCATCGTCCACGGCGGCCAGGGCGCTGTGCTGGGGGTTGTTTGGGTCGCCCAGGAACACGTAGGCGTTGAAGCCGTTGACGAACTGGTCGTAGTCGTTGTCGAGGGAGTCCACATCGTCAATGGTGAGCGTCTGGGTGCTGCCGTCGGCCATGGGCACGATGACCTGGGGGGGCAGGTTCACGCAGACGGGACCGAGCGTGCCGTCCGAATAGGGATAATAGTCCAGGGTGTCCACCTTGCCGTCGTTGTTCATGTCGATGGGCAGGCGCAGGCCGGGAAGCGGTATGGTGAGCGCCAGGTGGGTCGGGCCGTTGATGTCGACGTCGGTGCGGACGATGCGGCCCGTGGTGTTGTCTACACGGTAGACGAAGGAGCCGATTTCGAAGTCGCGGCGGGGGTTGCCGTCGGCGTCGAGGGCCAACTGGCCGGTGTCGTCCACCTGGGTCACGTCGGCCACGCCGTCGAGGTCGTTGTCCACGCCGTCGCCGGAAAGGTCCACGTCCTTGGGCAGCGGAATCCAGATGGCGTCGCGCATGCCGTCGCCGTTGGTGTCCACATCGGCCCAGGCGTCCACCTGCTCAAGGGGCCAGCGGGGGTCGATGCCGAAGGGATAGGGCAGGATCACGGCACCGTTGTTGTCGAGGCGCGTGACGGTGCCGAAGAAGCTGCTGGTGACAAAGGGGTACTGGAGCGCGTTGTTGTCGTCGTAGCGCACGATGCGGTAGGGGGCGATGGCGGCGTTGACCGCAACGTCGGCGACGGCGTTGAATGCGGCGGGACCCGCCGTGAAATCGACCGAGTAGAGCGGCATTTCCGCTTCGGAGAGGTAGAGCAGGATGTCGTTGCCCTGCCAGCGGGGAATGGCGAGCCAGGGGGCCGTCCTTGGACCGCGGAAGAGGGGCTCGATGCCGCCGTCGGGAAACTTGACGTAGAGCAGGCTGCTTTTGCCGATGATCCCGGCGGCACGCAGGGCCCGTTCCACGGGCTCAATGTTGAAGGCGGGGCTGCCGGTGGAATTGGCCCAGTTTTTGCCCGCGTAGGCGGCGCCGCTGAACATGGTGCGCCAGCCGTGGTCGAGGCTGGTGGCCTGGGAATGGATTTGCAGGTCGCGGTTGAGCTGGTATTCGGCCATGGCGAAGCCGGCGTCGACGAGGTGCTCGGCGCGCACCGTGTTCACCACGTTTGCGGCGGTGGTCGATTCGACCCGGGCCACGGTGAAAAAGGTCAGACCTATCGCCAGCAGCACCGTCATGATGGCGATGGCAATAATCAGCGCCGCGCCGCGCCGGGTCTTTTTGTCCGTCTTCGTCATCCAACCGCCTCGCACTTGCTGGCCGCCCGCAGGCGGCCGCGTCTTCCGTCAGGTCCCCGAATTGTCGCGGAGATAGGCCGACGGGATGTCGACTTTCTGCTGAAACCACTGGTGGAACGGCGCCGCGCCCACACGGGACGGATCGCCAAATACCCAGAAACCGGGCGCCACCCACGCCGGCAGGCGGGGTTTCAGCGGGTCACCCGGATTGTAGCCGTAGACCTCGACCCCCAGCGCCTCGCCAAAGGCGACCACGGCCCCGGCCGGGTCGGTGGTGAAATAGTTGGGCACGGGGGTGGCCGCGGGGCCAAATAGGAAATAGTTGAACATGGGCTTGGTCACGGTGCTGTCCGTGGGCAGGGCCACGCCGGACAGGTTCCACAGGGTGTTGAACCATTTCCGGTCCGAACCATCCTCGATGCCGTAGGAGAAGAAGGACGCCATGTCGAGGGCGCTGATGGCCACGGGTGTCCCGCGCGCGCTGTCATATCCGGTCACCACCTGGTCCGTGTCGGGAATAACCAGTTCGGCCGCAACGAGAATGCCCTCGGTGACCAGGTAGTCGCGCCACGACTGCCCATAGTGGCGCTGCGCGGAAAGACGCGCCTGGTCCGTCGCCCATTCGGCAGTTCCGTTGAGCCTATCGTATTCCTGAATGTCCTCCATCCAGAAAAGCATGGGGGTGTTGGACACGCTGAAGGGATCGACTGCGTTGTTCAGCGGCAGGTTGCCCGACAGCATGTTCACCCAGTAGTGGCTCTGCTGGAGCTGATCGAGCTGCTCGCGGGTTTTTTCGGGCACGAGGCCGGAAAACAGCGCGGCATCCTGGCCGAAGGGGGCGGGCACATAGGAGGTTTCGGTGGAGTCCGCAAACATGGCCTTCATCTTGTTGGCCGAGAATTCGGAGAGCGTGCCCTGGCCGCGCTCCTCGTAGCGCAGCAGCACGCCGCGCTGGACGCGGAACGTGAACGGCACTGGGTCGTCGAAATCCTGAGGCGGTGTTGCCGTAAGGAACTGCCGGTAAATCTGTTCGAAGATGCGCGCCGCATAGGCATCGAAACCGCTGTTGGGCTTGGCCGCGTTCCACACCGCCAATTCGGCGGGCAGGACGGACGCATCCACCCCCGCGATGGTGATGTCGGGCACACCATCGCCATTCTTGTCGATGTTGGTGCCCGTGCCAGTCTCTGGATTGATGGGGCACAGCACGCGGGCAAACTGCTCGGCCACGGCACCCCAAGACAGGACAATGGACGCCATTTCGGGTCCGCCCGTGCCCTGCAGGGGGGGAACCCGGTTGTCGGTGTGGACGGCATAGGTCACGCGGCCGAAACCGCCGTTGACCAACTGGCCCGAATACATGAAGCCGTTGGGCTCGCCGTAAAACTGGAAGTTCTGGCGCTTGTCGGGGGAGGCAAAGGCGGTCTTGAGGTCGGCCTCCAGCACGGACATGGAGCCGCGGGCCCGCTCCATCGCGTTCATCAGGGCGTTAGCCGTGTTGACCGTGTTGACGGCGCCCGAAAGCAGGGCGGCCATGCTGCCCATGATCACAATGAATATGGCCAGGGCAACCAGCAGTTCCACCAGCGTAAAGCCGGCGCTATGTCGCGCACCGTGCATTGTCATGCCGTTACCGTTTACCTGTCCCGACACCGTACCGCAGGCGTCCCGCCTGCCCTGTCCCAACACCGCAGCGCAGGCGTCCCGCCTGCCCTGTCTTTGCCCGCGGAAGCACGCAGGCGGGACGCCTGCGGCACGAACCACGGGGTCAGCGCTCGGTGACATAGGTCACAAAATCCTCGTCGCGCCCGTCGTGCATGCGCACCGTGAACACCACCCGGTAGAGGTCCACGTCGGGCTGGCCCATGCGCGTCACCGAGGTGCGCCATGAGTCGTAGAGCGTGTAACTTCGCGCCGCCTGCTCCACCACCTTGTAGGAATTGCTCTGGAGCCAGGACACGAGCGACTGGCCCACCCCGCCGGTGCGCACTTCGCTGAGCTGCGTGCGCGCCAGGGAGGCAATCACCGTGCGCTCGGCGGCCCGCCGCTGCTGCACCAGCGCCATGGGAAACAGCCGCATCACCGTCAGTATGCCCACCGCCAGAATGGTCAGCGCGATGAGCACCTCCAGCAGGGTGAAACCCGCCTGGACACCATACTGGGAGCGCCGGCGTCCTCGCCGGCTCTTTTCGCGTTTGTCGGCAGCTCCGGAAGCCGGCGGGGACGCCGACGCTCCCAGTGGCGCTCCCGCTATTCCTGATTTCTTCATGGCCGTCTTCATATCACAACGACCCCATCCTTACCCGTCCCGTGGACCGGTAGATTTCTATGGGTATGCCGACCATGCCCATTTGCGGATTCGCATCGGGGAGGGTCTTGGCAAGCCAGGAGGAGACAATACCGTCGTTCAGGTCAACGGCGGACCAGGTGCGCTCCTCGACGGGCCGGTCCGGCGTGGGCGCAAAAAGAATGCTGAAGCGCTGCAGGGTGGTGTTTGTTCCCGTGTCCAGCTTGCCGCCGGTGTCAAACACATGGGCCAGCAGCGCCACCCTGGCGGTCGGGTCATATTCCCGCTCGCGCACGGTCTGGTCGCCGTCAATAATCCCGTTGTACATCACCACTGCCGTCATGCCAAGCTGGCCGATGTTTGCCGCAAAGGCGGACAGGAAATTGGCGTTGTCGGCGGGCGCATCCTGCAGGCCGTACGCATAGGCGACCCCCTGCGGCGGCATGCGAAAGTCTGTGGGCGGCACATCGAGCAGCACTGCATAGCCCTGCAGGAACGGCGTGAACTCGCCGTCACCCTGGGGCGTGGGCACATAGAGGCCCTTGTAGCTGCCCATGTTTTCGGGAAGCTGGTAGAGCATCATGGCGCCGCGCAGCACCCGCACCGACTGGCGGCGCAGGCTGTCCATCACGGCGCTGTTGGCGGGGTCCTGGTCGAGCTGGTAGACGACGGCCGTCTTGACATTGTAGGTGGACGCATAGACCCGGGCCGCGCGGACCATCGTATAAAGCGAGCGGGCGCCGCGGTCCAGATCGTTCTGGGAGAACATGCGGAGGATCGGTATGGAAATGCCCATGAGGATGGCGACTATGGCCATCACCACCAGCAGTTCCACCAGGCTGAACCCGCCCGATCTGTGTTCGCCTCGCTTGATCATGGATTCACCCGGGCGTTGCGCCCTTCCGGCCTGCGATCAATCACAGTGCGCGCCGCCCGGACGGGGCCGTGCAGACCCCGTCCGAACCGCGCGCAATCCGCTCAAACTTAGTTGGTGAACCGGGACCAGGTCGAATCCTTGTCCCAATTGTTGATGTCGTCGCCGCCGCCCAGATCCGAGCCGTCCTGTGGGTTGTTGTACCAGGAGAACGCGTTCGTCACGTCATAGGTGGTGGAATAGAGCATCTGCCCGCTGCGCATGTTCTCGCCCAGCGACCAGATGTACACCGATTTGCCGGAATCGGCCGGGAAGCCAATCTTGTCGGGCCAGGTGGCCGCATCTTCCACGATGGAGCTGAAGGTGTTCGTGATCAGGTCCTTCGGGGTCGCAAGGGTGAGGTCGCGGAGCGAGTAGCCGTCATCCTTGATCCCGCGCTTGGAGTTGCCCGTGTCGACACTGAACTTGCGGAAGATGATGGGCATGCGCTGGCCGTTGACGCTGGAAAACTTCCAGGGCCCCGGGAAGAAGCGGTACTGGCTGCCCCAGGAGTCGTTGCCGAGGTCCATGTAGCTCGTGCCGAGCTTGGCCAGCATGTTGCGGTCAATCACGTTGGGCGCGTTGGAGGTCACGGTGCCGTCCTGGCGCAGCACGTCGCGGCCGTAGCGCAGCAGATCGTACACCACGTCCGAGTAAAGCAAGGTGATGGCCTCGAAGCTCGCCGGCAGCACTGTCGGCCAGTTCCCCGGCGCCACCGGTGAAATAACCTTGCCGTTCAACGCAGCGCCGGGACCGTTGACCGCAATGGCCGGCACCGCGCCGGGTGTGAACACCTGGCTCAGGCTGCTGCGGCCCGCGTCGGTCAGCATGGCCGTGATGGCCGTCTCCGTGCCGCTGATTTCGGACAGCGCCCGCGTCACACGCGCCCGGCCGATGAACCGTGCCGCGTTCGGCACGACGATGGCCGCGAGTATGGCGATGATTGCCATCACCACCAACAGTTCCACCAGGGTAAATCCCTGCTTCTTCCTCATGTCCGTTACCTCCTTATGGCCCCACCACCGGGGCCGCGTTGTTCCCAAGTCACCTGCCATGTTTGTTGTATTGCCGTCTCAACCGTCACTTGTTGTTGATTTGGTCGCCCAGTGTGAAAATGGGCAGGTAGAGCGACACCACGATGAAGCCGATGATGCCGCCGAGCACGATGATGATCACCGGTTCCAGCAGCGAAAGCATGGCCTCCACCGCCGTCTCCACCTCGGCGTCGAAAATGTCGGCCACCTTCATCAGCATGGCGTCGAGGCTGCCCGTCTCCTCGCCCACGTCGATCATGTTCACCACCATGGTGGGGAACACCTTGCTCTTGTCCAGCGGGGCGGCAATCGTGTCGCCCTCCTTGATGCTTTCGTGCACCGCGTCCACGGCCTTCTGGATGACCTCGTTGCCGATGGTCTCGCGGGTGATCTTGAGCGCCTGCAGAATCGGCACACCCGAGGTGATCAGCGTGCCCAGGGTGCGCGCAAAGCGCGCCACCGCCACCTTCACCACCAGATCGCCAATGAGCGGAATCTTGAGCAGCAGCCGGTCGGAGATGCTTTTTGTTGTCTTGAACTTGAACAGCACCTTGAACCCGATGATGGTCCAGCAGATGACGCTGAGCAGCATCCACCACTTGTAGAACATGAAATCGCCGGCCTTCATCAGAAACTGGGTGGGCCAGGGCAGCTTTCCGCCGAACTGGTCGAAAATGTCGGCGAAGACGGGCACCACCTTGATCAGCAGGAACGACACGATGGACGCCGCGATGATGATGACGGCGATCGGGTAAATCAGCGCGCCCTTCACCTTGCGTTTCAGCGCCTCGCGGCGCTCCATGAACATGGCCAGACGCTGGAGCACAACCTCCAGCATGCCGCCCACCTCGCCGGCGCGCACCATGTTCACAAAAAGCCGGTCAAACTGCTTCGGGTGCTTGGCCAGCGCCTCGGCGAAGGTCGAACCCGACTGGATGTCCGTCGATATCTCACGCAGAATGTCGCGCAGCAGGCAGGGCTTGAGCTGCGTGATCAGCACGTTGAGGCTGCGCAGCAGCGGCAGGCCCGCGTCGATCAGCGTGGAAAGCTGCCGGGTCATCACCACGAGCTGCTTGGTCTTCACGCCGCCGAAATACAGCTCGTCCAGGCCCTTCTTCTTGCGCGCGGCCTTGCGCTCGTCAGCGCGCGTTGCCTCGCGGATGTTGGTCGGGAACAGGCCCAGCGACTTGATGTCGTTGATCGCAAGGGCCTGCGAATCGGCCATCATCACGCCGAACACCTGTTTGCCCTCTTTGTTGAGCGCAAAATATGCGAATTTTGGCATAACCGCTCTCCTAGTCCTCGTATAAGTCGGTGTGGTCCATGACTTCCGTTGCGCTGGTGACACCCTTCACGCAGCGTATGATGCCCTCTTCGCGCAGCACCAGCATTCCCAGCTCCTTGCGCGCGTAGCGCCGGAGGTCAAATGCCATCGCGCGGTCGAGAATCATCTCGCGGATCGTCTCGTTCACCTGAAGAAACTCGTACAGGCCCGTGCGGCCCATGAAGCCCACATAGTCGCAGGCCGCGCAGCCCTTGGGACGGAACAGGCGCAAGTTCGGGTCGGCACGCCACGCATGCGGAATGCCCACCACTTCCATTTCCTGGGCGTCGGGCCGGTATATCTCGCGGCAGTGACGGCAGATCGCGCGCACCAGCCGCTGCGCCACCACCGCCTCCAGCGACGCCGTGATAAGGAAGGGCTCCACGTCCATGTCGAGCAGACGGGTAATTGTCTCTGGCGCACTGTTGGTGTGCAGCGTGCTCAGCACAAGGTGGCCCGTCAGCGACGCCTCGACGGCAATCTGCGCGGTTTCAAGATCGCGGATTTCACCCACCATCACGATGTCCGGGTCCTGGCGCAGAATGGAGCGCAGGCACCTGCCGAAGGTCAGCCCTATCTCCTCGTTCACCTGGCACTGCACCAGCCGCTCGATCTGGAGTTCGACCGGGTCCTCGGTCGTGATGATTTTCACGTCCGGCGTGTTGAGCACGTTCAGGCAGGCGTACAGGGTGGTCGTCTTGCCCGAGCCGGTCGGGCCGGTGACCAGGATGATGCCGTTCGGCTTGTTGATCGCCGAAAGCACCTTCTTGTGGACCGTCTCGCTCAAGCCCAATTGGGCCAGGTCGATCTTGACCGCGGTGCGGTCCAGGATGCGCATCACAATGCACTCGCCGTAGAGCGTGGGCAGGGTGGCGACGCGCACGTCGATCACGCTGTCGCCAATCTTGAGTTCAATGCGCGCGTCCTGGGGCAGGCGCCGCTCGCCGATGTCCATGTTGCAGATGACCTTCACACGCGACACCAGCGCGATGCAGGAGGCCTTCGGCGGATGGACCACCTCGTGCAGCACGCCGTCAACGCGGATGCGCACGCGGAAATCGGTTTCATACACCTCAAAATGGATGTCGGAGGCGCGCTTCTGCACCGCCGTCAGGAAGATCAGGTTCACGATCTTGATGACTTCGGGCTGCTGCGTCAGCTCGACGAGGTTTTCCGTGTCGCCCACCACCTCCTGCAGGCCCATCTCCGCGTCCGACAGTTCCTTGTCGCCCACGCGCTCCGTCAGGTCGGCGAGCATCTTGCCGATCGACTCGGTTTCGTAGGAATAGTTCTTCTTCTGCGCTTCGCGCACGTCGTCCGGGTTGCTTACCGCGCCCCGTATCTCCCTCACCTCCGGAAACTGCGCGCACACTATCTGGTGAATGTCGTCGAGTGTTTGCAGGTTCAGGGGATCGGCCAGCGCCACGACGAGGACGCCTTCGGCAAAGCGCACCGGTATCACGCTGTAGAAGCGCGCCACGTCCCCGGAGATGAGCTTGAGCACCGAATCCATAATGCTCAGCTTCTTCAGATCGACGCGCTCCATCCCCTGCTGGACGCCCAGCGCCTCGATGACGTCCTGCTCGGTGCAGTAGTCCAAAGACACGAGAATGCGGCCCAGCATGTCGCCCGTAAGCCGCTGCCGCTGCAGGGCCTCGTCGAGCTGGATCGGTGTGATGACGCCCTGGTCTACCAGGACGTCGCCGATCGGTCTCGCTGATTTTGCCGCCACTGCCATTTCCTTCTATCCCGTCTTTTCTTCCGTCATCATGACCGCTGCCCGGTCCCGTCGGTCGGGCCGCCCTCCATGTTGAAGGCCTTCGCCGTCGTGGCAAACTCCTCCGGCTGCTGGCAACGCGACACCACGTCCTCGTAGCTGCACACGCCCTTGCGGAAAAGCATGAGCAGGTGCTCGTCCAGCAGGTTCATGCCGAACTTGTGCCCGGTCTGAATCGCCGACGTGATGCGGTAGGACTTGTTTTCGCGGATCAGATTCTGGATAGCCGGCGTCGCAATCATGATTTCATACGCGGCCACACGGCCGAACCCGCTCTTGCGCGGCACCAGGGTCTGTGAAATCACCGACTTCAGGTTGCCCGCGAGCTGTGTGCGGATCTGCTCCTGCTGGTTCGTCGGGAAAGCGTCCACAATACGGTCAATCGTGCGCACCGCGCCCGTCGTGTGCAGTGTGCCAAACACAAGATGGCCCGTTTCCGCCGCCGTCACGGCGGCCTCAATGGTCTCAAGGTCGCGCATTTCGCCGACCAGAATCACGTCCGGGTCCTGGCGCAGCGCGCGGCGCAGCGCCTCGGCGAAACTGGGCACGTCCACACCCACCTCGCGCTGGGTGATGATACTTTTTTTGTGGAAATGGTAGTACTCAATCGGGTCTTCAATCGTGATGATGTGGTGGTCGTGGGTCTCGTTCAGCCAGTCAAGCATGGTCGCAAGCGACGTCGTCTTGCCCGAGCCCGTCGGCCCCGTGATGAGGATGAGTCCGCGGGGCTGCGTGATTACCTCCTTGAGGCTCACCGGAAGGCCCAACTCCTCGAAGGACATGATTTTGCGGGGGATCAGACGCAGCACCAGGCCCACATAGCCGCGCTGTTTGAAGATGGACACACGGAAACGGGCGACGTCCTCGAAGGCAAAGCCGAAGTCGGCACCGCCCACCTCCTGAAGTTCCTGCTGGTTGTCCACCGAGGCGATGCTCTTCATGAGCCGCTCGTTGTCCTCCGCCGTCAGCGGGCTGTCGCCGAAGAACTGCAGGTGCCCGTGCACCCGGCCCACCGGGGGGTTGTCCACCGCAAGGTGAAGGTCCGATCCGTCGCGGTCAATCAGCATCCGCAGCAGACTCACCATTTCATACGCCATGTTTGCTCGCTCCCGCCAGTTGTTCCGCCGTCTCGGCCGCCTCGGCCGCCGCAGCAGCAGCCTTGGCCACCACCTTGGCCGCCGCCCTGTCCGCCGCGGCCCTGAGCGGCTCGTCCACGCGCGTGCGGCGGTTGACCTCTTCAATCGTTGTGATGCCGCGACACGCCTTGTCCCAGGCGTCCTGGCGCATCGTCTTCATGCCCGACATGCGCGCGACCTGGCGCACCATGGTGGCGCTCTCGCCTTTCATCAGCAGGCGCCTGATCTCGTCGTTGGTGATCAGCAGCTCATAGGCACCCTTGCGGCCCTGGTAACCGGTCCGGTTGCAGTTGTCGCAACCTTCGCCGTGGGTCAGTTCAATCGTGCTCCAGTCCACCTCAAGCCCGAGCCGCTCCTTCTCCTCCTCCGGGGGGGTGTAGGGGCGCTTGCAGTTGCTGCATATGAGGCGCACCAAACGCTGCGCGAGAATGGCCCGCACACCCGACGCCACCAGGAACGGCTTGATCCCGATGTCAATCAAACGGGTGAACGAACTCGATGTGTCGTTTGTGTGCAGCGTCGAAAACACCAGATGGCCCGTGAGCGCCGCCTTGATCGCAATCTCGGCGGTCTCCTTGTCGCGGATTTCGCCCACCATCACAATGTCCGGGTCCTGACGGAAAATGGCGCGCAGCGCGCGCGCGAAATCCCAGCCGATGTCGTGGTGAATCTGCACCTGGTTGATGCCGGTCAACTGGTATTCGACCGGGTCTTCCACGGTGATGATCTTCGCCTCGCTCGTGTTCAGATTGTTCAGGGAAGCATACAGGGTCGTGGTCTTGCCCGAGCCGGTCGGCCCCGTCACCAGCACGACGCCCGTGGCGTTGTGCAGCAGCGTCTCCCAAATCTGCTGGTGCTCCGAACAGAAGCCCAGTTCGCCCAGTCCGAGCAGCAGCCCGCTCTTGTCGAGAATACGCATGACCATGCTCTCGCCGTACACCGCAGGCAGCGCGCTCACGCGCAAATCCACCGCCTTGGCGCCCAGCGTGATCTTGATGCGGCCGTCCTGCGGCACACGCCGCTCCGAAATGTCCATCCCCGCCATGATTTTCAGGCGCGATATGATGGCCGCCTGGGCGCGCTTCGGCGGCAGCGGCATTTCCTGCATTTCACCGTCAATGCGGTAGCGCACCTTCACCGACGTCTTGGCCGGTTCAATGTGAATGTCGCTCGCCCGCAGGCGGAAAGCCTCCATGATGAGCTGGTGAACGTATTTCACCACTGGATTGTTTTCGTCCGACGAATCCGTCTCGGAGCCGGAGGTGGTCGAAGTGCCCCCGTCGGGCACGCCCGCCTCCGCCGCCGCAATGCTGGCCATGCTTAGACCGTCAGCGCTCATGCTGTTCAGGCTGGCCAGCGACCCGTCCATCGACGAACTCATGTTTGACTGGGTGCTCAGCGAACTCAGGCTGCTCGCGCTGCTCGCCGAGGAAAGGAGCGACTCCACCGTCTCTTCACGGTGCCCGTAGTAGTTGTTCAGCGCGTTTTGAATGTCTTCCGGCGTCGTCAGCGCCGGTTCCACCGGCCGGTCCAGCAACCGCCCCAGGTTGTCCAGCGCATTGATGTTTGTCGGGTCCGCCGTCGCCACCACCAGCACCCCGTTGCGCTCCTCAATCGGAATAACACGGTAGAGCATCGCAATGTTGCCGTCCACCATGTTCGTGATTCGCTTTGGGATATCCATATCGGACAAACGGACCAGGGCTATCCCCATCTGGTCGGCAAGACCCTCCGTGATGTGGCTCTTGCTGATATAGCCGAGCCGCACCAGGATCTCGCCCACCTTGCGGTTCGCCATGGTGGTCTGTTGACGGCGCAACGCTTCATCCAGTTGTTCCTGGCTGATAATGCCCCGTTCAACCAACCGTTGGCCAAAGTAGCTATAGGTGGTCTGCATCCGTTTTTACCTTTTTCCTGCTCCTATTTACTCTACCAGAGAAACGTGTTCTTGTCAATGTAAATAGTGTGAATGCATACTGATATTGCTGGACTTATGAAAATTGTTGTCAACAATATTCCCAAAACCTCTCCTAAATTGAAAGGAAAACACCTGCTCTTACACCGCACACCTGCCTGCCCGCGTGCATAAAAAGTGACTCACGTCTTCAAGAATGTCACCTAATATGTAATTGTCGCCCAAAGATTGCCCCAAGTCAAGCCCAATCTTGGTGTTTGCCGCGGGTGAGGAGGCCCAGCGGTGAATCAGCGAAAGGGCCGGAGTGCCCTTTACCAGGTGCTGTGGAACTGGCCGCCATTGCGTTCAAAGCATTCGGCCGCCCCGAGGGACGCCAGATCCATGCCCAGGAATTCGGCCTTGGAAGTTTCCATCGAAAGGATGCAGGCGGGAGCGGTGTTGCCGGTCGGGTGCTCGTCAACAAAGATGTAGCCGTGAAAGCGCACATATTGAACGGCGTTGGCCTTGTCCCCGCTGAAAATTTCATAGAGGGTGCGCACCGGCAGTTCGTACAGCAGGTCCGCATAGATTTCATTGCGCTGCTCGTCGGTCAGCAGGACCTCGCGGAAGGAATCCTTCGCCTCGACATACTCCACCGATGCCAGGCGGGGCAGCACGCGCAGGGGCGGCAGCAGGTAGTCGATCAGCAACCCATTCTGATTGGGGAAATAGTCCAAATCGTAGGCCTGCGGGAAGAAATCCGGATAGGGCGACTGGGAAAGCAGCAGGTCGCAGTAGTCCATCACGGCATAGGGTTCGCCCAGCAGCCATGCCTGGCCCTTGGCATCGATGAGGGGGCGGCACTGCTCCCGCTCCGTCAAATAGCGCTGCCGCGCCTCCTGCCAGACCTGCACCGACCGATCATACTGGAGTTTCATCTGTTGCAGGGTCTGGTTGTACTGCCGCAACTGCTCCTGGTGCATGTATTGGATGCGCTGGCAGAGTTCATCCCACTGCCGGTGTATCGTCTGGAAATGCTCCCGTGCGACCGCCTCTTTCTCCTCGCGGCGCCCCTTGACCATTTTGTCAATTGAATCGAACTGGGGCAGAAATGCCTCATCCGTCGCCTGCGGTTCCCGGGGCTGGGAGGGCAGTTCCGGCAGAACGGGCCATTGGGGCGGTTCCGGAAGCGGCTTCGGAAAGTCGGGGTAGCTCTTGAAATCGTTCCACGTCGCTGTGACAGGCCGGGAAAGGGCCGCCTCAAAGAGGTTCATGATCGGCGCCAGTTCCTCGCGCGCCAGCGCGGTCCGGCTCTCGGCGATCTTTCGTTTGTGAATGGGCCGCAAATCGGGCCGCTTCGAATTCATCTCCAGCCCGAGCCTGCGCCGTTTCAATTCGGAGCGCCGTTCCCACTGCGCAGCCCAAAGCGCCAGTTGCCGGGCCGCTTTGTGCACCACAAACATCGGCATGTCACCCGCGATCACCCGGTGCTTGTTCAGCATCGGATAACGAACCGGCATTCGGTACCGTTCCAAACCCGAATCGCTTCGGAACAGTTCCAGTTCGTTTTCGTCGTATAGCGCTTGACTCATATTTTATTGTTCACAAAGTTGTCCCAGATGGACAATAGTTTACACAATCGCGCACTTTTCATCCACCCCCGTCAATACCGTCCGATTCAGACGGCAATAGGCACCATCCGTGGTGCAGTGGTCCGTGGCCCGCCCCCACTTTCAGTTCGTCGCTGTGCAGGATCGCGCCATTAATATAGTTTTTTGCCAGCCGCACCGCTTCGGGCACCGCGCAGCCAAAGCCCAACCACGTGGCAATCGCCGCCGAAAGGGTGCAGCCAGTCCCATGAGTGTTCTTCGTGTCAACCCGCCGCGTCGAATAGGCCCGCATTGTCTCCCCGTCGAAGAGATAATCCGTCGATTCTTCCCCGTGCAGATGGCCCCCTTTAATGAGCACATAGGCCGGGCCCAGTTCCCGCAATGCCTTGGCCGCCTCACGCAGTCCCGTTTCATCATGGATTTCCAGCCCCGTCAGCACCTCCGCCTCGGGCACATTGGGCGTGATAACCGTGGCCAGCGGAAGCAAGCGCGCTTTCAGCGTGTCCCGGGCCTCCTCCCGCAGCAGCGCATCCCCGCTCTTGGCCACCATCACCGGGTCAACCACCAGATTCCTTACCCCATAGCGCTCCAAAGCCGCAGCCACCACCTCAATAATTGCCGCGCTTGAAAGCATCCCAGTCTTTGCCGCATCGGCTCCAATGTCGGACAACACCGCATCAAGTTGCCTTTCCACCACCTCCGGCGCGAGATCATAAATACCGGTTACCCCCACCGTGTTCTGCGCCGTAATCGAGGTAATCACCGACATGCCATAGGCCCGCAGCACGGTCATGGTCTTCAGGTCCGCTTGAATGCCCGCCCCGCCGCCGCTGTCACTTCCGGCAATGGTCAAAATCCGCGGTATCTTGCGCATCGTGTCATCTCCTGTCCGTATCAAGACTCAATCCCCATGTTATCCCCCCGCCCTCCGGTAATCGCCCAAGCTCATATTCTGCACGCAGACTGCCGGTATGACACGCCTCCATTTCGGCGTCAAAGGACATCCCTTCGTGCTATAATCCCTGCCACGTTCCTTGAACGGAAGGAGGCTTCGAAGCACATTGACAAACGCAGAAAAAGTCAGAATAGTCAAACAGCACACGGAAGACAACATTCCACTCATTGACCTTGGCAAAGCCTACGGCATAAGTCCCGATCAAATATACTCATGGAAACGGCAACTGGCGGAAGCCGCCGTGAGCCGCCGTTTCCTGGAAGCCGGACTGATCACCCGCGACCAACTGCGCAGGGGCATCGTGTATCAGCGGGCAAACGGGGGCAGAACCGTGGATGCCCTGATCGAACTGGGTTTCTTGAGGCCCGAAAAGTTTGTTTCGTTCATGGTGAAACAGGCGGGCATTCCCAGCCTGAACCTGCGCAATTACACCATCGACCCGGCCGTAGCCGCGCTGGTGCCCGCCGATTTTGCCCAGGAAAGACTGGCGCTGCCCATCGACCGGTTGGGGCGACTGCTGACGGTGGCCATGGCCTGCCCACTGGACGACGACACCGTCCGGGAGATCTCCACGCTGACAGGATTGAGGACAAAACCGGTCTTCGCGGAAAAGGGGGACATTGAATGGGCCATCGAAAACGCCCTGCGCGAAATCAGGAAGACCGGGCCCGCCTCCGACGCCCCGGTTGCGATTCCGCCCAAGCCATCCCCGCAGGAACTTGGCGCGGTGCCCGCGCCGGACATTATAAAGCTGATTGGGCAAATTCAGGCCCTTCCCCTGGTTCCGGGCTCGATGCACCTGCTGCGCCGCGCAATTGACCACGACATCGTTGAAGAGGACACCCTGGTTCGCACCATGATGATGGACCCGCTCATGGCAACACGGCTTCTGGCGTTGGCCAACGCAGAAAACTTCGGTCAGGCAGGGAAAATCAGCTCACTTCGCCAGGCCGTCCGGCTGCTGGGTGCGGAAAAAGCCTGCACCTTGGTCAGTGCCGCCGACACGGTGTTTCTTTACGGCCATTGGGACCATTTCCATTTCCAGACCTACTGGACCGACGCCCTGTGCTGTGCCAAGGCATCTTCCCTGCTGGCAGACCGCTGCGGATTGGGAAGGCTGGAAGATTTCTACACGGCCGGGCTTCTCCATGACGTCGGACGCATCGCGCTGTTTGAGATCCTGCCGCACCACTACGCACAGACCGACCCTGAAGCGACCGGGATCGAACTGCTCATCCAGGAAAGGGAGGGGGTGGGCATGCCCCACACCGAAGCCGGCTATGAACTGGCTGTAAGTTGCCAGTCAAACAGGTTCTTTTTGCCAGTCAAACAGGTATAAAAGTGGGGGTAAAACGGGCGTAAAAGGTGGGTGTAACCGGGGTTAAATCTGGTTCTAAAGTGCGGTTAATGCGATTAGTGAGGGATTAATATCTGACAAGTCTTACCGCTGAAGACCCGCCTGGTCCGGACAGGGACAATGCCCATAGGCTGGCATTGGTACCTGTGTAATATGCGCCGCCGCGAACGGCGTGCTGGGTGCCGTAATTGCGGGCCCACACTCCCCCTACGGAGCCTGCTATCGGCGGTGCCAAACCCAGCACTTTCAGAATATTCGAACCCGTGCTCACTGCCGAAATGTTCATGAAGTTGTACTGGTTGAGACCCTCAAGATTATGTGCCCTGGTTGCGCTGAAAACGAACGCTCCCTTATCCTCCATGGGTGTTCCGCCAGATGTGGCGGTCGAGTCCAGCTTCGTGGTTCCAGAGCCTCCAGGAGTGACCAGTGCGCCCGATGAGAAATTGACGGCTTTCCATGGTTTTTCGCCATAGACACCAGAGGTCCAATCGGCGGAATCGTTGTCCTGACAGACTTGAATTTCCCCCTGCACCAACCTGAGGCCGAGAACCCATTCCCAGTTGTTTCCGACCAGGTCACAAACACCAGTCTCTTGTTGGTTATGCCGCCAAGAGGCTGGTCCGGTTCCAGTCCGCACCCGACCAAACACGTCGGCAAGTATGCCATGTTCATGGCGAGCTAAAACGTCTTTTCCTGACGCCGTGTTTCCATGCGGGATCAAACCGTTCTTCTGACACCACATGGCCACGGCGGACCATTCCATATTGGTCATCACATGCGCGCCAGGACCGGTGTTTCCGGCATACAACATAGCCGGGGGTTGAGATGTGCTATCGGCACCGGAAATAGCGAACAGCGCCGGAGCTATTCCGGGCAACGAAGCGAGTTCATAATACCCCGGAACTTCGGGACTGTTCAGAAGACTGCCTTGGTATTGGCCAATAAACAACCTTGCCTCGGTGCGTCCATTTATGATGAATGCCGGGTGTGGTCCACTGCCCAGCGCCGGGTCAATGTCCTCCAGATTGAACTTCGGCAGGACAAAGAAATGAGACGGGATTCCAGAGCGCGAGCGCAGCACAGTACACTGGCCACCCGTTGATGCTTCAACGGATGCCCGAAGACTGTCTCTGACAAATACCGTGGTCATGCCTTAGTATTTCACCACGCGGGCGCCGGTGTAGTAGTGGGTGTTTGCAATGACATCGACTGCGGCCATACCAAAAACGCCAACGGGCGCGTGGGCAAGGTAGCGCTCGCCACGCGAAAAATAGCGCGTCCCGTAGTTCCTCATGTAGGCGTTGCCCAAGAAGAAACCGGAAGCAACCGGGACCAAGCCAAGCGTCTTGAGCAGCGCAGGCCCCGCATCAGGAATATCGGCGAATTCCATGCCGTTGAAATCAAGTTCACTGGTGCTGCCGTTGGGACCGAGGTGGTTGGTGATGGTGTTCGCCCAGGCGAAAGGACCGACGTTCTGCGGCGGCGCCCCGGACACGGCATAGTTCGAATCGAGTTTCACTGTGCCGGTCGTTCCGGGGGATACAAGGGCGCCCGTGGCAAAACTGATGGCTTTCCAGGCACCGGCAGAACCAAATGCCCCCTGGTGCGAGGCTGCATCGTTGTTTTCGAAGATCTGGAGTTCGCCGTCAACCAGACGGACGCCGGAGACCCATTCACGGACATTGCCGACCAGGTCGGCGATGCCGGTGGACTTGTTGTTGTGCCGCCAAGAGATGGGTCCGGATCCGGTAAGCGTAATTCCATTGCCGCCGTCATCACCGGGGTTGAGCCCGTCTGCACGAACACCGGTCTCGAAGGGCGCGGAATAGTTCCTGCCCCAGTCGCCATTTCCGGAGGGGAGAAATTCGTTTACCATGCACCACATTGCAATCGCCGCCCATTCGGCGTTCGTCATCACGTGGTAACCGGCGCCACAAGTACGGGCAGCGGTCGCAGCGCTCTCAAGCGTCATCCCCGTATTTGGCATCAATTGCGGAAGTGACAGCAGTTCTCCGTTTCTGACGACGCCCTGAAACATACCGACGAACAGTTGGGAAACCTCCTGTCCGTTGACAATGAAAGCCGGATGCGGACCGGACCCAAAGTCTGGGTCAATGTCCTCGATATTGAACTTGGGAAACACATGAAAGTAGCTGGGCATGCCCTGCTGCGAATACAGCACTGTGCATTGCCCGCCAGTGGCCCCCTCGACGGATGCCCGAAGATCATCCTTCACAAATACCGTAGTCATGGTGATAGTCCCTTTAGGCCGCGGGCCACAGTTGAATCAGGATGGCGTTCGGGTCCATGGGAAGAAGGACCTGACCGTTTTCACTTTCCTCAAAGCGCTGTCCGGGAATCTCAATAACGGCCAGATAAAGACCGTTTCCGCCGATGACGGTTTCACCGCTTTCGTTGGAGCGAACTTCCACGCTGCGCGTGTTTGACGCGTAGTAGGCTGCGCAGTCAATGGCCAGCCCGCGAATGGTGACAACAGCACCCTGTACCGAGAAATCCGCAACGGGCTGTTTTTGGGACAGAAGTTTAATCCTTGCCATAATACCTCCTAAGATCTGAGGGCGAAGGCATGCCAAAACACTATGACATTGTCTTCGTGTGATTGAAGTTCGACGGTAAACCCATTCCGCGCCCAGCCCAACTGGTTCACGGCCGTGGATGGAAGCCTCTCCGGCATTCTGTCAATCGACATCGCAAACAGGGAAAGATGGTAAAAATCATACGGGACCTCTGCGATATATGTAACAGCGCGGGCAGCTTGGTCGAAGAGCCCGGGGTAATCCGGTTCAACCCGGCGAATGTCGGTGATGGTTACGCTTGTCAGTCCGGGGTCGGTTGAATCGGTGTTTCCTGCCGGAATCACAAGGTTGTATATGGGGATGCCATTCTCGGGCACGTCCTCGTTTTCAGCGGTCACCGCAAGGGCATAATTGTAATACCCCTCAGGGTACAGATAGGCAACGACCTGGATTGAACCGCTTCCGGTATTGGAGGGCACAGAGGCAGCGTTCGGTCCATTGGCCACCGGCCATTCTTGGCCGCCGGCAAAGCAACGGCCGCCCGATAGATTCAGGTTTCGCGTTGCGGTGGTTGACTTGCTGACCGAGCAGCCGAAAATGACGCCACGATTGGTCAGGATAAGCCATCCGCTTTGCGTCCACACATTTCGCAGGAAACGGATGCCCGCATTCGCCTGCGCCGCCTGGTCAAGCGCGAACTTCAAGGCTCCGGTCACGGCGTTCGACATTTCGGGACCGACGGCCTCGGCCATTTCCTGAACGGCGTCGATGCGTTCGCCGATGGAGTCGAAGTCACCCTTGGCATCGTCCACCTGGTCAGTGCGGACTTTCAGGTAGGCGGTCCGGCTTGCAAGCTGTTTGGCTTGAATGTTGGAGATGCCGTCCGCGCCGCCGATAATCGGGTCGGTGGTTTCAAGCTGGTATACACCGGCTGTATAGGTGGGTGTCTCGGTAACGTTTGCCATGTGAGTTCCTTTAGAAGAGGATCGTCCACGTTCCGGAAAGCGCGATGTCGCTGGCCTTGTTTATAGGCGCCCGCTGCTTGCGAGAGAAGAGTGTTCCGTCCGCGCAGCGCAGGCCGAATTCCGTCAGCGCCAGACCGTTGGCGTCCGCCGTCGTCAGGTTCCAGTTAAACTGTGCCTTGCCCGTCTCCGGGTAACTCACAGAGGATACCGCCTTCCACACGGCCCCTTGCAGAGTGGCATTGTCAGGGGTGGCGGTAGAGGTTCCGATTCCAGCGCCGAAGTGCGTGATGTGCCGGTTTGTGACATCACCGCCAATCAGCCGCGCGAGTTGGTTCTTGGCACCGTTCACAATGAGGTTATCATCGGTGAACACATCAACGAGGGTGCCGTTGCGGCGCACCTCAATGACAAGAACGCCGCGCATTATAACACTGCTGTCTAGAAAGTCCATTATGCGGCCTCCAGTTGGGTTGTGAGGTCTCCGGTTGCCAGGACGCCGGAGTAATGCTTCGTTCCGTTGTAGCGCACAACGCGCGTAACGTGTATGGTCATCGGTTCGTCTATGCAGCAGGGCGCCGCCGCTCCGTGGTCAAGGGAGCCGTCCGCCCTGCGCGTGCCATTGTGCATGTGGAAGCGCCCAACCTTGTCGGAAAGCGTCGCATTTATGATGGACTCCAGAACGGAGTCCTGCGCGCCGTAAAGGTGCGGATTGGGCTTCACCCGCCACCCGGAGTAGTGCGCCGATCCGGACGCATGCACCGCCCCGTCGTAAATCGACAGGAGGGCCGCGTCATGCTGCCATACGCCATCGTAGCGCGGGCGTGAAATCATGTCAGAGAATACGCCGTTAACGGTGATGGCAGTTGTGTCCGTTGGTGCAACCCGGTCGGTCACATCCGCCCTGTAGGTCAGGTCCGTCAGGTGGCAGCGCGCCGGCGCAATGCCGGCCAGGACTTCCCTGATGCGTGTTCCGGTACCGGCGTCAAGACCGGCTGCTTCGCCCAGGTCAGCCTCAATCGAATACTCCGCCCAGGCGGCGCCGCTGTAAAGTCGCGTTCCATCGGCAGCAACCACGCCGTTGTAGGTGCGCTGGAAGCCCCCTTCCGTCAGCCGGGTATCAGGCCCCATTCCGATGAGTTCCAATACACGCTTTACCGACCAGGGTGTTCCCTTGAGTCTATGCAGCATCACCGCGCCCGCGGCAAGCAGCCGGCGCGCATTGTCGTCCACCGCGTGAGACCAGGCTGGTTCATCGGACAGCGAAAACCACTCCGCAAAATGCTGCAAGAGAACAGGGTCGGCCTCTTCGATGTGCTCCAGTGTTCGTACCAGGTCTGCGTTCAGGCCCGGCCAGTCGTTGGCCAGTTTCACCATCTCACGGAAACTGACATCGACGGCAAGAGGCGGAGGCAACAGCTTTTCATAGTCACCCATTGGCCATGTCCCCCAATGTGACGGTAACGGCGGTGCAATGGGCCCACTGATAAACATCCAGCACCTGATCGGAAGCAGGGAAACTCAGCGTGACTTTGTACACGCCTGTTGTGGAAAGCGCGGCAATTATCTGACTGCAAACGATATCGCGGCCGAGCGCTGCGGACGTCTTGTCCGCCCAGGCCCGCGCGGACGCCTGGGCCTCCTCCCGCGCCAGTTCACCGTTATATCCGACATAGGGCCGGACAACAGCGGAGATTGCATAGGACACCTCCTCAGGCTCGGCAACGTGAACCGTATCGCAGAGAGGCCGCACTGTTTCTTGGGAGCATATGCCGGCCACGGCGGCAAGAATATTATCCGAGGGCATGCCCGTTTTCGTCAGGGGGTATATGCGCACCACGCCCGGGTCGGGGCTGGTTACGGCAACGTCGGAAATGGTGGGGTCCGCAGTCATAGCCCAGTAGCGGTACGCGCCGCGGCTGCCAGCCACGGAGAAAGACTCCGGCGCCAGACGAACCCGTTCACGGAGCCGCCCGTCCTCTTCATTGACCAGGCGCGTGACACCAAAGAACGCCGCGAGATGATCGAGCGCATCTCCTTCGGCATAGGCCAGGAGGTTCTGCTCGCCGGCATACTGTATGGCCGTCCGGAGATTGGCATCCGCGTAGGCGATTCCATCAATAAGCAACCGCTCCGGCTGTGCCGGATAAACCGTTTTGCCGCTGGCCGCCTCATAGCGCGCCACCAGCTCCGCCACACGGGCCTGCGGGTCGTTGGCCACGAAAGAGGGCCGTTTAAGTTTGCTTAGATCAACCGACACGGAGCACCTCCGTCTTCACGCCGTCCACCGGATGCCAGTAGACAACTATCGTTGCATGCGCGCTTTCCATTTCCACCGCAATGCGCTCCACAACGGCGCGCGGTTCCCAGGTGGCTATGGCGTCCCAGGCCTCGCGGACAATGAAGGGCACTGTATTCGGCAGCGGCTTGTCCACGTAAAGATAAACATCAGACCCGAACAGGGGACGTAACGGGTCGCTGCCCTTTGGTGTCTCCAGGATGATCCTGATGCACTGGGAAATGTCATCCACGCCCGTGACCGTCTCACAGGACACACCCTCCGGAACGCCGAGTTTTGGGCTCCAATGTATGGGTTTAAGCATGGATTAACCTATGGGCTTTCCGTTGGCAAACACACCCGCACCGTTAAGGTTAATGGGTCCGCCGGCATTCACCGTCACCAGTCCGTCGGAATTCACCGTCACAGGCCCGCCCGCCTGTAGATTTGCAGCACCGGCCGTTGTCACGTTCAGCACTGGCACCGTCACTTGCGCGGCCGCGGCCGCGGTCACAATGAGTTCACCGACCGATTCTATGCTCAACACCTTCGTGACCTGGTTGTACTGAATTTTGGTACCGTCGCTAAAATTCCATCCGCCCACCAGCGCGTTCATGTTCAGCCCGGCCGCGGCGTTCAATCCGATCTCCGGCGCGGACAGACTCACGGATTCCGCGGCCTCGACGACCACTTTTGCGGCGCTCTGCACCGTCAGAGTCTTTTCCTTCCGGTCATGCCGGATGACAGTGCCGTCGCTGAAATGCACCGCCAAAACGTCTGCCGATGTCTCCGGTGGTTTCTCTGAACCGCCATAGATTGAGCCGACTATGCACCCGGCCTCCAGATTGTCATCCATAAGACAGGCAACCTGTTCTCCGGTATCAGGCATCCTATAGCTCCGGTTCTCCTGGGCAAAGGTCGTCACCACCGGCAGCCATGCGGAGACAAGCCCTTCCTTGTCTGGGAATTTGACCCGCGCCTTCATTGCCGATGGGTCAAGCGCGTTTATTATTCCGACAAGGTACATCATGGAAGCTTGGAAACCTCCAGACTCGTTGTGTATCCACTGGAACGGTCAACCTTATGTGTCGCCCGGTCCACGCGATACCGCCCATCAAGTTTTCCCAGTTCCGTCAGCGTCACATTGACACCGGCCCGAAGGATGGCGTCTCCATCCAGCTCCAGGGTGCCAGCGATACTTCCCAGGGAAGCGCGGGCGATGGCTGCCTGCACACGGCGCGCTGCGTGAAACGCGTTTTCCGAACGGCCGCGCAGCACAAGCGTGTCCGCGCGCCCCTCGCCCAATTCACCGCCAAAGGATGTCACGTCTTTGTCGTCGGGATCCCAGTAGCTTTCTTCCACTGCGGACGGGGTATCCGCCTGACGTGCGGCCAGTTTCCAGGAAAACAGATCCGCGCGGGAAAACGTCCGAATCGCTGGAAGCGCGTGCAGCGCGGTGATGTCTTGGAAAACGATTTGCCCACCCTTGACAGAGAAGATGTATCCGAAGTCTCGAGACAGTCGATGCAGAAACGCAATATCCGTCTCGTCGGCCTGGGTGATGCGCTGAACAGGCACCTCGGCAAGGTCACCGACAACGGTCAGATCGTGGCGCGCGGCAATCTCGGCTGCAATAGACGGGAGCGTGGTCTCTTCATAGGCCGCATGCCGGTTGCTCCGCAGCGCTTTGTCCGTCGGCGCTGATACCGACTTGAGCGATATTTTATCCGGTGGTCCCGAGTGCTCTATTTCGTCCAAGGTAAACGATCCCATATCGCGAATGGTCTCGCCGAGGCGGCCCAACTGAAGCGTCATGGTGTCGCCCTGGCCAGGCCACCAAGGACCACACCAGTTCTGGTTGGGGTCCATGAGTTCCACTTCAAGAGTGTCGCTTTCGGCCTCCAGCACATCCGTGTAGGTAATGGTCAGCGCCTCGGGTTCAACCCACTTGGAAATATCGTTCCCCTGGAAGAAGATGTGAAACTCCGGAGCGGCCGCTTTCGTTACCGTATCCATGGTGGCAATGCCTCCACTGGCAACGGAGTGCCCACCTGGTTGAGAACGGGTATTAGCAGGATTGTCCCTTCGGTCGGGACCACGGGCCACTGACCAAGCACGTCCCGCAGCCCAGGGTTGGCGCGAAGGATTTCTTCATAGCGAGAGGCATCTGCGTAGTACTCCCACGCGAGCGTGTCCCACCGTTCGCCCTGGATTACGGTGTGCTTGAGAAATTCGCCTGTGGTCATTGAAGCCAACTGCGAACCCCTTCAACGGCCTCTCGGAAAAGTCCCTTTGCGGCGTCAAACTGACTGCGTATCGGCGAGGCCAACCGGTCATTCTCCACATATTCGCGGAGTGTCAGTGTCACAGTTACGGAATCCTGGTCGCTGTTCGGTCCAGCGGAATCCGTGGTTTCGCCCATGTCGGTGATGACAAACTTGCCGGGATACTCGCCGGTGCCGAACACAAGCGGCAGCGCATTGGCGTCGGCGACCGCCGACCGAAGCTTTGCCAGGGACGCCGACGGCGCTGCACCAAACTGACGATGCAGGTGTCCCTCGAGCGTGAACTCAATAAGATTGCGGCCTGTACTCTGCAACAGCGGAGGACGCCCCACCGGCTGATGTTCCGCGTAGTTGTGCCCCTGTTTTCGGCTCAGTGCAGTGGGCCACTCCGGAACCTCGATGGATATGTCCCCGAGAAGCGCGTAAATCATGCGGTCGCTCCTCCGAACGCGCGACGGCCCATTTCCCTGGTGTACTTGTCCATTTGTTTGCGGAACTGGTCAAAGCCCATGTCCACTGCCTGGCGCGCTTTCCCAGCAATCTCGTCGGCCGCGCCGGCCGCGGCGCCGGACACGTTCATCGTGATGTTCGTATGGTTCGTCAAGGCGGACTGCATCTTCTGTAAATTGGGGAGTTTCGGCAGGCTCGGCAACGCACCCGAGAGCGCCTGCTGCGCCATACTCTGAAGGTTCGGCAGTTTTGGCATGCTGGGAAGGGCCTGCCTGGCAAGACTGCCGAGGCTTGGCAGTTTGGGCATGGACGGAAGCGCCTGGCGCGCCAGGGTGCCAACGCTCGGCATCTTCGGCATCGGTATTGCCTGGCGCGCCATCGCGCCCAGGTCCGGTACCGCGGCTTTGGCCAGCGCACCGGCCGCGGCTTTCACCTGGCCAATGGAACTTCCGATGCCCAGGGAAAGTCCCTGGTCAAGATAGCCGCCCAGGCGCATGAAGACGCGCGACGGTGACGATATGCCCAACACGCCGGAGAACCAGCCGGTGACGCTTTTTCCAGCGCCGACAATCGTGTCCTTTACTTCTCCGAGCTTGCCTGTGATGCCACCAATGAGGCCGCTCATCATGTCCATGCCGTACTTCTTCATTGCCTCTGGAAGCCGCCCAAACTCGTGCAGCATTCGCATAAAGGCATTTGGAAGGTCCTGTATGAACCACCGCACGATCTCTCCGATGACGTAGCCGACGGTCTCCCCAAACTGTTGTGTCGCCTCTCCAGACGATTCAACGGGGATCAGTAGGCTCGTAAACCATCCAATGACCGGCTTCAGTGCGCCACCCATCTTGTGAAACGTCGGCGCCCAGTATTCAAAGGTTGTTTTGAAGATTGGGGAGAGCGGCTCTATTCCTGCTTTGAATCCCCTCCAAAATCCGATGAAAAAGTCTTTCAGCGGACGCCAGTATTTGTAGATTAGAAGTCCGGAGGCCACGAAAAGCGCCCCAACAATGATGACCGGCCAACTGATTCCGGCAACCGCACCGCCGACAACTGTTGCTGCTTTCCCTACCAATCCCAACTTTGAGACAGCAGCCCCAAGGCTTTCCGCCTTTAGTGCTGCGCTGGTGGCCAGCCATGTTGCACGGACCGCTTTTAACGGGACAATCACACTCCATGCACCAAAGGCAATTCCATGGTACCCCGCGCGCATCACCAGCCCGGCCGCGCTGAACGCCACCATCCCGGCCGCGACTTTGCCTATGTTTTCAACCAGTTTCGGATGCGCTTCGGACCATTTAATCAACGTGTAAACCAGGGGGCGCACCGTTTTCATGACGTTGTTAAGGGCAGGCAAAAGCACGGTGCCGATGCTGATTCCCAGTTCAACGGTGTTGTTCTTGAGAAGCTCCATCTGGGCCGACGTGGTCGCCAACTTGTCCTGGAACACCCGTTCTGTGGTTCCGTCCGCTCCCGCCACCGCGTCAAAAGAATCCTTGATTAACTGCTTGGCCTTGGGGGCCAGGAGCTTCATAAGGTGGGGTGCGGCCTCTTCGCCAAAGAGGTCCTTCATGATACCGGCCTGCTTGCTCTGAGGTGCTTTTGCGACAGTGGCCAGGAACTTTTGCAGTGCCCCGTTGGCGTCTTCACCGATGGCCTTTTTCAGCCCTCGGGCCGAAACATGTATCTCCTTGAGAGCCCGCTGGAAATCCTTCGGCTGCTTGTCCGCGGTGGACAGGTTCATCATCATGCGGTCCATGGCGGTACCAACCACCTCGGCCTCTTCACCCATGCCCACCAGCGTATTGGTCCAAACGGCTGCCTGTTCAACGTTCAGGCCGAACATGCTCGCCATGCCGCCCATGCGGCTAGTGGCGTTTATGATGTCCATGGGGGTGGCCGTGCCAACCGCAGCAAGTTTAGAAATGACATCGCCAAGACGAGTCATCTTCTCGATAGGAACGTTGTACACGTTCGCGATTTTGGCCATATTGGTGCCGGCCTGTTCGGCGGGCATTTCAAAGGCGGTGGATACCTTCGCAACCACCTTTGTGAAATCTGGAATATCCTTCATCGCAATGCCAAGCTGACCCGCGCTCTTGGCCATGTCCGCGAAACCAGACTGGCTTATTGGAATATCGCGGGTCATGGCAACCAGGCTCTTGCGCAACTCCGCCATTTGCTGCGGGGTCGCGTCCGGAACCATCGTCTTTACCCCGGCCATGGCCTTTTCAAAGTCAATGGCCTCTTTGACCGGAAGCGCCAGGGACATTCCCGCGCCTACCGTGCCGAGGGCGCTTCCCCACATGCTTCCAATAGCCGCACGGTGCCCCGCAACCTTGTCCTGGGCCTTCTGCAATCCAAGCGCGGCGGTCTTGGCGCGCTCGATGGATGACCATAACCCCTCATAGCGTTTGGCCAAAGCGCCCACGTCGTTGCCGGCTGCGGCGCTTTTCTTGATGGCCGCACCGATTTCGGTGAACGCCCGGTTGGTCCGCTCCCCCTTCTCTTTCAGCTTGTCGACCGCAGAACCGATGGACGTGAGGCCGCTCAGCGCCGCGCCGGCAGACGCGGTGAATAGCAGTCCAATTGTTACCGTGTCGCCCATGTCCTACTCTCTGTCGCTGTCGGAACTCATTTCTTTGATTTGCCGGTTGGCCTGCCTTATCCACCTGGCAAAATCATCAGTGTCCAGGCCGTCTATTTCGGACGGCGGGAAACGAAACCAGCGCGCAAGCAGCGCGCAGGCTTCCCACAGAACCTCTTCGGAAATCCTTGCCTCAGCGAAAAAACCCCTGGATGACTGCGTAGTCCTTGCAGTCCATCCCCTCCAGATCTTCCGGAGTCAGCGCAGGCTCGCACACCAGGGAGATCAGGATGATCTCCTGGTCAACAACGTTGTCAGCGCGCCGTTGCGCGGCCTTCATATCGCGCACCTTGGGCCTGCGTATCGTAAGGGTGTCCAGCATCACACCGGTTGCAAGCTGGTAGGGGAACAGCAGCGTGTGCTTCATGTTCTCCTGGCTTGCGGCCGTCGCCGCAGTGTCAGTGTCATTCATGGTTTACGCTCCCGTGTTGGCGCGGTACTGCGCCAGAAGATCAACGCCGTTGACCTTGTAGATGTTGGCCATGACGTCGTATTCGAGCACATCCTGGCCGTCGATGATCTGCTTGCAGTAGTTCACGTTGAACTGCAATTCCAGTTCGACGTTGTCATGCTGCTTCTGGACACCCAGGGGATAGTTCTTGCAGGTTGCCGTGAAAAGTGTCACGACGGGCACTTCCCGTGTCACGCCACCCTGTTCAAGCACCTGCATGGAGGCCCGCGCCTGGAGCTGAACCGGCTTGAACGGGTTGGCCAGCTTGACAAGAACGTCCGAATAGTAACTGGTAAGCTTTATTTTCGCCTCCAGCTTCTCAAACCCGGAGAAGGTTTCGATGTCGCCCACGATGCCCAGTGCCTTGTGCGGGGACATTTTGGACTTCAGTTCGGGAAGAGTCAGTTCCTCGGCCTTGCCGAGCATGCTGGCGCCGTCCAGGTAGATGTTCGCGTTGGTGACGCGGTTGATGGCAATTTTCGAGGCCATGACGTGCTCCTTATGCGGCGGTGGTCAGCGCCTTGAGCAGCGCGATGTTGAGGAACGATTCGAAGGTGATCCGCTCCGCGGGCGTGGGCGGCATGTACTCGATGTCAAAGGTCAGGTGCCCGAGCGCGATTTCCGTGTCCGGGTTCTTGGCTGCGTTGAACCGGCAGCTTCCGTCAATCAGCGCGCCGCGCATGACCAGCGTACGGATGAACTGGTCCCCGACACCGAAATAGTTGAATAGCCGTACCGAAGGCGTCCCGCCTGCCTTGATTTGCGAAACGGGCACCCGCGCGGATCCGCGCGGGCCCCGTCGCCGGAGCGTGGCGGCTCCGGCCTGATGATGCAGCCAACGGAACCAACAACGGAGGATTGAATGATGGGACAAGCAGACGTGATGGGGCTCGCCAGAAAGATGGCCGGCACGGCCGGCAGGGAAGCAACCCTGCGCGCAATGGACCGCGACGAACTGCGCCGGGTTATGGGAAGCCTGGGCGTTGTGAAGCTGCACTACTTCGGAGACGGACGCAAGGTGTTTATCAAGCAGTCCTCCGAATTTGAGCGGCCGCGATACAACATCGGCGTCCAGAATGTAACTACTGAATTCGCCTGGGCTGAAGACCTTCCCTACTACGACCTGGACAAGGCCGTCTCCACCGCCGAACAGCTTTTCGGCATCAAAGACTGGAACGCAGTATGACCCGGCGCATCCAGGCAATCCTTTGCGCCCTGCGCAGCGCGCTTTCTGGGATGAATAGCAGTCCATTCAAAATGGATGGTGGCGTGGTCTGTTTCCCCGCGCGGCAGTATGGTAAGACCATCGCAATGCAGGAGGTCATCCTGCGCGACGCCGTCAAGATCCACGTCGCTCTCGACGGCCGCACCGTTGCCATTCACCGCACCCCGGACAAGTTTACCGACCGCTGCAAGATAACGGTCACACGCCAACTTCCCTACTGCGGCAACCCCATCCTTCAAAAGGAACTCAGGGAGCGCTTCCCCTCGGTCAATGCCGCCATGCGCTACGCCCAGTTCGTGCTCGGAATCACGGAGTGGAACGTCCAATGAAAAAGGCCTCACTGGAAGAGCAGCGCAACCGTCTGGAACGCCGCTTGTTTAACGCCAAATACATAGAGATGCACAGAGACTCCATGCGCAAAGCTTATGCGGATGCAGCTACTGTCAAGATGCACGAGTTCCGGGGTGGAAGAACCGTCTCCATACAACTCTATCAAATAGTCTATCAAATTGTCTTCTGGAACGGCAATGACCACTCCTTCATAGACAACACGTTCTCCACTGAAGAAAAGGCCGTCAAATTCGTACGCAATATCTGTGGGAACATCGGATGGAATATCAAATGAAAACCGGAAGCCACTTTGCCAACGCTGAAACCAGCGAGCGCCTCCAGCACGTCCTTGTCGTCCTGGGCGACGGCCTGGAACACACCACCTATGAAATCCTTCACCAGGCCCAGGTCTGCGCCGTAAACAGCATCATCCACGAGCTGCGCAAAAACGGTTTCGATATCCCAAAGGCCAAGCGCCGCGCAGACCGCTACTACTACAAACTTCAGAAAGGGACCGAGCAATGAGTGATACGGAACTCGACTACCTGAAAAAGAAACTCGCGTTCAAGGAAGGCTCCTACGAACGCCTTGTGAAGGTAACACGGCAGATTGACGTCGCCCGCCGCCGTCAAAAAGTGTGCATCGCCGCGGGCAAAAAGCTTGCGGACGCCGTGGAGCATTACAAAAACGAACACGACGTGCATGGAGACGGGTCTCTCCAGGCCGGCCGCGCCTGGGACCTTATGACGAGAGCCAACGAGCAGTTCCGCGCATCCGTGAGCGCGCTTGAAGTGGCGATGCAATGAAGGCGCTTACTGTCCACGAGCCCACCGCCTTCCTCCTCTTCCACGGGTTGACCCACCTCTTTGAGCGCGCCACGGGCACGGACTATCGCGGCACCCTGGTCATCTGCACCCACGGGACCATAGCGTCCTGGCTGACGGAGCGTTTATATCCCCATTGGCGCGACAGCTTTCTGCCCATCGACAAAGACACGCTTCCCCGGAGCTTCTCGCTTCTGCGGCCGTGCCTGCGCCCTGGAATGGCTCTCGGCCTGGTCGACCTTGCCTATTGCGTCGAGAGATACACAAAGCAGGGTTCACGCACCGTCAGAACCCATGTCTGGATGGTGGAAAACCCGCGCAGCTTCACCCGGCCCTTCCGCATCAAGCAGCCCACCGAAGGCCTGTGCGACATCGACGATGCCCTTATCGCCGCGGCACTGGGAACGCCGGCGTCCCAGGAAAACGGGGACTGTACCAAGCGAAGCGAAGCGGAGACGGGACTGTCCCCGCTTTCCGAGGAGGCCACGTCATGACCTTCATGTGTGTGTTTCGAAAACTCTGTGAGGCCGTGTACAGCGACCAGGCGCAGGAATACCTGAAATCAAACCTCACACTAATAGTCGCCGTCGCCTGCCTCGTTGTGGACGGCATGGAAACCATCGACAGCGCAATCGACATGCTCGAAGAAATATCGCAGCACGAACTGCAAACACAGGGAGCGTGAATCCATGAACACATCCAACGCCATTGACACCACCACAGAAGAAGAGGCCATCCAGGCCGTCATTGACCGGACAGCCCTACGCATTCCAACAACGAACAACGTTGTCTACGCGGGCCGCATCGTCACAGTTCCCGCGTTCACCCAGCGCAACACCGTAATGGTTGCGCGCTTCCAGGTGGAAAACGAATGCCCTTTCAATACCACGCAGACGGAAGTTTCTGTGCAGGGCCCCGCGGCCGAATTCTGCCGACAGCTCCGCATCGGCCAGGCCATTGTCGTCAACGGCCGCCTTGCATCCAGGCGGCTGTCCGAGGGATGCCACGTCAGCTACATCGCCGTCACCTTCATCGAGCCCCTGCAATGAAAGCAAAAACGGGGACTGTACCAAGCGGCGTGAGCGCAGCGAACGGAGACGGGACTGTCCCCGCTTTTGCGCCCCGGCCTCTGCGCAACCGCCTCATCGGCGCCATCCACGCCGCCGCCACCAAGGCAGGCATGGACGCCGACACCCGACGCGCCCTCCAGCGCGACGAGGTTGGCAAGGAAAGCTGCTCCGACATGACCGACGGCGAGCTCCGCTGCGTCCTGAACCGCATCAGTCCGCAAAAACGGGGACTGAACCAAGCGCAGCGCAGCGGAGACGGGTCTGTCCCCGCTTTTGCGGGTTCCCGCCGCCCGACGCCCCAGCGCGACAAAGTCGCCCTTGTGCGCAAGGTTTACGCCCTCCTGGGCGACAAGCCCGTTTCCTACGCCGAAGGCATCCTGAAACACATGTTCAAAGACGATGCCCCAGACAAGCTCGAATGGGCCACGCCCGACCAACTCTGGCGCGTCGTGTGCGCACTTGAGTACAATGCAAGGCGACGGAGGAAGGACCAATGACCGGAGGAATAGTTGAAACCCTTATCGACGAGGGTGTGCCCATGGCCGATATCGAGCGCCTGCTCAAGGCCTTCGGAGGGCTGCCCCTGTACATACCCAAAGCGTTCGATCCCAACCATGCCATCGCCGCAGAAGCCGGCACCGTCCTGGCCGAAACACTCAGCGCTATCTACGGCGGCACCCAGCCCGTCATTCCCACCGGAGAAGAACTCCGCCGCGAACGCAGCCGGCTCGAAGTCCGCAGGCTCGCAAAGAAGGGATGCAACGCCCACGAAATAGTCCGCGAGTGCCGGGCAGTCGGGTGCATATTGCATTTGCGCCAGGTTTACCGTATTCTCTCCCGCATGGACGCCGCCGACCGGCCCCCAAAAGAGGATCCCCGGCAGCAATACCTGCCCATGACCTAGCAAAAATGTTGTGGCGTGGTTTCCCGACCGCGCCACTCCCCCGACCGAAGGTCTCCCATCACCCTTCCCCATGACCCTGTCATTCTGCCAATGTCCATGCGCCAAGTGTAAAGTCGGCGCATGGACATTTTCCTTTCCTCCAACGACCAGACCGACTGTCTGAAACGCATCTGGACCCTCTGCTGCCAATGCGCGGCAACGGTCTATGGAAGCACCCCGCCCACGGCCGTATACGCCCTGCGTACCGCTCGTCTCCTCTTCATGACTGGCGCCCAGGAAACCGGATTCCAATGGGAGCGCCAGCGTTCCCCCCGCTTCGAGGGAAACGTCGGTGGATTTGGAAAATGGCAGGTAGAACCCGGCTCCATTGCCTCCTCCCTCGACTACCTCCACAAGCGCCCCGATGTCCTTGCCCGAGCAACCCAATGGCTCTTCAACGACCCACACGCCCCCAACAACTGGCCCGACCTCATCAATATGGACGCCATCCTATGGGCTCTCCGCATGGACGACAACGACAAGCTCGCCCTCCTCTTCTGCCGCCTGCACTACCTCAGAGTGGCCATGCCCATACCCGATGGTGAAGAGCAACAGGCCGGATACTACAAAGTCTACTACAACACCATTTTAGGCGCGGCAACCGTGCCCGGAACACTGGGCTGCTACCAGCGTTTCTCCGCACTCTTGAACCCTGCCATCCAACGAAAGGACACCACGTCATGCTGAAAGGCAAAGCCCCCTGGCTCTCCAAAACCCTCTGGGTAAACCTCCTCGCCATCCTCGCGCTCTTCTTCCAGTGGATCTTTGGCTTCGACATCCCCGCCAGCCTTCAGGTCACCATCCTCGGCGCCATCAACCTCTGGCTCCGCAATCTCACCACCCAGCCCATCGCCTGGACCGCCACCGCCGACGAGATCAACGGCGCCACCCCGCCCGACGACAAATGAAAGTTCTCGTACTCGGCCTGCTCAATTTGCTGGTGCTGTGGTTCACACGCCGACTCAACGCGCAGCCCTTACCTACAACGAAGGAAGAACCGAGCAATGAAAATGACCTTCGCGCCATGGACAAGGCGCTTGCTGACGGTGACAGCAATGCTGTCACTCTTATGTTTGACCGGCTGTCTGACGGCAGCGAACCGGCCCCTGCCCAAACCGGCGCCGGCGGTGGAGACAGTCCGCCTGATTCCGGCCAACAAAGTGGTCCTGCGCCTCCCCAACGGCAACTATGAAGTAACCCCCGCATGGCTCCAGGAACGCTACCGCCTTGAATCCTGGCAGGCATCCGAACTCAAACGGCTCAGGGGGCAGTGATGGTTGAACTCACCTGGCAGCAACTCATGTGGGTCACCGGCATCTTCCTGACCCTCTTCATCGCCTGGAACGGCTTCCTCATCGCCATCATAAAGGGCCTTCTGTCCCGCGTCATCACCAGCATGGACGCCAAGATCGAGGCTCTGTCAAAAGGAATATGCAGCCCCGACCGCTGCGAGGAGCTCAAACGCGTAAGACGTGAACTTACCGAAACACGCGTCGAACTCCCCATGGCCTACTGGCGCCGCGACGACGCCCTCCGCGAACAGACCATCATGCAGGCCAAGATAGACGCCGTCGCCATCGCACAAAACCAGTTCGTCCTGCGGGAGGACCAGATCCGCGACACCACTGTCATGCACGCAAAGCTCGACAGACTCGCCGAACGCATCGAGCGCCTGCTCGAAGGGAAGGCCCAATGAAAGACGCAGAACAGATCCTCAAAGAAACCAGCCGCTGGTATCTCCTCGTCGCCCTCTACCACGGCGGCGGTTTCCCCGTCGCAGAAGCCCTCCTTCTCTCCACCCTTCAGGCCGTCCCCATCCAAACCGATGCCCAGGTCGTCCGCGCCCAGCTCAAATACCTCGAAGACAAGAAACTCGCCACAACCAGGCGCCTCCCAGACGGTCGCATCACCGCTGCCATCACCGCCGAAGGATGCGATGTCTACGAATACACGGCCGAATGCCCCACCGGAATCGCCCGTCCCGAAAAGTACTTCTAGACAATGCCCGCCAAGAGCAAAATAGCCACCCTACCCGTCGCCGTCCGCGACTGGCTCAACAAAGCCCTCGCCGAAGGAAACTTCTCCGGCTATGAACTCCTTGCATCCGCCCTCCAGGAGCAGGGCTACGGCATAAGCCGCGCCTCCGTCCACCGCTACGGACAGCGCCTCGAACGCCGCCTTGCCGCCATACGCGCCAGTACAGAAGCCGCGCGCGCAATCGCCGAAGCCGCCCCGGACGATGCCGACCAGCGCTCCGCCGCCGTCATCAGCCTCGTGCAGACCGAGTTGTTCGACATCCTCCTCAAATGCGAAGAATCCGAAGCCTCGCAAACACCCGAAGAGCGCGCCGCCCTCCTGTCCTCTGCCGCCCGTTCCATCTCCGAGCTTGCCCGCGCCAGCATCGCCCAGAAAAAGCACGCCGAGACCATCCGAAAACGCGACCAGGAAAAAATGCAAGCCCTTGAGGACGAAGCCAGAGGTGGAAAAAGCGACCTCGACCTGGAGACCGTGCTCAAGGTGCGCAAACGCATTTACGGGGGATAGGCGCATTATGACTGATCTACAGTCTGTATTCCTTGGTTTCCTCCTTGGCATTCCCCTGGGCATTGCCTACCGTCTTGTCTACCCGCAGCTTGTGCGGTGGCGAAGCCGATGAGCAATTCCATCCTCTACGATTACCAGCTCCGCTACCTGCGCGACAAGTCCAAGTTCAAAGCAGCCATGTTCGCCAGGCAGACCGGAAAAACCTTCACCACAACCCTCGAACTTGTCGATGATGTAATTGACGGAATGGCCGCCGGCAGGCCCACCCGCTGGACCATCATGTCCATCAGCAAAGCCCGCGCCCTCGACGCCATGGACAACGGCGTCAAACTCCATTTACAGGCCTACAAAATGGCCTTTGAGGCCGTCCAGGTAAAGCTTGACGACGAGGAACTCAGCTTCGAGGTGCGCCTCCCAGGCGGTTCCCGCATCAGGGCAATCGCGGCCAACGCCACCACTGCCCGCGGCATGACCGAGAATCTCTTCCTCGACGAATTCGCATTCCACAAAGACAGCCGCGCCATATGGACCGCCCTGCTTCCCGTCGTGTCCCGGCCTGAATTGAAGCTGCGCATCGCCTCCACACCCAACGGAAAGAACAACAAGTTCTACGAAATCATGAGCGATGACGACGGCCTTTTCAGCCGCCACACCACCGACATCTACCAGGCCGTCGCCGATGGCCTTCCCCGCGACATCGACATGCTCCGCAAAGCCATGAAAGACCCCACCGCCTGGGCACAGGAATTCGAATGCAAATTCATCGACGGCGCCAGCGCCTGGCTCACCTTCGATCTTATTAGCGCATGCGAACTCTCCAGCGCCGGAGACCCACGCCTCTACTCCGGAGGCCCCTGCTCCGTCGGCATGGACATCGCCCGCCGCGGCGACTTCACCGTCATCACCGTAATCGAGCACATCTTCGGGCTCAACATCGTACGCGAAATGGTCGAACTCAAGGACGTCAAGTTCTCCGTGCAGATGCGCGAACTCGGCCGAATCATCCGCGACTACCGCGTCATACGCGCCGCCATCGACCAGACCGGAATGGGGGAAAAATTCGTCGAAGACGCCATAGACCTCTTCGGAAAAGACCGCGTCGAAGGCGTCATCTTCACCGGCCCAGCAAAGCTCACCATGGCCACAGCCCTAAAAGAGGCCATGGAAGACCGCAAACTCCTCATCCCCATCTCCGTCGACCTCCGCGGCGACCTCCATTCCGTCAAGCGCGTTGCCGGCGCCACCGGAGCCCCCCGCCTCGTCGCCGACAGAAGCGAAGTCGAAGGCTCACACGCTGACCGCTTCTGGTCGCTGGCCCTCGCCAACGCGGCCTCCCAAACAGAACTCGTGGCATTTTCCCAGTGCGCATCCGCCGGAAAGACCGCCACCGCCGCCATCAATGCTTTCGAACTGTCGAAAGACACCGGCTGGGGCACAGTAAGAAAGGTCGGAAATGGCTACTGAAAAACCCTTCACCCAGGAAGTCGCCTATATTCTCGGTGGACGAGACATCACCCGCGGCTTCATTGATTCCCTTCCTTACATTCCCCCTACGGACCGAATTCTGAACTTTGCAGGCGGTTGGAAGGGTTATGAGGAACTGCTTCGTGATGACCAGGTGCAGGCCTGCTTTTCCCAGCGCCGTCTTGCCGTGGTTCGCAAACCATGGATTGTCGAGGCAGGTGGAACCGCCCGCAACGACAAGAACGCTGCAAAACTGGTGGAAGAAACGCTGAAGGCCTTGGACTGGGACGCCATCACAGACCAGATGCTTTATGCGCGAATCTTCGGTTACAGCGTTGCCGAAATACTTTGGTCAGCGGACTCGTCAGGCGTCCACGTAATTGACATACGCGTCCGTGACCGCTCACGTTTTGTCTTCGCGCCGGACGGCTGCCTGCGCATGCTTACCATGTCCGCGCCGCAGGGAGAGGCTCTGCCTGAACGGAAGTTCTGGGTCGCCTCCGTCGGCGCATCCCATCACGACGAGCCCTACGGCCGCGGCCTGGCCAACGCGCTCTACTGGCCTGTATGGTTCAAGAGAAATGGCGCAAAATTCTGGAGCATCTTTCTCGAAAAGTTTGGAGCCCCGACGCCCATAGGCAAATTCCCCAAGGGTACCGAGGAGTCTGAGCGCAACAAGCTCCTACAGGTCCTTCAGGCCATCCAGACCGACGCGGCGGCCATTATCCCCGAGGGAATGGTCATAGAGCTCCTGGAGGCCACCAGAGGGGGAAATGCAGGCTATGAGAATTGGATGTCCTACTGGGACCATGCCATTTCCAAAATCATCCTTGGCCAGACCATGACAACCGACAACGGCAGTTCAATGGCGCAGGCCCAGGTTCACATGGAAGTCCGCGAAGACTTCGTCGCTTCCGACGCGGATCTTATCTGCGCCAGCGCAGCCGAGACTTGGGTGAAGTGGCTCGTTGAATACAACATTCCCGGTGCCGAGATTCCCGCAGTTTGGCGGGAAACAGAAGTCCAGGAAGATCTCAAGACCCGCTCCGATCGGGACAAGGCCCTTCACGAGCAGGGCTACCGACTCAAACCCGAAGCCGTCAAACGAATCTACGGCGACGACTACGAATTCGTAGGCGACGCGACTGCCCCAACTGGGAGCGCCGGCATCCCTGCCAGCTCCGGCGACGCGGTCGCCCCCATCCCCGCGAAGGCAGGAACCCAGCCCGACACCATCACGGCCGCGGAACGCGGCGAGGATCTGTTCCCCGACCAGGCAGCGCTTGATGAAGCCGTAAGCACCATCAGCGCCGAAACCCTCGACGCCCAGGGCCGCGCCTTGCTTGCCCCAATCATGGAGGCCCTGCAGAACGCAGACGACAACCCCGAAGCCTTCCTCGGGTGGCTCGCGGAACAGTTCCCCAACACCGACCCGGGCGCACTCGAAGATATGCTCACGCGCCTGATATTCATCTCCGAACTCTGGGGTCGTCTGTCCGCTCAATCCCCCTTTGAAGGGGGTACTGCGGAGCGGCGGGGAATGTCTCCCGATGCCTGAGCAAACGCCCGACCCCAAATGGCTCAATGCCATGTTCGGAATGCCTCCCAAGGACGCCGTGGCGTTTCTTCGGGAGAAGGGCCTCGCCGTCTCCTGGAACTGGCAGGAAATGCTCGACGAGGCCCACGCGCGCGCCTTCACCGTCGCCAAGGCCACGCAGCTTGACGTGCTCCGCGACATTCGCACCGGCGTGCTGGGCGCCCTGAAAGAGGGCAAGCCTTTTGAGCAGTTCAAGAAAGAGCTCGAGCCCCTGCTGAAAGAAAAAGGATGGTGGGGTAAACAAACAGTCACCGCTCCGGATGGAACCGAGCAGACCGTCCAGCTCGGAAGTCCGCGACGCCTAAAAACCATCTACCAGACCAACCTCCAATCCAGCTACATGGCCGGAAGAATGAAAACGCAGATGGCCTCCCCGTTCACCGACTACCTTCAGTACATCGCCATCATGGACGGCCGAACGCGGCCGGCCCACCGCGCGCTGAACGGCACGATCTATCCCAAGGATGATCCCATCTGGTCACACATATACCCGCCAAACGGCTTCAATTGCCGCTGCCGTGTCAGTGGACTTACCCGGGCCCGCGTGGACCGTGACGGCCTCACGGTTCAGAATTCCGACGGCCAAACAGTGACCCGAGAGACGGAGATCAAGTCCGGTGGTCTGGTGCAAAAAACAACACAGACCGGCGTCCGCGTGACGCTTGAAAATGGAAGCCCATCGGTCATGTGGACCGACCCCGGATTCAACGCCAGCCCCCTCGTTTCCTCCATCTTCGACGACATGCTAAAAGACAAAGCCCTGGCCGCTATTCCGGACGGCCCTATGGCTTTTGCGCTTGTGCAGAGGGATGTCCTTACGGAAACCCGAATGAACGCGTGGCGTGACTTCATAGACAACGCCCGACGCTCCTAACCGTCGGGATTGTTTTCATGCAGCCTTTCTATCTGTCCCATGGGAGCAAACCGCTCAGCCCAACCATGCCAGATTGCCCGGCCAGTTTCCCCTGTACACAAAATGGAAAACGGACAGAATGGAACAGACCTTAAGCGGCAAGCAGCACTGTCTTCCCCTCGGCAGGACCACTTCATAGCCCACACCCTTTTCGTATCACGCGCCAAAAGCGCACAAGAACAACGCCCGGGGCAACGACCCAGGAAAGGGGATTACCGCGAAAGGTGAGTGCTGAAAGCGGGTAGTAAATGCGTATTGCGTTACGTTAGCGCCATACGGTAGCGTCTCACCCTTCCCTATCCGCCCTCATCGGCTCCGATGCAGGGATTTCCTTTGCCGGAGGACAAGAACAGACGCGGTCAGGCACACCCCGAGCGCCAGCCCGACCGGGCTCGCCGCGGGCACTTTTTCGGCGACGGCGACATGAAAGGCATCGGTGGTGAAAACGAAGCCGTACATGTCGGTGACCTGGCATCTGTAGTCGCCCACGTCGGTCAGTGCGAGGTGGTCAACGTGATAGGTTTCCGTGGTGGCATAGGGGATGGCGGTGCCGTTCTTGAGCCACTGACAGGTGATGTCGTCCAGAAAGCCCTGTGCCGACAGTGTAAGCGTCAGGGGATCACCGACCTGGGACGACGGGGCACGGCCCATACCGATGGCGACCGAGACGGGGCTTAGGCACCACAGGTCGTTATCGCTGATGCCATCCAGGGCGGACCCACCGGAAATCCACAAGCGTCCGTTGTAGGATGCCATAGCGTGACCGCCCCGAACGGACCAGGGCGCGTTGGGTTCCTGCGTCCAGTTGACGCCGTCTGTCGAATGCCAGATGTCGTTGAGGCAGGTCTCGTATCCGCTGTGACCGGAACCCGTTGAGTACGCGCCACCGGTGAGCCAGATCTGATCTTCAAAGGCGGTTGCCGCATGTCCGCCACGGCCTCTCCACGCCGCAGTTGGAGTTGCCTCCGTCCAGTTCGCGCCATCGGTCGTAGACCACACGTCATTCAGATCGGTATAGGTCCCGCCGCCCATGAGCCAAAGCCTATCCGCAAACGCAGTCAGACTGTTGCCGCTGCGAGAACTCCAAGGTGCGTTTCCTGTTGCCTCTGTCCAAATGGTCCCATCCTGCGAAAACCACGCCTCGCTCGTTGAGGGCCAGAGGCACCCCCCCACCATCCACAGGCTACCGGCCAAATCTTGAAGGTTGCCCATCATATCAGCAGCGGGACACCAGGGGGCGCTCGAGGTTGCCCGGGTCCATTCAGCCCCGTCCGTTGAATACCACAGGGAGTGTGATGTCCCGGCGCTGACCCAAATCCGTGACCCGGACACCACCCCACCCTGCCACCACATCTTCCAAGGCTGAGCGTCCGTTATCTGCGTCCAGTCAATACCATCACGTGAGCACCAGGCATCGCCGTACTCATGATAGCTCATAATCCCGACGTTGTCGCGCACCCAACCGGTGCCGCCCACCACCCAAAGCTTCCCGTGGAATTCGAACATGGCGTGGCCGGAGCGGCCCAGCCAGGGCGGTCGTTCGTCCACGAAATGCCATGAACCATAGGGGCGTGATGTGTGCTGGACGTCCTTTTCCGCATCCGTGGCGTAGGCATACTGGTTTAGCGCAAAGCTAAGCCAGATGGCGTTGAAGAGGAATAGAAAGCGGCTCTGCAACATGAAGCATCTCCTCAAGGTGAGCATTGGGCTATTCATCGCTTTCTCCGTGTCATCTATCAAAATATATCATCGAAGAATTCATCAGGCAGGATAGCCATAGCCGAATCCCCGTAGGCCTGCACTCTAAGGTAATAAGGGAGTCCCTGAACGAGAAAGTACCCCCTCATCACAAGGTCGCCCGCGTTATAGCCTGCACCGCATGTAGTGCAGTCCGCACCGGCAATGAATGCAGCAACTTCTTTAGTCGGCAGGGTGGTCTGGTAGGTGAGGGTGTCATGATTAACACGGGACAGTCACCTTTGATTAACACGGGACAGTCACCTTTTATTTATCCTTCGACTGCCAGTGCCATCAGCACCACGAACACCGTCAGCCCCGCATGCGCCCGAACCACCGTCATTCCCTTCTTCATGTCACCTTTCCCTCTCCGCCAGCCTCTTGGTTTCCCCCGCGGCAAGGATTCCCCCTCGCGCGAGCGTCACCCCTGAATTCGCGATTGCATCACCCACTGACTGATGCGTAATGGTTTTACCACCAATGCTGTTTTTTGTCAAGCGTTTTTTCTGCGCTGAGATGCCGGCCGCATGTCTTTCTTTCCGGAAAGGGAAGCGCCTGTTTTCCCACCGCCAGTCCATTCAGGTATGATGGAATCCCTTGAAGGATGGTCTATACTGACCATGTTTTACATGGAGAAATTGATGCAGGACCGGTTGGACAACAAGCCCTTCTCCTGGCACGAGGCATTGCTGCTCGGTCTCGTGCTGGTGTTGGCGCTGGGGATCCGCATGGCCTGGCTGGCCGAATACAGTGCCGGCCCGGAATACCGCCATCCGCTGTATGATCCGGAATACAACGCCTATTGGGCGCGCGGCCTGGTTCTAAACGACTGGACCGTGCCTGACGGGGTGAATGACCCGGAGATTCGCACCACCCCCTACGGCCGGCCGCCGGGCTATCCTTTCTTCCTCGCGGGCGTCTACACCCTGTTCGGTGTCAACGACTGGTCGCCGCGGCTGGTGCAGACCGTTCTGGGCCTGGCAAACGTGCTGCTGTTGTACGCCCTTGCCAGGGGGCTCTTCGGCCCCCTGGCCGCAATCCTCTCGGCGCTGCTGATGGCGGTTTCCTGGGCATTCCCCTACTATGAGGCCCAACTGACCTATCCCGCCGTGATCGTCTTCCTGCTGCTGCTTTCCATGCGGCTGGTGGCCGCATGGGCGCGCCGTCCCCGCCTCACGACCGCCTTTGCGCTCGGCGTGGCGCTCGGGCTCTTCGGCCTGTTCCGTCCAAACGGCCTCATATTTTTTCCTGTGCTCCTCCTGTGGATGTTCTGGACCGGCCACCGGCGGGCGCTCTTGCGCCGTTCATTGCCCTCCATTCAACTGCTGCTGGCAGGCACGCTCATCGTGCTCGGACCGGTGTTCATACGGAATTTCCGGGTGGCCCATGACTTCACCTTCATCTCCTCCTATGGCGGACTGAATTTCTACGTGGGCAACCATCCGGACGCCAGCCTTGTTGAGCCGCGCCTGCCCGAATTGAAAGAACTGGCCGGGGTGGAGAACTGGTCCTGTTTTGATTATCCCGCCATCGTGCATGGACTGGGCCGCAAACTGGGCCGGGAACAGCTCTCCTTTTCCGAGGCAAACCGCTGGTTCTACCAGAAGGGCCTGGCATTCATCCGCAGCCATCCCGCGCAGTTTGCCGAGAATACCGCCAAGAAAGCCCTGCTGTTCTGGGGGCCGAGAGAAGTGACCAACGACACGGTGCCCGAACTGGACCGAACCCATTCGGCCGTGCTGTCCCGCCTGCCCGGATTCGCCTTTTTCATGACCCTGTTCCTGGCGGGCACCGCGTGCTTCATTGCCGTATGGCGCAAGAACAAGCACGTCAATCTAAGGCCCGGCGGCCGTGAGGGGGCCGTCGCCGTGCTGCTGTTCATCCTGGCCTATTTCCTGTCCGTGCTGCCCTACTTCATCGCCGGACGCTACCGCATGCCCGTCCTGCCCTTCATGATTCTCTTCGGCGGCTACGGACTCGCCCGCGCACTGCGCTGGCTGCGCGCGCGCCGCTGGGGCTATGCCGCCGTGTACGTGCTCCTGCTGGCCACCGCAGGCGCGGCGTCCTCCTGGAACGCCGCAGGCTATGAACCCTCGCCGGGCACGTGGCACCTGCGCAGGGCGCTCGCATGGAGCGCCGACGGACGGAACGACCGCGCCATGGAGGAATACCAGGAAGCGCTGAAGGACGGCGTCGATGCCGCCCTCGTCAATGTAAACATGGGCCGCATCCGCGCCCGGGAGGGCGACAGCACAGGCGCCGTGGCCTTTTATGAAAAAGCGCTTGAAGCCGCCCCCGACAACAGCGTGGCCCACAACAATCTCGGCTATGAACTCTACCGGCTTGGCAGGACCGAGGAGGCGCTCAAGCACTACCGTGCAGCCGTCGCGGCCAATCCGATCCCCGCGCTCCCCCACATCAACCTGGGCATTGCCATGCACGATGCAGGCGACGCCTACGGCGCCGTGGATGAATTTCGCAAGGCCCTTGCGCTGGAACCCAACAACGCAGGCGCCGCCTACAATCTCGGCCGCACACTTGCCGCTTTGGATGAGGTGCAGGGGGCTTTTGAGGCCTACTCCAGGGCAATCGCATTGAAACCCAACTTCGTGGAAGCCCGCAACAACCTGGGCCTCCTGCTGAAGGACGATGCCGCGATTGCATGCTTCCGCAAAGCGGTGGAGATCAACCCTGCCTTCACCCTTGCCTGGAACAATCTGGGCAATGCCCTGTTCGACAAGGGCGACACCAACGGCGCTGTGGATGCCTACAACAACGCCGTGCAGCGCGACCCCAAGGCCCCCTTTGCCTACTACAATCTCGGCCGCGTTTGCGAAGCGCAGGGCAAACTGGAGGAGGCCGCCGCAGAATACGGGAAGGCGACAGAGACCGCCCCTGAGTTCGCCCCCGCATGGAACAACCTTGGCTGGCTGCGCGAACGGCAGGGCAATGCCACAGAGGCGGAGCAGCTTTACCGCAAGGCCATCGAGGCCAATCCCAGATTCGCCCCGGCGCGAACCAATCTGGGCCGCCTGCTATGTTCCCAAAACCACCCCACCGAGGCGGCGGCGCAGTTTGAGGACGCCCTGAAGATCCTCCCCGCCAAAGCTTCCGACGCCCGCAAAGAAATTGAAACCCTGCGCGCAAACTGCGCGACGCCATCCGTCCCGTAGTTCACACAGGTCAGATTCCCGGCGCAATTTACTTCACGGCGGCCTTCTCTCGGAACATTTTGTATATCCCGCCAAATGCCCCGTTGCTGAGTATCAACACCACATCCCCCGGCTTCGCCTCATCCCACACGGCACCGGCCATGTCGGGCACGGCATCAGACCAAGCCGCAGCCACACCCTTCCCCTTGAGTGTCGCGGCCAATTGGGCACGGTCAAGCCGTTCCTCCGCCGGAATGCGGTCACCCCGGTAGATGGGCCCCAGCCACAGCGCATCCGTACCGGCAAAAGCCTCTTCCAAGTCCCCCTGAAATGCCTTCGTCACCGTCGTGTTGGACCGCGGTTCAAACACCACGATTAACCGGGAGTGCGGCCAGCGCTCGCGCGCCGCGCCGATGGTCTCGCGAATCGCCGTGGGATGATGGGCGAAGTCATCAACAAAGGTCACACCGTTGTGTTTAAGAAAGACCTCCAGGCGCCTGCGCACACCGGGAAATGTGCGCACACCCTCCGCCACCGCCTCCGGTGAGGCGCCCAGAGTCGCAGCCACGGCCACCGCCGCCAGCGTGTTCTGCACGTTGTATCGGCCCGAAAGTGTCGGCTCCACCACGACCCACAATGCGCCCTGATGAAACACCTTCACCCGCCGCACACCGTCCTCCACTTCAACGACACCGCGCCAGTCCGCATGCTCTGCGAAACCATAGGTGGCCACATGGCTGAAAGCATGCCCGCGCAGCGACTGCGCGAGGTTGTCGGCGCAGCAGACCAGCCAACCCTCGCGGGGAATCTGCCGCAGCATGCGCTGGAATGCCAGTTCGATTTCGGCCAGGTCTTTGTAAATGTCGCCGTGATCAAACTCAATGGACGTGACCACCGCAATTTCCGGAAGGTAATGCAGAAACTTGGCGCGCTTGTCGAAAAAGGCCGTGTCGTATTCGTCCCCCTCGATGACAAAAGGGGCGCCCTCCGGACCCAGCCGCGCCGAATGCTCGAAGCCCAGCGGCTGGCCGCCAATAAGATAACCGGGGTCGAGCCCGCAGGCCTGAAGCACATGCGCCGTCAAAGCCGTGGTGGTTGTCTTGCCGTGTGTGCCGCAGATCGCCACCGACCGCCGCGGACGCAGCACGTGCTCTTTGAGCCATTCGGGCAGGCTGGCAAAGCGCATGCGTCGCGACAGCGCCGCCTCCACTTCCGCGTTGCCCCGGCTCAACGCATTGCCCAGGAGCACCACGTCCGGATTCCAGTCCAGGTTCGAGGCGGCATAGACCTCATACACCTGCACCCCCAGCGACGCCACCATGTCCGACGTGGGCGGATAGAGCGGGTTGTCGCTTCCGCGCACCTCCCATCCCGCCTCCATCGCCAGCCGTGCCCCGGCCACCATCGCCGTCCCGCCAATACCGCTGAAATGTATTCGCATAACCCAGAATCCTTTGTCCAAAGCCATTACGGATTCTCACAGAAGAACAGAACCGAGCCAGGCCGGTCACCCACATCCATCCCACCCGGACAGCAACCTGTCCTCACATCCCAGATCTCACATCTGAGATCTCAAATTCAAACTCTTCTCAGCCTTTTTCGTGTGCTTCCGTGTATTCCGTGGTTGTCATTCTTCCCTTGTCTTCAGTTCTCTCCGCGTTCCTCTGCGGTCTCCGCGCCTCTGCGCTCAAAGTTTTCTCAACTCGTCCAAAGCCCGTTGAAAATCCGCAGGCAGGTCGGACCGGAACGTCATCCGCTCCCCCGTTGTGGGGTGCGTTATGCCCAGCCGCTCCGCGTGCAGCGCCTGGCCCTGCAGCGCATTCAGCGCGTCCAACGTCTCGGGTGGAACACCCCACGAGCGAAAATCCGTCACCCCGTAGACCGGGTCGCCCAGCACGGGACGCCCCGCAAAGCGCATGTGCACGCGGATTTGGTGCGTGCGTCCTGTTTCCAACTGCAACGCCACCAGTGACGCCACGCCGAAGCGCTCCAGCGTTTCCACGTTGGTCACCGCGTCGCGCGCATGGGTCCCCGTCACCGCCATCTTGCTGCGGTCCACCAGGCTGCGGCCCATGGGCGCATTGATACGCCCCCGCTTCTCCTGAAATTCGCCGCGCACCAGCGCCAGGTAGCGCCGGTCGAAAGAGTGTGCCGCCGCCTGTTCCGCAAGACTCGTAAACGCCCGGGCCGTCTTCGCCGCCACCATCACGCCGGAGGTGTCCCGGTCAAGACGGTGCACAATCCCCGGCCGCCGCATGTCCGCCCCGGCCCGCTCAAAGTCGGTGCAATGAAACAGCAGCGCATTCACCAGCGTGCCGTTGTCGTGGCCCGGCGCAGGATGCACCACCAGCCCGGCGGGCTTGTTGACGATGACGAGGTCGGCATCCTCATAAAGGATGTCAAGCGGTATGTCCTCCGGTTCGGGTATGGCGGGCGGCGGCTCGGGTATCTCCACCGCGACCACATCGTCCAGCACCATCGAGCGCGCGGGCCGCCCGCAGGGCTGCCCGTTGATCGTGACGTGTCCGTCCTTGATCACCTTCTTGAGAAACGACCGGGTCGCGTCCTCGATCACCTCGGCGAGAAACACGTCAAGCCTCAGCCCAACATGCTCCTCCCCGGTTACCGCTTCAATGTGCTCGGGCATGCAAATGTCCTTATCGCGCGGTGCCGCGCGTCATTCGGTGTATATGCCCCGGAAGTGGAGCAATGCGCCCATGAAATCATCGCCGAGATAGCCGGGCATCCACATCTCGCCGGTTTCGTCCGTGTCGTCGGGATGCTCGGCGCGCCACGCCGCCTCGGCCGCATCCGTGGCCTGTGTCAGCGCCTGCCCCAGAATCTCCACCATCACCAACCACAAATCATGCCGGTCCAGCCAGAACCGCGTGTCCGATTCCAGCACTGCCGTCAGCAGGTCACCGGGATGCTCGCCCGCGGCCGCAAAGGGTTCCTCCTCCAGCCGGGCAATCGCCAGCGGAATCAGCCACTGCAGGCCTACATTGTGCCGTATGGCCGCATACAGGTCCGTGGCATTGAACTTGCGCAGCGGCTTCGCCGCCAGACGCCGTGCGAGCATCGCCACGTAGTCGTCATACTCCGCGTCGTCAAAACAGCCCGGGTCAAGTTCCAGAAGATTCCTGCGCACATCAATGTCGGGTTCATACGGCATGTACGGGATTATATGATATTTGAACCACGAAGGCACGAATATCACGAAGGGGAAGGAATGAGGTAATAGACGGAATCATCTGCATGAATAGACAGGATGAACAGGATTGAATGCGGTAGGCCTGTTGAGCATCGGTTCATGCCATCTCAAGTCTTGTGCCGCTTCTCTTCTATTCCTCATTATTCAGATCATTGCCGCCGCGCGCTTGAATCCGGGCGCGAGCGCCTTGTACGCCGCCTGATACTCGCGGAACCACCGTCCGTAATCCGCCACCGCGGCCGGTTCGGGCGTCAGACGGCTCGTCTCGCGGATGATCGCGTCGCAGGCACCGCCCACATCCTTGTGCAGGCCCGCCGCCACCGCCGCCAGAATCGCCGCGCCGTAGGCCGGGCCCTCGTCCACGTTGATGGTAAGCATGGGCGCATCATTGACGTCGGCCATGATCTGCCGCCAGAAAGCGCTGCGCGCGCCGCCGCCGGAACAGCGCACCTCGGACACCTCCACCCCCATGCCGCGCATGATCTCGGTGCTGTCGTTCATGGCGTAGGCCACCCCCTCCATCACCGCGCGCGACATGTAGGCCCTGGTGCAGCGCAGAGACAGTCCTATAAACGCGGCCCGCGCAAAGGGGTCTTTATGGGGGGTGCGCTCGCCCGTCAGGTAGGGCAGGAACAGCAACCCCTCCGACCCGCGCGGGGCCGTCTCCGCCGCCGCAGTAATCTCCTCGTACACCTCGCGCCCTTCCGCCTTCGCCCGCGCCCATTCCTCCGTCCACAACTGGTTGCGGAACCACTGCAGCGAGCCCGCCGCGCTCAGCACCACGCCCATCGTGTGCCACTTGCCCGGCACCGAATGGCAGAAGGTGTGCACCCGGCCCTCCGGGTCGGTGCTTACGTCCTCTGCAAAGGCAAACAGCACGCCGCTCGTTCCGAGCGATGCGGAAACCACACCCTTGCGCACGATGCCGCAGCCCACACCGTTCGCCGCCTGGTCGCCGCCGCCCGCGATGACCGGAATGCCCGCAGGCAACCCCGTCTTCGCCGCCGCTTCGGCGCTCAGTACTCCCGTCACCTCGGGACCTTCATAGGACTTGGGCAGGAAGTCCGGATCGATGCCCAAAAGAGACAGCAGCTCTATGTGCCAGCAGCGGTTCTTGACGTCAAACAGCAACGTGCCCGACGCATCCGCCACGTCCGTGGCATATTCACCCGTGAGCACCCAGCGAATATAGTCCTTCGGCAGCAGCACCTTGCGCAGCTTTTCATAGAGGTGCGGCTCATTGTCGCGCAACCAAAGGATTTTCGGCGCGGTGAACCCGGTGAGAGCCGGATTCGACACCATCTCCAGCAAACGCTTCTCCCCCACCTTCGCCGTGATCGCATCGCACTGCGCCGAGGTGCGCTGGTCGCACCACAGCAGGGCCGGACGCAGCACCTCGTTGTTGGCATCGAGAAACACCGACCCGTGCATCTGGCCCGTCAGCCCAAGACCCTTGACCTCAGCGGGGTTTACCTTCGCCGCCAGCGCGGACAGCGCCTCATAGGACGCACGCTTCCAATCCGCCGGATCCTGCTCCGCCCAGCCCGGTTTGGGACTGTGCAACGGATACTCCACCAGCGCCGAGGCCAGCAATTTTCCGGTCTCGTCCATGGCAATGGCCTTGGTCCCGCTCGTGCCCACGTCCAGTCCCAGTACGATGCCCATCTTCATAATTCTCCCTCGTTTTTGATAAGGATTACCGGAAAGTCCCGGCACCTGCCCGGACCGGGTGACATTGTGGCACGCCCGCCAAGCGCCGCGCAAAGACCACCGCGCACCCAGTCAGAGACCCCAAAATGGGTTCCATGGGTCCCGTTTCCTCTAGACTGACGACACCGCCTAATTGAACAGTGCGAAGACAAAATTGAACGGCAGGAACACCGTCGACTCAATCGCATTAAAGAGGGCACGAATCCACAGGTCTATCACCGAAAAAGCTTCACCGAGTCCCTTGTTCATACTTTTCTCTTTCTTGTTGGTTTGAGCGCGAGGCCCAGCGCAAAGCCTAAGCACCGGCATCCCCCAAATCAAGTCCCCGCGTCATATTTTGGCTTGGCGGCGTCCCTGCGGCTGTGCTACAGTGATCCTGTTTGTTTACCCGAACCCCAAGATCCCGGAGGATTTCATCATGAAGCACTGGTTTACCCTCGCCCTCGCCGCCGCGCTGGCGGCGCTGCCCGCCGTGGCCCAGTTGGACGGCAAAGCCCTCACTGTCAAGGGCGGCAAGACCGATGCGGCCTTTGCCCCTGTCACGCTCGACTATTCCGGCCCCGCGGCGGACGGCAAAATCACCGTGGTGGACAAGAAGGGCAGGGATGCCTGCCCGGCCACCCTGCACGACGGCAAGCTGACCTTCATTTTGGACAAACTGAAGGCGGGCGAGGAGAAAGAGCTCACCGTCAAGGTGGAAAAGGCGGGCGCACCGCATGTGCTGCTCACGCCCAAGCCGGACGGCAAGATCATTGACGTGACCATTGACGGCAAACTGCTGACCGCCTACTACTATGGCGCCGACTGGAAAAAGCCCTTCCTGTGGCCCATCAACTCCGAGGGCGGCGTGACGCTCACCCGCAACTACCCGATGAGCACCGATGCCGACGAGAAACACAAAGACCATCCCCACCACAAGTCGATGTGGAGCGCCTACGGCGACGTCAACGGCGCCGACTGCTGGATGGAGGAGGAAGGCGCGGGCCTGCAGAAGGCGCAGGACGTCACCTTCGGCTCCGGCGACGCCTACGGCTGGATTCTCTCCAAGGACCTTTGGACCGACAAGGACGGCAAGACCGTCGTCGGTGAGGAGCGCGAATACCGCTTCTACGCCGTGCCCGAGAAGGGCCGCTACATTGACGAGCACATTGTGTTCACCGCCACCGACGGCGACGTAAAATTCGGCGACACCAAGGAAGGCGGCATTGTCGCGCTCCGCATGCGCAGCGACATCTGCGGCGCCGGCAAGGCCCTCATCACCAACGCGCTCGGCGACAAGGGCGAAAAGACGCTTTGGGGCAAGCCCTCGCCCTGGTGCGATTTCTCCGGCGACGTGCCCAAGGCGGGCCTGCGCGGCATTGCCGTCTTCGACACGCCAACCAACCTGCGCTATCCGACAAGCTGGCACGTGCGCGACTACGGCCTGATGGGCGCTAACTGCTTCGGCTATTCCCACTTCAGCAAGGAAGCCTACAACAAGGGACTCATCCCTGAAAACGGCGACTACCTGCTCAAGAAGGGCGATTCGCTGTCCTTCAACTACCGTGTGTATATCCACGGCGGCAACGCCGACGACGCCAAGGTGGCCGACCGCTACGCCGACTACATCACCCCCCCAACAGCCACCTGGAAATAGCCCCCAACCCCCTTACACAAAAATCGCGCGGACTTGCCCCGCAAAGGCAAGTCCGCGCGTTCTCTGTTTACCAAGCCCGGCACCTTCCGGCGCACACGGCAATTATCTTAGCCTTCAGCCTTCAGCCTTCAAGTGCCCCACTACATTCCCTTCGGCTCAAAATCCACGTCAAAGATCAGCCCCGGAATTCTCGTGTACTCTACCCGCACCTTCTGGTTGCGGCCGATGACCTTGATGAGGCGGATGCCGCCGTTTTCCTCGCCCTCGCGCATCTGCACCTTCTGCACTTCCATGGTCTTGCGGTTCACCATTTCCAAAAACACGTACAGTTCATTCTTTTCCTTGTCCTCCAGAAAACCGCGCACACGCACCGTGGGCTGCTCCATCATGACCTTGGCCTTCTCCCCAAGCCGCGAAACGCCCACACTTTCCATCTGAAGAATATCGAACGCGTCCACGCAGGTGAGCGCCACCTTCCATCTTTCCTGCCCGCTGGCCTGCTTGCCCAGATCGGCAAGCCTGTAGCCCGCCTCGTGAAGCGCCTCGCGGCCGAAAGGCATGCTGCCGTACTTGGAAACCGCCTCGCGCAACTGTGTCATCACCGAGGCGCGGGCCGCCTCGCTCAGGCCGCCCATCCCCTTCGGCTGCGCCAGCACGGCCTCGATCGGCGCCAGAGCGGGCAGTATCAGCGCCAGCACTTCCGCCTTGGTCTGCGGCCCCAGGGGCACCGAGGGCGGAGGGGGGGGCGGCGGAGCGGGAACGCATCCCGCCAGAAGGCCAATCACCAGCGCGCACGCCAGTCCCGGAAAATGTATCTTGCCCATCACTTCCCTCCTTTTATTGTCGGGTGCCAGTACACCGTAGCGTTCTTTTCTTTAGCTCGAAAAGACACACTTCGGGAACAATCTGCCTTGTCCAAATCATACCACAGCCATGCCCGGTGCGTCGGCACCGTGCCGGGCCTTTTACGGTATGGAACTTCCAATGTCATTCCGACACCGAACGCAGCGCCTCCGCCGGATTCAAGTCCGGCCCAATCTGGCCCAGCGCCCCTGACGGCGCCGTCGCGGCCGCCCTGCCAAAGGCTTCATAAAACCGATTCTTCTCCGCCGTGGAGGTAAAATTATGGCCCGCCCAGGGACTCAGGTAACCCATCCCCGCCCGTGCCTGCAGCAGCGTGTGCGCGTGCAGCAGCCATGCGCCCGCCGTGAACACCCCGTGCAGCGGCGCCATCTCGGGCGCGGCAAAATCATCGACAAAACGCTGGCCGTGGGCGTTCATTTCGGTGCCCACGAAGATGGGCAGGTCGCGCGCCTTGGCCTTCTCCACAAAATCATAAAACTTCGCCACCTTCACCCGCTTCACCCCGGGGTCCTTGATGTTCCAGTTCCGGTCCGGAATGATGTTCACCGCCGCCACGCCGCCCGCCTGCATCACGTCCAGCAGTTCATCCATGCACTGCTCGCCCGAGGAGGTGCCGTCGAGCAGCGCAAACACGGGAATAGCGCCGTTGGCCAGCGCAAAATGATTCACCTGATCCGCCGTCGGAAAATCCTCGCCCTTCGCCTCAATATAGCCCACACCACCCTTTTTCATCGTCTTGGTGCGGATTATCCCCTGAAAGCCGGGGGCATCGTCCAGGTTCTTCTTCACCGCCTCCGCGTCCAGCCCCAGTTTCGCCGCCCAGAATGCCGCGCGCCGCTCGGGGTCCGGATAGGTTTCCTGCGCTTTGGCATAATAGGCCGCGCACACATGGCGCTCCGTGGCGTTGCCCGCGGGTGTCAGGGGCAGCACGTCCTCGGCATAGTCCAGGGCGATCTCGGACAGCAGGGTGTTCACCCGCTCAACGATACGCCCCGTGCGCGCCCCGGCCTGCTCGCGCAGACTCGCCGCGACCGCCGGTTCCACCACCGTGCCGGGCACAAAGCCCATGCCCATGTGATAGCTGATGCCCGGCTCTCCGGGCGAATTGATCTCGCGGTCCGCGAATTCGGGCACAAACACGCGCGTCTCCATCCCCGCGCCGCAAGGCATGCAGGCCAGCCGGCAGGCCTCCTGGAATTCCGCCACGCCGTCCAGCACGTCGAAATCCACCAGGCCCATTGCCATGAGTCCCTGCTTCATGCCGCGCCAGACCAATCCCGTCGGGGAATATCCGTACCCGTTGAAGGAAAAGAACGAGTGGCAGTGCATATTGAACGATTCGCCGCGGGGCGGCAGTTTCACCTGCCCCGTCTTTGCCCGCTCCAACAGGGTGGTGAGCGCTTTCAGACGAACATCAGCGTTAAAGTCGTCCAGCAATGCTTCCAGTTGTTCCAATGTATCGGCCATGACAAATCACCTCCGTCAAGAAAGAAGACGTTCTGTTTCCCCGTTCCCAAATTGGATTTGGGAATGTGCTTGTCCCTGTGTCCGTGTCCCGTCCTTTAGTGACTCCGCATCCCCGCGGATTATTTCACCGGCTTTCCGTTAAACACAACCTTCAGGCCCGCCAGCGAATCATTGCGGTCAAAGCGCAGTTCCACGCCTGCAGGGGCCTTGGCCTCCACCGTGACGGTGTCGCCCACGCGCTTCCATTCCACCTCCACGGGCCCCTTGATGCCCGCGCTCACGCCCTTGGCCCAGTCCAGTCCGTTGAGCCTGGGGCTGATGCGGTATTTTGCGCCGCCAATGGCGTCCGGCAGGATGCCGAGGATGATGCGGTTCAGGAAGGTGACCGGCGCCGAGGACCACGCGTGGCAGTGGCTGCGCGTGGGGAAGCCCTTGCTGCCGGTGGTGCCGCGCGCGAAAGTCTCCCACACCGTCGTGGCGTCCATGTCAAGCATGGGCTGGTAGTCGCGGTAAATGGCCTTGATGATCTCGTCCGACTTGCCCATCTTTTCCAGCGCGTCGAACAGGTACATGATCGCAAAGGGCGAACCGACCGGCGTCACGCCCTTGGGCGGGTTCATCACCCAGTCAAGCACCCGGGCGCGGTAGTCATCGGGCACGATGTCGTAGAGCAGCCCCAGGAATCCCGTGTGCAGGCTGGTCTTCTCGCTCGCCTTGCCGTCCTCATGCACGCTGTCCGGATAGGCGCCTTTCTGGTCGTCCCAAAGCTTGTTGATCCCGTCCAGCAACTGCTTGCGGTAGTCGCCGAGCCATACCAGGTCCTTGTTGTTCTTGAGCACGGCCGCCGATTTGATGGCCGCGTCGCACGCGCCAATGGCAAACATGCTGCAGTGAATCACCGTGTTGTGGCCGTCGTCAATGCCGCTCCAGTCGAACATGTTCCAGAAGGGCCCGCTGAACAGGCCGCGACTGTCGGAGAACTGCGCCGCACCGCGCAAGTTCTTAACCATGTACGGATAGGCCCATTCCAGGAAATCGCGGTCGCCCGAATACACGTAGTTGTCCCACACGCTGATACCCCACAGAAAACTCCATGCGGGCAGCAGAATCTGCCACGTCGAGGGCGTCTGGCAAAGCGTGATCGGGTAGTGGTCGAGCGAGTGCGCCGTCAGTTTGATGCAGCGCTTGGCCAAATCATCGGCGCCGAAGGCGGTGTAGCCAAAGACAGACTCATTGCGCGCATCGCCCACCCAGTGCGTCTGCTCGTAGAGCGGGCAGTCGGTGAAGGTGTCCTCCATGCACAGCTTCAGCGTGCGCGCCGAGATGTCCCAAATCTTGCCGAGCCGGGGATCGCTGCACGCAAACTGGCCGATGGGCTGCACGGGGTAGGTGGATTCGACGAGCCGGAACCCGCGCAGCGTGGCGGGCTTGGTCTGGTTGCGAAGCGTCATGAAGATGAAGCGGCCCGACCGGCGCATGAGGCTCGTGTAGGTGTTCACGCCCTCTTTGCAGACGTAGCGCATGGTGTTGCGGTATCGCTCGGTGTGCTGCACGCGCCCGTTCGGCGTGATGTATTCCACGCCGGACAGATCAACGGTCAGTCCCGCCTCACCTTCAATCTCAAACTGCCAGTGGCCGACATTCTGCTCGCCCAGGTCGTAGCACAGTTCCACATCGCCGTCGGCGTTGGGCTGCACCGTCACGGCACCGTCGCCCTTCACCACCGTGTCGGCGTTGTCCACCACAGGCTTGGCATCCTTCAGCGGCCTGCGTTCCTCAAAAAGGAAGTGGGGCGACTCGGTCCATTCCCCCTTGCCCACGATCTTCGCCACGCCGCCAAGCCGTTCCTTGAACGCCGCCAGCGTTCCGCTGTTTTCGGCATGGTCCTTCGCCAGCCCGTCCAGCCGCGCCGTAATGGCATTGCGGTCAGCCTCGGATTTCAATTTCCACTCGGTGTCGCCGCAGGCGAATTTGCCGCCCTCGAAGGGCGCATAGCACCACGGGGTTTCCGTGCTGTCGTTCATCGGATTGCGCAGCGTCATGGGCGCACCGCACTTCATGTGCAGTTCCGTGTTGTGCCGCCAGTGGCCGAAGTACTCGGAAAGCACCACCAGCACGAAATGTTTGCCCGGCTCCAGCAAGGCCCTGCCGTTCTTCGCCAGCTTGCCGTCGATCACGACATTGTTTTCATCGGCGTCCAACGTGAAATCACCGGCCTGGGCCAGATCGACCACGGTTGCAAACGCCCCTGAGATGGCAACATTGTTGTTTGCCCACACCACGCCGCCATAAATCCACGGCGCGGTCGGAAAGGCGAAGGTTTGCCAGGGGGAATGGTCCACAACGGTCGCGCCATGGAACGCCTTGAAGGCAAAGGGCTTGCGCGTGAGCAGGGGGCAGTCGCGCGGCTCAAGGTTTTTCCAGGGACCGTCTGCGGCCGCATAGCGCACAACGGCAGGCGCAAAGCCGGCATCACCTTCCGGCGCATTGCGCGCATCGAAAATCTCGGACGGTCCCATCTGCACCGACTGCTTCGGCGCGGCCTTGGCCCAGCCCAAAGCATCGCGCACCTCCCAGGTGCCGTCCGACACCACCCGCACGGGCGTGCCGCCCGCCTTCGGTGTCACGTCCACCTGCGCCAGCAGCCCAGCCTCCAGCGGAATCTGGTGAAAAGTGCCGATACCAAAGAACTTGGCGACCACGCGAATCTCGTTCGCGCCCTCCTTCAGTTGCGGCGTCACGTCGATGATGTCGTACTGAAAGTGCTCCGGCCAGGCACGGCCCGGGCCGTCGTTCACCCATTCGCCGTTCACATACACCCGGTAAAAGGTGTCCGCGGTGATGCGCAGCGTGGCCGTGCCCGGCGCGGGCAGGTCAAAGGTCTTGCGCGCCTCCACCGTGTCGTTGTACCCGTCGTACTTCTCCCGCGCCGCCCAAATCCACGACGCCTTCCAGTCCGGATTGTCCATGATGGTCTGGTCCTTGGTTCTCGTTTGCCCGGCCCAGCCCGGAACGGCCGCGAAGAGGGCTGCGATGGTCAGCGCGCCGCACAGCGCCGCGCCCGTTCTGCGAAGGGATAGAAACATTGGAAAAGGTGCTCCCGCATGTTGATCCCCGGCGGCGCCGCCCTTGCGGCATCCGGGGATATAAAAGTCTAACGGACCCGCCCCCCCGGGTCAACCCAACTGTTCGCACTTTGAACACCATGATGTTATTATAATAGCCGTTCCCTGAAGCTTGGAATCCCAGGCAGAGGGGCGCAATCGGGCAGACTTGCATTGGGGCGGAATATGGCAGTGGAAAACGTCCAACGTGACGCACGCAATACCTGGCAAAAAATGCGGGGCTGGATGGTGCAGGCGCCCGGGGAGGGCCAGGAACCGGAAATGCACCGTCAGGCAGGCCTTTTCAGCCGCATTCTCGCCGTGGCCTATCTTCTCGTGGTGGCGGCCCTGCTCGTGCAGGCCTTTCGTCCAGATCTCATTCCCCGAGGGGATCTGCTTGTCAAACTGGCCCTGCCCGCCCTTTTTGCGGTCGTCGTCGCCTACTGGCTGAACGGTTCCGGCCGGTCGCGGCCCGCGGCGTTCATCTTCGCCTTTCTCATGTCCCTGTGCATCATCTGTTTTTCCGCGTTCCACCGCGACACCTTTGACCCCTGGCCGCTCATGTACATGTCCCTTCCCATGGCGCTGGTCAGCATCTACATGCCCGCCGTGGAAGCCGGCTGCTTCCTGCTCACCAACCTGCTGCTGCTCTGCCTGCTACCCCGATATTTCCCCCAGGTGAACCTCGCCGACATCCCCCTCGGCTTCTACATCGTGATGGGCGGCGCCATCATGGTGATCAAGTTCTACCGGCAGTTGCTGGAAGACCTCAGTTCCGCCGAACTGACTGAAACCCGCACACGCTACCGGCACTTGCTCGAAATGGTTTTCGAGGGGGTGGCCGTGGAGCAGGACGGCCGCATTTTGGAGGCCAACAACGGCTTTATGCGCATTTTCGGTGTCGACCAAAATTCGGTGGCCGGCCAGCCCGTTACCCGTTTCCTGCCCGACGGGCTGCCCACCGTGTTCGCCCGCGAGGCCGTGGGGGTGCGGGCCGACGGCAGCGTGGCTTACCTTGAGGTGACGGTGAAGGAGCTTGGCGAGGACCCCGATTCGCCGCACATGATCGCCATGCGCGATGTCACGGAGCACAAGTTTGCCGAGCTGGAGCGCGCCCGGCTGCACGAGGCCATTGCCCAGGCCGCCGAAAGCGTCCTGATCACCGACGCCGAACAGCGCATCCTGTACGTCAACCCCGCCTTCAAGGTCATGGCGGGATACGACCGCGCCGACGTCATGGGGCGGACGCCGTCGCTGCTCAAGAGCGGACGCCACGACGCCGCATTTTACACCGCCATGTGGAACTGCCTGAGCCGCGGCGAGCCCTGGCGGGGCCATTTCATCAACAAGCGCAGCGACGGGGATCTGTACGAGTGCGAGGCAACGGTGTCGCCCGTGTTCGACACCGACGGGCAGTTGGTGAACTATGTGGCCGTGTCGCGCGACGTGACGCGCGAGGTGCAGCTTGAGGCCCAGTACCGACAGTCGCAGAAGATGGAGGCCGTCGGCCAGCTTGCGGGCGGAGTGGCCCACGATTTCAACAACCTCCTTCAGGCAATCCGCGGCTACACCGAAATGGTGCGCTCCACACTCGCCCCCGAGAGTGAGGAATACCGCGAACTGGGCGAGGCCATCTTCGCGTCCAACCGGGCTGCCAAACTGGTCCGGCAGTTGCTCATGTTCAGCCGCAGTGAAATGGTCCGCTGCACCGCGCTCGACCTCAACGAGATCGCGCCCGACCTGCTCACGATGCTGCGGCGCCTGCTCGGTGCCCAGATAGAACTGTCCACTTCATTTCAGACACCGCTCCCGCCCGTCTGGGCCGACCGTGGACAGATCGAGCAGGTCCTCACCAATCTTTGCGTCAATGCGCGCGACGCCATGCCCGAAGGTGGTTCGCTCTGCGTTGCGACGAAAACCGTCGAGGTTGACGAGACGCTTGCCGCCGTGCATGAGGGTGCCGATGCCGGTGGGCATATCCTGCTCTCCGTTACCGACACCGGCGAGGGGATAGCCCCCGATGTGATGGAGCACATCTACGAGCCCTTCTTCACCACCAAGGAGGTGGGCAAGGGCACCGGTCTCGGTCTGGCGACCGTGTACGGCATCGTGCGCCAGCACAAGGGAATTATCGAGGTTTCCAGCAAGCCCGGCCAGGGCACCGAGTTCCGCGTCTATCTGCCCATCTATCTGGGACCGGCCTCGGCCGCCGCCCCCCTTCCCGGGCTGCCGTCGGGATCGGTCGGCATTCGCGGCCATGGGGAAACCATCCTCGTCGCCGAGGATGATGACACGGTCCGGCGCCTTGCTGTGACCGTGCTGGAGAAGGCCGGATTCAACGTGCTCAGCGCCCGCGACGGCGCCGAGGCGGTGGAGCTTTTCGAAAAGAACGCGGCCCGCCTCTCGCTGGTGCTGCTGGATGTGGTCATGCCGCGCCGCAGCGGCCGCGAAGTGGCCAAGATCCTGCGCGGCATCCGCCCCGAACTGCCCGTGGTCTATTGCAGCGCCCACGATTTCAACCTGCTGGGTCCCAGCCTACCTTCGGACCCGCACACCGCCATTCTGAACAAGCCCTACTCGGCCGACGAGCTGCTTACTGCCATTGGCGCCGTGCTCACCGACAGCCCACCGAGCCAACCAGCCGGAGATGACCTATGATCTTGAGACGTTTGCGCACAAGATCGGGGCGCTCGTGACCGTTCTCCTGATCCTGTTCATCGCTGCGGGCGTCGCCGCGCACATGGGGTACAACATCCCCATTGTCAGCAAACTTGTCAACGCCGTAGGCCGTTAATACCCGTCGAGAATCGCCCCGCGCGACGGTTAATTGCCTGCCGTCCCCAGTTTCGAGCAAATCTCGCGCAACGCCTTTCCCATCGACGCACTGTATGCCGCCGTATCCTCGACGTGGAAAGTCAACACCTGCAACCCGTCGCTTCCGTTGGTTATCCGGCTGGTTCCGTTGTTGTCCAGATGCACGGGCACTTTGCGGAAACTGAACGTGTCATTGTCCACCCCCGCCGCATGCAGGTATCCCGCGGTGCACCACATGTTGCGCAGGTCTCCCCAAATTTTCTCGCGCACCTTCGGGGCAATAGGGTCGTTCAGCGCCGCAATCGGGTCGCGTTCCGCCACCGGCCGCTTCGTCAGGGCGTAGACCATAAAGTTTTGGAGGGCCAACGGGGCACCCTCCAGCACGTCGGCCTGCCGGAAATGCCAATAACTCTGATAGCCGTCGGCACCAAAACAGGGCATCCAATAAATTGGCAACGGACTGTCCATGACGCGCACATAGGCATGCGGGTCCAGGCCCACGTTCCATTCCATTGCCCCCGCCGTATCGCCCGCATTCACATAGCAACGGGCCATCTTGGTCTTCAATAATTCGGGCTCGCGGTTGTATGCCGCCGCCAGGTCGCGCAGGCTGCCCACGCAGAACACCGTCACCGGCCTGTCCGATTCGCGCAGCACTTTGAGAATCAGGTTCACGCCCGCCTGCGCCTCGGCGGGCTGCTGCTCGCACCGGTCCGCCTGCGACTTGAGATTCTCCACCAACCCCGTGGCACAGGGCACCGTCTTGCCCGTGATGTGCATCATCTGCTGCACCGCAGGCAGCCCCGGACGCCCGACGCCCTCCTTGCCCGTGTCTATGACAACGGCCCGGATGTCGAATGCAGGCATGCCAAAGACGGTGGCCAGGTCAAAATGATCGTCCGGGTCGTTGTGCGGATGATACAGGTCGGTGATATGAATCACAGGCACCGACCCCGGAGCGGCTTCCCCAGCCAGTGCAACGCCGACCGGCATCAACAAAACCATCAAAATGGCACACCAACGAGCAAACATGACAACTCCTCTACAAAGGTTCCGGCGCTTTGTTGTCCCGTCAAAGACGGCACACCCTGCATTATAGTCACTGATACGGCCATCCGCCCAACCCTGTATCCCCCACTCACCACGCAGACACACCGACATGTCGCGGTTCCCGTCTTTCCAATGCCTCATTCCCAATTGTCTACGGACGTCCCAGGCTGGAAATCAGACTCCGCTGTGCCGGAATCTCCATTGTTTCCCCGACAGCGGGCAAGGGCATGCGCTCCAAGTATCCATTCTTGGCGCTGAGGAAACGCAGCGCCGGATCTTCCAATGGGCGGTCAAACTCAACGGCCATTTTCGTCGGCCCGACTTCGCTGGCCTCCAGCACCGTAATGGTCGCCCCCGCCAACGCCACTTTGTGGCCTGCGCGGAAGGGATGCTCCCCGTTGCTGAAAAGGAAGTCCGCCAGTTGACTGCCGAGGCTGCCGCCGACGATTTCCACCTCCAGCCGGTTTGGCGCAGTACGCCGGACCCGGTGCGGGAAGGGACTGGGCGACACGATCAGCCAACTGTCCGGCATGGATTCGTGCCGTGTGACGGCGCGTATGATCGGTACATACACGTTGACCATGGGGTCGGGCGCAACAAGCAGCACAAAGCGGCTTGCCCCGGCCATCGCCGCATCCGTCTGTGGCGAAAGGGCGTCACGCTCCATTTTCCTGCCCACCACTGAAAACACCACCGAAGTGCCTGTCCAGACAGCCACGGGAACCACCAGGTGAACCGCCACCAGAAACCAGCACGCCACCGCCTCCCACCGCGGAACGGCAACCGCTTTGCGCGCCTGCCACCACGCATGAAGCACCACCGCCAACAGCGCGCACACCCCCACCGACGGCACCAGCAACAAGCGACTCGTCGGCACCGTCGCCGCCACGGGAAGGATGGACAGCACCGCGCCGGGCACCATCCACGACAGCAGACGCCGCTCCCCCGCCGTCACGAGCGACCAGTGGGCCTTCAAGATTGCCACGACCAGCCCAACTCCTGCAAGACCCGAGAGCACCGCCAAGGGCCGGATAAAGGAACCCACGGCCCACAGGTCGGCGGCAAATCCAAGCAGTTTGGCTCCAAAGAGCGCCGACATGCGCCCCGGCGCCTTGGAGAGGTACGACCAGGGCTCGCCAATCGGGTCGATGTAGAATCCGGACCCGGACGCGCCGTAGCCCATGGTTTTGTAGGCGGCCAGATAGACCAGCACCAGCGCGGTCGCGGGAAGAAACGCGGCCAAGCGCCGGGGCCAGCGCCCCGGCCCGGCAAAGAATTCGTACGCCGCCAGATAGGCCAGCGCGCCCAGCGCCGTCTCGCCTCCCATCAGGCCCAGCCCATAGCCCAGCAGCGACAGCGGCAGACCGGGCTTCCATCCGTCCTCGCGCCAGCGCACATGTGCGCACAGGCCGAACAATGCCGGAACCGCCGCCACCAACGCGTTGCGGTTCGCCAGCCATACCGCCGCAAACAGGTGCGTCTCATCCAGCGCAAACAGCAGCAGTGCCAGAAATGCCACCGCGCCGGGCAGACTCCTGCGATAGAGCAAATGGCACGCGAGGATGATGAGCAGATACCAAAGCGTCGAATGCAGATGCTGCATGGGGACGCAGTTCTTGAACAGCGCATGGTCCAGCGCGATGAGCGCGGACGAAAGGGGACGGAAGAACACCACGCGCACGTTGGGAGTCGTTGTCCAGGGATAGGGACCGTGGGCGATGCGCGGCTGCAGCGCCTCGGGATTCCCCGGCGCCCAGTCAAAAAGGTCCAGCGGCCCCCCGAGAGGAAGCAGCTTCTCCAGCACGGCCACGTGCATGTAGTCGTCCGCCACCAGGCCCAGCTTGAGTCCCGGAAGACAAAGAACAAACCCAATGCCCATGCACAAAAGAAGAGCCTTGGCGGGAGACAGTTTGCTGAGATTCAAGAGTCGTTGCACTAAACATGCTTCCGTTTATGGTTCAAACAAAGGCCCTAAAGTGGCGCGGAGTATATCACGCCGACACGGGAAAAGGATTCAGGGTATTTCCCATGCCTCCCGCCAGTAAGGCGACCGAGGCTGTTCCCGACCCCATTCCCCAAGAACTCTCCTCACCCGATTGACATGGTACCTTTTGACAATGAATGAGCAGGATATACAGGATGATGCGAGATAATCTCTGATTGCCTGCTCCTGTCCATCATCTCCATTCATGTTTATTCTGCATGAGTGCTCATGCTTCCGCCGCTCTCCACTTTCTATCCTCCCCGATTCCCTGCTTTGTCCTTTTCCGTGCATTCCCAAGTCTTCCGTGGTCAACAAATCTTGTTTTCATTTCTGCATCACCCCCGCAACAAACCGCACCATCTGTCCACTACTCTCCTGCGCAGCAGTGAGCCCGTCGCAGGGCGGATACAGTTTCGCAACTGCCTCCGCATCCAGCGGCTTCTTTTCCGCGTCCAGCGGGTTGGCGATCAACACCGGCATGGGCAGCGCGTTCACCAACTCCGGCAGGTCGTAGTGCAGCAGCACACCCGGCAGAAAGTCCTCATGTGACCACACATACTTTTCGGAGGCGGCCAGGCTCTCAAAGGAACCAAGTCCACTCAGGCTGAACGCGCCCGCGACCTGTCCGTCGATGGCCGCAACATGCAGCGCGACAATGCCGCCCATGCCGTGCCCACCCACCACAATCCTCGCCGGGTCAATCTCACCGCGACTGCGCAGCCAGGCCAACGCGGCCAGGCCGTCACGAATGCGCATCGCCAGAATGGGGTCGCCCGCCGCGGCGGAGACATAGGCGGTCCAGCGGGACCGATCCGCCCATCCGGCCAAGTCATAGGGCATGTCGGCCGAGGCCGTGTCACCCCAACCGCGCAGGTCAACCGTCAGAATGGCCGGGCCGTCGGTATCCCTTTCGGTAAAGTGCGTCACCACCGTGAGCGGGCCCTGACCGCGCAGGTCGCTCCAGCGTCCGCGGTCGTCGAAATAGAGCACCGCACCGCCCTTCCATCCTTCCCGCGCCGGGTAGAGAAAACTCACGGGCAGCTCGATGTCCGGCTCGGTCTGGAGCATGGCCTCTTGCAGCCAGTGAAACCACACCAGCGTCTTCGCGCCGAGCCGGGCTGTCGGAACGACGGGTACACCTGTCACGCCGCAGAGTTGTTTGGCCGCCTCGCGCACATCCAGGCCGGACCGCTTTTCATGCAACACCGCGGCTAGGTCGCGGTTGACGGTAAACATGTTGACGTCGAGGCGGGGCTTGCACTGGAGCAGTTTCGGGTCGGCCAGTTCAATGTCGTCCTTGCCAAATTCGGGGATTATCCGGCCAGGCGTGTCACGAATCCAACGGTCCATCCACAGTGCAAACTGGCGCGCCATGGTCACCGAATAGCCATGCCCGCCTGCATCGGCGAAATAGCGGAACCGCTCGGGCGATTGCGCCTTCTTGAAGCATTCGGTGACGGTGGCCGCAATCTGGTTGCTCCAGTCAATCTTGAACACTTCATCGCGCTCGCCCGCCATGAGCAGCACCGGTGTGGGCAGTGCGGCGGCGAGCAGGTCCACATCATCGTAGCCGTCGGCGAAGCGTTTCCATGGGAGCGTCTCGGCGCAGGGCGCATACACGTCAATGATGGGATGGCAGGCCGTTGGGACGGCGCAGCAGGCCGGTCCCGCCGCGGCAATGCGCTCATCGAGCAGCGCGGCAAAGGTCGTGGTCGTGCCCCCGCCGCTGACGCCCGTCATCCCCACGCCGTGCCGCATGTCCACATCGGGCCGCGTGGCGAGATAATCGACGCAGCGCAACGCATCCAGGACGAAATAGCGGTTGGACGAATGGCCGGTAAGATAGCAGCGCACCCCGTCGATGAAGTGGTCGTTGCCGCCCTGCTTTTCGCCCGCCATGCCGGGCGGATCAAAGAGAACCGCAACATAGCCGCAGCGGGCAAAGAACTGCGCCGGGATCTGGTAGTCGGCCATCTGCTTGCCGCTGTGCCCCACGGGCACCACAATGGCCGGCCATGGCGGCGGAAAGGCGGCGGCATCGGGCAGAAAGACCGAGGCGTTCACATCCCAGCCGGGCAGCGATTCAAACAGCACGTTCTCAACGGCGCAGCCCTTCAACGCATGCCGGGATACAGCCCGCACATTGAGGGGCGGCCCATCGGCGCCAAAGCGCATTTCGCCCAGCGCCGCGCGCACGCGCTGGCGCACACCGTCGCGCCAAGCCTGCCACGCGCCCGCATCGAACGCCGCCTTCCGCTTTGCAGCGGCCTGCTCCAGCAACGCGCAACTTTGCCGCACCAGATGACACCGCACCATCGTGCGCAGGTCCTGGGCGGCCGGCACCGGCCCCAGACTAAACTGGTCCACAGTACAAGCCTGCTCTTGCGCCCCGGACCCGATACAACCGAAAACCGCAGTCATGAAAACGGTCATCCATGCGATCCGCATAATGCACCTCCTTAAAGACGCCTGTCTCTCCAACATTCTGCGGCAAAGCCACAAATCCGAACAAACACTGGTTGCCATCCCTCCCTGTTCCCCTTCAGCCTTTAGCCTTCAGCCTTTATACCCTTTTGTCCCCTATATCTTCGCTTCCCAATTGTCATCGATTTGACATATCCCTGGCCCATCGCCTAGAATTCAGCATACGGTGGCGGCATAGCCAAGTGGTAAGGCAGAGGCCTGCAAAGCCTTTATACCCCGGTTCAAATCCGGGTGCCGCCTCCAATTTTTTCTGCATTCTCCTCCCGACCTCCCCCAAAATCTGCCTGAGCATTCCTTTCTCCATCCGGAGAAGCGGAGGCGGCACGGTTCCTTCGATTCGCTTCACCCCCCGGCGCGGTGGTACATTTCTCAAAGGGTTTTATTCATCCTTTAGCCTTCAACCTTCACCCTTCAGCAATCTTATGCCCTTTGGTTTCCCATCACATCAGGGACTGATTGCGCCGCTCTGGCGGCGCTGGCCCGGCGCTTTCGACATTCCGGCGCTCTGTGTGGGTGCCGGCATGCCCGACGTTGTGGATGCCTTCGGCGCCTTTTCTCGCGGACACTTCGCGCAGGGTATCGGACACTCTTTGGCTGGGTTGATTTGCTTTTGCATCCCCGGCGGACTACTCCTGTGGGCTGCGCTGCAAATGGCCGCCCAACGCTTGGGCTTCTTTTCAGGCACCCGCTTTCCTGCACGGGTCTGGAACTTGGGGCTTGCCGCTTTTCACAACGGAACAAGAGTGGCTGAATTCCCCCGAAAAGGACGCTTTGTGCTGTGGAGTCTGGGTGTCGGCGCCTTCTCGCACCTGTGCTTCGACCTCATCTCCCACGGCGGCTTTCCCTGGCTCATGCCCTGGGTTCCCAAGATCCGCGTTTTCCCGCAATGGTGGTATGCCACGTGGGCCCGCATCCCCGTTCCCGGATACGCCGAGCCCTACGATGTTGGCCCTTACCTGACGGTCTGGCTGTTCCTATCCTTCCTGGGCATCTGGCTGCTGCTCCGCCCGGCCTTTCGGCCAGCCATCGCAGGCACGAAGAAACAAGAACAACCGGACCTGCGCTAATCTCTAATTCTTTTCTTCGTCCTTCAGCCCTCAGCCTTTATCCTTCGCTTCCGGTATCGCGGGCATCTCGGGGATCGGCGTGTCCCCCGTAAGCTCCGCCACCTTCGCTTCGGTGGCCGCGGCCCAAACGCGGTGTCCCTCCTCGTTCGGTTGCTCGAAGTCCGGCATGAGCGACGCGGGTGCCGTGCTGCAGACGCCACAGAACCTGCTCCGTCCGGTCGCCCGAGATTCCCAGGACCATCCCAATGCGTTTCCCTTAGTAATAATCCCACACCGGCTCCCCGTCCCATTTCCAACTCGCGACAATCGAATCGCCTATATACACAAGATCGACATGCCCCTCCTTCGTCCGCGCATTCATCGCATTGTGCCGCGACATCCAGGTCTCGCTCCCGCCTGGGACCGGGACTATGGCCGTGTTCACCTTCTTCACGTCCGGTGCTCCGTCCCCAGACGCCGACAGCGCCGAACACAACACAAAACAAACCGAAAATCCGAGATTCCCGTTGTACTTGCTCATAAGACACTCCTTGTCCGTTGTGCGATGCAGTCGAAAGCAACAGCCCGCTCCCGAAATGCCGCGCCGACGAAGGCATGGCAACCCAATCTCCCCCGAGAACGGGCCGCAAAGCGTATGAACCCGATGTGCGGCCAGTGTAGAGGATAGCGGTGCAACACCTATCGTCGGCGCCCCCGGTGTCATGTTCGACGGCGCGGTAAAACGCCTTGATTCACCCGCACCGGGTGGTATAACGTCTAAGGAGGAGGCAGTTTCGCAGAGACTGATTTCCCTGGGCGAGTGGTGGAACTGGCATACACGACGGACTTAAAATCCGTTCCCCGTAAGGGGATGAGGGTTCGAGCCCCTCCTCGCCCACCATATAAGTTCTTCCCGCACAGCTACTTGCAAAAGGGGCTGTTTTCTGTTGTGCTCCTGTTGTGTTCCCCGTGGGGATGATGCTAGCCCCCACAGCGTGTGCCAGCTCTGATAATCGGTCTTCCCGTGCTCGCGCATAAACATTCATAGTCAGGTTCGCCGCCGAGTGTCTGGCCAACAGCTGAGCCTCTTTGACTGTGGCACCAGCTTCAATGACAAATGAAACAAATGCGACACGCAAGGCATGAAAATCTATCTTGCCTTCCTTCGTCGCTTTTGGAATGCCGGCGGCGGCTAAATCACAATCCAGACTGCCGGCAGGATTGTTGGGCACATACAGTAACGGATTCTCCGGCACCTCGCGAGTGGGCCTCTGTTTGACCTTGAACCGGTGGTAGAGCGCCTGCGGTTCGCCACTTTCCGCGAAGGCTTTAAGGCGTTCGACAATACTTGCAGGAAGTGGCTGCCAGCCTTCTTTTCTGTTCTTGGTCCATTCGGCATGGAGCCGCAGGCCATTGTTTACTGTGTCCAAATCGTCAAGAGCCAGCGCCCGCAGTTCTCCCACCCGTAATCCGGAAACGAGTGCCACGCAGTACAACAAACGCCTGTGTTCCGGTGCAATTTCAAAGAGCCGCTTCAATTCTTCTCTCGTGATAGCCCTTCTATTTGTTCGCGGG
>CAITNO010000041.1 GCA_903893795.1 Candidatus Hydrogenedentota bacterium | reverse complement strand
GGTCTGGGGCACAAGCGGATTTGGCTTGTTGCCGATGGCGATGATGACCGTGTCGGCGGGAATCTGGAATTCTGAACCCTGTTTTTCCACGGGACGGCGGCGTCCGGACGAATCGGGTTCGCCCAATTCCATGCGGAGGCATTCAATTGCCGTGACGCGGTGCTTGTCATCGCCGATCACGCGCGTGGGGTTGGTCAGCAGGTCAAATTTCACGCCCTCTTCCTGGGCATGGTGAATCTCTTCCTTGCGGGCGGGCATCTGCTCCATGGCACGGCGATAGACAACGGTCACATCACCGCCCAAGCGCAGCGCCGTGCGCGCGGCGTCCATGGCCACATTGCCGCCGCCCACCACGATCACCTTCTGCCGCCGGATGGGGGGGGTGTCATACTTGGGGAAGAGGAAGGCCTTCATCAGGTTCGATCGCGTGAGGTATTCGTTGGCGCTGTAAACACCCACGAGATTCTCGCCCGGCATGCCCATGAACGACGGCAGACCGGCGCCGCTGCCGATGAAGACGGCATTGAAGCCCTCGTTCTCCATCAGTTCGCCGACGGTGCTGTTGCGGCCCACCACGTAGTCCATGACAAAGGTGACGCCGATTTTTTCAAGGAAGGCGACTTCGGCATTCACGATGGTTTTGGGCAGACGGAATTCGGGGATGCCGTAGGTCAGCACACCGCCCGGTTCGTGCAGCGCCTCAAACACTGTCACATCGTGGCCCATGCGGATGAGGTCGCCGGCTACGGTCAGGCCCGCCGGACCGGCACCCACCACGGCCACCTTCTTGCCCGTCTTAGGCGGAAGCTGGGGGAGGCGCATCTCAACGTTTTCGCGCTCATAGTCGGCCACGAAGCGCTCCAGACGGCCGATGGCCACCGATTCGCCCTTGACCGCAAGGATGCAGACCTTCTCGCACTGCTCTTCCTGCGGGCAGACCCGTCCGCAGACGGCCGGCAGCGCGTTGGTCTCTTTCAGCTTTTCCGCGGCCTCCTGGAACTTCCCCTCTTTGACGAGGCCCAAGAATCCGGGAATGTCATTGTTGACCGGGCATCCCTCAACGCAGCGCGGCTTTTTGCACTGCAAACAGCGGCTCGCCTCCAGCACGGCCACCGCATCGGGATAGCCGTAGGGAACCTCGTCAAAGTTGTGCGCCCGGTCTTCCGGCGCCTGCTCGGGCATTGCCTGCCGCGGTATTTTCTCTACTGCCATGGTTCCCTCACACGTTCAGCGCGTCTTTGACGCAGCCGCAGTTGCCGTGGTGTTTATGCGCTACGGCGACGGACGCCGTGCGTCCGACGCTTTGAATTTCAGCGGCGGCGTAGGCCGTGCGCCGGTCGCGCACCTCATCCCAGTCCACCTGGTGCGCGTCGAAGAAGGGGCCGTCAACACACGCAAACTTCGTTTCACCGCCCACCGAGATGCGGCACGCGCCGCACATGCCCGTGCCGTCCAGCATAATCGGGTTGAGCGAGGCCAGCGTCTTCACGTTGTAGGGCGCCGTTTCGCGGGCCGTGAGCATCATCATGAACGGACAGCCAATGGCCACGACCAGATCGGTCTTTATCCCCGCGGCCAGGCGCTGCCCCACGACGTCCATGGAATGGCCCTTTTCGCCAAGGGAGCCGTCGATGGTGGAGGGGATGCACTCGTCGGCAAATCCGGCCAGTTTCTCCCGGTAATAGGCCATGTACCAGCTTTGGGCTTCGGTGACAACGGTCACATGGTTGCCTGCGGCGCGCATGGCTTTGGCAATGGGCACGATGGCGCCGATGCCGTAGCAGCCTCCGGTGAGCACCACGTTGCCAAAATTCGCGATGTCGAGCGGGATACCCAGCGGCCCCGTCACATGGGCAAGGCAGTCCCCTGCGTCCATCAGCGTCAGTTTGCGGCTCGACTGGCCCTTTTCCAGCACAACGAGGGTGATGGTTCCCTTTTCGGTGTCCCAGTCACTCAGCGTGTAGGGCACGCGCTCGGAAACCGCGTCGGCCATCACGATGCAGAACTGGCCGGCCAGCGCCTTGCGCGCCACTTCGGGCGCTTCGATAATGATTTCAAAAGTGTTGGGAATGATTTCAGCCGTGGAAACTATCTTGAAACGGCCGTTGGACGGCGTCGGTGTCGGCGACGGAGTGGCAAAAGCCGTGGCCACCGCCTCCGCCTCTGCGGCGGATTTGGGAAGTTCGCAACCCTCCACCTGGGGAAGTTCAAGGAGTCCGCTCACCTGTTCCTCAATGCGGTGGTTGTGGTAAAAGCCGCTGCGTAGCGCGGGATTAACCGCCGGTGCCGGCGAGGCAGTGCGGTTGAGGGCCAGGAAGACCTTCTTCAGTCCCAGTTCGGCCGTGATGGATGCGACATCCTCATAAGGCAGGCCTTCAGCGCCCAAAGCGTGGCTCAAGTCGGTGACAATCTGCCAGGCGGGCAGGGCCGCGCCAATGGTGAGCGAGGCGGCGTGCAGGGGACGGGCCGCCTCCTGGGCGTCCAGGATGGTGCCCTCCACCTCAGTAAAGACGGTCGAGGGCAGCACGAAATCGGCGCGCTCGCTGAGCGGGGTCGGGAAAAAGTCTATAACCGCCAGCGCTTCCAGTCCTCCGGCCTGCTCCGCGGTGATCAAGTCGCCCACGCTGATGACGGCGCGCACCCCCCCGGGCAGTTGAGCCGGGTTGGTCCAGCCCCGTCCGTCCGGGGCGAGTTCGATATAGTTGGGTGACTTCATGATGTCCGTCGTGAAGCGCTTGAAAACGAGCCGGTCTTCCAGTGTGGCCGATGTGTCGCACACCAACGCGAAGGACTCGCCCTCAAACAGGGCAAGACGTGCGGCGAGTTCCTCCAGTGTCTGTTTCCAAGCGGTTTGACGCAGCACGGTTCCCACGCGAACAAGGGGTGTCTCCAGCCGGGTCAGGCCGTTGACAAACTCGGCGACGGAGAAGCGCCCGAGCACGCAGAGCGGCATCGATGCGTTTGCCGACCGCGTGCTGACCACATGCCCGTCCACGGAGGACACAATCAGGGGGCAGGCTTCCGGACAGAAGGCGCAGGTGGTGGCGGTGCGCTTGTCCGGCGCGCCGTGCCATTTCGCATAGCGGTCGGAGAGGCAGCCCGTGGGGCACACATCCACGCAGGCACCGCAGAAGGAGCAGCCCGCCTCGAGGAGGGACTGGTCAAAGGCCTGGCCGATGTGCGCCGCGCTGCCGCGGCCCACGAAGTCGATTACGCCCGAGCCGTGCTGTTCCTTGCACACCCGCACGCAGCGTCCGCAAAGAATGCACAGGTTCAGGTCGCGGTCCAGGAAGGGCGCCTGCCGTTCCAGCGGCCGGTGTTGGTAAATGGGCGCCTCGGGCAGTTCCTTCAGTTCCAAATCCGCCGCGAGCTGTCGCACGTCGCAACCCGACTTGTTGTTGCAGGAATGGCAACCGGTGGTGCGGCCCGCCTTTTCCGGTGTGGGCCGGTACTCCTCGCACAACTCGCGCTTGCCGCAGACGAGGCAGGAATTGGGGTGTTCCAGCATCATGAAGCCGAGAATGTTGCGGCGCAGTTTCCGAAGGGCTTCGGTCTGCGTGCGCACCACCATGCCCTCGGCCGCGGGGGTCGCGCACGACGGCGGATAACCGCGCATGCCGTCCACCTCGACCAGGCACATGCGGCAGCCGCCGTAGGCGGTCAGACCCTGATGGGCGCACAGGTGCGGGATTTCAATGCCATGGCGCAGCGCGCAGTCGAGCAGGTTCTCCCCGTCGCGCGCCTCCACCGCCTTGTCGTCAATGGTAAGTTTCACTTTTTGCATATCCCCATGGCCGCCGGTCAACTGCTTTTGACGGCGGACTTTCGTTTCTCGACAGATTCAACACGGGTCAATTCGCCGCTCGTGCGGAACACGGCCGACGCCGAAGACGGACACACGGTCAGGCAGGCGCCGCAATGGATGCAGACCTTCCCGTCGATGCTGTGCGGTTTCTTGGTTTCGCCGGTAATCGCCTCCACCGGGCATGAGCGTCTGCAGGCGCCGCATCCGATGCAGCGTTCGGGGTCAATGTGGTAACCCACGAGCTTCTGGCACACCATGGCCGTGCACTGGCCCTTGCTGATGTGATCCTCGTACTCGTTTGCGAAATAGCGGAGCGTGGTCAGCACCGGATTGGGTGCCGTCTGCCCCAGACCGCAGAGGGAGCCCTGCTTCACCGTTTCGGCGATTTCCTGGAGCTTGGCGATGTCTTTGGCCTGGCCCTCGCCGATGCTGATGCGCTCAAGCGTGTTCAGCATGGCCCGCGTGCCCACGCGGCAGGGGACGCACTTGCCGCAGGATTCCTGCTGGGTGAAGCCCAGGAAGAACCGCGCGATGTCCACCATGCAGCTATCCTCGTCGAGCACGATCATGCCGCCCGAACCCATGATGCTGCCAGCCGCAGTGAGCGATTCGTAGTCAACGGGCAGGTCCAACTGTTCCGCCGGGATGCAGCCGCCCGAAGGGCCGCCGGTCTGTACGGCCTTGAAGGCCCTGCCGCCGTCGATGCCGCCGCCGATGTCAAACACGATCTCGCGCAGCGTGATGCCGAGCGGCACCTCGACGAGACCGGTCCGGGCGATTTTCCCGGCGAGGGCAAAGGTCTTGGTGCCCTTGCTGGACGCGCTTCCAATACTGGAGTACCATTCGGCGCCTTTGTGAAGGATCAGCGGCAGATTGCCCAGCGTTTCCACGTTCTGGATGACCGTGGGCCTGCCCCAGAGGCCACTGACCGCCGGGAAGGGCGGCTTGGGCCGCGGCATGCCGCGCAGGCCCTCGATGGAGGCGATGAGCGCGGTTTCTTCGCCGCAGACGAATGCCCCCGCACCCTTCTTGATATGAATGTCAAAGGTGAAGTCCGACCCGGCAATGTTTTCGCCCAGCAGGCCCGTCTCGCGCATTTGCGTCAGGGCGATTTCCAGACGGTGTATGGCCAGCGGATATTCGGCGCGGCAGTAGACATAGCCTTCTGAGGCACCCATGGCGAGGCCCGCAATCAGCATGCCTTCCAGCACCGCATGCGGGTCACCCTCAAGGAGCGAACGGTTCATGAACGCGCCCGGATCGCCCTCGTCGGCGTTGCAGATAAGGTACTTGGGCGAACCGGCCGAGGCCCGGGCAAACTCCCATTTGCGCCAGGTTGGGAAACCCGCACCGCCCCGTCCGCGCAGTCCGGCGTTCTTCACTTCATTGATGACACCGTCGGGACCCAGTTCCAAAGCGCGCAGGAAGCCGCGGTAGCCGTCCTGGGCCAGATAGTGGTCCATCGATTCGGGGTCAATGCGGCCGCAGTTGCGCAGCACGCGCCGCACCTGAAGCGCGAGCATGGGGTGCTCCATGAGCGGGCCGATGCCGTCCAGGCGCGAGCCGTCCATGCAGCCGAGTGCCCATTCGGCGCAGGGATCATTACCCAGCACGTGCCGTTCCAGGATGGCGGCGGCCTCATCGGGGCCCACCTTGCCGTAGCAAATGTCCGGCGTTCCCGGCTTGTGTGCAATCATCAACGGTTCGAGGCAGCAGGGGCCGAGGCAGCCCACTTCCACTATTTGCGCGTCAATGCCGCGCGCGGCAATTTCACTGCGCAGGCGGTCCATCACCGCGCCGGCGCCGGCCGCGCGGCCGCAGGTGGCGGCGCCCACATAAAACACCGGCGCGTCGCTTGCCTCAAGGCCTTGCCAGAGGGACTGCGCCTGAGTATAACGTTCGGAAATGTGGCTCATAACGCTTCCCTTGTCCCTTCCGCTTTGTACTCGCGCAGAATGGCGGGCACTTTCTTGGTGGTGACCCCTGCGAAGACCTTGCCGTCCACGGCAACCACCGGAGCAAGCGCGCAACAGCCCAGACAGGCCACGCTTTCCAGGCTGAAATTGCCGTCCGCGGTGGTTTCGCCCACATTCACGCCCAGTGTCCGGCTGAATTCATCGGTAATGCCCTGGCCAGCGCGCACATGGCAGGCAGTGCCGTTGCAAACCTGAATTGTGTGCTTTCCGGGGGGGGTGAAGCGGAACTGGGTGTAGAACGTGGCCACACCATAGCTCTCGCTTGACGAGATGCCCGTGAGCCGCTCAATTTCCTTGAGCGAATCCGGGGACAGGTAGCCAAGGCTTTCCTGAATTTCCTGAAGAACAGGGATGAGACTGCTACGACCATCGGGATGGCGCGCCACAATCTCGGCAACCACCGAAGCGGTGTCGGCGTGACATGAACACATGGAAGAATATGCTCCTGGGGGTTGGCATCACTGCAAATAACGCGCCGGATCCGGCCCAAATCACCTGCCATTGTGAAACGAACCGGAAACCGTCAAAAAAAAGAGCCGTTGCAACCACAACGACAACCCTATTATACCAGTAGGGGATTGTCCCATTCAAAGATATAACCGAATTCTCACCTGCAAAGGCGGAACCCCCTTAACTCAACCATAGGATTGCGTAGTTTTGCTTGAATTATCGGTACTTTGTACCCGCAACAGGGCAGGCACGGAAGGCCTCCAACACCCCTGCTGCTGCGTATTTTACCACGTGTTTCCGTGGAGGGGGAACTTGGCCGGGGAGGTGCATGCCGGGCGAAGCGGCAGGGTGCCTTTACCCCCTCAGCAGTGCCTTATTTTCCGTTCTTGGCGACTATTTTCCCCGGGCGAAGTATTGATATAATGGCTGCGGCTCTGACACGGGTTTACGCATGGTTGCAACTTTGACACACGGAGGTTTATCGCAATGAAATCGACCCGACGTGAATTCCTGAAGACTTCGGCTGTGATCGGCGCATCCTCGCTGGCCCAGTTGCCCGCGCTTTCCCAGGCGGCCGCGCCCGCCGACATGTGCATTGCCCGCTGGAAGGGTGATGCCAAGGCAAGCATGAACGAAACCGCGCGTCGCCTTACGGAAGAGGCGCTGAAGGCCATCGGCGGACTGGGCCGCTTTGTAAACAAGGGCGACGTGGTGTGGGTGAAACCCAACATGGGGTGGGACCGCACGCCCGAGCAGGCAGCAAACACCCACCCGGAGGTGGTGAGAGCCATTGTGAGGCTGTGTCTTGAGGCGGGCGCGAAGACCGTAAAGGTCGGCGACAACACCTGCAATGACGCACCCAAGTGTTACAAGAACAGCGGCATCGAGGCGGCGGCCAAAGAGGCGGGCGCAGAGGTCGTTTATCTCGACAAGAACCGTTTCGCCGAGGTCAAGATAGGCGGCAAGCGCCTCGACAGCATCCCCATCTATCCCGACATAATGGACTGCAACCTGATTATCAGTTGTCCGCTGGCCAAGCACCACAGTGCCACGCGGATTACGGCGTGCATGAAGAACTACATGGGTGTCATTGAAAACCGGAGAAAATTCCATCAGGACCTTCCCAATTGCATTGCCGAGCTGACGGCCTTCATGAAGCCCAGAATCGCCCTGCTGGACGCAACGCGCATCCTGACGGCCCATGGGCCGACAGGCGGCGACCTGGCCGATGTGAAGGTGATGAACACCGTGGCCGCGGGAATCGACCTGGTGGCGCTCGATGCCTTTGCCGCAGAACTGCTCGGCAACGACCCGGCCAAGATTGAAACGGTGACCGTCGGCGAGTCCTACGGCCTGGGCAAAAGAGACTACAAGTCGCTCAACCTCAAGGAGCTGGAGATCGCGTGAGATTCCGCCGTCCCCGGTCCTGGGTGCAGTGGACGCGGCGGGTGTCGCAGGTCCTGTTTCTGGTGCTCTTCTTCGCGCTGGCATTGCGTGTGCGGATTTCCGAAAACGGCGTTCCCAGTGTGGATGCGGATTTCTTCTTCAAGATTGATCCGCTCGTTTCCCTGTCAACAGCCCTCGCCGCGCGCAGCCTTGCCGTGGTCGCCATACCGGCGCTCATCGTGCTGGCCGCGACCGTCCTCTTGGGCCGTTTCTTCTGCGGCTGGATTTGCCCCCTCGGTGCGGTGCACGCGGCGGCGTCGTGGTTTTGCGCAAAGCGTCCAGTGGGCTCGCCCGTCGAAAGGCGCACACCCGGTCACCGGGTCAAGTATGTTGTGCTGGTTGCGTTGCTGGTGATGGCGCTGTTCGGCGCGCACTGGACCGGCGTTTTCGATCCCATCCCGCTGCTGTTTCGCAGCACGGCCACCTTCCTGCTTCCCGCCGCACAGTACGCAGTGGAGGATTCCAGCACCGCCGTCTACCAGGCCGACCCGCATGCCGGTCCGCTCCATCTGAAGGTGCTGACAGAACCGCTGTACAAATTCGGGCGCAACGTGCTCTTTCAGGTGGACCGGCAGGCCTATGCGGGGTCGGTGATGATTGCCGCCCTGTTTCTTCTCATCGTGGCGCTCAATCTGGTGCGGCCGCGCTTCTGGTGCCGTTATGTGTGCCCCTTGGGCGGATTGCTGGGCTTCGCCTCGCTGCGTCCCGCGCTTCGGCTGAAGAATGACGAAAAGCGCTGCACCGGCTGCGGCCAGTGCGCCAGGGCCTGCCCGGCGGCCGCCCAGCCCGACCGGCCCGGCGAATGGCTGCCGACCGAATGTTTTGGCTGCTGGAACTGTGTGGCCTCGTGCAGGCGCAACGCGCTGGCATTTACGCTGGAAAACCCCATAACTCCCGCCACGACCGCTGAAGTGGATTTCTCACGGCGCGCGGCCATGGGCGCATCGGCGGCCGGCGTGGCCGTGATGCTCGGTTTTCGGCAGAACCCCCTTGCGCAGGGCCGGGTCTTCGGGGCCGACCTCGTGCGTCCGCCGGGCGCTCTGGCGGAAGGTGATTTCCTGAAACGCTGCGTGCAGTGCGGTGCCTGCATGCGCGCCTGCCCGACCAATGCCCTTCAGCCCTGCGCGCTGGAGGGGGGCGTCGAGGGGCTGTGGACGCCGCACATTATCGCCAAGGTGGGCTACTGCGAGTACAACTGCAATCTTTGCGGCCAGGTGTGTCCCACCGGCGCCATCGAAGCGCTGTCGATTGAGAAGAAAAAAGAGACCAAGATCGGCCTGGCTTTTTTCGACAAGAACCGTTGTCTTCCCTATGCTTTCGGGCGGGAGTGTCTGGTGTGCGAGGAGCACTGCCCGACGCCGCAAAAATCAATCTATTTTGTGAATCGCGAAGTGGAACTTCGAGACGGGCAGAAACTGACCGTGAAGCAGCCCCAGGTCGACCCGGACAAATGCACCGGATGCGGCATCTGTGAATGGTGCTGCGTGTTCCGAGACACGGCCGGCGTGCATGTCACCAGCGCCAACGAGACCCGTCACTCCAACAACCAGCCCATACTGCCCGGGGGAAGCGGAAGCCCCTATTAAGCCCCGGGAAGACGGCCACCGGCGCCCGGCGGGGGAGAGCGGCCGAAGAAGGAAGTAAATGGACCCCAAGACGCTAAAACGCCAGCTATACCTGTATTACGCCGCGCTCGCCTGCACCGCGGCGGCCACCGGGGTGCATGATTCCACCTTCAACAATTTCCTGTCGGACACCTTTCACCTGACCGCGGACGCGCGCGGCATGCTCGAGTTTCCACGCGAACTGCCGGGTTTTCTTGCAGTGATGATGACGGGGTTGCTGTGCATGCTGCCCCTGACGCGCGTGGGGTTGGTGGGCACGACGCTAACCGCGCTGGGGTTGGCGGGCATGGCCCTTTTCGGCGGAACCTTTGCCCCGATGGTACTGATGATGTTCACCATCAGCGCGGGGCAGCACCTCCTGCAGCCCATTGGCCAATCCATCGTGCTGGGCTTGGGCGACGAGCATAACCGGGGCGCCCGGCTGGGCCAGGCCGCCGGGGTCGCCACGATGTTTACCGCGCTTGGCACCGGCATGGTGTGGTGGCTCATGAACAAGTCCGCCCCCCAGTACCGCGTTACGTTCTCCTGCGCGGCGGTGGTTTTCGGCACGGGCGGACTCTTCTATCTGCTCATGCACATTCCCCATCTGCACGCACCGCGTCAGCGGATGGTGATCAAGCGAAAATTCGGCCTTTATTATCTGCTGGAATCGCTTGCGGGAGCCCGCAAACAAATCTTCCTCACCTTCGGACCCTGGGTCCTCATCCGTGTCTACGGCCTGCCTGCCCCGTCCATCGCCGGATTGCTTATGGTGTCCTCGCTGATTGGCATCGTGTTCAAGCCGCTGGCGGGCATGGTGATGGACCGTATCGGTGAGCGCACGGTCATGATTCTCGACGGACTGGTCCTTGCCGTGGTCTGCCTGGGCTATGGCTACGCGCAGAAAGTCATTCCCGACCCCGGTTGGGCGCGCGGGGTTGCCTGCGGATGTTACATTGCCGACGAAATGCTGTTCGCGCTGGGCAATGCGCGGGCCGTTTACCTGTCCCGCAGAACCGATTCCCCGCAGGAGCTCAATTCCTCGCTGGCAATGGGCGTCTCCATCAACCACATCGCCTCCATGACCATCCCCATTGTGGCCGGAACAGTGTGGATGGTTTGGGGCTATGAACGACTGTTCCTCGGTGCGGCAGTCTTCGCCGTGGTGCTGGCGATGGTGGCCACCCGTGTCCCCGGCAAGCAGCAGGCAGCAAAAGCGCGGTGATATTCGACTGACGCGTCCGCGACCCGCACGATTTTCCTTATAGACGGCGCAGTGCGGCCAACCCCACAAGGGCGAGGCTCATGAGGAACAGGTCGCTCAGGCGTGCGCCCCAGTCAGCGGGTTGGAACGCCCCCTTGCCGCCCTGGCAGGCGGCGCAACCGGAACCCTGGTCCGCGCCCAGTTCGTCCGGGCTCAATTGTCCGTCCTCGTTGGTATCGATTTCGTCGAACACCGCCTGCGACAAATCCGGTACCACCGCGGCGGCCTCCGCAAACGACAGTTGCTGATCGCCATTCTTGTCTGCCGAGGCAAAGGCGGCGGCCAGTTGTTCCCGTGCGGCATTGGCGTTCGTACCTTCGCCCTCCCCTTCACCCGCCACGATGACCGGACCAAGGCTGACCAGGAGATTCACGGCGCTCCACGGCAGCACCTGTGTGCCCGCCCCGGGGTCCTGCGATATGACCGAACCGGCAGGCACAGTGCCGCTGTTTCGCTGCCGAACGGTGCCGACCACGAGTCCCGCGCCCGTGATTGCCGCCGCCGCCGTGCCTTGAGCCTGGTTCACAACATCGGGCACGGCAATTCCGCTTTTGCTCACCACCAGGTCAATGACCGCATTCGGAAGCACCAGTGTGCCCGCTGCAACCGACTGGGAAATGACGGTGCCTGCGGGCACCGTGAGGCTGTACTGCTCGGTTAGTGTCCCGACGGCAAGTTGTGCCCCCGTGATGGCCGCTGAGGCATTGCCCTGCGTTTGGCCCACCACGTTGGGCACGGCAATTCCGCCCCTGCTTACCACGAGGTCAATGACCTCACCCGGAAGCACGGGTGTGCCCGCTGCCACGGACTGGGAGACAACCGTGCCGTCAGGCACCGTCAGGCTGTACTCCTCCGATATGGTGCCCACGGCGAGTTGCGCGCCGGTGATGGCCGCCGTGGCCGCGCTTTGCGTCAGGCCCGCCACGTCGGGCACAGCGATGCTGCTTCTGCTCACCAGGAGGTTGATGACCTGCCCCGGGAGCGCCGGGGTGCCGGCCGCCACCGATTGGGAGATTACCGTGCCCGCAGGAATGGTGAGGCTGAACTGCTCCGTAATCATGCCGACGGCGAGTTGCGCGGCGGTGATGGCCGCCGTGGCTGCGCTTTGGGTCAGGCCCGCAACATTGGGCACGGCAATCGCGCCCTTGCTCAGCACCAGATTAATCACCTGGCCCGGAAGCACCGGCGTCCCCGCAACCACGGATTGCGAGACGACCTTGCCCGCAGGCACGGTGATGCTGTACTGCTCCGTAATCGTGCCGACGGCGAGTTGCGCGGTGGTGATGGCCGCCGTGGCCGTGCTTTGCGTCATGCCCGTTACGTTGGGTACGCTGACCCCGCCCTTGCTCAGCACCAGGTCAATGACTTCGCCCGGAAGCACCTGGGTGCCTGCCGCCACGGACTGGGAAAGAACCCGGCCCACCGGCACCGTGATGCTGTACTGCTCCGTCACAGTTCCGACATGGAGTTGCAGGACGGTGATGGCCGCCGTGGCCGCGTCCTGCGTTTGACCGGCCACGTTGGGCACGTCAATCCCGCCCCGGCTTACCAGGAGGTCGACTGCTGTGTCCGGAAGCACGGGCGTGCCCGCCGCCATTGACTGGGAGATAACTGTACCCACGGGCACCGTGAGGCTGTATTGCTGGGTTATGGTGCCAACGGCGAGCTGTGCGCCGGTGATGGCCGTCGTCGCCGTGCTTTGCGCTTGCCCGACCACATTGGGCACGGCGATGGCACCCCTGCTTACCACCAGGCTGATGACATCACCCCGCAGCATCGGCGTGCCCGCCGCCACGGACTGCGAGATGACACTGCCGACAGGCACGGTGAGGCTGTACTGCTGGGTTATGCTGCCGACGGCGAGTTGCGCGGCGATGATGGCCGCCGTGGCCGCACTTTGCGTTTGACCGGCGACATTGGGCACGGCGATGCCACCCCGGCTTACCACCAGGTCAATGATGGCGCCCGGCAGCACCTGTGTGCCTACTGCGACGGACTGCGAGATGACACTGCCGACGGGCACGGTGAGGCTGTACTGCTGGGTTATGGTGCCGACGGCGAGCTGCTCGGCGATGATGGCAGCCGTGGCCGCGCTTTGTGACAGGCCTGTCACACTGGGCACGGCGATACCACCCCTGCTCACTGCCAGGTCAATGATCTCGCCGGGCAGCACCTGTGTGCCAGCCGCCAAGGACTGGGACATTACCGACCCCGAAGGCACGGTGAGGCTGTACTGCTGGGTTATGGTCCCGACAACGAGCTGGACGTCGGTGATGGAATCGGTGGCTGCGCCCTGCGTTAGGCCTGTCACATCGGGCACGGCGATGCCGCCTTTGCTCACGACCAGATCAATGACGGTGCCCGGAAGCGCCGTTGTGCCTGCCGCCATCGACTGAGAGATGACCTCACCGACGGGCACCGTGAGACTGAACTGTTCCGTTATCGTTCCGACGGCGAGTTGCACCCCGGTGATGGCGGTCATGGCCGTGCTTTGCGTTTGTCCTGTCACGTCGGGCACGACAATGCCGCCCTTGCTCACGATCAGGTCAATGATGGTGCCCGGAAGCACCGCCGTGCCTGCGGCCACGGACTGGGAGATGACATTGCCTGCGGGCACGCTGACGCTGTACTGCTCTGTGAGCGTCCCCAAGACAAGACCGGCTGCCATGAGGACATCGGAGGCAACATTCTCTGCCAGGCCTGACACGTCGGGCACCGCGATCGCGCCTCGGCTGATCACCAAATCTACGGGGACACCCAGGAACGATTCGGCGCCTGCGGCTGGGCTTTGTGCCATTACCCTGCCCGCGGGCACCGTCAGACTGTACCCATGGGTCACCGATCCAAGGACCAAGCCCGCGTTCGACAAGGCAGCATCGGCCGCCTCCTGCACCATGCCGACCACATCCGGCACAACCACCGGCGGCGGCGGACCCTCGGATACCACCAGGTCCACCGGGGTGTACTGCGGCACCTGGGCACCCGCAACAGGTGTCTGCCGGGCAATATTGCCGGCCGGCACCGCGGGGTCATACCCCGTCGTTTCCTTGCCCACGCTCAATTGTGCGACCGTGAGCTGGTTCTGCGCGGCCGCCGGGGTCAGACCGTGCAAGTCCGGCACGATCACCAAGGTCGAAAATTCATACGCGCCCATGTCGAATTCCGCCCCCTGCGGACGGTGCACGCCGGGAAGGTCGGTGGAGGGGGCCCCGTCCGCGGACCCGGTGTCGATGCAGGGCGAGCAGGATTGCAACCTGAAATCACCCGCCGCGGCGTCTTCAAACAGCGGGTCGGAGGCAATATTGCCCGTGCCGGAGAACCCGCCCTGGATGTCGCTGTGGGAAACCGTTAGCGTGGCCATGGTGCCGCTGGCCATCAGGGGGCCCGCGTTGTTCCACACAATGCAGTTGTGCAGTTGAGCCTTGACGAAGACGGTGGATGAGTAGCCGTCCGTGGAGATGGTTCCCGAGGAGTGCGTGTTGACTGAAAAGGTGCAGTTGGAGAGTGTAGGGGTCAAACTTACTTGTGTGGAACCCGGATAGTTTATGAAGTACAGCGTTTTGGTCGAGTGCAGTGAGAACGTGCAGTTCTCCACGAGCGTGGCGCAGGAACCGGGTGATTTGCACAGCTCCTCGAAGGCCGTGCTGTTCGACGTGAAGGTGCAGCGCGCCAGGCGCGGACTGCATTCCCCCTCATAGCCAATATCGGCAACGCCGATGGAATTCCCGGTGAAGGAGCAGTGGTTAATGCGGGGCTTGCACACCAGCCCGTCGAGGGCGCCGTTGTTGAGGCCCGCACAACCGCCGGTGTTACCCGTGAACGCGCATTCGGTGACCAGCGGACTGGAGGGTGCCCCGCTTTCCGCGAGGTTGGCGACTGCGGCAAACCATGTGTGGTTGGCCGTTAGGGTGCAATTGGCCAGGGTGGGCGAAACGCCCGAGTTGTCCACCGCCACCATATGTCCGAAGTCCGGGGTGTTGCCGGTCAAGCCCGAGTAAAGGACCTCCCAGGAACTGTCGTAGCCAAGGCGCAGGGGGCCGTTGCCGCCGGTGATGGTGAACCCATCCAGTCGGGCGTTGTCGGCGCCGTACACGCAGGCCCGCTCCTGTTGTCCGTCAATGGTGCAGACATGAGCACTGACATCTCTCTGATCGCGCCGCGTCTCCACGCCCGCAAAGCCGCCGTAAAGGTCGCAGAAGGGCATCATTTCGACGACCGCTCTTTCAGGTGCGGCGACCGTGTAGCTCCCCTCGGCCACCCAAACTTCACCCGTCTGGCCTGACGCGGTAATTGCCGCGATGGCTCCCTGAATGGTCGTAAAGGCTCTTGCCCAAGTGCTGCCGTCTTCCACCCCGGAGCTGTTGTCCACATCCACGCGAAGCACCAACGCTCCCGGCACCCGGTAACTGAATGCGGCGGGAAGCGCGCCCGTCGTGCCGTCCGGGTTGACAACGGAGACATCCACGACGCCGGCGGCGTGGGGGGGCACTATGCAAAAGACCCTGTCCCCGGTCATGGTCAGGTCGGTGGCGTCAACACCGTCAAACAACACCCGCACCCCCGACGTTCCAAAGCAGGAACCGGACAGCGTGACAGGGGTTCCGCCTGCGATGGGACCGGTGGCGGGGCGCAAGCCCGTGATTTGCGGCGGCAGATAGGTGTATCCGCCCGAAAGCGCGCCGCTTTGTCCGTCCGGGTTGATGACCGTCACATCCACCGTCCCGGGGGCGTGGGGCGGACTAACGCAGGTGAGGTAGGGGGAGCCAATGTCACTCTCATGCATCAGCACGTCGGTGGCATCCATCCCGCCCAAGACCACCCGGGGTGTGCCAAAGAGGTCGAAATCAGTTCCGCCGATGACAAGATCAGTTCCGCCCAGTGTTGAGCCACTCACGGGGTTTATCTGGGTGGGATTGGGCGGAGGGCTGGCGTTGTAGGTGTATTCAGTGCCAAGTGTGCCGCTTTGTCCGTCCGGGTTGATGACCACCACATCCACCAGACCGGCGGGATGGGCGGGCGTGACGCAGGCAATGGTATCGGTACCGCTCACCACCACGCCGGTGGCATCCACGCATCCGAAACTCACCCGGGTGGTGCCGAAGGAGCTAAAGTCCGTGCCGCTGATGGTGACCGTGGCGTGACCCAGGGTCATGCCGCTCGTGGGGGAGAATGAAGTTGGGCTGGGCGGCAGACTTGCGATGTAGTTGAATCCACCGGCGAGTGTGGCGCTCTGACCGTCGGGGTTGAAGACCACCACATCCACCACGCCTGCGGCATGGGGCGGTGTCTCGCAGGCAAGCCCCTCCGTGCCGGATTGGAGGATATGGGCTTCCGCGCCGCCAAAAGTCACATGAAAGCCGCCGCAGGGGCCAAAGCCCGTACCTCTCAGGATCAGGGCCGTGCCGCCCAGTGTCGGTCCCTCGACCGAAGAAACCGACGTAACGGTGGGCGGGTCCGAGAAATCATAGGTATACGCATCGGACAAGGTGCCGCTTTGGCCGTCCAGATTGATGACGGAGACATCCACCGCACCTGCCGCATGCGGAGGAGCCGTGCAAGTGATGGATCCCGGGTTGGTGATGCTGAGGTCGGAGGCATCCACGCCGCCAAAGGTCACCCGTATGCTGTCCAACGGGGCAAAGTCGGTTCCGGTAATGGTCACGGCGGTGCAGCCCGTGGACGGCCCATGGGTGACCGACAGGCCGGTCGGGGCCGGTGGGGGCGCGGTCAAGTAAGTGAACCCACCGGGAATCGTGCCGCTTTGACCATTTGGGTTTATCACGACAACATCCACCAGTCCGGGGGCATGGGCCGGAACCTGGCAGATTACAGAGTTGCTCACATAACCATAACCGCTGGTGTGGCTCAGCACCTGGACATGGGTGGCGTCCACGCCCCCGAAGGTCACGCGGGTGGTACCGGTTGTGGAGAAGCCGTACCCGTATATTTCAGGTGTATAACCGCCATAGCTCGGACCGCTGGAGGGTGTGATATATAGTCCGGAGAGCGTGGAGGCGGTCGAGTGGGTTATCGTGTCCGACTCCGGGCCGCCGAAGAATTTCAGCACGGGAAAGGCGTTTGCGGAAGCTTCCCTCACTGCAGGCCCGTTCTCCCCGGCTGCAGAGGCAAAAACGGTCCGCGACGGCACCGCAACGGCAAAGATGACGGCCAGTGCCGCAAGTGACCACACAAAAGCCCCATTGAACCTCGTTCTGTTCCGCATCACACGCGCCTCTCCCTTTAAGTTTTATGCGTCGTGTCCCCCCGCAAATCACGGAGTCTTGCCATTTTTCAATTGCGCCAAGCCAAAGCCGGACCGAATCTACACCTTTTTCTCCCAATCACCCGAGTCAATAATAGAGTATATTCAAACAAAGGTCAATAGCTGCGCCATTCTCCGGAAAGGCAGCGCTGGAAATGACTTACGCCTGGAGAGTTCCCGTTTGGTGAGTATGTGGGAACTCTGCGGGGGAGGTGCCCATGCTCGCCGGGGGACAAGCGAAGCGATTGCTCTGCGCCCATGTTCTTGCGAGCCTCAGACCGTTCACGGCGGCGATTCGCGGCAGAAAGCCACCGTGGGACTGGCTCCCGTTTCCGTCCAAGGCCAAGGGACGGCAGCACTGTCACGTATCGGAAACGGGTGCCTCTACCTGAGTCACCACCGCCCTGGGGTTTCGCGAGCTCTGGTACAACCACCATTTCCAACACAGCGACCTGTTCGAATAAGCCGAGCCATCGGTTGAAAATGGTGGCAGTCCCCCAGCGGCAGTCCCCCAGCGGCACATGAACATTCTTAGCAGGAACCCTTATCCACCCGGTCGCTTTAGTTTGGGAATAATCTGGCAGAATTAGGTTCGGTGGATAGCGTCCGCCAGGGTGGTCACTTCGCGTTGCTGGGGTCAAAACCTGATGGGGGGGTGAGAATATGCGCTTTGGGTCAAATTCTGGTATCCTTTTGCGCGCCGAGGAGCCGCAGGGTGGCTGAACCGGGCGGCATTGGTTCCGGCATATTCCTGGAAGAGAATTCTTCCGGTTACGGTCAGGGTAATATTAATGAACATACATCCCACCGCCATAGTGCATCCCGGCGCGGCGCTTGCCGACGACGTTGAGGTGCAGGCGTACACCATTATTGAAGACCACGTGACCATCGGCGCGGGATCGGTGATCGGTCCGCACTGCGTGATCGGACAGGGCACAGTGATGGGCAGCAACAACCGCACCTTCAGCGCCGCGCAGATTGGCGTGCCGCCGCAGGACCTGAAGCACATCAAGGGCGCCCTGGGAAAGACCCTCATCGGCGACAACAATGTGTTTCGGGAAATGGTGACGGTCAGTTCGAGCACGGTTTACCCCGACGGCGAGGAGCACAGGGGTACCATCATCGGCAGCAACTGCCTGATTATGGCCTGCGCCCACATTGCCCACGACTGTTACGTGGGCAGCCGCGTGATCATGGCCAACAGTTCGGCGCTGGCGGGCCATGTGACGGTGCATGACGGCGCGACACTGGGCGGCATCGTGGGGATTCACCAGTTCTGCGTTATCGGCACGATGGCGTTCCTCGGCGGCATGTCGCGCATCAACATGGACGTGCTTCCCTACATGATCATGGAGGGCCACCCGGCGCGCTGCTACGGGCCGAATGTGGTCGGCCTGACACGCAATGGCTTCTCCAAGGAGGCCATTGCCCGCATCCGCCGCATGTTCAAGCTGATCTACCGATCGGGCCTGAACACGAGCCAGGCGGTGGCGGAGATAGAAAACACGGTCGAGGACTGCGCGGAGAAGGACGCCATTCTCGGCACCATCCGCGATTCCCACCGGGGCATATCCCGCTAAGCACAGGGCCCGCGCAGCGCAGGCCCGAGGAGGATTTCCGCATGAGCGCACTGCGCGCCGGCGTGGCCGGTGTGGGCCACTTGGGCTATCATCACGCGCGGCTCTATGCCGCCATGGACGATGTGGACCTTGTCGGCGTCGCCGACCCCGATCCCGAACGCCGTGAGAAAGCATCCGCCGATTTCGGCGTGCCCGCCTTTGCCACGGTGGACGAATTGATTGCCCAGGGGCTCGATTTGGCCTCGGTGGTCACCCCCACGACAACCCACACCGAAACCGCCCTGGAGTTTATCGCCGCAGGGGTGCATGTGCTGGTGGAAAAGCCGATAGCAGCAACGCTTGAGGAGGCGGGGGCCATCGTTTCCGTCGCAGACGCGCGCGGTGTTAAGGTGCAGGTGGGCCATATCGAACGGTTCAACGGCGCCGTGCTGGCGCTGTCAGGGGCCATTGGCGCGCCGCGTTTCATCGAGTGCCACCGGCTCAGTCCCTACCCCGGCAGGGGCAGCGACGTGAGCGTCGTGCTCGATCTGATGATTCACGACATCGACATTGTGCTCAGCCTCGTGCGCGGCAAGGTGGTGTCCGTTGACGCGGTGGGCGTGGCCGTTTTCTCCACGAGCGAGGACATCGCCAATGTGCGGCTGCGTTTCGACACGGGCTGCGTGGCCAATCTCACCAGCAGCCGCGTTTCCCTCGAACGCATGCGCAAGATACGCATCTTCGAGGACAACGCCTACGTCTCCACCGACTACAGCGCCCAGGAGGTGATTGTGTACCGCAAGGAGCCGGGGCCTGTGCCGCCGGGGGTGAACCCCATGGAGCGCATCCGCGTGGAGCCCCTGCCGGTGGAGAAGGACGAGCCTCTCAAGCTCGAACTGGCCGCATTTGCGCGGGCCGTGCGCGGGGACACTCCGCCATTGGTTTCCGGTGGGGACGGCATGCGCGCCCTTGCGCTGGCCGAGCAAATCATGGCGCAGATCAGGGACAACGCGTGAAACGACTTTTCTTTGTGGCCGGGGAGTCCTCCGGCGACATCCACGGTTCCAATCTCATCCGCGCGCTGCGCGCGGCGCGGCCCGACTGGTCTTTCGAGGGGCTTGGCGGCGTGCTCATGGCCGAAGCGGGCATGGACCTGCGGCATGACCTGGCCGGCGAGGCGATTATGGGCTTCGCCGAGGTCGTGCGTCATCTACTCCCCATTCGGCGGCTTTTCAAAGACACGGTCGCCCGGTTGCGTGAAACTCGGCCCGACGCGCTGGTGCTGATAGACTATCCCGGCTTCAATCTGCGCCTGGCGGCCGAGGCGAAGAAAATCGGCATTCCCGTTGTTTACTACATCAGCCCGCAGGTGTGGGCCTGGAAGAAAAGGCGCATTCACACCATCGCCCGGCTGGTGGACCTCATGCTGGTAATCTTTCCCTTTGAGGAGGAGCTCTACCGGCGTGTGGGTGTGCCCTGCGCCTATGTGGGACATCCGCTGCTCGACCACATCGCGCGTTACGCCGGGGCGGATGCGGACAAAGAGGATCTGGTTGTCGGCCTGTTGCCGGGCAGCCGCGAGCAGGAACTGAGGCGCATCGCCCCCGTGATGTTCGAAGTGGCCGCGGGTATCCGTGAGCGCCTGCCCGAAGCGCGCTTCGTGGTGCCTTGCGTCAATGAGGCCAGGGCGGAACAGTTGCGCGCCTTGGCCGGTGGCTTTCCCGCCGAACTGCGGGTGGGCGGCATGTACGATTTGCTGTCGCGCGCGCGCTTTTGCCTGGTTGCCTCGGGCACCGCCACACTGGAAACGGCGCTGTTCGGCGTGCCCATGGCCATTCTCTACAAAACCAGTCCCATGACCTACTGGATCGCCCGCATGGTGGTGGACATAAAACATATTGGCATCGTAAACATCCTCGCCAAACGCGGTGTGGTGCCGGAGTTCATTCAGCACGCGGCCACGCGCGAAACCGTGCTGCCTGCGGCGCTGGACCTCATTGACGGCACACCCGCGCGCATGCGGATGCTGGACGACCTGAATGCCGTGCGCGAGGGACTGGGCGGCGTCGGCGCGTCCGGCCGTGCCGCCGAAAAGATTATTGGCCTACTGGAGGGGACAAGCAATGGACAAGCGCCACTGGGAGCGCCGGCAGCGCTGCCGGCTGGCTTTGGAGGGTTGAACCATGGATGAACGCATTTATCTTGTCGATGCCATGGCCTTCGCCTTCCGCGCATTCCATGCCATAAAGACCACGCTCACCGACCCGGAGGGACGGCCGACAAACGCCCTCTTTGGGTTCACCCGCATCCTGCTCAAGCTGATGCGCGAGCATGCGCCTTCGCACATTGCAGTCATTTTCGATGCGCCCGGCCCGACCTTTCGCGATGAGATGTTTGCCGAGTACAAGGCCAACCGGAAGGAAACGCCCCCGGAACTGAAGGAGCAGTTTCCACGCATGCACGAGTTGGTTAAGGCGCTCAACCTGCCGCTGTTGTCCGTGCCCGGCGTCGAGGCCGACGACGTGATTGGCACGCTGGCGCTAAGAGCAGCAGCACAGGGCATGGAAGCGGTCATAGTCAGCGGCGACAAGGACCTCATGCAGTTGATTGGCGGCCGCGTGAAAATGTTTGACCCGGGCAAGGGCGAATCGGGCGTGTGGTATACCCCTGAGGATGTGGTGGAACGCTTTGGCGTCGGTCCCGAGCATGTGCCCGACGCGCTTGCGCTGATCGGCGACGCTGCGGACAACGTACCGGGCGTGCGCGGCATCGGCGAGGTGACCGCCAAGAAGCTCATGGCCCAGTACGGCACGCTGGAAGGGCTCTACGACCATGTTGGAGACTTGAAGGGCAAGCAGCGCGAGAACATTGAAGCGGGTCGGGACCAGGCCTTCGCCAGCCGCAAACTCGTGGTGATTAAGACCGATGTTGCGCTGGATGTGGACCCTGACGGATGTCATCGCCAGCCCTGGGATCCCGAGCGTGTGCGCGAGGCTTTCACCAAGCTCGGATTTCATTCCCTTATCGACGAGACAGGTGTCGCCGAGAAGAGGGAGGTGCTCGACTACAGGCTGGTGACGGAAGAAGCCGAATTGAAACGCGCCATCGAGGAAATGCGCGCCTCCGGCCGTTTCTCCGTGGACACGGAGACCACGTCCACCGAACCCATGTTTGCCGAACTCGTCGGCATCTCGCTTTCCTGCAGGGAGGCCACTGGTTATTACATTCCCGTGGGCCACGAGCCCGATGCGCTCGCCCTGCGCACAGACCCGGACGACCTGTTGGGTGTTGAACTGATGAACCAAATCCCCAAGGCGCGCACGCTGGCATTGTTCCGTCCGCTGCTGGAGGACCCCGCCATCGGAAAGATCGGCCACAACATCAAGTACGACATGATTGTGTTCAAGAACGCGGGCGTCGAAATGCAGGGAGTGGCCATGGACACCATGGTTGCAAGCTACTTGACAGATCCGGGCCGCTTGAGGCACAATTTGGATGAAGTTAGTCTTCACTACCTCCGGCGCAAGACCATCCCCATCTCCGATTTGATCGGAAAGGGGTCGAAAAGCATCACCTTCGATCAGGTTCCCGTCGATCGCGCGTGCGAATACGCGACTGAGGATGCGGACATCGCATGGCGGCTTGCGGGAGTGCTGGAGCCGATGCTGCGGGAGCGCAAACTGGACGCGCTGTTCCAAGAGGTGGAACTGCCGCTCATTGGTGTGCTTGCGCGGATGGAGGAGGCGGGTATCGCGCTCGACACGGTGCCGCTCGATCTGCTGCGCGCGGAGATAGGGACCAGGCTGGTTGAACTCGAGGGCCTCATTCACGCCGAGGCGGGCGGCCCCTTCAATATCAATTCCCCGAAGCAGTTGCAGGAAATCCTGTTCGAGCGGCTGGGACTGCGGACGGTGCGCAAGACCAAGACAGGGCAGTCCACCGACGTGGACGTGCTCGAAGAGCTTGCTGCCGAGCATCCCCTGCCCAAACTGATACTTGAATATCGGTCCTTGGAAAAACTCCGGGGCACCTACGTGGATGCGCTGCCCCGTCTGGTTCATCCGCGCACCGGCCGGATTCACACATCGTTCAACCAGGCCGTGGCGGCCACGGGACGGCTGTCGAGCAGCAATCCCAATCTGCAGAACATCCCCGTGCGCACCGAGTACGGCAAGCGCATCCGCGAGGCCTTTGTGCCGGGCAGTCCCGACATGTTGCTAATTTCGGCGGACTACTCGCAGATCGAGCTGCGCATTCTGGCGCATCTGTCAGGCGATGCCGCCATGCTTCAGGCCTTTGAGAAGGATGAGGACATCCACCGGGACACGGCCGCGCGGGTCTTTGGTGTCGCGCCCGAGGCGGTGACCCCCGAGATGCGCCGCCAGGCCAAGGCGGTGAACTTCGGCGTGGTCTACGGCATCAGCGATTTTGGGCTGGCCCGGAACCTTGGCATAAGCCGGGGTGAGGCGGCCCGTTTCATAGACGCCTATTTCCGGCAGTATCCGCGCGTGCGCGAATGGCTCGACGAGGTGGTGGTGAAGGCGAAGGCGGACGGCTACACGACGACCATGCTCAACCGGCGGCGTTATCTGCCCGAGTTGAACGGGGCGGACGCCGTGGCGCGCAAGGGCGCCGAGCGCATGGCGCTGAACACGCCCGTGCAGGGCACGGCAGCCGATGTGATCAAGGTGGCCATGGTGCGGCTCGATGCCGCGCTGCGCGGCTCCGGCGCGCGCATGCTCCTGCAGGTGCATGACGAATTGGTGGTGGAGGCGCCCGCCGCGTCAGCCAAAGACGTGGCCGCGCTGATGGTGCGCGTGATGGGGCAGGCGGTGAAGATCGACGTGCCGTTGCGCGTCGATGCGGGCATCGGCCGCAATTGGGCCGAAATACATTAGAAACGAAATTGACATGCCCTTGGCGGGTATGGCATGGTGTTGCAGTCATGGCAGGGGCCGGATAAGCATTGAACCGGCGCCATGCGGCAACCTCCCAGCAAACCTCCCCCAAATTCAGGATATTTTCCCGCTGTGTTGCGGGATCGCCAATAGCGACAGTATTTCAGTTAGATGAAGTCTTAATGAAAGGACCATTCATGCCAGAGAACGGACATCCGGACAAGCCGTCAGGCGGCTACAAGCCCGGCGGGCCGAAAAAGCGCTCCTTCCCCAACCAGCGCCCGCCGCAGGGCGGCGGTGGCCGCGGCCCGTCCAAGGGACGGCGTCCCATGAACCAGCAGGGACCGCGTCGACCGCAGGTCCTTGATGTGGCGAACGAGCCTATGCCCGAAATGTCACCGGACGGGCCGGAGGTCGCCATCAGCGCGCTCAAGGGCATGACGATGCAGGAGCTGAACGACCTCGCCGAGCAACTGCAGTTGAACGAATACGGCGGGCTTAAGAAGCAGGACCTGATCTTTCTGATCCTCCAGGCCAGCATCGAGAAGGCCGGTTCGGCC
>CAITNO010000040.1 GCA_903893795.1 Candidatus Hydrogenedentota bacterium | reverse complement strand
TTTGGCGCACCTCCAAAGCCCCCGACAGCCCTCAACGGACCGTCAGCCCATCCCGCACCGGCCCCGGCACCACCATCAAACCCGTCGCAGGTGCCGGCCAGCCGACACTCCAGCGAAAATGGGCTATTTCGCAAATGCCTCACATAGCGGACGAACGACTGCGTGTAGGGGTCGTAGTGCGCGCTCAGATAGCGGATAAACACGGGCGCGAGTGCCCAGCCGATCGCGGACACGAACAGCGCGGCGTATGCCCTTCCATGACCTTTCATGCGGGTGTCAGGACTTGAGCGCGGCCACAACGAGATCGCCGAACCCGGCCGTGTCCACCATCTTTGCCTGCTGTCCCGGCACCGCAAGGTCCGCCGTCACATAGCCCGCGCCGAACACCGCGCGTGCCGCGTCCCAGATGCGCCGCCCCGCGTCGTCGAGGCCGAAACTCTTTTCCAGCAGCAGCGCCACCGACCCAATCATGCTGTAGGGATTGGCGATGCCCTTCCCGGCGATGTCCGGCGCCGATCCGTGCGACGGCTCGTAGTAAGACTTCTCGGTGCCCACGCAGGCCGACGGCATGAGGCCCAGCGAGCCCAGAATGCCGCCGCCAAGGTCGCTCAGGATGTCGCCGAACATGTTCTCCATCACCATCACGTCAAAGGCCTGGGGCCGCAGCACCAGCGCGGTGGCCGCGGCGTCCACGATGATGTGCTCCAGCCGCACGTCGGGATACTCGGTCGCCACCTCCTCCACCACTTCGTTCCACAGCACGCTCGACAGCAGCACATTGCTCTTGTGCACGCTGTGCAGCAGTTTCCTGCGTCGCCGCGCCTCCTGGAATCCCACATGCGCGATGCGGCGAATCTGCGCGTCCGTGTATTCCAGCGTCTCCTTCACATAGCGCTCCCCCGCCCCGTTGACACCCCGCTCCTTTTCGCCGAAGTACAGTCCGCCCACCAGCTCGCGGATCATCATGATGTCGATGCCGTCCGGGATGCGCTCCTTGCGCAGCGGCGAGAAATGGCACAGCTCGGGCGGCAGGTAAACCGGCCGGAAATTGGCATAGGTGTTGTAGCGCTTGCGCATCGGCAGCAGCCCCGCCCGCTCGGGTTGCTCATCCACGGGGATCTGGCGCGACGCCTCCGTGCCCAGTCCGATGGGTCCCTTCAGAATGGCGTCTGCTTCATCGCAGATCCGCTTCGTGTCCTCCGGAAACGCCGTGCCATGGTCAAACCAGGCCTGCCCGCCAAAAGGGGCAAAGCGCAGGTCAAAGGACACACCGGCAATCGGTTCGATGGCCCGAAACACCTTGACAGCCTCCCGGGTGATTTCCGGGCCGATGCCGTCACCTTCCAAAACCGCGATGGAATAAGTCTTCATGCGTTGCTTTCTGTTGGTTTTTAGCCGATGTCCCGATAATAAAATGCACAAATACGGAACAAATCGAAGAATTATGGCATCATTATAGCAGAAACTGTTCCGCAAATTCCGCTGTCTCACTCTTGAAAATCACCCCACTTGGGCTGGTTGGTATTATGGTCTGACAACTTGTTTATCTCAAACGAGAGCCTCCCTGAAGGGTTGCTTTGTCCTATTCTGGCTTCTGAATTCTGGCTTCTGAATTCTCGTCATCTTGACGGGAAGCGGACCTTTATAGATAATGGACACCCAATCATTTTTCGCATTTGGGCGCACGAGCCGCAAGCGGCTGGCCCCTGACGTGGTCTCTGTCTCTAAGGTTGCTTAAGAACATTGAAAGGAAGGTCATGTTCGACGTGCTGATTCGCAATGGGGTGGTGGTCGATGGCTCGGGGGGAAAACCGTTTTCCGGCGATGTCGGCGTGGAGGGTGACCGCATCACCTTGGTGGGCACAGGCAACGGCGCCCAGGCAAAGACGGAGATTGACGCCGCAGGCCGGGTGGTCTGTCCGGGCTTCGTCGATTGCCATTCCCACGCGGACCTGACCGTGTTCCGTGAGGACCACGACAAAATACTCGCGCCGCTCGTGCGCCAGGGCATCACCACCTTCATCGGCGGCAACTGCGGCATGGCCATGGCCCCCCTGGGCCACGTTCATGCCGACGCGGTGCGCCAATACATCGAAGTCTTCACCGGGCTCGACATTGTGCACGACTGCCCTTGGAACACGATGGGGCAGTTCCTCGACACGCTCGACGAGCGCGGCGTGCTGCTGAACACCGCCGTGCTCGCGCCGCACGGCCTGCTGCGGCTGGAGTCGATGGGCATGGCCCGCCGTTTCGCCTCCGACGAGGAACTGGAAGGCATGGCCCGCGCCCTGGACCAGTGTTTGGAGGAGGGCGCCGTCGGCCTGTCCACGGGCCTGCAATACTATCCCGGCAGCCAAAGCGACCCGCGCGAACTGCACCGCCTGGCCCAGGTGCTCAAGAAGCACGAGGCCATCTTCACCTGCCACCTCCGCAGCTACTCGGCCACGCTCTCCAAGGCCATCGACGAGATCCTGGAAGTGTCCCGCGACAACGGCGTGCGCGGCCAGGTGTCGCACCTCTTCTGGATACCCGACTACGGCGTGGCCGGGCCAATCATGCGCACCATCATCCGGCAGTTATCAAGAGTGCCCGAGCGCTGGATGCCCCCCCTGCCGCTGGACGGCCCCATCGGGCAGCGCGTCGAACAGGTGATGAAATCCAACGCCGCCGGAACGCGGGTGAGCATCGATGTCATGCCCACCACCACCGGCTTCACCCACCTGCTGGCCTTCTTCCCCCCCTGGGTGCTCGAAGGCGCCACCGAGGACATCATCGCCCGCATGCGCGACCCCGAAGCCCGCAAACGGATGAAGCACAGCATCGATCACGGCAACATGAAATGGCCCCATGTCGAGGGCGACTCCTGGTCCATGAACTTCTTCAAGGTCATGGGCTGGGAATGCTCGACCATCATGGCCGTGGCCACCGAGAAGAACAAGCGCTACGAGGGCATGAACATGATGGAGGTCGCCCGCGAGCAGAACAAGCACCCCCTCGACGCCGCCTGCGACCTGCTGCTCGAGGAAAATGGCCACGTCCTGGTCTTTGAGACCATGGGCGAGCCCGACAGCGCACTGGCCGAACGCTCCACCTATGCGGCCCTGCTCCACCCGGAAACCTTCATCTCCACCGACACCATTCTCATGGGCATCGGCCGCCCCTCCTACCTCTTCCACGGCTGTTACCCAAAATTCCTCGGACGCTACGTGCGCGAAAAGCGCATGCTCCCCCTGGAAACCGCCATCCGCAAGATCACCAGCCTGCCCGCCGAGCATTTCGGCCTCAAGAACCGCGGCAAAATCGCCGAAGGCGCCTTCGCCGACATCGTCATCTTCGACCAGGCCACCATCGCCTCCGGCGCCAACTTCCACGAACCCGACCGTCCCCCGGTCGGCATCGACAACGTCTTCATCAACGGCAAACTGGTGGTCGATCACGGCCAGGTTACGGCTGTTGCGCGGGCCGGTAAAGTGCTGCGGGGCAACAACTAAGCATCTGTACTTGCAAATTACTCAATATATTGAGTAAAATTACTCAGTGTATTGAGTAAAACGCAAAGAAGGAGCTTGGCTATGTTCCAGCGCGCCATGTTCGGCAAGCTTGTACGGCGAATTCGGGAGCCACGGCGCTTCATCCAAGTGCTGGCAGGTCCCCGCCAGGTGGGCAAGACAACCATTGCCCGCCAAGTCATGCAGTCCATAGAGTTGCCCTGCCATTACGCCTCCGCCGATGAGCCTTCTCTAAGGGGGAACCACTGGCTGCACGAACAGTGGGAAACGGCACGCATGCAATGCGGCGGCGGGGGCGCACCTTCCCCCTGCCTGCTGATCCTTGACGAGATACAGAAACTGCCCGGATGGCAGGAGGTGGTAAAACGCCTCTGGGACGAGGACACTGCCGCAAACCGTCCCCTGCGGGTGGTCCTGCTGGGCTCTTCTCCACTCTTGGTCCACCGGGGCCTTGCCGAAAGTCTGGCAGGCCGCTTCGAGTTGATATCGGTGCCGCACTGGTCATTTGGGGAAATGCGTCAGGCATTCGGCTGGGACCTCGATCAGTACCTTTACTTCGGCGGCTATCCAGGGGCGGCACAACTCGCGGACGAGCCGGACCGGTGGGCGCGTTATGTGCTCGACTCCCTCATCGAAACCTCCATTTCCCGCGATGTGCTGCTGATGACGCGCGTGAACAAACCGGCGCTGCTGCGGCAGTTGTTCGAGCTGGGATGCCGCTACTCGGCGCGCGTCTTGTCCTACAACAAAATGCTCGGACAGCTTCAGGATGCCGGAAACACCACCACCCTGGCCGAATACCTGAACCTGCTCGCGGGGGGCGGACTGATGACCGGACTCCAGAAATACGCGGGCCAGGCGGTGCGGCGCCGCGGCTCCAGTCCAAAACTGCTGGTGATGAACACCGCGCTGATGAACGCTTCGGGGGGCGTCCCCTTTGCAGAGGCCCGGCGCGACCATGCGCACTGGGGACGCATCGTGGAGACAGCCGCGGGTGCCCATCTTGCCAACGGCATCATGGGCACGGAAACGGAACTCTGCTACTGGGAGAACCGAAACCACGAAGTGGACTATGTGCTGCGCCGGGGGGAGAAGCTGGTCGCTTTTGAAGTCAAAAGCGCCGGCCGCAAGGACACGCTGCCGGGACTGCAACAATTTTGCGCTGAGTTTCCCAACACCCGGCCCTTGCTCGTGGGCGCCGACGGCATTCCCCTAGACCAGTTTCTATGCACCCCGCCCGACCAATACTTCAGTTAATCCCGGCAACAGCCTGACGCAGACAATGTGGGCAGACATTCCTGTCAGCCATCCCCCTTTTCTAATCTGCCACAGCCCCACACAACCACAACAAATACAACACACGGTGCCAATCTTATAAGGAACCCCACCACAGGAGAAGCACCATGACCCTCAAAGATCTCGCCCAACCCGAACCTTGGATGACCCAGGAAGAAGGCCAAACCGCCGCCACCCTCATCGCCGCCTTCCAGCAGAACTTTGTCGACCGCAACATCCCCGAAAACCCCTTCCTCACCCTGCGCCTCCAGGATTGCCTCCTCCACCACACCCTCTGCCGACGCCTCGAACAGGCCCTCATCGCCGACGCCGAAGCACTCACCCCCGCCCTCGCCGCCCACATCGGCAGGGCCCGCGAACGCTTCCGCAAGGCCCTCAAATCCCTCGAAGACACCGCCAACAAACTCGCCCCACCGGCCGACCCCTCCCCCCAATCCACCGCCAAGGGCAACCAGTCTGCGGAAAGCCCCAACTCCCCCGCCACATCCATCCCCGACAACACCCCCCAAGGCCAGAACCAAAACGCCACCCCCGCCGTACCGCCCTCTTCTCCCTCTACCGTTCCTCCCCTACCTCCCATGACTCCCATTCCCCCGCCCGCCACACGCCCCCAAGCCGTCATCCACGTTCCCAGGCCTATCCCCCTCGCCCAGCAACACCGCGACAAATAGCGGTCTGTCCGTGCTCGTCCGTGCTCGTCCGTGGCGGGCAACGCCGCCGGGGGACTGGCACCTATTTCCGCCCATAACCTACCCTTGCCAACTACCAGCCGACACCGGAAACAGGTGCCCGTACCCGAGTTACGAGCGACCGAACCAACTGCTCAGACGCAGCCTTTACCCTCTGAAATACACATAGGCGAACAAAATGCACGCCATCACCACGCACGAGGCGACCACTTCGCGCATGCCCCAACTGGCGCGGCTGCTGGCCTTGTCCTCGGCCGTGACTGTGGCGAAAGTCATATTCCTTATTTGCGCCTCATCCGGCGCGGGCGTCAGATAGCTGAACACAATCATGACCACCGCCGAAATGATCGTGATCAGGATGCTGAAATACTGGAAGTTGATGTTGTTCACGATCCAGAAGAACGAACCTTCACTGTAGTGGAAGTTCGGATCCAGCGTGCAGGGCGTGTCCACCGCCATGCGGAACACACCAACGATAAACCCGATGATCATCGCCCACAGGCAGCCCGCCGCATTCAGCCGTTTCCAGAACACGCCAAAGAAGAACACCACGAAAATCGGCGGGGCAAGATAGCCCTGCACGGACTGCAAATAGTTGTACAGGCCGTGCGCCCCCTTCACCACCGGAATCCACGCCATCGCAATCGCCACCATCACGCCCGTGGCGATGCGGCCCATGCGCACGATTTCATGCTGCGTCGCTTTCGGGCGCAGTTTCTCGTAGATGTCCACCGTGAAGAGCGTTGAGCAGGCGTTGAAAACACCGGCGAGCGATCCCATGAGCGCCGAAAGCAGCCCGGCAACGACGATGCCGCGCAGGCCCGCGGGTAGCAGGTACTGCACCAGCAGCGGAAATGCGCCCTGCGCGCCATTCGGCTGGTTGAGGGCCTGGGTCAGCTCCGGCACTTTGCCGCTCTTGGCCAGGGCGAAGCAGATCAGGCCGGGGATGATGAAGAGGTACACCGGGAAGAGCTTCAGGAAGGCCGCAAAGATGGACCCCTGCCGGGCCACCTTTTCGTTCGGGGCGCCCAGCGCGCGCTGCACGATGTACTGGTCGGTGCACCAGTACCAAAGGCCGATGACCGGGGCGCAAATCGCCATGCCCAGCCACGGATAGTTGCCGTTGAAATACCACGCCTGCCGCACAATGTTCCCCGCCCCGTCCAATTCCTTCACCGGTGCCCAGGTCGCAATCGTTCCCGCCGGCACCAGCGGCTTCCACAGGTTGAACATTTCGGAGCCGCAGATGGACCGCAGTTCGCCCCAGCCGCCCAGCTTGACGAGCCCGTAAACCGTCAGCAGCAGCGACCCGCAGATGAGGACCACCACCTGAACCGTATCGTTGTACGCCACGGCGCGCATGCCGCCCAGCGTCGTGTACAGACCGGTCAGCACGATGACCGCAATCGAGCCCACCCAGAAACTGTCAAGATGGATCGGGCCGATGTTCAACTGCAATTCGGGAAGCAGCGCGCCAAACACCACGCCGCCGGCAAAGATGCCCACGGCGATCTTCGACACGATGAAGGTCAGCAGCGACGAGATGGAAAGAAGGTAGCGCGACTGCGTGCTGAAACGCCTTTCCAGAAACTCCGGCATGGTGAACACCAGCGAGCGCGCATAAAACGGCACAAACACCCACGCCAGCACCAGCAGGCACCAGGCGTGCAGTTCATAATGCGCCAGCGCCACGCCGTCCTTCGCCCCCGAACCGGCCAGGCCCACAATGTGCTCCGAACCGATGTTCGAAGCGAATATGGACGCGCCGATGACCCACCAGCTCAGGTTGCGCCCCGCGAGGAAATAATCCGCCGCCGTGTCCTTGCGCCGCGCCACCACCCACCACACAACGCACAGCAGCACACCGAAATAGGCCGCAATGGCCACCCAGTCAAGACTGCTAAGCGTGGAGGCGCCGATCACAAGGAAAGAGTTGCCGTTGTTCATGCTCAAAAAGTCCTAAGTTGTCCGCAGTTAAGTCGGCGAAATGGACACTCGCCCCGATCACCCATGCTTCTCCGAAAGAAATGACCAAGATTTCGGATTAGGCGTTATTCTACGCACACACCCGGAGAAATCCAACCTTAATAAACCCGTTGCCGCAAGGTCGCACAAAACAGCGTCAAACGCACCCCATCCGCTCCGCCATCTGTCCGTGCGTGTCCGTGTCGGTCTGTGATTGTCCGTGCCGCCCCTCCCGCCCATCTGTCCGGAGCGCCGAAGGCGCGGCACAACCCCGGACGTCCCGCTCAGGTGTCCCGTTCCATCTTCAGCGCCGAATAGGTGACCCCGCCCACGGTGACGCCGGTCTCCCAGGGAATGACCGAGGGATCCGCCTCAAGCGCGGCCTGCGCCAGGGCGGGAAGCTTGTCATATCCGGGAACGATATACAGCGTGTTCAGCGCCTTGATCGTGTAGATGCACTGCGCCGTCAGCGACAGGCTCTTCAGGGGAATCTTGAACCAGAGCACCTTCGCACTCACCTCGCTCAGCGACAGGGTCAGCTTGTCGAGGTTGGTGGAGGTGTCCGCAGTGTAACTGCCGTCGGCCACCACGCTGACAAACCAGTTCACCACTGGGATGTCCGGCTTCAGCGTCACCGTCAGTGTCCCGCCGTCAAAGACGATATCGGCATCCGGCGACACGGGAATGGGCAGCTTGACATTGGCCGCCGTAAACAGCGCCTCCAGCGACCCGTTCCATTTGCCCTCCAGCCCCGTGCCGTCCCCGGGGACCTCGCCGCAGCCTGCGACAAACAGCGCGCTCATCATCACACCCGCCACTACCCATGCTCTCGTCTTCATCATTGCCTCTCCTCTGTTGATGAAACAGCCCCATGAACCCTCCGTTACCGGGGCCGCCTGCTCAAACCCGAATCGCACGTGAGAATTAGAATATCACAACGACCGGGAACAGAAAACACCGAATTTAGGGATGCTTTTCTCCCTGTGGCAATGACACCGTTTTCCGCGTCGATCAGGGATACTGGCCAACGCCACAAATGCGCCACCCTCCGACGCGCCGAAGGCGCACTACAGGCGTACCGGCATCACACACATCCCAACGCTGAATGCGCGAAACAACGCCCTACTGCAACGCCGGCATCGGCACGCTCTCGCCCTGCAACTGCCGCGCCTGGTCCTCGGGCAGATTGACCCCGTAGAAGATGGCGTTGCAGTCAATCCACTGCGCGATTCTCCGCAGTTCCTCGGCCTCCAAATGCACGTCACTGTGGCCTTTGCGGAGCATGGCCATAAGCCTGCTGCCCCGCGCGCCATAGGCGCCGCCGGGCGGCGTCATCTGCACCTGGTTGCGCATGCCAAAGCGCGGCACCAGCGCGGCGGTCGCCGTTTCGGGGTTGGTGTTGAGCCCCGCGAAATCCTTGTCGCCGCACAGCGCCCAGTAGGACTTGGTGTACCCGTTGAGCGGCGCGCCGCTCAGGTCCTTCCCGCCCTTGGGTTCGGCACCGCTGTGGCAGCGCACGCAGTGCTCATTCAATATCGGCTGCACCACCCGCATGAAGGAGAAGGGCTCGTTCTCGAATTCCTTCGGCACCAGCGGCGACGCCGGGTGCTGCGCGGCAAGGGGCGCGCCCTTGACCGGCGCGTTCATGCGGCTCTCATGGCAGCCGACGCAGGACACTTTCTCGCCCGGCTGCAGGTAGGTCAGGGACCGCATGATCTGGACGGCCATGCCGTCCTTGTCAATCAGTTGGAACAGGATGGGTTTTCGCGCGGGCACCGCAATGTGCGCCGACCCATCGGCCTCCACTGGGACCTCGCCCAGGACGGCCCGCGCGTTTTCCTCTTGGGCAAGCCCCACGGGCGGCGCGCCGCCCACCGGCGTGGATTTGGGGAATATCTGAATCACCCGCACCTCCGCAACGCTGCCCCGCTCAATGCCAGTCAGGCCCTGGTACACATCGGAAATGAGCAGTTCTCCCTGGTCGGGGGCGTTGTCCGGAAGCGCCGTGGACAGCACCGGCGGCACGGGCCGCGCCGCAAGCGGACAGGGGTTGGTGCTGCCGATGAGCGGGTCGCGGTAGATCAACTCGCGGTTGCCAAAGACGTCGATGAGGTAAATGCCCAGCGCCTGCGGCGGATTGGCGCCCGGTTCCCACACCAGCGGCCAGGGACTGTACCCCGCCAGGAAGTATTTCTCCGACAACGGCCACGGCGACTCGTAATACTCGTTGATGTCGCGGGTTTCCGCCTCAGGGAAGGGTACCTCGGACGTGATGCGCGTCAGCGCCTCCTGGCCATTGTTGCCCTTGCCCGGGTCGACCACCACGATGGGACCGGCCGTGACGGAATGGTGGGCCGCGGCGGTGAACACAATCTTCGGACTGTTCGGAATGGGCTGAATCTGGAAGGTGCAGTGCGGCTTCTCCGTGGCATTGCCCCAGACAGACACGGGGTTCGTGCCGTCGGGCCGCGTCGCCCACAGCGTCTGGTGCGTCACGGCGTCGCGGTCGATGTAGTCCCAGCGGCTGTAAAGAATCAGCCCGTCGTTGGACACGGCCGGAAACCATTCATTGGTGTCGTGATAGGAAAGCTGCTTCAGGTGGCCGCCGTCGGCGTCCATGCGGTGCAGCGTGTACACATGCCAGCGCGGACTGAACTGCGCCCCGAAGCAGCGCGCATAGCCCTCCCGCCGCGTGGACGAAAACACGATGCCGCCGTCGGGAAGATAGGCCGGCATCAGGTCGTCGAAGGGGCCCCGCGAGATTTGGCGCAGGCCCGTCCCGTCGATCCCGGCTTCATACACGTGGTAGAAGCCTTCGTCGACGGCATTGTCCAATTGTGCCGGGTCGTAGTCCTTGCCGGCCTTGTCCACAAACGAGAACAGTACGTGCGTGGCGTCATAGGACAGGCGGGGTTCCAGAATGGAACCCTTGTCGAGCGCGCCGTCAAAGATGTCATGCGCGGCAAAGGAATAGCCCGGTTTGTCCAGCAGGAAAATGCCGCCGCCGGGCCGGGCTCGCCAGCCGTAGTATTGCATCACGAGGTGGCTGTACGAGGTGGGCACACGCTTGCAGAACACCATCCTGCCAAACTGCATCAGCGGGTTGTCCAGCGCGGTCTTTCTGCGCTGGGCATGGGCGCGCAGATAGCGCAGGCAGGGCGCGGCATCCGCCGGGTCCGCCGTCGCGCAGGCCACGCCCAGGTCGGCCGCGAGTGCGCCCGCCTTCTCAGTGGTCGCCGCGATGGCGGCCTCATAACCCTCCGCCGTCTCCGCCAGTTTGTCCTGCCTGTGCCAGTCCCACTGCACCGCCGCCCACAGGTCAAGTTCCGCCGCCGCGCGCGGTTCCACCGCGCCGAGCACCCCGCTGAACGCCGCCTGCATACGCTCGCGGAAAGCGCCCGCCTCCGTCCCGCGCAGCTTTTCGAGCGCCGCCGCACCGTTCAGCCAGCCCCCCTTGTAGGCGCCGGTGACCACAACGGGCAACGCTCCCCCGTCGGCCCCGTTTCGAATCCGCAGCGAAAGCAGCCCCGTTTCAGAGAGGCCCGCCTCGATCTGCCAGGGGCACCCATTGACCACCGCGCCCGCAATGCCGCTGGCGTCCTTGTCGTCCGCCAAAATGAACACGGGCAGACTGGAGGCGCCGTCCAGCACAACGCTTCTGCCCGGAGCCAGCAAAGCCTCATGCAGGCAGAAATGGCTGTCGAAGCTGTACAGGCGCGGAGAACCGGCCGTATCCTCCATTTCCATTTCATAGGACCAGCCGCCGCGCGGCGCATCGGCAAACCCGTCCGACGCGCGAAACGCCGCGCCGTCCGCATAGGTAATGATCGGGTCCCAGTGCGTTGTGTCAAAACCGATCTCGGCGCGCCGGTGCACCGAGAAACGGATGCGGTCGCCCACCTTCACGTCAAGCGTCAGCGCCGGGTCAAGCCCCTGCGCGTCCTTCGCCTCGATTTCCTGTTGCCACACAACTTCCGCATTATGGCGGATACCCACCCGCACCCCGTCGCCGCCGTTGGTGTCGGCCTTGAAAACGCTGCCCGACACCGTGACCCTTCCATCGCGCGGCACCGTGAAGCGCCGCACGCTGGACGTCTTCTGGCCCGAATGCTGCCAGTCTTTTCCGACACGCGTCCAGTCCGGCCCCGTCCAGTACGTGGACCCGTACCACGTCTCCTTGGAATGGCTCAATTCCTGAAAGCGCGCGCCGTCGAATCCGTCACTGAACTGAAAGGCCCAATCGACGACGTTGACCGGGAGCCCTGCGGCGCTCCCCTCCGCGATGCTGGTGCTCAACCGGTACATTGCCGGCGCGGGCAGCCATTCCTGCGTCTGCTTCAGCACAAGGCCCGATTTGGGCTCCCTGACCCTCACCTCATGCGTGGTGGTCTCGCTGACCTCCAACCCCGCCTGCGGCGCGCCAAAAGACAGTGTCGCCCTGCCCTGCATCCGCTCCATCCAGGAGGCGCCGACCTTCGACGCCATCTCACCAAGAAGGGAAGGCGCGCAATCGTCCGCGGCCGCCGCAAGGGAAATACCAAGGGTCAATAGCAGCAGGTGTCGGCGTATCTTCACGTGAATGTCCTCTCCAGTTGTTGAACCCGAACATTATATAGCAACACCGCCCCAAGTCCCCCTTCGAAGGGGGACGCCGCGAAGCGGCAGGGGGATGTGGACTGCCGTGTGGCGCCAGACACCCCCCTAAATCCCCCCTCAAAAGGGGGGGGCTTAAGACTCTCCCCCCTCATCTTTTTTTTCGGCGGGGGTTCCGGTTTAACAAGCTCGCCCTGTATACTGTCCCCATGAAAAACACACTCCTCGCCGTCCTGTTTGTGTGCGCGCTCGGCCCCGCTGTGACGGGGTGCAGACACGCCGTGGCCCCTTCCTCCCCCGTGGCTGAAGCAAAACCGGATCCCGCCGCCAAGTTGCTTCCGCTGCTCGAGGCGGGCAAAGGGAAACCGCTCTTTCCCGAACTGACCGACCGCATCCCTGCGGAATGGGCGGCCACGCCCGCCGCCGCACAGCTCCTGCCCTGGGCGCGGGAGGGTGCCTCGGTGAAAACCATCCCGGAAACGACCTACACGCTCTACCGGCGTTTCAAGACCACCGGGGACCGGCCGCCCTATGAGGGACCCTATTTTGAAAAGCGCACCCTGCTCACGCGCGAGGTGATCGCGGCATGGCTGGACCATTCCGACGCACGCATCAGCCGCATCAATGACCTGCTCTGGAGCATCTGCGAGGAGACCACCTGGGTTGCGCCCGCCCATGAAGGGCGCGGCATCGACCTGTTTGCCGCGGAGACGGGCTGCGACCTGGCGCAGGTGCTGCTGCTCCTCGGTGACCGGCTTCCGGAGGAGATCCGCAGCCGGGTCCGCGCCGAAATCAACCGGCGCATCATGGACCCCTATCTGGCCCACGGCGCGGACTATAGCTGGGGCGCGGGCCGCAACAACTGGACCGGCGTCTGCGCCGGGTCGGTCGGCCAGACCTTCCTCCTGCTTGAAGACGACCCCGTCCTCCTGTCGCAGGCACTGGCCACGGTGCTGGCGCAACTGGACCGCTTCATCGCCAATGCCTTCACGGGGGACGGCGCCAGCCTCGAGGGCATCGGGTACTGGAACTACGGCCTGAGCCACTACGTGTCCTTTGCCGAAATGCTGCGCGGGCGCACCAACGGTGCCATCGACCTGCTGGGCCAGGAAAAGCTGAAGGCCATCGCACAGTATCCGGGCACCGTCTATCTGGGCAACGGTCTTTATGCCAGCTTCGCCGACGCCCATGAGACGTCGGACGTGGAGCCCTATCTCGCCGCGCGCATATCGCAGCGCACCGGCGCAAACGAACTGCTCGGACTCGTGGGCAACCCAACCGACTGGCGGCTCAACACGCTCCTGCGCAACCTCACCTGGTGGGACGGCGCCAAGGCGGCCGAACCGCCGCTCCGCGACGCCTTCCTGCCCCAGTCGGGCATCGCCAAGTTCGTGTCCGGCCCCGCCGTGCTGGCCATCAAGGCAGGACACAACGACGAACCACACAACCACAACGACATTGGCAGTTTCGTGCTCTGCTATGACGGCGTCGTCTGCCTGTGCGACCCCGGCGCCGGACTCTACAACGCTGACTACTTCAGCAAGAAACGCTACGACAACGTCTTTGCCAATTCCTACGGCCACAGTGTGCCCCGCATCGGCGGAAAACTGCAGCAGACCGGCAAGCAGTTCAACGGTACCCTTGAGTGCACGGGCGACAAGTCCGTCGCCATTCGATTCGAGAACGCCTACGGCATTCCCGAACTCCGCGAGGCCTCCCGCCGCGCGGCCCTGCAGGACGGCACCCTCACCCTGGAGGACAGCCTCGCCTTCAACGGCGCCGGCATGGAGGTGGAGGAGGCCTTCGTCACCTGGCAGAAGGTGGAGGTGAACGGAAACACGGCCCGTGTCACCACCGAAAAGGGCACGCTCCTCATCACCGCCGACCAGGGCTCCTTCACCGCCGAACCCCTGAAAGCAGCCTGCGAGGCCAACCACAAAAAGGGCCTGCTCACCCGCATCGCCCTGGTCCGCCCCGCCGCCCCCACAGTTGCCACGCGCTTCACCATGCAATACACACGGAAAGGATGAAGGGCAAAGGACAAAGGACAAATAAAGTTGACGGGGAATGGGTTCTGTTCTACTATCTTGGTCCTATGGTCGCTGGGCGCAATGCCCGGTTTGGCCGGTAGTGGCGTAGACCGTTGGTAATTCAGGTCAAGGGACGATTTTTCAGTGAAATCGTCCGGGAGTAGATGCAGTGGAATCGCTCGGTTCGGGACAGGGGAGGACTCAGGCACCGCCGGAAATGCAGGAGAAGCTCAGGCGCGGCGTGGTCGCGCTGTTCTTCGTCGGCGTTTTTCTGGAGGCCGCCTCCAGTGCCGCCTGCCACCTGATCGAGGTTGACACGCCCTTTGATGAGCTGCTCAACCTGGCGTCCATGCTGTGTTTCGTGGGCGTGGGGTTTCTGTTCGTGCGGGAGAACGTCCGGGACGCGCGGGTCACCGGATGCGTGGCGGGGGCCTCGGTGCTCATTCTGCTCGCCAGTGTGCTCGACGTGTCGGGCAGTATGAAGTCTTTTGATGCTTCCTTCCTCCTCGGCCACCCCTCCCATTTTCACCGCATGCTGCACGACATTTTCTTCAGCACCGGCATGACGCTGCTCTTTGCGGGCTTTGCCCTGGCGTCGCTGCAGGCCCGCCAGGCCCAGCGCCGGGTGGAGCAGGAACACGGCGAGTTGCTCTGCGAAACCCGGGAGCGCGTCCGGCTCGCCACCGCGATTGAGCAGTCCGACGAGTCCATCATCATCACCGACCCCCAGGGTGTCATCCAGTATGCAAACCCCGCCTTTGAGGCGCTGACGGGATATGCCAAAGAGGAACTCCTCGGGCAAAACCCGATGTTTCTTCAAAGCGCTACCGCGGACGACCAGTCCTACCGGAAGGTCCGGCGCGCCGTGGCACACGGGGAGACATGGCGCGGACAGCTCATAAACCGGAGAAAGGACGGCACGGAACGCGAGGTGAGCGCCGTCATTTCCAGCGTGCTCGACGACAGCGGCGCCATCGTCAACTACATCGCCGCGCAGCACGACGTGACCGCCCAGGCAAATCTGGAACGGCGGCTTCGGCAGGCGGAGAAGATGGAGGAACTCGGAACCTTTGCCGGCCGCATCGCCCACGACTTCAACAACATTCTCGCCCTGATCCTCGGCCACAGCGAAATGGCGCTGCGGCGCATGTCCGACCAGGACCCCGTGCGCGGGCACGTGCAGCGCATCGACGGCGCAGGACGCCGGGCATCCAAGCTCATCAAGCAAATGCTGACCTTCAGCAGGCACACCGAACTGGAGCACAAGCCCGTCGCCATACACCTGGTGGTCAGGGAGGTGCTCGACCTGCTCCGGCCCTCTTTGCCGCCAACGGTTCAGCTCCGGGAATCGGTGGCGGACTGTGAACTGATCATGGGGGACGCCACCCAGATGCACCAGGTGGTGATGAACCTGTGCACCAATGCCTGCCATGCCCTGGGCCAAACACCGGGGACGCTGGAGGTGGTGCTCGATGAGGCGGAGGTGGGCCCGGGCTTCCATCCCGAAATGGCAAGACTCGGCCCGGGACCCCACGTGCGGCTCTATGTGCGCGACACCGGCAGCGGCATCGATTCCTCCGTGCTCCCCCACATCTTTGACCCCTTCTTCACCACCAAAAAGCCCGGCGAGGGCACGGGCCTGGGCCTGTCCACCGTTCAGGGCATTGTAACCGCCCACGGCGGTGAAATCACCGTGCGGAGCGAGGCCGGACAGGGTTCCGTCTTTGAGGTGTATCTGCCGAAACTGGCCGGCGAGGCCCCGGCGCTGGCGCCCGAACAGGCGCCCCCGGTGGGAGGCACCGAACGAGTGCTCCTCGTGGACGACAGCGAGGAAATCGCCGAAATCGCGGGCATGACCCTGGAGCAGTTGGGATATTCCGTGACCATATTCAACGGCAGCGTGGAGGCCTTGGAGCGGTTCCGCCAGGCACCGCAGGACTATGACCTCGTGATCACCGACCAGGTTATGCCCAAGATGACCGGCACCGACCTCGCCAAAGAGCTTCTCGCCCTGCGCCCCGGCCTTCCCATCATCCTGATCAGCGGCTTTGGCCGCGGCCTGACCCCCGAGCAGGCGCGCGCCCACGGCATTTCGGAATATCTGATGAAACCCTTCTCCGGCAAAGCGCTAAGCGACGCCGTCCGGCGCGCCCTCGGCGGCGGTCAATCCAGTCCTGCCCCTGAAGGGGGCGCACAAGGGTAGACGCGGCATCCTGCCGCGTTCCTCTTTGGCCTGGAGTTTAGGCGACGACAGAAAGAGGCTGGAAGCCTCTTCTACAATTGACAGCCTCTTTTGACTGCGGCGGCCATGCCGCCTTCGGTCCCGCAGGGACCAATGTGGGTAGCCGGGGGTGACCGAAGGGACCCCCCGGAAACGGAACGCAAAACGGACAAGGGGGCGAACAGGCGGCTGACACCCGCTCAGAACCACTCCGGCTTGAAGTCGAGCGCCGTGCGCTCGTCCGCCGTCAGCATCTGCGCCGTGGCCAGGGCGTGGGGCACATTGTAGCCCGCGTAGCAGCGGGCGGTCTCGATCTTGCCGCGGTAGAAATTCACCTCGTCGCTGCCCGCGTCGAGCGCCTTCTGCGCCGTGACGGCCTGCATCAGCAACTGCCAGGAAATGGCCAGTTGCGAGAACATCTCCAGATAGGCCGTGGCGTTGCACACGAACAGGTGCACTTCGCCCGACAGGCCCTTCATGCCCAGGTGCATGGTGGCGCGAATGACCTCGTTCTGCAGGTTCTCTATCTTCTCCGCAAGGTCCTTGATCGGCGCGAGTTCCTTGGCCTCCGCCACCGTTTTGCCGATCTCCGCCATGATCGCCTGGACGGCCATGCCGCCCTTCATGGGCACCTTGCGTCCAAGCAGGTCGAGCGCCTGGATGCCGTTGGCGCCCTCGTAGATCGAGAACACCTTGCAGTCGCGCAGCATCTGCGCCACGGGGTACTCCTCGGAGTAGCCCGAGCCGCCGTGGCACTGGATGGCAAGACGGATCGACTCAAAGGCCGCGTCGGACCCGTAGGCCTTGCAGCACGGGGTCAGCGTTTCCAGCAGCATGTGCAGCCGCTGCTGCTCTTCCGGATCCGTGACGACGCGCTCCTGGTCGTGCACCCGCGCGCAGTAGAGGAACAGGCCCAGGCAGCCCTCCACAACGGCTCGCTGCTTCAGCAGCATGAGCCGCACGTCGGGGTGCTCGATGATCGCTATTTGCGGCTCCAGCGGGTCCTTGCTGGTGATGTCGCGGCCCTGCACGCGCGTGCGCGCATAGTCGAGCGCGCAGTGGTAGGCGGCCGAAGCCACACCGACGGCCTGCATGCCGGTGAACACGCGCGCCATGTTCATCAGTTCGAACATGTATCTGAGGCCGTGGTTCAGTTCGCCCACGAGCCACGCGCGGCAGTCGCCCTTTTCGCCGAAGCTGAGCGACGCGGTGGCCGAACCCTTGAGGCCCATCTTGTGCTCAATGCCCGTGGTGGTCACATCGTTCGGCTCGCCGATGCTGCCGTCCGGGTTGACCCGGTACTTGGGCACGATGAAAAGGCTGAGCCCCTTGATGCCCGCGGGCGCGCCTTCAGTCCGCGCCAGCACGGCGTGGATGATGTTCTCCGTCAAGTCATGGTCGCCGCCGGAGATGAAGCGCTTGTTACCCCGGAGCAGGTAGTACCCGCCGTCGGGCGACTGGGTCGCCGTCGTGGTCATGTCGCCCACCGACGTGCCCGTGTCCGGTTCGGTCAGCACCATCGTGCCCGCATACTGGCCCGCGAACAGCTTGGCCATGTACAGGTCCTGAAGCTCCTGCGACCCGAAGGTCTTAATCAGGTGGGCCGCACCGTAGGTCAGGCCGAGATACATGGCCGCGGCCGTGTTGCCGCAGTTGAACAGGAAACAGGCCAGCGCGTGGATGGTGATGGGGAACTGCTGTCCGCCCTCGTCGTAGGACACGTTGGGGCCAATCCATCCGCCCTCGGCGCACTGCTTCCAAATCCCGTGCATTGCCTTGGGCACGGTGACCTTCTGCCCGTCGAACGCCGCGCCCTCGCGGTCGAAGTCCTGGTAGCTCGGCCAGAAAACCTCATGGGCAAGCTGGTATGCCGTGTCCGCCGCCATGTCGAGCGTTTCGCGGGAGTGATCCTCGTAGTACGGATACTGGAGGAGTTCTTCGAGCTGCAGCACTTCATGGAGCAGGAATTTTATGGTACGCAGGTCGGCCAGTTTGTCAGGCATGTGTCAGCACCTTTCGGTTATGCGCGGATGTCATTTTCGTACCGCAGGCGTCTCGCCTGCACTGGGAGCGCCGGCGTCTCGCCGGCCTAACGGCTTGCACTCTCGGGGGCAAGAGCCGGCGGGACGCCTGCGGTACGTGTTGCGCCTCTCTTAAGTCCCCCTTCGAAGGGGGATTTAGGGGGATGTTCCCCGTCATGCGGGCGCACCCGGAAGGGCCGCCGCGATGATTTCAGCAATGTCTTTGAATTCGGGCGCGCCCTCGCCGTTGGCCTTGGCGCCGTCAACGAGCATGGTCATGCAGAAGGGGCACATGGTCGCAACGGTCTTCGCGCCCGTGTCGGTCAGTTCCTTCGCGCGGACGCGGTTGATGCGCTCGCCGAGCGTTTCCTCCAGCCACATGCGCCCGCCGCCGGCGCCGCAGCAGAATCCCTTGCGGCCCTCGCGCGGTACGGACACTACTGTCCGGCCCGCGGCGGCCAGCGCTTCGCGCGGCGCGTCGATAATGCCGTTGTGCCGGGCGAGGTAACAGGAGTCATGCACCGCGACCGAAGAAATGCCCTTGCCGTTCCCGTTCAGCGGCAGCTTTCCGCCGGCGATGAGTTCACTGATGAACGGGGCATGGTGCACCACCTCATAGGTGGCGCCAAAGGCCGGATACTCGTTGGCAATCGTGTTGAAGCAGTGCGGGCACGCGGTCAGGATGCGCTTGAAATTGTACTTGCCGAGCGTTTCCACAATTTCCTGCGTGGCCGTCTGGTAGAGATACTCGTTGCCCAGGCGGCGCGCGCTCTCGCAGGTGCAGCGCTCCTCCGGTCCGAGGATGGCAAAGTCCACGCCCGCAGCCTTGAGAATCTCCACGATGGCCACGGAGATGCGCTTGCAGCGGTCGTCATAGGAGCCGCTGCATCCCACCCAAAACAGCACATCGGCCTGCTGTTTTTCGGCCATGAGCGGCACATCGAGCCCCTGCGCCCAACCGGCCCGCGCCGACGGCGCGAAGCCCCAGGGATTGCCGGCCGTTTCCATATTGCGAAACGCGCCGTCGGCCTGCTCGGGGAACTGGGCCTCCATGAGCACCTGGTGCCGCCGCAAGTCCACAATCTTGTCGATATGCTCAATGCCCATGGGGCAGTGCTCGACACAGGCCGCACAGGTGGTGCAGGCCCACAGGGCGTCCAGCTCCACCACGCCGCCGATCATCTCCGGCGTCGCGGGGCGTTCCGCCGGGGGGGTGCCCGCCTTCGCCTTCAGCAGCGCGGGCCCCTCTTTCAGCAAATGATCCTTGAGGTCAACGATGAGCCGCTTCGGGCTCAGCGGCTTGTTCGTGTTGGCCGTGGGGCAGTAGTCCTGGCAGCGCCCGCACTCGATGCAGGCAAGCAGGTCCAGATTCTGTTTCCAGGTGTAGTCCTCCACCTTCGCCACGCCGAAAGACTCGGCATCCTCGGCCTCGAGGTCCATCTTCAGCAACTGCCCGCGCGGACGGGTCCGCCGGAACAGCAGGTTGACGGGACCGGCCAGCAGGTGCAGATGCTTGGTCGGGATAAAAAGCAGCCCAACCAGCGTCAGATGGGCGAGGCTGTCGCCCCACCAACCAATATGGGCCACCACCTCCAGCAGCAGTCTGTCCCACCGCGCAAAACCCGCCGCAAGCAGCGAGGCCACCACGTGGTATTCGGCATGGGCACTGCTGCCCAGCGCGATGTGCGCCGCATTGTCGAACAGGTAGGCGGCCATCGCGCCGCCGATAAAGGTGAACACCAGCACCGACTCGGCCGAAGGCCGGGTAAGGCCCGGCGGACGCAGCACGTGGCGGCGGAAGGCCAGCCCCAGCACGCCCAGGATGATCAGCACGGCGAAGACATCGGCGACGGCGGCATACCACAGCGCCAGCCGCGTCGGCCCGAGCATGTCGAAGCCCGGCAGGAAAGCACCGGCAAAATGGTTGACCGTGTTAATCGCGAAGATGAAGAAACCCCACACAATCAGCAGGTGGAACGCGCCGACGAAGGGCTTGCGAAGAACCCGGCGCTGCGCGAACACATCCAAGAACACATCGGCGATGCGCGCAACAGGATTGCCGAAACGGTCGTCGGGGTCGGGCCTGCCCATGCGCACAAGACGCACCAGCGCGCCGATCCGCCGGGCAAACCACGCCGTGGCGCCGAGGAGGATCAGGGCAAAGACAATTTTTTCGGGCAGGGTTATCATTGTGTGCTTTTCTCAGGGACAAGGTTCGCGCGATAGACAGAGAGCCGAACAGTCTTGGTCCCCCTTTGAAGGGGGTGGTTCGCGAAAGCGAACCGGGGGATGTGGGGTCCCGCGCAGGACCGACATCCCCCTAAATCCCCCTTCAAAGGGGGACTTGACTGCGGCGCTATCAGGTTTTCTTTCATGCTACGGCTTTCGAGACAACACTCGGTTTGGTTTCGATTCACCTTGGACCCTTACACCAGTGTCTGCTTCAGTTCCTGCGTCAACAGCGGCACGATCTCATACAGGTCGCCCACGATGCCGTAGTCGCAGACCTTGAAGATGGGTGCCGACGGGTCCTTGTTGATGGCCACGATAATCTTTGCGGGCCGCATGCCCGCCTGGTGCTGGATGGCGCCCGATATGCCGCAGGCAATGTACACGTCCGGGCAGACCACCTTGCCCGTCTGGCCCACCTGGTGGCTGTGGTGTATCCAGCCCGAATCCACCGCCGCGCGGCTCGCGCCCAGCGCGGCGCCCAGCACGGCGCACAGTTCTTTCAGCACCGGCCAGCCCTCGGGACCGCCCAGCCCCCGTCCACCGGAAACCACCACCTTGGCCTCGGTCAGTTCCACTACACCCGCCGCCGCCTCGGTCACGGCCTTGATCACGCTGCGCAGTGTGACTTCGGGCATGGGCCGCCGCTCGATTTCCGGCGCGGGTGAATCATCGCGCGCCACCGACACCACGTTGGGCCGCAGCGATATCATGGCCGGCGTGCCCGTCAGACGGACCGTGGAGAGAACCTTGCCCGCGTAGAGCGGCTTTACGGCCGTCAGGCCGTTGTCCCATGCGCAGGACACGCAGTCCTGCACCAGGTCCACGTCGAGGCGCGCCGCCACGGACGCGCATAGTTCCTTGCCCAGCGCCGACGCCGAACCGATGACCACCTGCGCGCCCAGTTCGCGGACCAACCCCTCAACGATCCCCACATGGGCGTCGTTGGAGTAGTGGCGCAGCGTTTCATTCTCATAGGCATACACCCGGGCAATGCCCAGGCCCGCCAGTTCGGCCGTCTCGTCGGCAAGAGACGCGCCGATATACACCGCATTCAGCGGCAGGCCCGCGGCGCGGGCAATGTCGCGCGCGGCAACGGCCGCCTCAAACGCGCATTTGCGCAACCGGCCCCGCTGTTCCAGCAATACAAGAACACTCATGACGCATACTCCAGATGATGACGACCGCAGGCCTTTCCGCGCAAAAAGCATGAACCACGGAGGGCGCGGAGGAAGACCGGAGGGAAGTTGACAGTGGATAGTTGACAGTTGACAGTGAAGACGTTTGAAGAACTGGCCCTTGGGGTCGGGGAGTTGAGATTTGAAATCTCAGACCTCATCTTTGAAATTTGAGATCTGAAATCTGAGATCTGAAATCTGAGATCTGAAATCTGAGATCTGAAATTTGGAATTTGAACTTCAAGGAATGGGATGCAAGAGAGGCGGCGGTTAAAGCCAGCGCGGCGCGGGCAATGTGGGGCAGACATTCCTGTCTGCCCTGTACGGCCTGCCTTCCCTTCTGAATTCTGGATTCTGAATTCTGGATTCCCTCTTCCTTCACAGCACCTTCTCCTCCGCGTGGAGAACCCGGACCAGTTCCCTAACTCGCTCGGGACTGTCACCCTCAATCACCCGGCACAGGCGCTGCTGGCGCGGCAGGGTCATCGATTCGGTGACCACCTGTCCCAGCAGGTCGTCCGCCGCGACGCCAAGCTGCGCCGCCGGGATCTCGCGGATTTCCTTCTTCTTCGCCTTCATGATATTGGGCAGCGTGGGATAGCGCGGCGTGTTGATACCCTTCTGCGTGGTGAACAGCGCGGGCAGCGGCAGTTCGAGCGTGTACTGCCCGCCCTCGACCTCGCGGTCGATGGTCGCGGCGCTTCCGCCGAGTTCAAAACGGGTGATGACCGACGCGTGCGGAATGCCCAGCAGCTCGGCGACCCGCTCCGGCACCTGCGCGGCATCGTCGTCCACCGCCTGCTTTCCGGCCAGGATGATGTCGGCGCCAAGCTCCTTCAGCGCCGCAGCAAGCAGCCGCGCCGCGCCCCGGCAAGTCAGTTCGCCTGCCTGGCCCGTGTCCACCAGAATGCCCGAATCGGCGCCCATGGCCAGGGCCGAGCGGATGATCTCCCGAACGTCGGGCGGACCGGCGCTGAGCACGACGACATCGGCCCCGTGGGATTCCTTGAGCTGGATGGCCAGTTCCACCGCGTGCTCGTCATAGGGGCTCATGACAAATTTCAAACCGGCGGTGACGACGGACTTTCCGTCGTCAGCCACCCGCAGTTCTGATGCCGTGTCGGGCACCCGTTTAACCAAGACGGCGACTTTCACAGTACCTCCTCGTCACGGAATCGCTGTTCCGCATGAATTCTGCAAAATTCTCGAAGCGGATCATTTTGCCGTAACCGGTGGATATTATACAAGAACGCAGTTGGCCTTACCAATTTTACTTTACCGCCGAAAATCCAGTATTATTTTGGTGGTTATTTTTGATTTGTCGGACCAATTCCCTGTTTTCGCCATTTACCCTCCCACCCCATGGTCAAATGCTTCGACACAGTGCGTTAAAGGGAACCGCCCGATACCCTATAGTATAGCTCATTAAAGGAAATACAGAACGGCAGAATCCGGTCCCGGCGGGGTCGTCCGAGGCGGGGTGCCGAATATGAGGCCGTGGACAGCGCGGAAAGGTGCCCCTTGCGCTTTACGACGGCGGCGTGCTTAGATTAAGCCCAGCCACCGAAGGACAAACACACAGCATGAACATCTTCTCCAAAATCCATTATCTTGCCCTTATGGCCCGTGTGCGGCTCACCTGGGAGCGCCACGACAGCAACTACGCCTTTCATCTTCCGGACAATCCGAAATTCATGGGGGCGGCTGAGGCGGCCAGACTCATCGCCGACGGGGCGGTGGTGGCCACCTCGGGGCTCGCGGCCAACCAGCGCCCGTCCATCCTCTATTGGACAATTCGCGAGGCTTTCGAGAAGACCGGCCATCCGCGGGACCTGACGGTCATGTGCACCGGCGGCCAGGGAGGCCGCGGGCGCGCGCCCGGTTCGGTGGAGGAGATCATGCGGCCCGGCCTGTGCAGGCGCGTGGTGGCAGGCCATTTGGAGACCTACAGGGCGGCACTCCGCATGGCGGACGAGGGCAAACTGGAACTGCAGTGCCTGCCGCAGGGGGTGATGACCCTGCTGATTGACGGACAGGGACGGGGCGAGGACACGCTGCTGACGCGCAACGCGGTCAACACCTTCATCGACCCCCGCGTGGGCGGAGGCACCGTTCTGGCCGGGAAGGATGCGGAGCAGCTTGTGGCCGTGGAGGGGGACCAGCTCCGGTTCAGCCTTCCCAAAGTTGAGGTGGCGCTTTTCAATGCCTACGCGGCGGACCGCGAGGGCAACATCTACATCACGCGCTGCCCGATGAAGGCGGAGATGCGGGAAATCGCTCGGGCCGCAAAACGCAACGGCGGCAAGGTCATCGCCAATGTCTCCCGCCTGGTGGAGAAGGGTTCCGACGACATCTACATCCCCGCGGCCGATGTGGACGCCGTGGTGGTCTATCCGCGCACCGAGCAAAGCTGTTACATCCCTTATCACAGCCATTTTGAGTACCTGGCGCCCACCAGCACCCTTCCCAAGAAGGAGGGCCTTGCCCGGTCGCGCTTCGTCAACCAGGTCATGGGCCTCACGCCGCGCCGCAGCGCCATGGACGGGGTGCTGGCCCGGACCGCGGCGGAGGTCTTTGCCCGCAACGTGCCGCGCGGCGCGCTGGTCAACATCGGCGTCGGGCTTCCGGAGGAAGTGTGCCGCGTGCTCCACGAGACGCGCATTCTGGAGGAGATCACGCTCTTCACCGAGAGCGGCGTCATCGGCGGCGTGCCCACGCCGGGCATTTTCTTTGGCGCGGCCGTGGGCTCGGAACGGATCATCTCCTCGGCCGAAACTTTCGGGATGTGCCCGGAAAAACTGGATGTGACCGTCCTGGGCGTGGTTCAGGCGGACAGCCAGGGCAATGTGAACGTCTCCAAGCGCTCCAACCGGCTGTCCAATTACGTTGGTCCGGGCGGGTTTATTGACCTGACCTGCGCCGCCAAGACAATCATCTTCATCACGAAGTGGATGGAAGGCGAGAAACTGGCCCTGGAGGCGGGCCGGGTGCGCATTCTGCAAACGGGCAAGAGCAAGTTTGTCGAGGCCGTGGACGAGATCACCATGAACGGCCAGGAGGCGCTGAAGGCGGGCAAGAAGGTGTTCTACGTGACCAGCCGGGGCGTGTTCCACCTCACGGCACGGGGCATGGAACTGGTGCGGGTCATGCCGGGCATCGACATTGATCGGGACATTCTGGGCACGACGAAGATGAAGATTGTGCTGCCCGAAGAGGGCGGTGTGCCGCCGGTGGAGGCGTCCATCATCACGGGCGGGGAATTCCGGCTGAAGATGGGCCAGGGGCTTTACTGAACCGGAGCGCGGGTCGAAAGGTGCTCACAGACGAACACGGACGGATGCAGGTTCAGTGAGCGATTAGCGTCAGTCCCGCGATGCCTGCAATGAACGCCACGATGGCCACCAGCGAGTCCATGCCCAGCCGCAGGTAGCGTTTCGCGGGACGTATGACGACTGACGCCGCATAGAGCGCTGTGAGCAGAATTCCGACGGCGGCCAGCCATCCGTTCTCAATGCCGGACTGTGGAAGCGCGGGCGCCCCGGCAATCAGGTCGGCCAGTATCAACAGGCAGATCTGAAACGCATTGCCGCCGAACACGTCACTCATCACCAATTGATGATCCCCAAGCCGCACAGCCGCCACGCCGCTGCTGATTTCAGGCAGCGCGCTCGCGGCGGCGAGGATGGTGGCGCCGAAGATGATGCCGTTGATGTGAAAACGTTCGGCCAGCGCGGCGCTGCTCACCGCCAAAATCACACCGGCGGCCAAGGTCACCGCCGACGCACCCAGGAACAGGAAGAAAATGCGGTTTGTGCCCCACTTGTCATAGGGGTGTTTGATGGTCTTGTGACGGATGCGGCGGTGCGGGCGTCCCGACTTGCTGCCCGGCATCGTAATCTCCCACGCGGGAGAATTGCGCACCTTGCCCAGCAGGGCAATGCCGAGCCCCCATGTCACGATGATAAGGACCGAAACGGGACTCACTCCGTGGAACGCGACCGACGGAGAAAGCATGGTTCCCATGAAGACGAGCGAGATCATGACCGTGACCAGCGACGCCTCCAGCACCGGCAGCAGACTGCCCACGAGATGGCTGAGCGGCTTGTCGCCCTTCACAAACATGTCGCAAATGACGAGGACCATCGTTTGCATGGCGATGCCGCCGATAAGATTGCCTGCGGCCAGCGGCAGGTTGTGCTGTGCGGCGGCGGAGATAGTGACGGCCACCTCGGGCAGGCTGCCGGACACCGACAGCAGAATCATCCCCCCAAGGGCCTCGCCGAGTTTCCAGCGAAAATCGAGTGCGTCCGTTGTCCGCGAGAGATAGACGCCGGCAATCCACGTAATAACGGCGCCGCCCGCGAAAATTCCCGCCAGGACTAGAGTGCTGAAACCGTCCATGCTTCTATCCGCCTTTGTTGCGGCCGTTCTGGCCGTTCCAATTATAGAGGAGGAGGAGGAGGAGAACACAAAGCGGCGGATGTCCCCGGCAGGCCCAACACGGCCATAATTCCCGCCCCGACATGGCAGGAACTTAATGCGGTCTTTCTGGATCAACAGGGTGAAGCGGCACCAAGGCCCTGTTATAATTGGCCCTGTTGCGCGGTGGCGCGAGTTTGTCTTCGCCTTCGGGGACAACAGGAGGATCCCGTTGCGGGAAACGGAATGGCAATGAATCTTCGATACATCCTGGTAATGACACTGACGGGCATAGTCCGCCTGGTCTGCGGCGCGTCGTCGCGCTGGCTGGCCCCGCTTTCCGCCGCGGGCCAGCATATCTACTTTGCCAACCACACCAGCAATCTCGACGCGGTGGTGCTGTGGTCTGCCCTTCCCCCGGACATCCGCCTGCAAACGCGGCCCGTGGCGGCGCGCGACTACTGGGAAAAGAACCGCATCCGCCGCTTTCTGGCCACGAAGGTCTTCGACGCCGTGCTGATCCAGCGGGCGGGGCATTCGGGCGAGGCCGGTTCGGCCCGCGAGGTGCTGTCCACCTTCAACAGCATGGTCGAGGCGATCGGCACCGACGCGTCGCTGATCATTTTCCCCGAGGGCATGCGGGGCGACGGCGAGGATGTGCTTCCCTTCAAGGCGGGCATCTACCACATCGCCAGGCGGCGGCCCGACGTGAAATTCGTGCCCGCCTACATCGACAACCTGGGCCGCATCCTGCCCAAGCATGAGATCATGCCCATTCCCCTGCTGACCACGGTGAGCTTTGGCCTGCCCATGCAGTTGAACGAGGGCGAGACCAAGCAGGAGTTTCTGGACCGCGCCCGTGAGGCGCTCATCGCGCTGAGGGACCAGACATGCTGACGCTTATGGGCGGTGTGCTGCAGGCGCTGGTCCTGGCAAGCGTGTGCGGGGTCGGGCTGAGCCTGATCGTCCATCAGGAGGCCGCCGTGTCGGTGGTGGCCGGGCTGAACGCCCGCATCCGCGCGTGGTGGGCCATGCTGGGCCTCTTCACCGTGGCGCTGCTGACCGGCCCGTACGGCGCGATCGTGCTGTTTGGCCTGGTTTCCTTCCTGGCGCTGCGCGAGTTCATCACGCTGACCCCCACGCGGCGGGGGGACCACCGAGCGCTGTTCTGGACCTTCTTCGTCTTCGTTCCGCTCCAGTATTTCCTGGTCGCCATGCGCTGGTACGAGCTGTTTGCCGTGTTCATCCCGCTCTACGCGTTCCTGTTCATCCCCACGCGCAGCGCCATGGCCGGGCAAACGGACAATTTCCTCGCCCGCACGGCCACCATCCAGTGGGGCCTCATGGTGTGCGTCTACTGCGTGAGCCATGCCCCGGCGCTGCTCATGCTCAAGATTCCCCAGTACACGGGCCAGAACGCCCGGCTGCTGGTGTATCTGGTGATTGTGGTGCAGGTGAGCGAGGTGGTCCAGTACCTTTTCAGCCGCACCCTGGGCCGCTATCCCATCGCGCCCACGGTCAGCCCGAGAAAGATGATCGAGGGGGTCGCCGGGGGGGTGCTGGTTGCGGCGCTTGTGGGCGCATGGCTTTCCTGGGCAACGCCCTTTCAGGCGTGGCAGGGATTTCTCATCTCGCTGGTCATCACGCTGGTCGGTTTTGCGGGCACCCTGTGCATGTCGGCCATCAAGCGTGACCGGCGCGTCAAGGAGTTTGGCCAGTTCATGCAGGGCCGGGGCGGCATGCTCGACCGCATCGACGCGCTCTGCTTCGCCGCTCCCATCTTCTTCCACATCGTGCGGTTCTTCTTCGCGGAGACGTGAGACCGGGAGCGCCCGGCGTCCCGCCGGCAGAGGGCTCGCGAAAACCATGCCGACGGGACACCGGCGCTCCCAGTGGGAATTATTTCGCGATGTTGTAGGCGATGAGCGCGTCGCCGTGGCGGATGTAGAGACGACCGTTGGCGATGACGGGATGGGCCCAGTGCTTGTCCGCGCCCTCGGTCACGGTCAGCTTGCCGGCCAGTTCCATCCCCGCCGACGTCACTTTTACCAGGTCCACCACGCCCGCCTTGGGGCCCTCATATACGTAGAGCAGTCCGTCGGCATAGATGACATTGCCCTGCTTCACGTCTTTGGACTGCCACATCAGCTTGCCGGTGGCCATTTCGAGGCAGACCAACTGGTTGTTCTTGTGGCCCGTGCCGTAGAGATAACCGTCCACCAGCACAACGCCGTGGTGCTGGCAGTCGAGTTTCTTGTCCTCCCACTTCGACGTCACGGCCGCGCCGTCGGCGGAAAGCTCCAGCGCGCCCCCGCCCGAACCGTAGCCGCCGGAGTAGTACACCAGTCCGTTGCTGTAGACCGGGGTCACGGCGTGGATGTTGTATTCGGTCTTGTGCGGGTAGGTCCAGAGCAGCGCGCCGTTGTGGGGGTTCACGCCGACCACGAGCGTCTCCGTTTCGGTCAGCAGGATGCGGTGGCCGTTGTGGGTCACGATGGCCGGGGAGCAGTAGGACGCCTTGTCGTTGATGCCCTTGGTCGCCCAGACGGTCTCGCCGTTGCTCTTGTTCAGCGCGACCACGCCGCCCTCGACGCCGCCGGGCGTGCAGATGAGACGGTCGCCGTCGACCAGCAACGACTCGGCCAGGGTCCAGGTGTTGTTCTCGCCGCCGAACTTCTTGAACACGTCCACATTCCAGGCAACGCTGCCCTTGGCCAGGTCGATGCAGTAGACCACGCCGAGTCCGGACAGGAGATAGACGCTCTTGCCGTCCACCGTCGGGGTGGAGCGCGGGCCGGGGGCCTGCTCGTTCACGGTCTCCTTGCCGTAGGGAATGCTCTTCTCCACCTTGCCGTCGGCGGCGTTGATGATGGAAAGGAAGCCGGTTTCGTCGGCACCCATGCCGGTGGCGTAGATTTTCCCGGCCACCACGGAAACAGACGAGTAGCCGTTGCCGAGGCCCTTGGCCACCCAGGCCACCGCCGGTCCGCCTTCGGGCCAGGTCTTCAGCAGGCCCTGCTCGTTGAAAATGCCGTCGCGGTTCGACCCGCGGAACTGGGGTGAATCTGCCGCAATGGCCGCCCCTGCGAAAAACACGGCGGCCAATACTGTAATGATGAGTCGCTGGGTCATGGCTGGTTCCTTTTTCAACGGTTGGTCGGAGCCCACACTTTACCATTGTTGTCCCGGGAAAGTGCAACACGCCCACTGGGAGCGCCGGCGTCCCGCCGGCTGGATTTGCGCAGGAAG
>CAITNO010000039.1 GCA_903893795.1 Candidatus Hydrogenedentota bacterium | reverse complement strand
GTCCATCGTGAGCGACTCAACGGCGCGGTGCGCGGCGTAGAGGATGGTGCCGCCGGGCGTCTCGTACACGCCGCGCGACTTCATGCCCACGAAGCGGTTCTCAACCATGTCCACGCGACCGACGCCGTTGGCGCCGCCGAGCGCGTTGAGTTTGGTCAGCAGCGCGACGGGGCCGAGCTTTTCGCCGTTGACGGCGACGGGCGTGCCCTGCTCAAAATCGACCTCGACGTAGGTCGCCATGTCGGGCGCCTTTTCGGGCGAGGTGCTGAGCACGAACATGTCCTCGGGCGGCTCGTTCCAGGGGTCTTCCAAAATGCCGCCCTCGAAGGAGATGTGCAGCAGGTTGCGGTCGGACGAGTAGGGCTTGGCCTTGGTGACGGGCACGGGAATGCCGTGCTCCTCGGCGTAGGCCACCATCTTTTCCCGCGAGTTGAGCGTCCACAGCGGGTCGCGCCAGGGCGCGATGATGCGCACGCCGGGCTCCATCGCCATGGCGGTCAGCTCGAAGCGGACCTGATCGTTGCCCTTGCCGGTGGCCCCGTGGGACACGGCGTCGGCGCCGGTGGCGCGCAGCGCCTCGACCATGCCCTTGGCGATGATCGGCCGGGCCACGCTGGTGCCGAGCAGGTAGTTGCCCTCGTACATGGCGTTGGCGCGCATGGCCGGGAACACGAAGTCGCGGACGAACTCCTCCTTGAGGTCGCCGACGATGGCCTCGACCGCGCCGGTCTTGAGCGCCTTGACGCGCGCCGCCTCCAGTTCCTCGCCCTGGCCCACATCGGCGATGTAGGCGACCACCTCGGCCTGGTAGGCTTCCTGCAGCCACTTCAGGATGATCGACGTGTCCAGTCCGCCCGAATAGGCCAGCACAATTTTCTTTACCTTGGCGCTCATATTGTTGCTCCTTTGCACGTTAGCCACGGAGGGCTTTGTAGAATCCAGAATTCAGAAGCCAGAATCCAGAAGTAAGGCAAGACGTGACCGTCTTCACAATTTCCTTCCGGCATGGGGCTCAGCCAGTTTATCTATCCTCAGTCAACTCGTTCCCGTTCCCGTCTTGTCTTCTGGATTCTGGATTCTAACTTCTGGATTCTCTGCGGTTAAATCGTCTGTTTTCCGCCGCGCAGCAGCGTGGCCAGCACGGCCTTCTGCGCGTGCAGCCGGTTTTCGGCCTCGTCGAAGACGATGGACCGGGCACTGTCGATCACCTCGTCGGTCACTTCCTGGCCGCGGTGCGCGGGCAGGCAGTGCATGAACACGGCATCGGGCTTGGCCAGCGACATGAGCTTCGCGTTGACCTGGTAGTCCGCGAAGACTTCGGCGCGCGCGGCGGCCTCGTCCTCCTGGCCCATGCTCGCCCACACGTCGGTGTACACGGCGTCGGCGCCGCGCAAGCCGGCGGCCACGTCGTGCGTGACGGTGAACTCGCCCTTGGCCTCGCGCTGTGCGCAGGCGGTGATCTGCGGGTCAGCCTCGTAGCCGGGGGGGCACACGAGCGTCAGATTGAGCGGCACGCGCCGCGCGAAATTGGCCCAGGAATGGAACACGTTGTTGCCGTCACCGACGAAGGCTACCTTGAGGCTGCCGAGGTCGTGGCCCTTGTGCTCACGCAGCGCCTGCACGTCGGCCAGGATCTGGCAGGGGTGCAGCAGGTCGGTCAGCGCGTTGATCACGGGAATGCGCACGCACTGGGCCATTTCTACAACATGTTCATGGCGGTAGGTGCGCGCCATAATGCCGTCCACCCAGCGCTCCAGATTGTGGGCCATGTCGGACACGGACTCGCGGCGGCCCAGCACGTCGTCAATCAGCACGGTCTTGCCGCCCAACTGGTACATGCCTATCTGAAAGGTGAGCCGCGTGCGCAGGCTGGGCTTCTCGAAGATCAGCGCCAGCGTTTTGCCGTGCAGCAGCGGGTGCGGCGCACCGTCCTTGACCATTTGCTTGAGCTTGTCGGCCAGGTCAAGAAAGGCCAGGATCTCGTCGCCGGTGAAATCGGCCAGGCTGATGAAATCTTTTACCATCCCAGTTCTCCCAGAACGCGGTCGAGCGTGGTGACCGCGCGGTCGATGTCGCCGTCGGAAACGATGAGCGGCGGCAGGAACCGGATTACGTTGGGCCCGGCGGGCCCGCAGATGATGCCCGCGTCAAGCATGGCATTTATGGCGGGTGTCGCAGGCTCGGCGCACTCGATGCCCACCATGAGCCCGCGTCCGCGCACCTCGACAATCATTGGATGATTGGCGGCCAAAGCGCGCAGCGCGGCGAAGAGGCGTTCGCCCCTGGCGGCCGCCGCCTGGACAAAGCCGGGCTCGGTCAGTGCCTCCATGGCGGCCACGGCCGCGGCGCTGCTCAGCGGGTTGCCGCCAAAAGTGGCGGCATGCGCGCCGGGGGCAAAGCCGGCCGAGACGCGCTCGGTGCAGCCCATGGCGCCGATGGGAACGCCGTTGCCCAAGCCCTTGGCCAAAGTCATGATGTCGGGCGTCACGCCTTCGTGCTCGTAGGCAAAGAGCGTGCCCGTGCGGCCCAGGCCCGTCTGCACCTCGTCGAAGGCGAGCAGCGCGCCGGTCTTGTCGCACAGTTCGCGCACGCCCTGCAGGTAGCCCGGCGCGGGCACGCGCACGCCCCCCTCGCCCTGGATCGGCTCCAGCAGCACCAGGCCAACTTCAGGCGTAATCGCCGCCTCCAGCGCGGCAAGATCGTCATAGGGAACATAGCTCACGCCGGGCAGCAGCGGCTCGAAACCCTTCTGGTACTTGGGCTGGCCGGTGGCGGTGATGGTGGCCAGGGTGCGGCCGTGGAACGAATGCTCGGCCGTGACCACGCCGGGACGCGGCGTGCCCTGCTCCGCCCAGAAACGGCGGGCAATCTTGAGGGCCGCCTCGTTCGCCTCGGCGCCGCCGTTGCAGAAGAACCAGCGGTCGGCGAAACTGTTGGCGCTAAGCAGCCCGGCCAGCACCGCCTGCGGCTCGATATAATAGAGGTTGGACACATGCACCAGCGTGGCCGCCTGACGGCAGATGGCCTCGGTCACCTTCGGGTGGCAGTGGCCCAGATTGCACACGGCGATGCCCGCGAAAAAGTCGAGGTATTCGCGGCCGTCGGCGTCCCACAGGCGCGCACCCTCGCCGCGCACGATGGCCAGCTTGCGCGCGCCGTAGGTGTTGATGACGTGGGCGTCGTTGAGCGCCTTGATTTGTTCCGTGTTCATGGGAGCCTCGCCGATGCGGCGCGCCGTCAGTCCTTGCCGGACCCGGCGGCTTTGCCGCCCTTGCTTTCCTTCTTGGGGGTTTCCACCGCTGCCGGGGCCTTGGCGGCCGCCGGTTCAGCCGATTTCTCCGCCGATTTCTCCGCGGACTTCTCGGAAGTCTTCTCCGCAATTTTGCCCGCGGCGCCGCCCTCGGGCGTGCCGCTCTTCTTCTTGTAGTCGGTTTCGTAGAAACCGCTGCCCTTGAAAATGATGCCCGCACCCGCGCCTATCTGCTTCTCGCACAGGCCCTTGCACACGCCGCAACGGACCCGCGGCGCGGCGGACATCGCGTGAAATTCCATATGCTCGTCACCGCATTTCTTGCAGCGGTAAGTGTACGTGGGCACTGCACAACTCCTTCTATACCCTCTCCCGCATGGCCCCAAAAGAAACATCCCCGCGTCGCGGGGCGTTGGAAGGGACCAAAGTGAGAAACAAGAAATTTACCATGAAATGGCGGGAACATGCAAAACAATGCCGCGAAGTGTCAGCTCTGGCGGGGGAGAATCCAGGATTCCGTCTCGTTCACAAGTGCAACTTGGGAATGAGAGGAAAAAAGTCAAAAGCCCGAAAAGAAAATGCCTTTTGTCTTCGGCCCCGGAGGGGTCGCCCAACAATAGCCCCGGGCGATCGAAGGGAACCCGGGGTATACGGCAAACAACATCGGCGTCCCCGTAGGGGGCGAACTCAGTTTTCCAGCCGCAGCAGCGTGATGCTGTAGGGTTTCACCGTGACAGTGCCCGAACTCAGGTCGGCCGAGGTCTCCCGGATGGCCACGCGGTCTTTGTGGTTTTCGTCGTTGAAGGCTTCCGAATCGCCGTTCTGAATGACCCACCCCTGCGCGGTCTTGGGAAGCTGGGCGCCGTTGAGCTTCAGCGCGAAGCTCACCTCGCTGTCGTTCGCGTTGACCATGCCGACCGTGACCGTCTTGCCGTCCGAGGTCCATGCCGCGGCGATGTCCAGTCCCTTGATGTCGTTGCTGACCATCATGGGCACGGTCCCGAATTCTTTCCGGTACAGTTTCAGCACCTGGCCCGTGGTCTCCAGCCAGGCGTCGGTCTGGGTGGTCTTGATCGCGCCGATGACGTTCACTGTCTGCGCGTAGTTGGCCATAAAGTAGATGTCGCTGTTGCGGAACATGGTGTGCATGGCGGCGGCGACGCCGAGCGCGTCGCGCATGAAGTAGCGCACGCCAATCTCGCCATAGAGGTTCGGGCCGTACCAGTAGTTCCACTCGTCCAGCGCGACACGGATATCTTTTCCCGCCAGCGACGGCAGTTCGGCGCGGTAGCCGCGGTGGGTGTCGGCCAGTTTCTGGATCTGGTCCACGGGCACGGCCACATGCTGCGCCACGTCGTCCTTCTTCTGCCAGTACAGGTGCTCGCTGAGCAGGTCCATGTGGTCGCCGCACTGGCCCAGCATGGCCTTGCTCCAGGGGCCCGCCGCGCCGACGCCGACGCATTTCGCGTCGGGCAGCACCTGGCGGATGGCATCCACCACGGCGTTGTGCTTCTTTACGTAGTCCTCCAGCGGCATGTGGCCCAACTGCCAGTTGCCGTACATCTCGTTGCCCACGGCCCACCAGCCCGGTTTCCACGAGTCGGCGCGTCCGTTGGCCGCGCGGCGCGCGCCTTCGGGCGTGTCGGCCGCGCCGGTGATGTACTGCACTTCGGCCGCCGCCGAGGCCGCGTCGCCCAGCCCCGTGTTGAGCGACACGAAGGGCTCGGTGTTCACCAACTCACAGAAGCGCAGGTACTCGTGGATGCCCACGTCATTGTGTTCAACACCGGTCCATGCGGGGTTCTTGCGCGGCGGGCGCTTGTCGCGCTCGCCCACGCCGTCGTGCCAGTCGTAGCCGCTGACGAAATTGCCGCCGGGCCAGCGGTATATGGGCGCGTTCAGTTCGCGCAGCAGCGCGAGGGTGTCCTTGCGGAAGCCCTCGACGTTGTCCGCGGGCATCAGCGACACGGTGCCGATCCACATCCGACCCGTACCAAAGGCTTCGATCATCAAACTCCCCTCGGTTGCATTAGCACTGGCGGTAAAGGACAGCGGATATTTCTGGTACGAATCCGAAAGCGCATCCAGCGTGACCACCGATGGCGCATCGCGACTGCTCAACATGTCCCCCGTCAGCGCCACGACCACCTTCTTCACGTCCGGCGCCGCTTTCAGCACGATGTAGCCCGTGTATGCCCTGCCTTTCACCAGCCCCAGCCGCGGATGGTAGATGCCCCGCGACTCTGTCGACCCGTCCAGCGCAATCACCGGCGTGTGCTCGCCGACATAGGGCTCGTTCTTGTCCATGGTCACGGCGGACTTGGGCCCTATGGGCTGCCAGGGCGACGCAACCAGAATCTCATAGGGCACACCCTCGCCTTCATAGGAGGTCTTTTTGCCCTGCTTCATATCCCAGCCCGGCTTCTCGCCATCAATGGGGAAGAAGAACTTGCGGTCCTCCAGCATCTCGGCCCAGATGCCCCCGTATATGCATCGGCCCAGATGCTCGATAAACTGGCCGTAGATGTAGCGGGAAATGGGTTCGCCCGTCTTGACCGCGTCGATGGCCACCTCTTTCAGGGCACCCTGGGCCGTCATCGAAAACACCGCGACAGCCCCGCAAAGAAAAGCCATTCTCCTGACCATCTCCGTTCTCCCTGTGCATGTTGACGCAGACCGTTTGCGCGCCGTCCACCGCGCGCGCCGTCCATTATGCCGAAGGACAATGCACGCCTCAATATGCCGCCGCCCGGCCTGGGGAACGCATCTGCGCCAAACATCTACAGATAGCCGAGGGAGCGGACAATGCCCCGGTCCTCCGGACCGTTCTCCTGTTCCTTTCCGGGTGGGCGGGGGCCGCGCTCGGGCTGGGTGTTCACCCCGTCCAGGCCGGTCTTGCCCTTCATGGCTGGGGGCAGTTCTATCGGCCCCGCCGGGCTCAGGCTTTTGCCGGCAAGCCCTGGGTAGTCCGGCGGATAGCGCCGCAGCCTGAACACGGCATTCAGGTAGTGGCCCCGGTCATCCACGCCGGGCTGTTCACCGGCCGCCAGCACGCCGCCGCGCACGACGGGATTGACGTACTTCCAAACCGTCTCACCCTGCGGTGTCACCTCAATGAAAGTTCCCAGCACCCCCGCGCAAACCAGCGTGTTTCCGTTGGGCAGGCGCTGCGCTCCGGAGATTTCGGAGGAGAAGAAATCGCTTCTGTTTTCCGCCGTGTATCGCCAGGTCGGTGTTGACGGACCGTATGCGCCGTTTCCCGTGAGGCGGTATGTTCCGGCGGCATCGATCAGCGGTGTTATTTCCTCCACGGACGAATAGCCCCGGTCCAGACCGTTGTTGAAGACCAGAATGTTTCCCGCGCCCGGACTGCCCTCCGGAATCCAGCGGGCGTCATGCTGTTCAAAGAACTGCCGGTCCCGGTCCGTGCCCCGCCCATAGGCGGCGGGGTTTCCCCAGCGGTACAGCAGGTCGCCTCCCCGGCCACCCTTGCCGCCGGACCGTCCCGCCGCCTCCGCCGCCGTTGTGGAATGGTCGATGACCCAGACTTCGTTGCAACCGCGGACGCTGAGCAGGACCTGGTCCAGCTTCGCGTTATGGGCGATGGAGTTCATGTGGTTCCAGAACGCGGGTGAGGGGCGTCCGTTGCAGTTCACATCCACCCGTTCGGGATGCTCCGCCACCACGCCGTGATTGGCCTTTCGGGAATCGCGCTCCTGGACAAGGTGGTCCCACACATGCCATTCCCACACAATCTTTCCGCCCTTGGGCCGCTCGGGGGCTATCTCCAGGACGTAATCGGGATAGAGTTCGCCGTCGCGAAGCATGCCGGGGTCGAAGCCCGCGGCGGCACATTCCTCCGCCGTTTTGCGCTCCACCGCCAGGGCCAATATGTTGCCGTTGGGCAGCAGGGCAACGTCGTGGTGCAGCATGTGCCGGTCCGTGGCGTAGTCGAACTCCCACACAAGGTTGTCGTCCCAGTCATACTCTTCCAGCCGCCCGCCCTCACCGCCCCGCGTCAGGCCGCGCGCGTGAATGAAACAGCAGCGCAGGAGGTGGCCGTTCTCCAGCAGGTGTACGGTCTGGCCCGGCTCGTAGGCACTCTTCGTCCACTGGTGGACCACCTGGCCCTCGTTGTTCATCAGATAGGTCATGGTCCGGTGTTTTGGCGCGAAAAGGGTATAGCCGGTGAATGCCTTGGGCGTGTTCAGCAGGAGCCCAACGGTCTGGCCGGGAGCGGCACCGGCCAGCAGGCGGTTTTCATCCATGAAACTGCCGCCCTGGCCCCGGTTATCGCGCGGCGGAGGACCTTCCTGCGAACCTGCCTGCCTGCGGGGGGGACGGCGGTTACCCTGTTCCTCCCCCGGCGGCGGAGGCGGAGGTGGCTGACCCTTCCACCAGCCCCACCATCCGTGCGGGGGAGGCGGAGGGCCTTCACGGCTCCACCAGTTCCACCAACTGCGCGGCGGGGGCTGACGACCCTCTTTCAGGCGGGGTTCGTTGTGTCTGGCCGCGCCTTCGGGACGCGAACACAGCACCTGCAGTTCCGCCGTGGCGAGGGTGCGGTCCTTCATGGCGGCCAACAGGGCGTCGCGGTCCACCTTATCCGGCGAAACCGTGATTTGCGGCGGGGCCGAGAGCGCATAGACCCTGTAAACATAGGTCTTTGGCCCCGGTCCCTTGGAGTGGGGCGGGGCATATTCAGTCCGGCCATTGACACTGTTGGTGCCCAGGGTTCCGATGCCCTGCACATTCTTGGGCAGTTCTTGGACCTCCGCAGGGATGTTGTAAAGGACCCAGTACCATTTGACGCTTCCCGGGCCGGGAATATGGTCCATGATGACCGCAAAACTTCTGGTGCCTTCCGGCGCGCCCTGCCACGCGAGCGGCAGCGTGGCGGCGGCCCCGAATCCGGTGAACTCCACCGGCAATGTTCCGCCGTCCGCCACCTCGGGACTGCTCAGGACAAAGGTGCCGTCGCGGACGGGCGCGGGCCCTTCGGGTCGCGGCGGACGGTTTCCGGGTCTGTCGCCGCCCTGCCCGCCCTCCTGCGCCGGGGTCGGTTTCACCACCGGACGGCTTTCGGCATCAACAGGCAGCGCCACGCGAAACCCGATGTGGTAGTAGGGATGATTTGGGTCCTGCGGACCGCGCCAGTAGGAGGGGTTTCGGTTGGACACACGGCTGTGTCCGCATTCGCCGTTGTACCAGTTGCCCCCGCGCATGGCGCGGTAGGGCTTGCCGTCGGGCATGAGGCTGCCGCGGTCTGGTCCGGCGGGGTTATCCTCCGGGCTGTGCGCATAGTAGTCACGTCCGTACCAGTCATTGACGAACTGCCACACGTTTCCCGCCATGTCATAGAGCCCGTAGCCGTTCGCCCCGTTGGCCGTTTGGAAACTATTCTGCGCGCCGGGCCAGTGGAACTCGGCCCTGCGGTGCAGTTTCCCGTCAAAGAAACCCACCGGCGTCGTCCACGGTTCCGGTCCCGCCCGGAACGGATGGGTCGATTCGGGCCAGTTTGCCTTCGCCGCATCCGCCTCGTCGCCCCAGGGGAAATTGCGGTAGGGGGAATGCAGGCCCCCGCGCGCCGCATATTCCCATTCCGCCTCGGTGGGCAGACGATAGCCGCTCTTGTTGAAATCGCAGGTCCAGGTGCCGGTGTCATAACAGAACGGCCGTTGCTGCTGCCCGCCCAGCCAATTGCAGTACACCGCCGCGCCAAACCAGCGGATGCAGACAACCGGATGGCTCTCTTTGCCGTCCAGCACGGCAAAGGCCTTTCCATCCCAGCCCATCCGGCTGTACGGGGACATGCCGCGCGTCTCGCACAGCAGCTCATTTCCACCGGCCAAATAGACCCCGCCGCCGCGCACCTCAATCTGTTTCTGCGCCAGCGCCGCATTCAGAAAAGCGCTGTATTCCCCGGTGGTGACATTGTTGATGCCGATGAAGAACGCATCGAGGCGCACCCGGTGGATCGGCGTCTCATCGCCGCCGTGCTTCGGGTCCACAAAGCCGAGATGGTCGCCCATCTCAAAGCTGCCCGCGGGAATCAGCGCCATGCCCGGCGGCGCGGCGGCTGTTGCCACGGGTGCGCCCAGCAGGCCACCGAACAGCAGGTACCCCATGGTGACGAAGCCGCTGCGCATTGTGGTGGGGTTCCAGAACAGCCTTGTTTTTCTCACGTGGTGCCTTTCCATTTGCCCAATCCGGTCAGGATCTTGCCTGCCGCGCCGCCAATGGTGTATTTTCACATTATTGGCTGCCAACAATGGAACAGCCAACGATTGAAGTCTAACAGGGGAAAATGAACGCCACCCGCTGTGTTTGATGAAGAAACTGTAATGTGGAACGGGCAGGGCGAAAATCCATAGTCGTCTGGACGTCCCTGTCCGGAAGGAACAGGAAGGAGTTCACATGCCTCCAAAGCCCGGGCAGGATTCGCCCGTCATCGGCAACCACTGGCGCAAGGCCGTCCGCAGCCCCCGCTATCTGTGTGAGGCGGCGCTTACCGTGCTCCTGCTGGGACTTTCCATGCACATATGCGCGTTACTCATGCAATACGCCCAGTCCCGGCCCGGCGCGCACCTCAACGACCCCATTCTGAACGCGGTCGGGCCCATCCGGCTCACCTGGCCCATCTTCGTGGTGCTCTGGTCATCCATTGTTGCGGGCATTTGGTACATGGCCGAGGACCCCGGCCGTCTGCTTATTGGGCTGCAGGCGGGGGCCCTGCTCATGGTCTTTCGCACCCTGGCGCTCTACCTCGTGCCCCTCTCGCCCCTGCCCACCATCATCCCCCTGGCCGACCCCATCGCCATCTACATGGGCACGGGCACGCTGGTCACCAAGGATCTTTTCTTCAGCGGCCACACGTCGGTCATGTTCCTGCTGTTCCTGTCGGCCAATTACTCCCGGCTCAAATGGTTCCTCCTGGCAGGCACGATCTTCATCGGCGTCGGCGTCATTCTCCAGCACGTTCACTACAGCGGCGACGTGTACGTCGCCCCGTTCTTCGCCTACGCAAGCTGGCGCATCGTCCTGCTGGCGCACAAACGCTTTAAGTGACCCCATGGCCGAACTGATCGTGAATTACATCGTCAAGACGAACCTGTGTCGGCATACGTCATGATTGTTCTTTCAGGCCGCATCTTTCATAATTCCGTCGGCCCGGAAATTCCCGAAGCCTCCGTTCAAAAAGGCGCATCGTGGCGCAATGATCCAGTTTGCTCGTCTTCTGGCGCACCCCGCACAATGACATCAAAGTGCATAGATGAAGGGGGATACCAAGCCCGCATTGCCGGAGAAGACAAAGAACAAAGCCAGCAGGAGCATGAAAATGATGATGGGGGCGAGCCAGAATTGCTTTCTCACCCGTATGAAGGCCCACAACTCTCTTAGATTGTCCATAACCGGTTAGACTCCGTTCTTGTCAAGCTTTGGCATGAGCACGCCTGCACGCTAAAGTATTGCCGCGCAATGCGAACGGTGTCAAATTCCGGGTCTTCCAGAGGCGGAAGGGATAGAGAGATGGGAGTTACGGGACAAGGCGAGATTCCGCCGTTACTTTCGCGACAGCCGCATCGAGGCATTTGTAGAAGGTTTCCATGCCCTCGCCGGTGCGGGCGCACAGGATGGAAGCGTCCGCGCGGGCTTTGATGGCGTGCGCCGCGTCAAAGCGGAGGTGGGGCAGCCGGTCACTCTTGGTCATGGGGAGCACGTTGATGCGGCTGAACAGGCGGGATGCTTGAACGCCTTTGTCGTCGCCCCCGGTCGTTGATGCAATTGGGTGTGGGCTTGGGTAAAGGTCTGGGCATGGCGAAACTGGGCCTTTTCGTAATGCTGTGATTGTCGGTCATTGCGGGCCTTTCGTACACGGCGGAGGCTCCACAGGTCCGCTCATTGGGTTTCAGGCCGCGATGTTGCCTGTTATTTTCCGAACCATCGCTTTTTATCTGGTGCCGCTCCCGCGCCTGTCTGCCGTGCTTAGACGCACTGATGTGGGCTTTGCCCACAACCCAGAGATTTGAAATAGACTCCACCGTGCCCAAATTTGATAAAGGCTTACATTTCAACATGTCATTATTATAGAAGCTGGGCTTTAGGGCACCAACCAGTCTGTGATAGGATAGCCTTGGTTTATTAGTGTCGGCTTCGGGACAGGCAATCGTCATGACACGCAGGTCGGGCTCTATTAGTGCGGAGCATCGGCGCCAAGGCCTGAATGCCAAGCAGGCTTCCGATTCAGTCATGAACTCTTTGCCAAGGCCAGGACATCCTTTTCCAAAGAAATGTTATTTCTGACAGGAGGCCATCTTATGCGTTTCAAGACAAGGGCAAAACGTCAGGCACTGTTCTCCGGCGAAGCGCCGGTTAACGAGATTCTTCGGGGGGGGCGAGGCCTGGCATGGAAACGGTTTGTCGCCTGGGTGGTCGTGCCGATGCTGTTGTTTTGCATGACGGAAATGGGGTTGCGGCTGGCCGGGTTTGGCCATTCCGTGCAACTATTTGTCCCGCAGGAGATCGGGGGAAAGACCGTCTACACGTCCAATCATTTCTTCTATGACCAGTTCTTTCTAAGGCCCATAGGACAGTACGTCCATGAATTCTGCATTCCGGCGACAAAGCCGGCGGGAACCTACAGGGTGTTTGTGTTTGGAAGTTCGGCAGCCGAGGGCAAGCCGATGCCGGAGACGTCCTTTTCGTGCATACTCGAAGCGATGCTGCGGGCCCGCCACCACGAAGGAAAGATAGAAATATACAATCTGGCCAAGGGCGGCGCCAATTCTCACGTAATGCGCGCCGCGGCGAAGGCCTGCGCATCCCATCAGCCCGACCTCTTTGTAATCTACATGGGGAACAATGATCTGTCCCGTTTCGTAACCAAGCCCACGGGGTGGGACTGGCTGCCCATCTGGCTGACCCTGCCCCTGATTGACCTGCGCGTCCCCATAAACGAATTAAGAGTCGTTCAACTGATGCGCGGCGACTCGAAGCAGAACCCCCACTACATTCCCGACCCTGATCCGAATATTATTGTCCCCGACCCCGACCGCGCATACCAGTATTATCGGTCCAATGTGAACGATATGTGCGATTACGCGAAGGCAGCGGGCGCTCAAGTTATCCTGTGCTCGGTGGGAACGCGGCTGCGTGAGCTTCCGCCCGGTTTTACACACGCAAGCACTTCCAATAGGAAGAAGGAGCAGGATGACGCCTGTGAGGCCGGAGACGCGCTGAGGGAGCAGGGGCGCATTCAGGATGCCATGGCTGTGTACACCCGTGCCGAGGGCATAGACGACGAACACGCCGGACTGGCTTACGGAATCGCGTCTTGCCACTATGCGTTGGGTGAATACGGCGCCGCACGGGCGTGGTTTGTCCGTGCGCGTGAATTGGACTCCCACGAATACCCCCGCGGCGCTGGAAACCGCATCAACAGCACACTTCGCGGAATTGCCGAGATCCGTGCCCGCGACGGCGTGCATTTCCTCGATTCTGTTCAGGCGTTGGCAAATGCCAGTCCTCACGGCATCGAAGGCCCGGAACTCTTTGTGGATGAGGTGCATTTTTCGTTCGAGGGGAAATACATCCTGGCCCGGTCTGTCTTGGAGGCATTGGCGAAGAGTGAGCCCCGCTTGGGTATACAAGTCCCCCCCGCATCGCTTGAAGAATGCCAGGCCCGGATGGCATTCTCGCCGCCCGACCACCTTTTTGAATTGAAGGTTAATGAGAAGCTTCTCAAGCAATGCCAGCTTCGGCGGAAGTATACGTTGTACGAACTCCTTGTTGGAAACCAGAAGCAACTGGACATTGAACTCTCCATGGCGCAAATTCCCGACAGACTTTTAGAAAATGAGATCGCTGAACTCGAAGCAAAGATCGGCCCAAATACTGCAAACATGCGGCTGGATGCCTACCGCAATGCCATGCAGATCGATCCGCAAAATGAGACGATGCGGCCCAGGTATATCCAGGCGCTCATAGACAAGGGGGACACTGCCAATGCCCTCGAACAGGAAAGAATTCTGATTGACGATCTTCCATATTCGATTCACGCCCCCCGCCTATTAATGCAACTGTATGCCAAGATGGGCGACAGAAAGCGGGCAATTGAGACCATACGTCAGCTCTTGACCTGGCAGCCCAATTATGCAGAGGCATACTTGTTGCTGGGATATCTCCTGTGTGAAGAGAAGCAGCCGAAAGCCGCCTTGGCAGCCTATCGCGACTCATTCAGGATAACGGCCTCTCCGGAGGCGTTACAGTGTATCGCACGCATACGGCTCGAGCAGGGCGACGTCTCCGGCGCAATACAGGCATACCGTCTCAGCCTGAAAGTGGGGCCCGGCAGTTTTGATTTTCTTGAGGAATTCATCTCAGCGCTGTGTGATGGGGGTCACAAGACGGAGGCCAAGAGCGAAATCGAGCGCTGGTGTGCGACAAATGGTGAACAGGGGAGCGGAATCGCCGTCCTCTATGAGAAGGCCGGCCAAATGCAACACGCGCTGCAAATATTCAAATCAAACATCACCTCTTCTCCAGGAGAGGATGAAAACTGTTCTGCGCTGGCAGGGTTCCTCAATAGAAACGTCTCAGCCATCCCGGCGCTCCCGGTGTGGAAGGAACTTGCCGAAAAGACATCATCGGCCTGCGTTCGCCTGGCCTACGAAAATGCCCTGTCCGTGGCAGCCAGTCTATGTGAGAATGCCGGCCAAATACACGAGGCGCTACAAATGCTTGAATCGAAGGCCATGTTTCTGGGTGGGGACATGGGAAGCTGCGCCGATTTGGAGCAGTTCCTCAAGAGAAATGCCTCCACGTTTTCAGCCCCCGCTTTGTGGGAGAAGATTGCCGAAAAAACGCCATCCGAACAGGTATGGATCAGCTACGAGCGCAGTTTCGGGGAAACCGACTCCGAGAAGCACATTACTGTGCTGCGTCAGATGCTTCAGGGTGCCCCGGGCAATGGCTATTGCGCTTTCAAGCTTCAGGGCTTGCTCGATGACAAGGCCGGGCGACGGGATGTTGCCGGGGACCTGCCGGGCGCGGTAAGTGTCTACCAGGAAGCAATCCCCCTTGACACGCAGAACACTCAGCCTGTCCAGGGTTTGGAAAAGGCTTTGTCCAAATGTAACCCGGCGGAGCGCCGGGATGTATGGGAAAAGACATGGAGGGACAATCCCGGGAGTCCGCAGGTGGCTGCGTTTTGCGGGACCGCGCGCGTGGCCGCTGGCGATATCGCCGGGGCAAGAGAGGCGTTCGCCGCATCCCAGAGCCTCGCCCCGGAAGACTGGTACTCCTGCGTGCTTGCCGCCGACGCCCTTGCGGCCGTTGGTGCCTGGGGTGATGCCGCCGCCGCCTATCGGCGCGCGCTGGAGCAAAACCCCAAGTTGGACTATTTGCTGCCCCGGTTGGAGGAAGCCGGAAAGTTCGACGATGATTGTTTCGCCCTGCAAGAAGGCTGAACAACCCCCTTCTGAAGACCGTTGGGCCGTCGGGCCAAAAGGGCCCCAAGTTGGCTGGCAAGTTCTTTGCCGGCGTCAACACGTTGCCGCAGCACGTGTATTACAGCGGTGATGTGTACGCGGCGCCGTTTTTCGCCGACGCAAGCTGACGCATGTCCTGCTGGCGCACAAACGTTTCAAGTGATGGGTTCACCGGGGGCACCCCAGCCAGCTGGATTGCCCTCCATGTCACGAACCATGGGCTTCAGGCGACTACATTCGTTTCCTGGGATACTCGAACGTGTGCTTCAAGGCAAGGCCAAGGCGTCAGGTCCTCCCCGCAGGCGAAGACTAGCTGACGGGTTTCTGCGGGAAAGGGGAAAGTGGCCGCTGTTTGTCGAGCGGGGGGGGGGGGGCGGAGGGAACAGAGTACTTGTGCCCAATCGTTTCTGGAAAGCGTTCTACTGTCCATTATACAGGGTTCGCGAAGAATACAGGACAACCGCCCCCGGCTGTCCTCCCTGGGTTTGACAGGCGAGAGTGCCTGTCCCACATACAGATTGCGTGAGTCTTTACAATGAAAAAGAACGTTGCGAAACTGCCTGCGGTTGTCTGGGCGCTGGGCCTTGCCAGCTTCCTGACGGACCTGTCGAGCGAGATGATCTATCCGCTGCTGCCCGTGTTTCTCGTCGGAACCCTCGGTGCGGGGGCCGTGTCATTGGGCATCATCGAGGGGGTCGCCGAGACCACCGCTTCGGTGCTGAAAATCTTCTCCGGACGCTGGGCTGACCGCGTCGTGCGGCGCAAACCCATCGTGCTCGCCGGGTACACCCTGTCGAGCCTGGCCCGTCCGCTCATCGGGCTGGCCGGGGTCTGGCCCGTGGTCATGGCGCTGCGCTTTACCGACCGCGTGGGCAAGGGCATCCGAACCTCGCCCCGCGACGCCCTCATCGCCGACGCCGTTTCCCCCGAACGGCGCGGCGAGGCCTTTGGCGTCCAGCGCAGTCTGGACCACGCCGGGGCGGTCTGCGGCCCATTGGTGGCCGCCGGACTGATGACCTTTCTCGGGCTGTCGCTGCGCAATGTCTTTCTGCTTGCCGCCGTGCCCGCCGTGGCCTGCGTCGTGGCGTTGGCCCTGGGCATCCGGGAGACGCCGCGCACCCTTCCCGCAAGGTCTGCCGGAGACAAGGCGGAGCGGGCTGTCAGTCCCGAATACCGTCGCTTCCTGATCGCGCTGGCGGTTTTCGCGCTGGGCAACAGCACCGACGCCTTCCTGCTGCTGCGCCTGTCCGGCGCGGGGGTGACGGCCGCGCTGGTCGCCGTGCTCTGGTCCGCCCACCACGTGGTGAAGATGAGCGCCGCCTACTACGGCGGTCGCCTTTCGGACCGCATCGGCCGAAAGACGATGGTCATGGCGGGATGGGGCGTCTATGCGCTGGCCTACCTCGGCTTTGCGCTGGTGGACCATGCCGCGCCGCTCATCGTGATCTTCCTCGTGTACGGGCTCTATCAGGGATTCTGCGAACCCAGTGAAAAGGCGTGGGCTGTGGACCTGGTTCCCGCCAGCGTCCGCGGCGCGGCGCTCGGCTGGTACAACGGCGTCACCGGTCTGGCGGCGCTGCCCGCCAGTATTGTCTTTGGACTGGTCTGGCAGTCCTTCGGCGCGCCCGCCGCGTTTATGCTCGGCTGTGTGCTGGCCGGTCTGGCGGCACTGCTGCTGGTGCGGGTGCCTGCGCGGGCATAAGTGTGGCGCGGGCGTCCCGCCCGTGATTCAAAACCATGGGCAGGATGCCCATGCCACCAGGAACGGCCTTAACCGTCCGTGTCCATGCCGGCTTCGGCCAAGTGGAAGCGATGCAGGGGCAGGGGCATTTGGGTGTCCGGTCCCTTGACGGATTTCCACACAATCTCGTTCAGGTCGAGCATGGGCGTTTTGTCGGGTCCGGAGAAATCCATCGCCATCGACTCTTTCGCGCCGCAGGCGGTGGCGACGTTCTGCTCCTGTATGTTGGTTGTCGCATCGAGGTGCATGAAGGGCTTGAGGTCGGGGGTGTCGCTGAAGGAGGCGTACATGGGGTTGGCGGCCGCGTCAAACTGGCTCATGGGCGGCAGGCCCAGCAGCAGCTCGACGGTCCGCAGCATGGCGCTGGTGGTGTAGAAACTGCTGTCCACGATGCCGCGGCGGCACCAGGGGCTGACGACGATGCCGGCGGTGCGGCGCGCGTCCACATGGTCCGCACCGTCCTGCGCGTCGTCCTCAATCGCCAGCAGGGCCAGTTCGGGCCAGTAGCGGCTGTGGCTGACGCGCTCCACGATCAGGCCGAGGGCGTAATCGCTGCTGGCGACGGCGGCCCGGGGCGTCGGCGCGCCGGGGCTGGTGCCGCGGGTGTGGTCTTCGGGCAGGCTCATGATGATGAAATTGGGCAGGCGCTTTTCCGGGTCCGGGCTGTCGTAGTTCTTTTCGTACTCGTCGAACTCCTTGATGAATTCGGTGGCGTTTTCATAGTCCCGCGCGCCCCAGCCGAGGTAGTTCGGGGCGGTGTGGCCCTGAAGGCCGGGCTCGCGCGCCTCCATGGCCTGGCCCGTGCTGACGCGGGATGCGTTTTCCCCGTAGGTCCGGTAGGTGATTCCCTTCTTCCGGCATTGGTCCCAGATGAAGCCGGCGTGGGGAATCTTGGCGTCGGTGTCGGGCGCGTCACTCTTTCCGCCATAGGCCACGGGCCAAAGCTTTTCCACAAAGTCCGTCGCATAGGCCGCGCTGGACCATTCATGCCCGTTTTGGCTGACTTCGGCGTCGCAGTAAAGGTTGTCGAGGAGCACGAACTGGTCGGCGATGGCATGGCGGTTGGGGGTCACCTCCCGGCCGAAGAGGGTCAGGCGGGGGTCGCAGTTGCCCTTGCCCATGTCGCCGAAGATCTGGTCGAAGGTGCGGTTTTCCTGGATGATGTAGATGACGTGCTTGATGGGCGAGCCTTTGCCCACTTTCGACGGGATGACCGAAGGCAGTTTCGCCGCGCGGGCCTCGGTGAGGAGCGCGTCGCTATAGGGGCTGTTCTCTATGCACTGCTGGGTCAGTTTGCGGAGGCCCCGTCCCTTGCCGGGCGTGTCGGCCATGGTGATGCTGCCGCGCAGCAGTGACTTGACGGTGCCGTTGCCCTCTTTGCCCGGCGGGAGGGTGCTGTGCGGCCCGCGAATGTCGGCATAGGAGCCGTTGCCGCGGGCATTGCCGATAAAGAGTTTCTTTCCCTTGCCCGCCACGGTGACGGCGGTCGGATACCAGCCGCTGGGCACAAAGCCCAGCACCCGGCTCTCGCCCGGCTCGTCGATGTCGGCCACGCAGATGTTGCAGTTGCCTGCGTTGGCCACGTACAGCGTCTTTTCTTTCGGGTCCAGCGCAACGGCGTTGGGCGTCGAGCCTTCGGGCGCCTTCTCGCCGAGGGAGGTGATGATGGACTCCACGGCGCGGCCCCGTTTCGTGTCGACGACGACCACCTTGTTCTCATTGGAACAGCAGACGAAGAGGCGGCCGTCTTTGGCCAGGACCATGTCGTTGGGATTGTCGCCGACGGCAATCGTGTCCGTCACCTGGTTGGTTTCGGTGTCGATGACGCTCACGCTGTCGCTGGCCCAGTTGGAGCAGTACAGCGTTTTGCCATCCCGCGACAGCACGAGGTCGTAGGGGTTCACCCCGGTCGCGATTCGGGTCACGATGGCGTCGGTGGCCAAATCAAACACAACGATGTTGTTGGAGGTGCGGTTGGCGGCGTAGAGCAGGTTCTTGGTTGGATGCGACACCAGCCCCGACCAGTAGATAAGTGCCGGTTCGGCCGTCTCGTTCAGCGTCTTTTCCGGTTTGGCCGACAGTTGTCCGTCTTTGTACGGAAAGACGTACACGGGGGCGCGCACGCCCTCCTTCTTGTTGTTTCCGCCGGACACGTAGAGTTTGTCCCCGGCCGAACTCCAGGCGAGCCCGAACCACGCCGTGGGCAGGTAAATCTTCTGGAGCAGTTCGCCCTTTTTGGTGCCCAAGACCGTGAGGCAGTGGGCATTGAAGCCGCCACTCACGCCCACGACGACGCGCCCGTCGGGCGAGGGCTGCAGGTTGAGCACGTAGTCCGTGGTGTCCACGCTCCTGCCCACAGGCGTGATCTTCCAGCCGTTGGGCAGTTGATAGCCGTTCTCGAGCGGACCGGGAAAGTCGGACGCATGGGCTGCGCCGACCAGCAGCACTGCGGCCGCCGTCACAAACCGTGTGATTGACATGAGAGACTCCTGCAAGTTCCGATACGGGATGATCATACAACAATGTCTGCGGCAGGGCTATGCCAATCTGCGGCATGTCGCCGACCGTCTCGCCGGGAGGGACGAGGCAGGCGGGACGCCTGCGGTACGGGAGGACCTTTCCCCACTTGCCGCGGTGCTGGTGTTTGTGGGCGTATCGCAGCGTCGTTTCTGATAAGCTGTTCCAGGAAGATGTGGCACGGGCGCCACTGGGAACGCCGGCATCCCTGCCGGCTCCGGGCGCCTTGTCCCGCATCGGAGTACAGCCGACACTGGAGACACGACATGAACCGACAAGTGCAGCTATGCCTGGGGCTCACGCTGATGGCGTTTGCGGCGGCCCCGGCTTTTGGAGTGGAGGACACCATGAAGAAGGATGCCACCCCGGCCCTTGCCCCGCTGACCTATGCCCCGCTACCGCTGGGCAGCGTGCATGGCGCGGGCTGGCTCCAGCGCCAGTTGAACATTCAGGCCGACGGCCTGTCGGGCCACCTGGAGGAATTCTGGCCCGACATTAAGGACAGCGGCTGGATGGGTGGCAAGGCGGAGGGCTGGGAGCGCGCGCCCTACTGGCTCGACGGGTTCGTTCCCCTGGCCTACACGCTGGACGACCCGAAACTGAAAGCCACGGTGCAGCGCTGGATGGACTATATCCTGACGCACCAGCATGAGGACGGCTGGCTTGGCCCGTTCAAGAGCGCCGGATACAAAGACTACGACGTCTGGCCCCAGTTCATCATCCTCAAGGCGCTGCGGCAGTATTTCGAGGCCTCCAATGATGATCGCGTGGTCCCGGCCATGATGCGCTGCGCCAAGAAGATCGACGACACGCTGCGTGACAAGCCGCTTTTCGACTGGGGCAAGTACCGGTGGATGGACTTTGTGCTGGTGGCCCAGTGGCTTTACGAGCAGACCGGAGAGGCGTGGCTGATCGAGGCCATGGACCGGGCCCACACGCAGGGCTTCGACTGGCGCGGCCACTATGAGAACTTCAAGTTCAAGGAAAAGATGGCGGCCGACAAGTGCATCCTCGACACGCATGTGGTGAACAATGCGATGGCCATGAAGGCCTCGGGCGTGTGGTCGCGCCAGTCGCGCGATGCGGGCGACCGGGCCGCGCCGGACCAAATGATGAAGATCCTCGACACGTATCATGGGCAGGTGACGGGCATCCTCACGGGTGACGAGCATTACGCGGGGAACAGCCCCTCGCAGGGCACGGAATGCTGCGCGGTGGTCGAATACATGTTCTCACTGGAGACGCTGCTGTCCGTGCTGGGCGAGCCCGCCTTTGGCGACCGGTTGGAGCGGATTGCATTCAACGCGCTGCCCGGCACCTTCGATGCGGTGTTGTGGAGGCACCAGTACGTGCAGCAGGCCAACCAGGCACAATGCCGCCTCTCGGTGGACCGCGTCTACACCAACAACGGCCCCGACGCGAACCTCTTCGGCCTGGAGCCCAACTACGGCTGCTGCACGGCCAACTTTAGCCAGGGTTGGCCCAAGTTCACGGCCCATCTGTGGATGAAGTCCCCCGCCGCCGACGGCGTGCCCGAGGGACTCGCCGCTGTGGCCTGGGCGCCCTGCACGGTGGACACAAAGCTCGACGGCAAGCCGGTGCATGTGGAGGAGCGCACCGACTATCCTTTCCGCGACAGCATCGAGGTGCTGGTTCGTGCCGACGGCCGATTCCCCCTGTCCCTGCGTGTGCCCGGATGGGCGGAAGGGGCCACGCTGGAAATCGCCGGTGAGACGGCGGTGCCGCTGGCGTCCGGCGCATTCCACACCGTGGACCGCGAATGGAAGGGCGACACCACACTGCGCCTGAAGTTTCCCATGACGGCCAAGGTGGAACGGCGCTACAACATTAGCGCGGCCGTCAGCCGCGGTCCGCTCGTGTACTCTCTTCAGATTGGCAGCTACTGGAAACACCTGCGCGGCGAGGCGCCCCATGACGACTTCGAAGTTTTCCCCACGACCCCGTGGAATTATGCGCTGAAGCTGGAAAACTCCGAACCCGGCAAAGCCATCCGCTTCGAAGAAGGCCCCGTCGGCGAAAATCCCTTTGGTCCCGCCGACCCGCCTGTGCATGCCGTGGTCCAGGGCAGACTGCTGCCCGACTGGACCATCGAGCACAACGCCGCCGCGCCGCCGCCGCAGAGTCCGGTGGTTTCCGAACAGCCGCTGGTGGATTTGACGCTGGTGCCCTATGGCACGGCCAAACTGCGGATTACGGAGTTTCCGGTGCTGGCGGAATAGCGTGGGGCCAATGGATAATGGACAATGGACAATTGACAACGGGGGCAGAGAGCAGCAGGGATTTCACTTTTGGGTTTCTTCGAATTCGTGCTTCATGAAGCGGGGGCTTTGGTTGAAGGGGGTGGGTTTGACTTTGTAGACCTCGGCTTTGGGCGGCGGGGTTGAGTGAGTTGACCGTGGATAGTTGACCGTTGACAGCGAGGAAGACGGGGAAGGAGAGTTGGGGGACTGGGCTCCCGCCTGCGCAGGAAGGTCGGAGGGGGCTGGGGGAGTGGACAGTTGACAATTGACAAGTGATAATGGGGAGGCGGAATTGGGGTTGGCGTGGGATTGATCAGGAGGATTGGATGGGGGCTGCGCTTCTGTGCTGGCGGGCGGGTTGGATGGGTTGGGTTGGGGATTTGGGGGGCGGGTATAGGGGGGGACGTCGTAGAAGTTGTCTTCATCGGCGAAGAAGTCGGGGTCGTTGAGGTCGATGCCGACGGCCTCAATGGTTTCCTGCCAGAATTTGGGGTCGTCCAGGGGGTTGCGCGGTTTTGTTTCCTGGGGTGTTTCGCCCTTTGATGCGGTTTTCCCCTTTGCGGAAGCGCCAGGGGGCGGGGCCGACGGGTCGAGTTTGTTGACGGCGTCTTCGAGTTCTTTGAGGGTTCTACGGAGGCGGTCGCGGGATTTACCGATCTGTTCGGCGAGCTTGGGGTCGGGGGGGGAAGGGGTAGTTGACAGTGGATAGTTGACAGTTGACAGCGGGGAGGGAGTGCTGGATTCCCCGGGGGGATTGGGCATGAGCCAGCGTTCGAGGCGGCGGCAGAGGGTGTGGTGGGTGAGGTAGTCCCGCACACGCAGGATGAGGAAGGTGGTTTGGGGGATGTTCCGGTCGGCGAAATCGTGCTGGAGGGAATGGACGATTTGGGCCGCATGGTGGCGCTCTTCGGGATCCATCCAGATTTCGCCTTGGGCGAGGTCGATGAGGGTCATGAAGGTGTTTCCTTCCTGATCATGGTGGTTTTGAGGTTGGGTTGTGCCGGGGACGGCGCCTGCCTGCTGCACGACGTCTTCTATAAAATCGTCACCGTGTGTTGCATTTGTTGGCGTTGGGGTGGGTGCAGGGGGTTATGGACGATGGGGAGGCGGCCCGGAAAGGGGCATTTCCTACGCGCAAGTACGTTCGGGGACTGACGGCGCTGCCTTGGGTCCGTTGTTTGTACCGAAGAACTGAGAAAAAGGCGGAAATATCCCGGACGCGCGCCCCTGCACGTGTCGTGTATGCTTCAGAAGTTATGTTGCGCCGTTGCGGTTGTCGCGGGGAGCGGTTGTTTTACCCTTCTTGGTCCGATGACGCGGCAGGTGCCCCGATTCGTGTTCGGCAGGCTCTGAAGAAGCCTTTTTGCGTGCAAACAGCGGTCAACCCGTGACTTCGGGCAGGCGTCTGTTTGGGTTCCGGGTTGACAATCGAGAAGTTTTTCCTTTATTATTCGGAATGTTGGAAGTTGGTTTCCCTTTCAGACGGTCCAATTTCCAGGAACCCTTCCCGGCGGGAGGTGTTTCGTGCTTCTCGGTTTATTTTCCTGGGCTGTAAACAATTACCATTGTTTGCGTTGCGAAAAGCGCGGCCATGACGCCGTTGCCGGAGGATTACACCATGCACCGGATACTTGTTCTCGACAATCTTAGCGAGGAAGGCGTTGAAGTCTTCCGTCAGGCCGGGTTTGAGGTGGATGTGAAGCCACCGCAGAAGCCGGCCGAACTGGCCGCGATCATCAATGATTACGACGGGCTGGTGGTGCGCAGTGCCACGAAGGCGAACGCCGAGGCGCTCGCCGGGGCCACCCGTCTGAAGGTCATCGGTCGCGCGGGTGCGGGCACGGACAACATCGACAAGGATGCCGCGACGGAAAAGGGCATCGTGGTGATGAACACGCCGGGCGGCAACACGATCTCCACGTGCGAGCACACCTTTGCGATGATGCTGGCCCTGTGCCGCAACATTCCCAAGGCGGACGCCTCGATGCACGCCGGCCGCTGGGACCGCAAGGCCTTCATGGGCGCCGAGCTTTTCGGCAAGACCATCGGCATTGTGGGCATGGGCCGCATCGGCGGGGCGCTGGCCAAGCGGGCCAAGGCTTTTGAGATGAAGGTGCTGGCTTTTGACCCGATCCTCAGTCCGCTCAAGGCGGAGGCGCTGGGCGTGGACCTGGTGGGCATGGACGAAATCTATGAGAAATCGGATTTCATCTCCATCCACGCGCCCAAGTCGGACAAGACAAACAACATGATCGGCATGGCCGAGTTGAAGAGGATGAAGCCCAACTGCCGCATCGTCAACTGCGCGCGCGGCGGCATCATCAACGAGGCCGATCTGGCCGCGGCGCTTAAAGAGGGCGTCATTGCCGGGGCGGCGCTGGACGTTTACACGTCCGAACCCTTTGAAAACAATCCCTTTACCGATCTGGACAACATTGTCATGACGCCCCATCTGGCCGCCTCGACCGACGAGGCCCAGTTGACGGTGGCCATCGACGTGGCCAACCAGATGGTCGATTATCTCAAGACGGGCGCCATCGTCAATGCGGTCAATGTGCCCAGTCTCGACAGCGAGACCCGCAAGACCCTGCAACCGCTGCTTTTCCTGGCCGAGCGCATGGGCGAGTTCCAGTCGCGCTATGTCAAGGGTCGTCCCGAGTCCATCGAGGTCAGCTATATCGGCGACCCCGGCGTGGCGGACACCTTCCTGATCACCGCCGCCGTTTTCACCGGCTTTCTGCGCCCCATCGTGGAAACGGTCAACATGGTCAGCGCGTCGAGCCAGTTGAGCGCTCGCGGCATTCTGGCCAGCGAGACCCGCAGCCCCGAGGCGTCGGCCTACGCTTTTGAACTCAGCGTGACCGTAAGGACGGACGAGGAAACGGTAAACCTGCGCGGGACGCTGTTCAACCGGAACGACCCGCGGATTTGCACCGTCAACGGCATGCGCGTGGACGCGGTGCCGGTGGGCAACATGCTGGTGTGCACCAACGAGGACAAGCCGCTCATCGTCGGCCGCATCTGCACCGCAATCGGCGAGGAGGGCGTGAACATCGGGAGCCTGATGCTGGGCCGCGATTCCAAGGGCGGCCATGCGCTGACCGTGTTCAACCTCGATCAGGCGCTGAGCGAAGAACTGCTTGGGAAGATCCGTGCCGTGCCGCATGTGAAAGAGGCGCGGCTGGTCACCCTTCCGGAGAAATAATCACAACTCGGTAGATCTAATGGCAGACTACCCCGCACCGTAACAAAGGAGAGAAGAAATCATGGGCCAGTACAAGTTCATCCAGGTTCCCGACGGCGAGAAGATCACGGTTAACCCCACCGGCAAACCGCAGACGCCGAACCATCCGATCATCGGCTTTATTGAGGGTGACGGCATCGGTCCGGATATCTGGCGCGCCTCGAAGCACATTTTCGACGCGGCGGTGAAGCATTGCTACGGCGGCGAGCGTGAAATTGCCTGGATGGAAGTGTATGCCGGCGAAAAGGCCGACAACGTGTGCGGCTCCTACCTGCCGGACGAGACCCTGGAAGCGATCGCCGAATTCGGCGTGGCCATCAAGGGACCGTTGACGACGCCGATCGGCGGCGGTTTCCGCAGCCTCAACGTCAGCCTGCGCCAGCAGCTTGACCTGTTCGCCTGCGTGCGGCCGATCCAGTACTTCACGGGCGTTCCCAGCCCGGTCAAGTCCCCCGAGAAGGTGGACATGATCATCTTCCGCGAGAACACCGAAGACGTGTACGGCGGCCTTGAGCTGGAAGAGGGCACCGAGGACGCGGCGAAGCTCATCGAGTTCTGCAAGGCGAATTACGGCTGGGACATCCGGCCCGACTCCGGCCTGGGCCTGAAGCCGATCAGCGCCACGGGCACCAAGCGGCTGGTCCGCGCCGCCATCAACCACGCCATTGAGCACAAGCGCAAGAGCGTGACCCTGGTGCACAAGGGCAACATCATGAAGTACACCGAGGGGGCCTTCCGCAAGTGGGGCTACGAGCTGGTGCGCGAAGAGTTTGCC
>CAITNO010000038.1 GCA_903893795.1 Candidatus Hydrogenedentota bacterium | reverse complement strand
TGGGCGGCATGGGCGGCGGCATGGGTGGCATGGGCGGCGGCATGGGTGGCATGGGCGGCGGCATGGGTGGCATGGGCGGCGGCATGGGCGGCATGGGTATGAGCGATGTCACCGCCATCAGCAACATTTCCGACTTGTTCGGCAGCATTAGCGACATGATGGTCGGCGAAATTCCGGCCACCACGGGCGCGATGGGTCTGCGCACCACGGGCACGGGCGCCACGGCGGGCCGCAATCAGCAGTTCGGCGGTGGTGGTTTTAACGGCGCGCAGGGCGGCGCAGCCGGTTTGGGCGGTGCGGGCGGTTCGAACTCATTCGGTCTGGGCAGTGATGTGCTCAGCCTGCTGGAGCGCCTCGTTCCCCAGGTGTATGAGCCCTACACGGAAGAGCAGTTGTCCGACATGATTTACAATCCGGCCAACAACATGCTCATCGTCAAGAACACACCCACCAATCTCGATGTCTTCGAGAAGCAGTTGGCGCAGATTGACGTTACGCCGAAACAGGTGAGCATCGAGGCCAAGTTCCTCACCGTCAGTCTGAACGACCTGAAGAAGATCGGATTCAAGTGGGACACCGCGCTCAATGACAAGAACAAGCGGACCCAGCCAATTTCGTCCCTTCAGTCAACCACCTACAATTACGATATAAACGGCGACGGCGTGGACGAGGCAGTGCCTTTCTACACCAAGCCGAACGGCAGTTCCGTAATCAACAACACGGTCACCTCGAACGCCATCACCGCACTGGCGGACCCGGCATCCTCGGCGACCCCCACTTTCTCAATCCTGCACAAGATTTTGAACAACGGTAATGGAGACGCAATCAATGTGACTTTCGACTACCTCAACAGCCTGGATTCGTCCGAACTGCTGAGCGCGCCGCGGGTTACCACCATGAACCGCAAACCGGCCGTGGTGGCGGACTTCACGACGGACTACTACGTGACCTCGGTCAACACGCAGATCCTGACCACCGGGTACGGGCTCAGCGGCACGGCTTCGACGAACTTTGTGCAGAACCTGACACCCACAGCGTTTAACTTCGGCATTGCGCTGTCGGTCACCCCGCAGATTCGCGACAATGACCAGGTGCGCCTCTGGCTCAACCCTGAGGTGCGCACGAAGACGGGTGAGAAATCCTTCGACCAGAAGCAGATCATCAACGGCGACACCGTGACCAACACCATCAACCTGCCGACGACCTCGTGGCAGGCGGTGTGGACCAACGTCATCGTTCACGACGGCGACACGCTGGTGCTCGGCGGCATGGTCCGTGACCAGTCCACGAAGGCCGAGCAGAAGCTGCCCTACATTTCGGACATTCCGGTGATAGGCTTCTTCTTCAAGGGCAAGAGCCATGAGACTCAGCAGTCCAGCTTGCTCATCTTCGTGACGCCGGACATCATCGACTCCACCGGTGCGCGCTTCTTCGACATCGGCCGTGAGAACACCACCACCACCCAGGGCGCTTCCGAGGCGAATAAGCCTGCGGCCGCTCCGGCAAAGGCAAAGGCGCCCCTCAAGGCTTCCGGCAAGGGCGTCAACAAGCCCACCCCGGAAGGCGTGGTAAAGAGTGTTGCGCCGGCGACTCCGGTGTCCTGACAATCACTGAAACAATGTCAACTGGCAGACGGGCGGTCCTTTGGGACTGCCCGTCCTTTTATTGAACATGCAATACGCCCTCTATAACGCTGTTCTTGCATGCGCCTCGCCGCTGGCGCGCGCATGGCTGAGCCTTAGCCCCAGGCATGGAATCCTGCGCGCGCGTTTCGCCCCGCCCGTGCCTGACGGAGCGACCGGTGCCGTCTGGGTCCATGCGTGCAGCGTGGGCGAGGTCAGCACTGTGCGCGCCCTGATTCCGGCGTTGCGGTCCCGTTTTCCCGATGTTCCCATCCTACTGACAACCAGCACCGTTACCGGGCAGGAACTGGCCCTAATGACAGTCAAAGACGCGCAGGTGACCTGGTTGCCCTTTGACACGCGCCGGGCCGTGCGACGCTTCGTGGAGCGCTTGCGGCCCTCTGTTCTCGTTCTGGTGGAGACGGAGGTCTGGCCCAACCTCGTGCGCGAAACGCGCAGCTTTGGCGCTCCCGTGGTGGTTGTCAATGCCCGGCTCAGTCCGCGCCAGTTTCCCACCTACCGCCGCTTCCGGCGGCTCTTTCGCCCTGCCTTTGAAATGCTTTCCGCCGTGGGTGCGCAGAACGAAGTCTATGCGGAGCGGTATGCCCTGCTGGGAACCCCATCCAAAGCGGTCCGGGTCACCGGCAACCTGAAGTTCGATGCGGTGGCCACCGAGACCGATTCCCGCACGCGTTTGGAACTTCGCATCGGCTGCGGCTACGGTCCCGACACCCCGGTGTTGGTCTTCGGAAGCACGCGGCCCGGAGACGAGGCCCTGGCCGCACAATGCTGGAGCGTCCTGCGCGCCCGTTTTCCCGAACTTCGGCTTGTCATTGCCCCGCGTCACAACCAGCGCGTTGCGGAGGCGATGGAATCCTTTCGAGGGGAAGCCGTCGTGTTGCGTTCCGCACTTAAGGCGGGGGAAGGAGCGCGGGACGCGCGGGTGCTGTTTGTGGACACGATGGGCGAACTGGTGGCGTTCTATTCGCTGGCGACAGTGGTTGTCATCGGCGGCAGTTTCTTCCCCGGCGTTGACGGTCACAACCCGTTAGAGTCGGCTGCGTTGGGCGTTGCAACCGTGTACGGACCCTTGATGGGCAATTTTCCGGAAGCCTCCGATGCCTTGCTGGCCAAGGGCGGTGCGGTGCAGGTGGAGGGTCCGGAAGTGCTTTGTGAAACGCTGGAAGGCTTGCTCTCGGACCCGCAGCATTGCCGGTCGCTGGGAACCCTTGGCCGCAGGGCGGTATTGGAAAACCGTGGCGCCACCGACCTCAACGCCGATCTTGTGGCCGGCGCGGTCGCGGCGCGGCCGGTTGGCAACCGGGAACTCTGAACATGTCCGAAAGAGACCCCAGAATGACGCGCATGGCCGAGACGTTCGCGGCGTTGCCCGACCGGCTCCTTGCCCTGCTCGACAGCCTGCTGGACCGTTTTCCCCGGCGCATGGGCGACATTCCCGCGGCGGTGTTGCTGACTGCGCCCGCACTTCTGGTGCTGGGTGCCTTTTCTTTCACACCCATGGTCAACGCCCTCACGCTCAGCCTGCGCGGGGGCAAACACGGCGACGGCGCCTTCATCGGCTTGGGCAATTATCTGGACGCGCTGCGTTCCGGCGAGTTTTGGCAGAGCCTTACCGTCACGATTTATTACGTGCTGGGCACCATCCCGGCCATGTTGGCCTTCAGTTTTCTCATTGCCTTGGTATTGCACCGTATAAGCCGTGCCCGCGGTTTCTTTCGTACCCTCTATTTTCTGCCCTATGTCACCTCCGTGGTGGCGGCCGCCATGGTGTGGCGTTCCCTCTTCAACCCGCGCGGGGGAGTCTTCAACCTGTTGATGGCATGGGTGGGTGTTGCTCCCCAGCAATGGCTGCTGGAGCCGCGCGGCATGCTGCACCTGCTCACCGGCGGCGCGGTGAACGCTTCCATCGGCCCCAGCATGGCCCTTTGCTGCGTCATGCTGTTCGACATCTGGCACGGCTGCGGTTTTATGATCGTGGTCTTTCTGGCGGGACTGTCCTCCATCCCCCGCGAGGTCGAAGAGTCGGCGCGCATTGACGGGGCGGGTGGACTGCGCACTCTCTGGCATATCACCCTGCCGTTGCTGTCGCCCACCATCTTCTTCCTAGGTGTGGTTGGCGTGGTCCGGGCTTTTCAGGCCTTCAACAGCTTCTACGCGCTGACCCAGGGCGGTGGCAACACGCAGGACACGCGCAATCTCATTCTTTACATTTACTCCCAGTTCTACGACTACGGATATTGGGGGTACGCCACGGCCGCATCCACCATGCTCACGCTGGCCATTGTCGCGCTGACGGCCCTGCAATGGCGTTTTGTCGGGCGCCGGGTGCACTACTCATGAGGCGGGTCCTTCCCCATATTCTCCTTGCGGCGTTTGGACTGCTGATGGTGTGGCCGTTCCTGTGGATGCTGTCCACGGCGTGCAAGGATTACGCCTCGGCCTCAACACCGAGCCTCTCCCTGTGGCCCGGCATGTTTCACTGGCAGAATCTTCCCGACACCTTCCGCGCCGCCCCCTTTGGGCGCTACTTCTTCAACTCCTTCCTTGTGGCCGGCACGGTGAGCCTGTCGGTGGTGCTCACGTCGCTGATGGCCGGTTATGCCTTCGCGCGCCTCCGCTTTCCGGGACGGGGTGTGCTCTTCGCCCTGGTGTTGGGCAGCATGATGGTGCCCTTCGAGGCCATATTTGTTCCCAATTTCGTGCTTATTTCGCGCCTCGGCTGGTATGACAGCTATGCGGCGCTCATTGTGCCCTGGTGCGCCAATGCGTTCTCCATTTTCCTGATGCGACAGGCCTTTCTCGCCCTGCCCGCCGATTTCTACGATGCGGCCCGCATCGACGGCTGCGGCCATCTGCGTTTTCTTTTTCGCATCGGGGCACCGTTGGTGCGGCCCATGGTGATCACCGTGGCGCTCTTCGCCTTTCTCGGCAGTTACAATTCACTGCTCTGGCCCTTGGTGGTTACGGCGGACGGTTCCATGCGCGTGGTGCAGGTGGGGTTGACCGCCTTCAACACCGATGCGGGCGTCCGCATCAACCTGCTCATGTGCGCCTCCGCCATTGTCATTCTCCCCACGGTGGTCTTATACTTCGCCGCACAACGGTATTTTGTGGAAAGCGCCCTCGGCGCGGGGATTAAGGCATGACCCGGTTTCGTTTATGGATGATGTTGGCGGCCCTGTCCGCCGCATGTTGTTTGGCGGGCTGCGGAGGCTCGCCGAAAAGCGGTCCCACCCAGGGGCCTTCCTTCCGTCCCTTGGATACAACGTCGGCGGTGTTCTGGGACCGCCAGATCACGGAAATTGGTGCACTGCTGCACCGGCTGGCCGACGAGTTTAACGCCGCCCATCCAGGGCTTCCCATCAAGGTGGAGTATGCCGGGGACTATCCCGATGTCTTCCGCAAGGTGTCGGCCAGCATTCAGGCCGGCGTGCTGCCCGCAATGACGGTTTCCTATGAGAACATGACGGCCGAGTACATCCCCACCGGTGCCGCACTGGATTTGGACCTGCTCATCAAAGACCCGAAAACGGGGCTCACCCAGGCCGAACTGGATGACTATTTTCCGGCGGCGCTCCAACCCAACCGCTACGCCGATTTCGGCGGCAAGATGTACTCTTTCCCTCTGTCCAAGAGCATCCTCATGCTCTATTACAACAGGCGGGTGCTGGCAAAGGCGGGCCTTACGGCCCCGCCCGCCACATGGGATGAGTTTCTCGACCAGTGCCGCAAGATAAAGGCGGCCACGGGAAAACCGGCCCACGCGATCTCGGTAGACTGCTCCACCTTCGATGCCATGGTATTCAGCCGCGGCGGCGATGTGATTCGGGGCCATGAAACGCTCTTTGACTCGCCCCAGGCGCTGGCCGTGCTGGATTTCTATGCCACGCTGACCCGCGAGGGACTGGCCTACCGGATTACGCCCGGCACTTATCAGGACAATGAGGCACTGGGTAAGGACGAAATCGCGTTCACCTTCCGGACCAGTGCAAGCCGTACCGACATCATGCTGCTCATGCAAAACGACAAGACCCGCTGGGGCATGGCCAGAATACCGCAGTTGGATCCGGCCCATCCCGCCACGGTGCTTTACGGTCCCAATGTGACCATCTTCAACACCACCGAAGAGCAGAAGGCCGCCGCCTGGGCGTTTGTAAAATGGTTTACCTCCCCCGAAATAACCGCGCGATGGGCCGTGGGCACGGGCTACTTGCCTGTGCGGAAATCCGCCCTGGACAGTCCCGAGATGAAGAAGCTCTTTGACGAGTGGGAATGCAATCGGGCCGCCTTTGACTGTCTGGACTTCGCGCGCGGCGAACCCAACATCACAGGATGGCAGCAGGTGCGCGACCTGGTTGTGCGCACGCTGAGCGAAGTGCTGGCAGGCACCCGGGAACCGGCCGAGGCGGGCCGCCTGCTAAAGCAGGGCGCCGACGAAGTCTTGGCGCGCGCCGGGCGCGGCTAGACCACCGGGGAGGCCGTCCTTTCCGGCGGCGAAAATCACAGCAAAGTTTCGCCCCACAAAGGACTGGATTGGACTCATCCCCGCGCGGGTGCTAGGATTCCTTCTCAGACACGCCGGAGCGCATGGCAATGAAACGCATAAGCCAAGACATAGCCCCCAGCCGCACCAGTGGGGAATCCAAGCCGCGGTGAACAGCTTTACCGACAGTCGGTACGCCCTCTTTCCGCTCTTTGTGGCGGGGGTGTTCTTCATGCTGGCCGCACCCCTGTTTTGGATGCAGGTGGAAACGCCGCAGGGGGGAGCGGAATTGCGCTCCCATGAAAGCGCGCTGTTGTGCCAGCGCACGGCGCCTGCCGCCGTCTACGGTTTCGGCCGTCTTCGCGACGGCGAACTGCCCCTGTGGAACGACCGTCAGTTGTGCGGAACGGCCCATCTGGCCGACCCTGCCAACGGGGTGTTTCAGCCGCTCAACGCGGTGTTCCTCTTCATGCCCGCCGCGGCGGCCCTTTCCGTGCATGCCTTCACCTGCATCTTTCTGATGGGACTGCTTTTCGTCCTCTTTGGCCGCGCGCTCGACTTGCGCTACATTTCCGCCCTGGCGGGCGGCGCCGTCTATGCGTTCTGCGGCGCGTCCTCCTCTGCCATGTCGCAGCCAGAAATGGCCGCCACGCTCGCATGGGCGCCGTTGCTGTTTTGGGCCATCGCCGAGCACGCCCGCGCGCCGCGGGTGGGCGTGGCTGTCATGGGGGGCGCGGCGGCGGCGTTGATGTTCTTCGCCGGTTCCCCGGTCGTCTTTGCGGCGTTCTTGGTGCTTGCCGTTCCTTTTGCCGCCGTCAAGTCGCTGTGGCCCGGCATCCCCCTGGCTGCGTCGCCACGACCCGGTTCTGCCTGGCGCGGCTTTGCCCTCATGGCCCTGGTGGCACTGGGAATTTCTGCGGTGCAGTGGATGCCGTCAGTGGCGTGGCTGCTGCAACTGGACAAACCCTGGGAAGCCCTTTGGCGGGCCGACCTCGCCGGAACCGTTCCCCAAAGTTGGAAAGAAATGCTTGCCCACCTGGATGCACCCCGGCCCGACCTGTTGCCGCGCATTGGCTATCTGGGTGCGGCGGCGCTGGTGTTTATCCCGGCGGCCTACCTGCATCGGGGGCGTCGGGCGGACCTCGCGCTGTTCTCCCTGGCAACCGTCTGTCTCGCGGCATTGGGCATTCACGGCATGCGCCTTTGGGAAGGCCCCTTTCCTTGGCCGGTGTTCTTCCTGCCCGCGTCCTTTGCCGGCGCGGTGCTCACCGCACTGGGGGTGGAGCGGCTCTTTATGACCCGCCGCGACGCGCGCACCCCGCGTTTCTGGACGCCCTTGCTGCTGGCCATGGTCGTGGCCGGGCTGGTCTTTTGGATGTCGCCCCCGGAAACGAAGGGCAGGCTTCTTCCTGCGCTGGCGGCGATTGTTTTCTTCGCGTTGTTTCGCGGTGCCTGGGCAGGTGCTTTGGGCGGGGTGGTGGTGACACTGGTTCTGTTCATTGACCTGTCCACGGCCAGCGCAAACTTCCATGGGCAGCCCTTTCGGCCCGGAGTCTCCGAGACCCTGGTGCATGCCGCCCGCGAACAGACACTGGATGGACGCGTCTTTGTGAGTGCCCGTCCGCTCAACACGGCGGTCATTCCAAATATTGGCATGATATCGCCGCTGCGCGCGGCAGGGGGTGGATTCATCCCGCTGACGGCCGACCAGGCGCGCTGGTGGGAAGTGGCCGCGGGCACCGCGCAGGGAGCCCTGCCTGGGGCCGATGCCGGAAGCGTCAGCCCAGATTCGGGAACCGAAACCGGTGCGTCCTGTATTGATATACATGCGAACGCCGATGAGCCCCAACTGCTTGATTTCATGGCAGTGCGGACAGTGCTGGCCACTGCGGAAGGCGGCCTTGGCGCCGGTGGGAAAGAGAAGCTGCATCTGCGGCGGCTGGGCGCCGATGCGGATGGAGTGACCATTTTTGCCAACGACGGTGCGCTGCCCCGCGCATTTCTCGTGGACCGGTGGCGCGTGGCTCCCGAAGTCGTGAGTGCCGCCAGCGTGATGACCGAGGATGATTTCGCCCCCATGCACGAGTGTGTGGTGCTGCCGCAGGGCGACAGCCTCAACTATCTCGCCGTGGCATTGCCCGAGGGGCGGGGGGGCAGGGAAAAGCCCGCCGACACGACGGCGCTCGGAAGCTGCACCATCGAGACCGACAATGCCGAACGGGTGGCGGTGAAAGTGGACGCGCCTCGACCGGCCATTCTGGTGCTGGCCGACACGGCGGCATCTGGATGGAAAGCCCAGGTGAACGGTACCGGGACGCCCTTGCTCAAGGTGAACGGACTGTTCCGGGGAGTGGTGGTGCCGTCCGGCACGAGCACGGTGACTTTTGTGTACAGGCCCATGCCCTTCTATGCAGGCGCGTTGGTGACCGCGCTGGCGTTGGTGGTGTTGGTGCTGGCGGGCATGACGGCGCTGGTGCGCTTGGGCAGGCGCGCGGACTAGAAACGGGAGACGCTGAAATATGCTGAGTATTGCGATGACCATGATGCTGCTGTCGGGCGCGGCGCCCGACCTTTCCGGTGCCTACGGCGCGCTGCCCAAGTGCGCCGAGACTTATGATGTGGTGCTGCGTCCCGACAAGGACGAGGCCGAATGGTGGGCGGGTGCGCCCTCGGTGATGCAGGACAGGGACGCTGTGTTCTGGATGGCCTGCCGCATGCGCACGGCCGACGCGCCGCGCGGTCTGCGCGGCTATGAAATTCGCATTCTCCGAAGCGACGACGGCGTGAAATTCGAGAAGGCCCAGTCCATACTGCGCGATCAGGTGCCCATTCCCGGATTCGAGCGGCCCGCGTTGCTGGCTGACCCGGTCACCGGCAAGTGCAAGCTTTACGCCTGCGGTCCCTGGAAGGAGGGACCCTGGACCATCATCAAATTCGATGACGCCGATTCGCCCGCCGCAATCAACCCCGCCACCGCAAGGCCGGTCATAGCGCCCTGTGCAAAAGAATACGAGCGAGATGTGCCGCCCGAGGAGTACAAGGATCCCGTCATCATCCACGCGGGCGGCGTCTACCATGCTTGGGTGATCGGCTACATGCGGCGCTTGGAGCGCATTTACCACTTCACCAGCCCGGACGGCGAGCAGTGGAAACCGGTCGGCGACCCCCACGAGTCCGTCATGAATCCCACGGGCTGGCACGATTTCTTTGTGCGCCCTGCGGCGGTGGTGCCTGCCGGGCTGGGCTATTTCTTCATTTACGAAGGATCCAAGACGACCTGGCACGACCCAGTCTACAACGTTGTCACCGGCCTGGGATTCACCTTTGACTTGGACCACATCATTGACCTCACGCCCGACAAGCCTCTGTTCGCCAGCACCACGCCCAATGAAGATTTTCACACCTGGCGCTATTCGAGCTGGCTGCGTGTCGGCAAAGAATTGTGGTGCTACGCGGAAGTGGCCACGCCCAACAAGACCCATGAAATCCGGCGTTTCCGTTTCCCCGTTGAATAGCAGTCAGAACCGGCGCACAGACAAGGAGCAACCGTCATGGCAAAGAAACTGAGGGTGGGATTCATCGGCGCAGGCGGTATTTCCACCGGCCATTACCAGCGGATGAACGCGACAAAAAAGGCCGAGGTGGTGGCGCTGAATGATCCCAGTCCCGTCTCGCTTAACAGATTCTATGAACTTTGTCCGGGCTCGGAGAAACTGCCTGTCTACGCGGACTACCGAGACATGCTCAAGGCGGAGCAGTTGGATGCCGTGGTGGTGCAAAGCCCCCACACGGTGCACTACGCGCAGATTCGTGATTCCCTCAATAAGGGACTGCACGTGCTGACCGAAAAGCCCATGGTCTGCACCATCCGCGATGCGAAGGCCCTGCTTAAGCAGGCGGATAAATGCGGCAGGGTGCTGATGATTTCCTACCAGCGCCACTTCGAGCCGCAGTTCCGCTACATGCGCGATCAGATCCGGAAAGGCGCGCTGGGCGAAATCGAATACGTGCAGGCGGTGCTTTCCCAGGAGTGGCTGCGCATCACGGCCAACACATGGCGCCAGGTGCTTGCCGATTCCGGCGGCGGCCAGTTGAACGACTCAGGTAGCCATCTCGTGGACATACTCATGTGGGTGACCGGCATGAAGGTCCGGGAGGTCTTCGCCATGCAGGAGAACTTCAAGGGTGAGGTGGACATCAATGCCACGTTGTCCATGCGTTTTGAAAACGGCGCGCTGGGCAGCCTGTCCATCATCGGCAACGCGCCCGGCTGGTGGGAGGACCATACCATCGTCGGCAGCAAAGGAGCATTCTACCTGCGTTATGGTGCAGACCTCGTCCAGCAGGATGCGCTGGGCAAACAGAAGACGGTCAAACTGCCCAAATACACGAAGAACCCGGATGCCAATTTTGTGGACGCGATTCTCGGCAAAGACGAGGTGCAGACGCCGCCCGAATGCGGGTTGCGCGTTATCGAGGTCACTGAGGCCGCCTGGAAATCCGCTGCGACCGGCAAACCGGTTCGCGTGCCATAGTCTATGATGTAGGACAGCCGCCCCCGGCTGTCGGTCGCCCTTATCCTTCGAACCAATCTGTTAAGATCTCACCAAATCACTGAGGGACCATGTTCATTGCAGTGTTGGCACTAACGCTTTGTTCCATTGCACCCGGCGTCCTGCCGGGCGAGGCGCTGTTCCTTCAGGGGGACGCCGCGCTGGGCGCGGGCAAACTCTCCGATGCGCTCACCGCTTTTCAATCCTGCGCCGACACCGACCCGGCGCTTTCCCCTTGGGCGCGCGTGCGCATCGCGGGCATTCGTGTGCAATCGGGCGACAAGGTCGCTGCCGAGGTTGCTTACAAGAAAGTGATTTCCGGTGCCGATGGTCCCTGGGTGCGACTGGCCAAGTGCAGGCTTGCCGCGCTGTTGGCGGGCATGAACCGCCGCGCCGAGGCGAGCGCCCTGTATGACGGGGCGCTCAACGTGCTTCCGCTGCCGTGGTTCATGGAGGAGGATGCCTGGGCCGCGGCCGACAGCCTTGCTGCCGACCCGGAACTCCAAAATGCCTCCATGCCCTTCTATCGGAACATGGTGGAGACGACCATCTACATCGAAAAGCGCAAGCGCGCGGCAAAGGCACTGCTGGCCATGCCCGACACCGCGCAGCGCGCTCTTGGCGTGTGGGGCTTGATGCGTTCCGGGGTGATGGATGAAGCCCGCAAGGCGCTGCTCGCCGAACCGGTCATGTTCAAAGAATCGGACGGCCAGGTGTCGATGCAGGTGATTGATTCCCTGGTGTCCGCCTTTCCAACGGTGCCCCCCGAGGCGGTGGACCGCCTTCACGCAACGGCAAAGTTGAATGCCGACAATCCCTGGATGCGCGTCTGGCTCATCCATGCCATGCGCTCCGCCGGAGGCCGCAAGGCCTGGGAGAGCGCCCGCGCCTTCTGCAATATTCTGGTGGAGTGTTACAGTGACACCCGCGACGGCGGCGATGCGTTGTGGTGGCTGGCCGACGCGATGAAGGACCATGGCGACAAGGCCGGGGCGGCGCTGCTTTACCGCCGGTTGGCCGAAAAGTGTGCAACCCATCCCCGCGCGGTGGACGCATGGTTTGCCCTCGGCACCATGGCCCGCGACGAGCACCGGTGGGCCGATGCGCTCTCGGCGTTTACCGAACTGGGAAAAAGGCTCAGCGACAACCGGCGCGCGCCCGAAGCATACGCCGTTTGCGCCGACATCAGCAGGCAAATCGGCGACAAGGACAGCGAGCGCATGTACCTGGAACGGGCCACCAAGGGCGGCCCGGGCAACTACTACGCCCATCGCGCACTTGCACGGCTCCACCCGAAAGGCAAAGAAGGCCCGGAAAAGCTGCGCGTGCTGCCGGTGGCGGGGGAGAAGCCCTTCCTGGGGCTCTTTCCGACACCCGCACAGCCACAAAGCTCCGGCCCTGATGCGGACCCTGCGGTGGAGCGCATCCGATTCTTTGGCGCGAACGGACTTGAAGAAGGGGAGTGGGAGGGACTGGATTACCTCCTGAAGGCCGTAAACGACGCCCAGCGGACGGCGCGCTGTCAGGCGCTGGCCGATGCGGGCTTCATGCACACCGCCGTCCAGTTCGCCCAGGCGGCCCAAACAGGAAAACCCGGAGAGGCCCGCAGCCCCTCATCCGTTTGGTTGGACTATCCGGTGGCCTATGCTGCCCTGCTGAAACCGACGGCCGAGGCCGCCGGGGTGGACCCATGGCTCATGCTGGCCGTCTCCCGGCAGGAGAGCACCTTCCGCGCTGGCATCGAATCCAAGTCCGGTGCCATGGGGCTGATGCAGCTCATGCCCTCCACCGCGAAGGGACTGGCAAAGAAGAACCCCCAGGTGCGGCCGGACGATGCGGCGCATCTGAAGTCTCCGGCCAGTTCCCTCCGTCTGGGCGCGGCCTACCTGCACCAGATGCTGGAACGCTCCGGCGGCAATCTTGTTTTTGCGCTGGCCTCCTACAATGCCGGTCCGGGCAATTGCGACAAATGGCGCAAGGCTGTCTCAGGGGATGATATGGACGCCTTCATCGAAGCCATTCCCTTTGCCGAGACCAAGGACTATGTAAAGCGTGTGCTCGGCAACTATGCCGCCTATCACAGCCTTTATCCCGTTCCAGCCAAATAGGCGGCCCTTGGCCGGGCTGGGAACAGGAAGTTTTTCAAAGGCTTGATGGATGGCCAGGTTTTATCTAAAATACCGACCGAACTAACCGAACTTTACGCAGGCTGAGAAAACTCATAATGTGCATGAGTACCTGACGCCAGCGTGCAGCGCCGCTGTTCTGTAGGACAACAGAGGAGAGCGTCCGGTGAAACAGGCATGCTGAACCCTGCTTCCAGCACTGTGGTGCCGCTATTGCAAGAGTGCATCCATGATGCCCGCGGGTTCTGCAATCCATTTCATCCTGTTTTTGTCCAATAATTGGACACTTCCCCTGTTTCGGCAGGAAATTGTCAAGGATCTTTCGGTCGTTCTTGGCATCTGCGCCAAACTTGGTGTATCATAAGATAATCGTAGGAGTTGCCACACCAGTACGTGGCAGAACAGAGAGAGGCGCCATGGCGGAATTCGTTCTTGGAACGGGTCAACGGCAAACTTTGCGCAATGTGCTCAGGCTGACGGAGAGCATCATTTCCAAGGCGGAAGGTATTCCGCGCGAAATTCGTTTGTGGAATGACTGGCTTAGGGTCAACGCCCGTCGGCCCGATTTCAAGGGGGATTACGAAAGTTACGTTTTCCGTATTCCCCTTGACAGGGAGGCGGAAATAGATGCGCTGGAGCGGGTGGCGGAGGAATATGATGATCTTTGCGGGTTTGTCCGCGATGACGAGGGCGCGGTGCTGGAATGTCCCGCCCAGGGGGTGGAGTTCTCGCCCAGGGTCTACGAGGCGCTGAACAAAATCAGTCTGGCGGTGCAGTTGCCGGAAGTTTGGCACGCAGAAGGCGCCGATTTCCATCTTGAGCCCATCAGCATCGAAATGCTCTTTCACGCCATGGTCCAGTACAAGGCCAGCGACCTGCACCTTTCCCCCGGCCTAAGTCCGGTCTTTCGCATCGACAATGACACCCGCCACTCCGAAATACTGGCGCCGCTGTCCGGATGCCAAATCAATGACCTGATACGCCAGATAGCCCCGGTCGGTTATTGGGAAGAATTTGAACGGTACAAGCAGACCAGTTTCAGTTTCCATCAGGCGGGCGTCGGCTATGCCCGTGTGTCCGCATTCGTCAAAAGCGGCGCGCCGCACTGCACCTTCCGTTTCCTGCCCGAGAAAATACCCTCATTTGAGGAGTTGAACATTCCGGGCGAGCAGATGCGGCAGCTTGCGCAGACGCACCGGGGTCTCATCCTTGTCACCGGCATGACCGGCAGCGGCAAAACCACCACCGTTGCAGCATTGCTCGACTGGATCAACGCCAACCGGTCGGTGCACATATTGACCATAGAGAATCCGGTCGAATACGTGCACACCAACAAGAAATCGATCCTGTCGCAGCGGAGTCTGGGCATCGACGTCGATTCCTTTACCGAGGCGATCACCGGCGCGCTGCGCCATGACCCCGATGTCATCCTCATCGGCGAAATGCGCGATGCCGACACGATTCGTTCGGCTATCAACGCTGCGGCAACAGGGCATTTGGTCATCAGCACACTCCATTCCAACACGGCGTCGGAGGTGGCCAACCGTGTGGTGAGCTTCTTTGACCCCAGCGAGCGCGATCTCGTGCGGCTGCAGTTGCGCGACTGCCTGCGCTGCGTCATGTGCCAGCGCTTGGTGCCCAAGCCCGGCGGCGGGCGCATCCCGGCGCTCGAGTTCCTCTTCAATGACATCAAGCCGATTGGCGACGGTGTGCTGCGCGGCGATACGGACCTTATCCGCGTTGGCATGCAGCAGACCGTGTCGCATTCGATACTTTTCGAGCATTACCTGCACCGGCTTTACAAGGAAAACAAAGTGGACCTCGAAAGGGGGCGTGAGTTCTCGACCGACCAGAGCGTGTTCGACCAACTGGTCATGGGCACCTATGCCGTGCCCCGTTTGGATTCGATCAAGGGAGGTTGATGCATCGGTGCCGCCGGGAGTTTGGGCGGTTTGGCACAGCAGTAAAACGCAGGCGCACAGTACCGGCGCCGGCGGGAGGTGATGGAGTACATGCAGACGGATTGTCTGATAGTGTTGACGGGCCACATGAAAGGGCATGTCATATCGGTAGACGGTGACATTACCATCGGCCGAAACCCGGACAATGTGGTCCAGCTCGACGATATACAGGTGTCGCGCAGGCACGCAAAGGTGGAGCGCACCCCCGACGGTTGTGTGCTCAAGGACCTGGGCAGCGGCAACGGCACCTTCATCGGCAACCGCCGCGTGGTCGAGCATCTTCTTGCCGACGGCGAGGTGATTCGCGCCGGCGGCCAGCATATCCAGTTCCGCGCCGCCCATCTGGGCGCCTCGTCGGGAAGCACCGACGCCAAGCCCAGGGTGTTCCAGTCCGACGGACAGGAGGCCTTTGAGGCCAGCGACGCGAAGAACATCTACCGTACCTTCTTTCAAACGCCCGAGAAATCCACCGGGGACGACCGGCTTCGGGAGATTCAGAAACGCCTGACGGCGGTCTATGCCGCCAACCAGGCCATCGCCAGCGAGCAAAAGCTCTCCGGCGTCTTTGAGCGCATCATGGACCAGGTGTTTTCGCTGCTCCCGGCGGACACGGGTGTCATCCTGCTCAAGACCGAGGAGAGCGACGCGCCCAAGGTGGAATATGTCCACTCGAAAACCGGTTCGGACAGCGTGCATGTGAGCACCACCATCGTCAGCCGCGCCTTTGAAAGGGGCGAGGCGGTCATCACCTGCAACGCCATGGACGATTCCCGCTTCAGCGCCGGCATGAGCATCATCACGCAGAACATATCGTCCGCCATGTGCGCGCCCCTGACCCACCAGGAGGAAAGACTGGGGGTCATTTATGTGGACAGCCACGGCGTGACCGACGCCTTCAAGAACAGCGACTTGGAACTGCTGGTGGCGCTGGCCGGACCCGCCGCCACCGCCATCAAGAATGCCCAGTATGTGCGCATGGTCGAACAGTCCTACCAGGACACCCTGCTGGTGCTGGCCAACGCCATAGAATTGCGGGACCACTACACCGTCGGCCATACCTGGCGCGTGACCAATTTCGCCGTCGAACTGGCCAGGGAACTGGGCTGGAACGATGTGAAGCAGCGCGAGGTCCAGATGGGCGGTGTGCTCCACGATGTCGGCAAGATCGCCGTGGACAACGCCATCCTCAGCAAGCCCGACCAGCTCACCGACGAGGAATTCGAGAAAATGAAGGTGCACCCCGAACGGGGTGCCGACCTGCTGCGGGACGTGAAATTCCTCCAACCGGTCATTCCCTACTGCCTCTACCACCACGAGCGGTGGGACGGCGAGGGGTACCCCTTCGGTCTGAAAGGGGCCGATATTCCCGTGGAGGGACGGTTGATTTCCGTGGCGGACACCTTTGACGCCATGACCAGCACCCGACCCTACCGCAAGGGGATGGCCCCGACCACGGCCATTCAGGCGCTGGTCGAGGGCAGGGGTAGCCAGTTTGACCCCGATATGGTGAATGCCTTCGTCGCCTGCTATGAAAAGGGCAAGATCGAGGACGTCCTGCAGGACTACTACAAGAACGAGGCCCGCAGCATCGCCTGTCCCTTCTGCAGCACCTTCGTCCGCCTCAATCCGGAAGTGCGCGCCGACAGCGAGATCAACTGCCCGGTCTGCCACCGGCACATCCGCATTATGGAGCACGAGGGTTATTTCTACGGCGAACTGATGATGCAATCCCGCCCCCGTAACCTCCCGCCTTCAGACACCAGCACCTGAGAGCTTCTTCATTGGCGCAGGTCAGAGGTTTTTGTCTGTTTGGGGAATCGTGCCGAGTTTCAGCAGATGAGGCTGCGCATCTTTTCCCTGCACAAAGCGTAAACCGACAAAAACAACCATTAACCGCCCTGCGCGTTTCCTTCATGCCAGCCTTGGTGGAATACTCTGTGTACTTTTGGTACAATCGCGTCCGTAAAGGAAGGTGCTGTTTCAATGCGACACACAGAGAAGGTGGAATTCAAAGTCTTGGTGGCTTGTGCCGATTCGGCCTACGGGCAGACGCTGGAGGGATTTCTCAAACGGCCGGGCCGTTCCGTGGAGCGTTGCCATGATGCGCAGGGGTTGCTGCGTCTTGCCTCGCGCCGGGCCTATGAGGTCATGGTGCTAGATTTGGCGCTGGACGAAGAAAGCCCCATGGACACCGTGTCTTTCGTTCTGCAGAAGAACCCCGCCACCCGGCTCATACTGCTCTTCGACCTCGAACGGATGGACCGTGCCCTGGAAGGCATCCGCTTGGGGGCCTTCTTCTACCTGCCCCGCAGTTGCACCCCCTCCGATGTGGCGCTGGTGGTGGACAAGGCAGTCCAGAGCATGGCGTTGCAGACGACGGTGGACGCCTACGAGCAGACGGTTTTTGAGGAGTTGGTGGGCCGCACCGAGGCCATGCAGCGGGTGGTCGACCTGATCCGCAAGGTGGCCCCGACGGACAGTACGGTGCTGCTGCTCGGTGAAAGCGGCACCGGCAAGGAGGTGGTGGCCCATACGCTGCACCGGCTCAGTCGCCGCAACGACAGGCCCTTTGTGGCGGTGAACTGTGCCGCCCTGCCCGAGGCCCTGCTGGAGAGTGAGCTGTTCGGCCACGTCCGTGGCGCCTTCACCGGGGCTGACCGGGATAACCCCGGATTGTTCGCAGAAGCTGAGGGCGGCACCATTTTCCTCGACGAAATTGGGGACATGTCGCTGATCACCCAGGCAAAACTGCTTCGCGTGCTTCAGAATGGGGAAGTGCGGCCCGTGGGCGCCAACATGTCCCGGCGCGTCGATGTGCGGGTGATCGCGGCGACAAACTGCGACCTGCTCGACGCGGTGGAGCGCCACGCCTTCCGGGAGGACCTCTATTTCCGGCTCAACGTGGTCCAGATTCGCATCCCGCCGCTGCGCGAACGCATGGACGCATTGCCCGCCCTGGTCAACCATTTCATCGCCCAGCACAACGTCCGTTTCGGCAGACAGGTGCGCGGCATGGACGGCACCTCTGCGCAGTACCTGCGGCAGTACAGCTATCCCGGGAACGTGCGTGAACTGGAAAGCATCATTGCCCACGCCGTCATCATGGCCGACGACGACCTAATCCGCCCCCAAGACCTGCCTGACGCGGTGCGCCAGGGCGCGGTCCGCCGCTTGGCGCTGGGCCACGACCCGGACGGAAATATCATGCCGCTGGCCGCCTCGGAGGAGCGCCACATACGCGAGACGCTCAAGGCTCTGCGCGGCAACCAGAGCCTGGCCGCGAAGAAACTGAACATCTCGCGCTCCACCCTCTGGCGCAAGATGAAGGAGTACGAAATAGACTCGTGAGGGCTTCTAGTGTAGGGTGCATGGAATTTTGCGAAGCAAAATGGAACGCACCGTCTGATACCAATAGTGTGAAGATGGGATGGTGCGTTCCATTTTGCTTCGCAAAATTCCACGCACCATCCCATTATCGCGTCATACGGAAAACAAGCCCCGTTTTTCCAGATAGGCCACCACCTTGGCGGCGCTTTCCTCGAGGGTTTCCGCGCTTGTGTCAATCACCAGTTCAGCATTTTCCGGCGCCTCGTAGGGGGCGCTGATGCCGGTGAATTCGGGGATCTGTCCGGCACGGGCCTTCTTGTAGAGGCCCTTCGGGTCACGCTCCTCGCAGACGCCCAAGTCGCACTGCACATACACCTCGACGAAGGAGTCGCCGTTGATGGCGCGGGCTTTGTCGCGGTCGGCACGGTAGGGGGAGATGAACGCGGTGAGAACGATGATGCCGGCATCACTGAAGAGTTTGGAGACCTCGCCGATGCGGCGGATGTTTTCCTCGCGGTCGGCCGGAGAGAAACCGAGGTCTTTGTTGAGCCCGTGGCGGACGTTGTCCCCGTCGAGCACATAGGTTTTGCTGCCGCGCTCAAAGAGAATCGTCTGCACGGCCTGGGCCAGCGTGGACTTGCCGGAAGCGGAAAGCCCCGTGAACCAAAGCACCAGCGACCGGTGTCCATTGCTCTTTTCGCGATCTTCGCGTATGATGTCGCCGTGATGCCAGGTAATGTTTGTTGCTTTGACTTGGTCTGCCATGAACGTTTTCCTCGTACGTTGTAATCGCCAACTATAGTTTCCTGATAAACTATTGGGTGATTATAGCAGAAGTGCGGACACAATGCGAGAAAGAACCTTTTGGGACTGGAATTGAACCCTGCATAGCCGGGAGGAGATTGCCGCAATATGGACGATGAAGTACGAACCAAAGCAGGCTTCTATCGTGACGCCGCAGGCGTGTGGCAGACGGAGCGGCGCAGCGGCGTGGACAGGCGCGCCGGAAAAAAGGATGAACCCTGGACAGCCGAGCGCCGCGGAGCCTTTCGTCGGCAGGTGGACCAGGAATTGTACGAGAAAGAGCACAAGCAGATGATCGAGGAGGCACTCGCCGATTTTGCGGAAGGGCATGAAGGGCAGGTCTGAGCGGGGCATTCATTGCGATGGGGGGGGATTTCAGCTACAATTAATGCCTGAGGGCGGGTCCGGCGATGTTCGCAGGAGTTCCGCGCCCCGTTGGGCGTGCGGATTGCCGGGGTTGCCCCCGGTATAGGACGCTGTAAAGACCCTGAGTCACGAGATTGAATTGCATAACCAGGAGGAATCCATCAAGCTCCTGGGACAAAATGGCGAAATCCGTCGGCGCCTGCAGGATGAGGCGCGGGTGCGCATTGTGGACCGCGGCGCCACCGTGGTGATTATCGGCGAGGAGGAAGACGCCGCACTCGCCCAGGCGGTGCTGGCGGCAATGCTGGCTGCGGTGCGCGCGGGCCAGACGCCGACGATGGACGACTTGGACTGCGCCCTGAGCCAGGCGCGGGAAAGTGATGCGCGCCAATTGGGGTCCCTTCTCTCACAACGGCCCGCGGCCATCCGCGAGGACGTTCATATTCGTGCCCGCACGCGGGGCCAGAAGAAATATCTGGACACCATCCATTCCCATGAAATGACGCTTGTGGTGGGCCCTGCGGGCACAGGCAAGACCTATCTGGCGATGGCGGCCGCCGTTTCAGCGCTGCTGAGCAAGCAGGTCAAGCGGTTGATTCTGACGCGGCCCGCCGTTGAGGCGGGTGAACGGCTCGGCTTTCTGCCGGGCGATTTGGAACAGAAAGTCAATCCTTACCTGCGGCCGCTCTATGATGCGCTGTACGCCATGGTGGATGTGGACCGGGTGCGCAGGCTGATGGAGCAGCAGTGCATCGAAGTGGCGCCGCTGGCGTTCATGCGGGGCCGCACGCTAGACCAGGCCTTTATTATTCTTGACGAGGCGCAGAACACCACGGTGGACCAGATGCTCATGTTTCTGACACGGCTGGGACAGGGTTCCCGCGCGGTGGTCACCGGCGACACCACGCAGGTGGACCTGCCGCCCGGCACGGTGTCGGGCCTGAGCGACGCATGGAACATCCTGCAGGACATTCCCGGAATCGGCATGGTGAAACTGGGCAAGGCGGACGTGGTGCGCAACCCGCTGGTGCAGCGGATTATCAACGCCTATGAAGTGGACGGGGCGAAAAAGCCCCGCCGGGGCGGCAGGGCCGGACACGAGGCATGATGGACACGCGCAAGGGCACAAACGGGCAGTTTTCCAATGGCGGGGGCGTTTCCGCCGGCAACGGCGGAAAAAAGCCGTCCAGGATGCAGCGCTGGATACGGTGGGGCTTTTTTGCGGTGTCCTTCCTGCTTTGCGTCGTGGCGCTGACCCGCGAGCCCGAACAGGAAAGCATCTCCGCGTCCGACTTTGAAGCGCCGGTATCCAACAAGGAGGTGCGCGCCGGTTTCTATTTTGAGTCCGTGGACCAGCAGCGCACGCAGGAGGCGCGCGACGCGGCCATGGTCAAGGTGCCCGACCATCTGCGGGTGGACATGGGCGTGGTCAACGAGCGGGTGCGGGTGCTGCGCGAGCGCATCAGCCGGATTCGGGAGTACCGGGCCGAGGTGCAGCAGGCGGTGGTGGCCGCGCTGCGCGAGTCCACCCAGGATCAGGATGCCTGGTTGACGGCGGAGCGCGCTGTGACCGCGCTGGTGGCGCGGCTCAAACAGCGCCCCGAGGGTAAGACCCTGCCCGAAGCGGAGGTGGTGATTCAATGGCTGCTGCCAGACCGGGGCAGTCTGCCCGAACGTGCTTTTGAAACGCCCACCCCTCCGGCGAAGCTCGGAAACACTCCGCCGCCGTTGAAGGTGTCAGCGCTCAACCCCGACATTGCCGAACCGCTTTCCTTCTCCGAGTCGGACCGGCTCGGCACACTGGCGCTGGAAGAACTTCAGACCGCGCTCGGGGCGGGCATACGGGCCGCCGATTTGTCAGCCGACCAGCGTAGGCGCAAAGTCGTGATTCTGGGCAATGTGGTGGGGGAAAACGCCCCCGCGCCCAACGAAGTGGATTACGGTTCGGCACCGGACCCGCAGGAGGCTGCGGCCGCTTTGGGCGCGCGCCTGGCCGATATGGCCAAAGCCCCCGAATCGGCGGGAACCGCCCCGGTGGACTGGACGCGCATCCGTGAGGCGGTCATGGGCATGGTGCAGCCGCTGTTGCTTCCGACGCTGGTGGAGGACAAGGTCGCCACCGTTTCATCGAAAGCCCGCGCCGCGGAGTCGATCCCGGCGGTGATGAAGGAGGTGGAGGCGGGTGAGATCATCCAGGACCGTGGCAAGCGGTGGACCCGCCAGTCGCGCTCCGATGTGGAGGCCTATCTGTCAATTGTCCGGCAGGAGGAACGGCCGCTGCAGCGGATGGTGAACAACATCATCGCCCACGGCATTCTGGTGCTGCTGGCCCTGTTCGGCCTCTATCGCGGGTGCCTGCTGCTGGCGGGCGACCCGGCCGGCGTGCGGCCGGGGATCGGTGCCCAGAAGGCCTTTGAAGTGGCTATGGTCCTGACCTGCCTCGTGCTGGTGGCCGGACGGCTTGCGTCCTATTTTGAACCCACGGGCTTTGTGGTGCCCGTGGCCGCTGCCTCCATCCTCTGCGCCATTCTCGTGAATGCGCCCTTTGCGGCGTTCTTCAGCGGCATCACGGCCGGTTTGGTCTCCGCCCAGTTTCAATACAATTGGCGGCTCATGCTCGTGGCCGCGGCCATGTCCGTGGCCGGTGCATTCAGCGTGAGCCGGGTGCGCCGCCGCGGCGACATGACCGCCGCCTCACTCGTGGCCGCGCTGGCGGGCGTTGTGGCCATGGTGGCCGTCATTCTGTCGACCGAGTCGCTCTTCGCCGAGTCGTTCCTCCGGCGTGTGCTGCTGGTGCTGCTCAACGGCGGCTTCTGCATCGTGGTCGTGCCGGGCCTGCTCTCGCCCCTGGAGCGCCTCTTCGGCCTCACGACGGACATCACGCTGCTGGAGTATTCGGACCTGAACAACCAGTTGCTGAGCGAACTGGCCATGAAGGCACCAGCCACCTATGCGCACAGCCTGCTGCTCGGCCAGTTGGCCGAGGCCGCGGCGGACGCGATCGGCGCAAACGGACTGCTCGCCCGCGTGTGCGGCTACTATCATGACATCGGCAAGACCTTGGACGCGGCCATGTTTGCCGAGAACCAGCAGGGCGTGAACATCCATGACAGCCTGCGGCCCGAGCAGAGTGCGGGGGTGATTCGCCAGCACGTGCTGTACGGCGCCGAACTGGCCCGCAAGTATCACCTGCCCGAGGCCATTGTCAGGGGCATTCTGGAGCACCATGGCACGCTGAAGGTGGGCTATTTCCACCAGCAGGCCATTGAGCGCTACGGTGCGGAGAATGTGCACGAGGAAGAGTACCGCTATCCCGGTCCGCGCCCGCAGCGTCCCGAAACAGCCATACTGATGATATGCGACGCCTCCGAGTCGGGGGTGCGCGCGCTGGACAGTCCGACCGAGGAAAATGTGCACGCCTTCGTCCGGCGCATCATGGACATGCGCGTGAATGACGGCCAGTTTGACGAGTGCAATCTGACCCTGCGCCAGCTTCATGTCATTGAGGACGAGGTGGTGCGCGGTGTCATGGGGTCGCTGCACGCGCGCATTCGCTATCCCAATCTTGCCGCCGTTTCCACGCCGGCACTTGCAGCGGCAAAGCCAACGGAAGGAAAATGAGCCCATGTCGATATCCATTGAAGTGAGAAACGAATCGACCCGCAGGGGCCTGCACCGCAGGGACGTGCTTGAACGCATCGCCACCCGGGTGTTCGAGGGCGAGGGGGTGACGGGCAACACGGAACTGAGCGTGCTGTTCTGTGATGATCCCTTCATAGTCGAACTGAACAAGCGCTATCGCAAGAAGAAAGGCCCGACGGACGTGCTCTCCTTCTCCCAGGAGGAGGAAACCATGGTAGGCGGGGTGCGTGCGCTGGGCGACATCGTCATCTCCCTGCAGACCGTGGAGCGCTTCTGCGACGGCGACGCGGCGCGCATGCGTGCCGAAGTGCGCCTGCTGTTCTGCCACGGACTGCTGCACCTGCTCGGAAGCGACCACGCCGACGCGGCCGGCAAGAAGCGCATGCTCGACTTGCAGGTCCGCTATCTCGGCGTCGATCCCGACGCCGCGTGGCACGCGGAGAAACGCCGTTGCTAAAGCGTGACAGACAGATGCCGGCGCGCCGAAAGGGCGCAGGAACGGCGGGGCATGGCGCCGCCGGCGACACAGGCGGCGAGGCGTCCCGAAGTAGGCGGCCGCAGGCGGCTGTGCTGGTCTGCCTGTGCCTGGCCGCGGGGTTGGCGCTTTCCGGTGCGGGACGGGTGGCTGCGGGGGATGGGGCGTCCACCGAGGCCGCCGTTCCCTGGTTCACTGTGCTGACCCCAAACCTGCTGATGATCGCGGTGGTGCTGGCCTGCCTGTCGGCGTTTTTCTCCGCCAGTGAAGTGGCCTACTTCTCACTGCACAAGGTGAAACTGCGCGCGATGGGGGAGAGTCCTGCGCCCCTGGCCCGCCTGGCCGCCAGAAACATGGAACAGCCCGGGGCGCTCCTGGCCACGCTGCTGATGGGCAACACCATCGTTAATGTGTTGCTCGGCACGGTGCTCGGCGAGCCGATGGCCCAAGTGTTTGAACGCTCCTTCCTGATGCCCACGGCGCGGGCCTACTTTCTTTCTGTCGTGGTGACGACGGCCGGATTGCTGCTGACCTGCGAGGTCTTCCCCAAGGTCATGGTCCTGCGCTACAACGCCGTCTACGCGCAGGCGGCCGCACTGCCTGTTTTTGTGGTCGATCACCTCATGCGACCGCTTCGCGCACTGACCATGGCCTTCGTGGCCTTCCTGTTTCGTGTGACGCGCTTTTCCGAACTTCCCCCCGCCCCCTTCATGACCGACGACGAGTTCAGGGCGGTGCTGGTGGACAGCGAGGCTTCGGGCGTCATCGAGGAGGAGGAGCGGCAGATGATTCAGGGGATCATCGAGTTCTCCGACACCACCGTGCGCGAAATCCTGGTGCCAAGACCGGACATGATTGCCCTGCGCGCCACGGCCACGGCCGCCGAGGCGCTGGATGCCGTGCGCGAGCATGAGTATTCGCGCATGCCCGTCTACCGCGACGATCTTGACGATATCATCGGCGTGCTTCATGCCAAGGATCTGCTGCCGCTGGTTGAGTCCGGCAAAATGGACACGCTGATTCAGGACGTGGCGCGGCCCGCGCAGTTTGTGCCCGAAACCATGTCCCTGGCGGATTTTCTCAAAACCGCCCAGAGGCTACACTCGCACCTGGCCCTGGTGGTGGACGAGTACGGAGGCACCCGCGGCATGGTGACCCTTCAGGACGCGCTGCGCGAGGTGGTTGGCGATATCGGCGAGGAGGACGACGGACTGGAACTGCTGTGTGAAACGCTGGGGACCGGCCGTTACCGTGTGGACGGAGCCCTGCCGCTGGAGGACCTCGAAGAGCTGATCGGCATTGTCGTGGACGATGAGGAGCACACCACCGTCGCCGGTTTCCTCATGTCCCAGTCGGAGAAGATCCCTGAGGCGGGCGACGAGATTGTCTATGCCGCCGTGCGTTTCCGCATCGAGGAGGTGCGCGAAAAGCGCGTGATGCGCGTGCTCATTGACTGTCCGCCCGAACTGGTGGAAGGGGAGGAGGGCGCATGAGCATGCTGTTCGTCATCCTCATCGTGTGCGCCGCGCTGGTGCTTTCGGCCTTCTTTGCCGGGTACGAGACCGGTTTTGTTTCCAGCAATCCGATCCGCGTGCGCCATCTGGCGGAAAAAGACGGCAACCCCGCTGCTGCCCGGCTCATGGCCCAGCAGAACAGCCCCGGCCGGCTCATCACCACGCTGCTCGTCGGCAACAACCTCGTGCTGGTCATCGGCACGATCACCCTGACCGCCGCGCTCGGCGGCACCCTTGCGACCATCGTGGCCACGCCGCTCTTCCTCATTTTCGGCGAGGTGCTTCCCAAAAGCATGTTCCGCGTTCACCCCACGCGGCTCGCCCTGGGGCTCATGCCGGTGATGCGCGTGTTCGACGTGCTGCTTTCCCCGCTGGCCGTTCCGCTGAACTGGATGTCGCAGGGCCTGCTGCATCTTTTCGGCGGCGAGAACCGCGATGTGAGCACGCTCTTCACCTCATTGGAGGAGATGCGCGTGCTGGTCGATGAGAGCACCGACCGCGGTTCCATTGATGCCGTGGAGCAGGAGATGATCCACTCGGTCATGGACTTGCAAACGCGCAGCGCGAAGGAAATCATGGTGCCGCGCATTCACATGGAGGCCCTGCCCGACACCACCCCGCGCGCCGAACTGGCCGCGCTGCTCAAGGACAGTGGTCTTTCCCGCATTCCCATCTACTCCGGGTCTATCGACCGTGTCGTCGGCCTGATCCGCGCCTTCGACGTGCTTACCGATCGGAGCCCCGAAGACCCTGACATCAAACGCTTCCTGCGGCCTGTGCTGCACGTGCCCGATTCGCTCAAGCTGGACGACCTGCTCAAGCGCATGAAAAAGGAACGGCAGGCCATTGCCATCGTCACCGATGAGTTTGGCGGCACCGACGGGATTATCTCACTGGAGGACATCCTGGAGGAGATCTTCGGCGAGATACACGACGAGTACGACGTGCGCGAACCCCAGTTCCGCCGCATTGCCCCGAATGTCTACGTTATCGACGGCAAACTCCCCCTGGACGACTGTGCCGAGTCGCTGGACATGCCGCTGGAGGACAACGAGGTGGAGACCGTCGGCGGCTGGGTCTGCCACCTCGCCGGACGCATCCCCGTGCGCGGCGAAATGATCCTGCACGACCCGTTCCAGATCACCATCCTCGACGGCACCCGCACGCATGTGTCCAATATTCGTTTGGAAGTGTTGCGGCGGGAGGTGAAGGACACCGTGCAGGACACCAAAGGCACGGCATCGTAAGTTGTACAAGGGTGCTCGCAGCGAAGCGGAGCGCACCGTCCCCGGGTCTAGAGCAGCCGGGATGGTGCGCTGCGTTTCGCTACGCTTCCCTTCGCACACCCTACGGGCTATATGTCCGGACGCCTCAACAGTGGCACGGGCGTCCCGCCCGTGATTGGGAAACATGGGCAGGATGCCCATGCCACAATTCCCGGACTTTCTCCAGTATATCGGGACGGTCGGTGCAACGCCACCGTCAAGCGGGCTTGTCCCAAGAGGACCCATGCAATTGAGAAAAAATTCTCTATTGTGTTATACTTTTGTCCGTCGGAGTCCACGCTTCGCGCTGTCAAAGCCAAACAGCGGCGTGCAACGGGCGTCTTCTCCTGCTCCCGGCGAAATAACCAAGGAAAAACGACAATGTACGTGTTTCATAAAATGCAGCGAAATATCTGGCTCTTGACCGTCCTGGTAATGTTGGCGGCGCTGTGCGCGCAGGCTGACGGTGCCGGTGTCACGGCGCAGGAAAAGCCCGGCTCGGCAACGCTGGTCAACCAGATGGTGATTCTCTTTCTGGTAGTGGGCTTGGGCATGCTGGTGGGCAAGATCCGGATATTCGGCGTGAGTTTTGGCAGCAGCGGCGTGATCTTTGCCGCATTGGCTTTTGGCGCCCGGGGTTTCACCATCCCCGGCGGTGTCAGCACGCTGGGGCTGGTGCTCTTTGTGTATTGCATCGGCCTGGCCGCCGGACCGACCTTCTTCCGTGTCTTCGCGCAGCACGGCGCCTCGATGGCGCAGCAGGGCGTGGTCATCGTCCTCACCGGCCTGGTGACGGCCCTTGCCTTTGCCTGGATTGCGGGCATCCCGACGGCTTTGGCGGCGGGCGTGTTTGCCGGGGCCATGACCAGCACACCGGCGCTGGCCTCGGCCTTGGACGCGCTCAAACAGGACCCGATGGTGTCGGTGGGCTACGGTGTTGCCTATCCCTGCGGGGTGGTGGGCATCGTGCTGTTCGTGCAGCTTGTGCCGCGACTTTTGCGGGTCACTCTCGACGACGAGGCGCGGCGGGCCGGTGCAGCCAGCGCGGGGAATCGCATCGAGCGGCGTGCCATTGAGGTGGCCAATCCCAGTCTTTACGGCCGCCGCATCGGCGAGAACGCCTTCATAGCGACGCAGCGCTGCCGTATCTCCCGCGTGGGCGAGGGGGAGCGCTTTGTGCCGGTGACCCCCGAAACCTGTTTCGCCGAGGGCCAGATTGTGCTGGCGGTGGGCGAGGCCGACCAGCTTCCCGCGCTCATCGACTATCTTGGCCGGGTTTCCACGGCCTACTTGCAGATGGACAGTGAGCGGCAGCGCATGAAAATCGTCGCCACCGCCAAGGACCTTACGGGCAGGACGCTGGGTGACCTGAACTTGCTCAATCGCTTCGGCGTGACCGTGACACGGCTGGACCGCAACGAGATGACCCTGGTGCCCCGGAACGACACGGAGGTGCAGTATGCCGACGTTCTTACGGCCATCGGCGAGCCGGGCGGATTAAAGGAGTTTGCTGATTTCGCGGGACACCGGACCCGTGCATTGGATGAGACAGACATTATCTCGCTCGTGACGGGCATAGCGCTGGGCCTGCTCTTCGGTATGATGCCCATTGGCGTGTCGGGCCAGTTCAGTTTCACCCTTGGCGCAGCGGGGGGACCCCTGCTGGTGGCCCTTGTGCTGTCCCACTTTGGCAACATCGGCGCATTGCGCGGCCGCGTCCCGCGCGCGGCCCGCATGCTGATGAGCGAGATGGGCCTGGTATTCTTTCTGGCGGGGGCGGGTGTTCAGGCGGGCGGGCAGTTTGTGCATGTGATCCGGGAATACGGTGCGGTGCTGCCGGTCATGGGACTCTGCGTGACCACCTTCCCGCTGGCGGCGGGGTATCTGTTTGCGCGGTACCGGCTGAAGCTGAATCTGCTGCAAACGCTTGGCGCCACCTGTGGCGGACGAACCTGCACACCGGGCCTGGGCGCCATCGCCGCCAAGACGGACTCAGAAATACCCATCATCAGCTACGCGACGGTCTACCCGGTCGCGCTGATTCTGGTCACCCTCTCCGCCCAGATTATCGCCCAGGTGCTGCCGAGGCTGTAGCCGTAGCGCACCGGTTCTGGCGCCATATTCATTGCGGGAAGACGGTGCGTTCTGTGCCGCTTCGCGGCACTCCACGCACCCTACGGAACTGGGAGCGCCGGCATCCCTGCCGGCCTCTTTGCGGTCAGCGCGATGCGTTGCGTTTCGCGGCGAACACCCTATAGTGCGGTGGCAGGGGCCACTGCGGAAGTATCGGGTACCGGAGCCGGAGCGGGTACTGCGACCGGGTCGGGTGTCGGGGTCGGAACGGGCACTGGAGCCGGAGTCGGAGCGGGCGGCCCTGGGGCGACTTGGAAGCTGCTCGTGATGTACATATGCTGGCCGCGCAGCGAGATGCCGTTGCGCATGATGTTGTTTTCCGTGATCATGTACTCGGGACGCGGTGTGATGCCGGGAACGTTGGGGAATCCATACACCTCTTCATCCACTTCAAAAGACAGCGCAGCGCCGGGGACGGTATCCAGGGTCAGTTCATAGCCGTCCTTGGCAAATAGGTCGAAGTTCACGGAGAACTTGCCGTCTCCCTGGGGCAGGGCCATCCCGTTGACCGCCGCACCGCTTATGGCGGGCCCGTCTTTCTGTTTCAAATGCACCCGCAACGGCGCGTCATTATTGCGCAGACGCAGTGTCAGACGGCGTTTGCCGTCCACGGCTTCGTCGCGGACGGTCTCACAGCGTATTCCTTTAAGGTCCTGCACCACCGGCGCCGCGCCGCGCAGGAAATGATTGCCCTGCCTGCCCGGCAGGATGTCCTCGATGGCCGCGCGCTTTTCTTCGGGGAAGAACTGGCGGGTCCATTCATCCACCTTCACATCCTCGCTGGCCCACCATGCCTCATTCTTGTCCAGATTGGCCGCGTAGACCACCGAATTCATCAGGGGCCGGTCCTTGCTGGGCTTGCCGTTGTTTATGCCTATGCCCAGCATGGCCAGCGCGGCAATCGCGGCGAGGGGGAAGAGCAGCCAGGTGCGGCGCACGCCAGAGAGCAACGTGACTGCGGGCATGACGTTGAGGAGCATCAATATGGCCAGCATGGCCAGCGCGGGTGTGCCGAGAATGCTAATCATCCACATCAGCGCCTGCCAGTTCGGTGTGAGCAGAACCAGCGCCGGAATGGCAAACAGTGTCGAGATGAGCATCAGTCGCGGTCCCGGACCCGTTTCACGGTCGCCAAGGGAGATGAGCGCCAGACCGAGCGCGCCAAAGAAGACGGGCCACGTGACCAGATAGCTGCCGCCGGGGAAGTACAGCAGGAACGCAGCGAACAGCGGGCAGAGCCAGGTCAGGCCCGCGGCGTATAGTTCCTCGGCCCGCAGACGGCGGGCGGCCATCCAGTAGATGAGGCCCGACAGGGCCAGCGCCATCAGCCCGAAACTGTAGCAGAAGAGGTTGCCGTCGTAGAACGCGCGCGGCTCGGGGATGAAGGTCAGCTTGACGGTGTAGAGGTGCACCATGTTGTCATAGCCAAACGCGGCCGAGAGCATGGCCAGGGTCGCGGCCACGGCGGCGACGCCGGCCAGCGGGAAGAGGAGCAGCGCCTTGATGAAGCCGCCCACCCGAATCCGTTTCTTCGCCATGCCCGCCACGATAACCGCCAAAAGCACCACCAGAGAGGCGATGGCGAAGAGGGTGCTGTGGTCCATCGGGTACTGCACCAGGTGGAATCCGAGCGTGTTGAAATAGATGTCGTTGTGTGTCGCCAGATTGATCTTTGAGAAATCGATATTGCCAAAGTGTTTAGACACGCCCATGGCGTGCGCGCCGAAATGCTGGATGCTGTCCGGGTTGATGTGCTCCGGGCTGTCGTTTGCGGTGTGATACCAGGCGAAATGATCAATGTAGGCCACGCTGTAGCCCTTCATCCCCGCGTTCTTGAATTTGGTGAAATCACTGCCAAAGGGAGACGCCTTGTACACGGCGAAGAAGAGCGAACTGGTAATGGGGAGGGCGCCTTCGGCCTTGCCCAACTCGGCAATCAATGCGCCATTGTCATCCGACGTCTCGTAGATCAGTGCCGGGCCGGCCACGCCCCGAACGTCCAGTTCGTTCATGATGCCAATCTTCTGGGCCAGGGGATGGCTGCAGAAGCCTTTGGCACCCCACCCGCCGACTTCTTCGGCATCGGCGAAAACAAAGACAAGGTCATTGCGCATGCGGGGCTGGTGCATGAAGGCGCGCGCCGTTTCCAGCATGGTGATGCACCCCGAAATGTCGTCCGTCGCGCCCGGCCCGTAGGGCACCGAGTCATAATGGGCGCTGAACGCGATGGCACCCGTGTTGTCCGTGCCCGGAATGCGCCCGATGACCGCCTGGTGCAGTTGGACGGTGTTTCCGTCGACGTCCGGCTTTGACATGAACTCCGCCTCGACACCCATTTCCTTCAGCTTGCCGAAGAAGTACTGCGCCACGGCGTCATTGTTCTTCGACCCGGCGGGATGGGGGGCCGTGGAGCATGCAAAGGCATGCTCTATCGCCCGGTGCGCCGAAAACTGATCTTCCGGCGCGTCTTTGGGCAGGGCATGCGGCGGGTTCAGCGCATAAATGGAGTAGAAAGCAAAGCCGATGACAATAACGCAGGCTGCCACTGCAAACACTGCGGGAAAACGTCTGCCGTTCATGGTGAACCCTCGTTGGATGGTACTGTTGGAGCCATTGACCACGTGAGCACGGGGGCGGTTTCGATAGAAGACAGGGCCAAATCCAGTTTTTCCGAATGTGGCAATTTATATTGTCGAGAAGGTCCATAAAATTTATGGACTGGGGCCTTCAAAACCGCCAGCTACTGCCTTGGGTAAGGGTTGATCGGGACAGCGCCGGCACGGCACAGTAGTGGCGAGGAAATGGCCCGAACAACGTGGAGTCTCTGTGTGAACAGTACACTTAAACGATGCCTGCAGGACCTTGAGGAGCGCATAGACGCGGAAGAAGAGTCGCGTCTGCTCCGTGAATGGACCGATTTTGCCGAAGGGCGGCACGACTGTGGGGAAGTTTTTGCCCCGAAGCGCGCCAAATCCAGCCCACCCCGCGTGGACTGGCCCAAGGTGAACATAAACGACGCCATTGAGGATTTTGATTTGATGGCGCTGCACCAGTACCGGCTCTGTTCCGAACTGCTGGCTGGCGGTGGCGGAAACCTGCTGGAGGTCCGTGCGAACTACGGCACCCCCATTATTCCGTCACTTTTCGGTGCGGAGTTGTTCATCATGCCCCGGGATACGGACACCCTGCCGACCAACTGGCCTTTGGGGGAGGACGGGCTGTCGCGCATACTCGACGGCGGCGTGCCCGACGTGCGCGCCGCACTGGGAGGCCGCACACTCGCCATGGGCGCCCATTTCCTCGAAATAGCGGCGGCGTTTCCGAAAGTCGAAAACTATATCCAGGTGTACCACCCCGATACGCAGGGGCCGATGGACCTGTGCGAACTACTCTGGGGCAGCACGCTCTTCTGCGCGCTCATCGAAGAGCCCGACCGGGTCAAGGCGCTGCTCGACCTCATCACCCGGACCTACTGCGAATTCCTCCACGCTTGGGACGATGTGTGCCCCTTCCAGTTTGGCTGCAACCCCCACTGGGGCATGCTCATCAAGGGGACCATTTTCCTGCGCGAAGACTCGTGCATGAACCTGTCGCCCGACATGGTCCGCGAGTTTGTCGTGCCCCACGACCAGCGCCTGCTCAGCGAGTTTGGCGGCGGCGCGGTGCATTTCTGCGGGCGCGGCGACCACTTTGTCGAACTGCTCACGGCCATGGAAGGCGTCAGCGCCGTCAACATCAGCCAACCCGAATTCAACGACATGGAAACGATTTTCCGCGCCACCGTGGACCGGGGGATTAACCTTGTCGGGCTCGCGCCAACGGCCGTGGCCCAAGCCCTGGCCAACGACCGCCCGTTGCGTGGGCGGGTGCATCAGGCAGGGTGATGTGTCCTGCGGGGACTTCCTGCTTGGGAAAAAGCTGGGAGCAATGGGAAGAATGGGAATTATGGGAGACATGGGACTGGAGCATGAGCGTTCATGGGCGGGATGGCCAATTGTGCAGCTGCCGCTAACCCCAATCCCATAACACCCATACTTCCCAGCATTCCCATACGTCCAACTCCCCCTTATACCATTCTGGCATCGTCGCCGCAAAATCCTTAGAATCTCCCCGGTCCCTGTAATGAGTCGCCACCCAGAAGGAATTCATCCATGAAACGCCTGCATCTGCTTTGCAATGCCCATTTGGACCCCGTATGGCTGTGGGAGTGGGAGGAGGGTGCCGCTGAGACGCTCTCGACCTTCCGCACCGCCGCCGACCTGTGCGAGAAATATGACGCGTTCATCTTCAACCACAACGAGGTCATTCTTTACCAGTGGGTGGAGACCTATGAGCCCGAACTGTTCGCGCGCATCCAGAAACTGGTGAAAGCCGGGCGCTGGCACATCATGGGCGGGTGGTTTCTCCAGCCCGACTGCAACATGACCTCAGGAGAGTCTTTCGTGCGCCAGATCCTCGCCGGTCGCCGCTATTTCGGCGAGAAGTTTGGCGTCACGCCGACCACGGCCATCAACTTCGACCCCTTCGGCCACACGCGCGGCCTGGTGCAGGTGCTGAAAAAGTCCGGTTACGATTCCTATCTGTTCGGCCGTCCGGCCCAGGAAGACTGCCCCCTGCCCGATGCGGACTTTATCTGGGTCGGCTACGACGGTTCCGAGATTCAGGGCCACCGTTTCATCGTGTGGTACAACTCGCAGCTGGGCAAGGCCCGCGAGAAAATGGAGACCTTCCTGCGCGACCAGAAAGACCGTGAAATTGCCCTGGTGCTTTGGGGAGTCGGCAACCATGGCGGCGGTCCCTCGCACAAGGACCTGGCCGATGTGACCGCGCTCATCGCCGAGACCAAGGATGTCGAGATCGTCCACGCCACGCCGGAGCAATATTTCCGCGAGGTGCGCGAGAGCGGCAAGCCGCTCGGAAAGCATGCAGCGCCGATCAATCCCTGGGGCGTGGGCTGCTACACCTCGCAGGTGCGCATCAAACAGAAGCACCGCCTGCTTGAAAACGAGTTGTACATGCTTGAGAAAACGGCCAGCGCCGCAGGCTTGGCCGGGCTGGCCGCCTATCCCGACCTCGACGCCGCCTTCTATGATCTGCTCATGGGCGAATTTCATGACATTCTGCCCGGCTCGTCCATCCAGCCCGTGGAGGACGCCGCGCTGCGGCTCTTTGATCATGGCCTTGAAATTGCCTCGCGCGAGCGGGCGCGCCTGTTCTTCAAACTCGCCTCGGGCCAGATCAAGGCGGAGGAGAACACCATTCCCGTGCTCGCCTGGAACCCCCATCCCTATCCCGTGCGCGGCGCCTTTGAAGTCGAGTTCAACCTGCCCGACGCCCACTGGGAGGAGCAGTACACCATGCCCATCGTGCGCCGCGACGGCGCGCCCGTCCCCTGCCAGTGCGAACAGCAGCATGGCAATATCAACCTCGACTGGCGCAAGCGCGTTGTGTTCGAGGCCGAACTGGCGCCCGGCACGATGAACCGCTTCGACTGCACGCTGGAGCGGGTATTGCCCGCCAAGCCCGCACCGACGGTGCGGCCCGAGAACGGCGTGCTCCGCTTCAGCAACGGCACACTGGAGGTGGTCATCAACACCGCCACGGGCCTGGTGGACAAACTGGCCGTGGACGGGCGCGACTGCGTGCGCCCCGACGCGTTCCTGCCGCTCGTGATGCTGGACGACGCCGACCCCTGGGGCATGCGCTACAACAAGTGGCGCGACATTGCGGGAAAGTTCACCCCGCTCACCCCGGAAAAGGCGGGCGAAGTGGCCGGGCTCGGCACGACGCCGCTGGATGCCGTGCATGTCATCGAGGACGGCGAAGTGCGCACCGTGGTGGAGGCGCTGTTAGGCTATGGCGACTCCTTCCTGGTGCTGACCTACAAACTGCCCAAGCACGGCACGGAAATCGAGGTGCATGTGCGCGTGCATTGGAATGAAAAGGACCGCCTGCTCAAACTCGCCGTGCCGACGGCGTTCGGCGATGCGAAATACCTGGGCCAGGTGGCCTTCGGCTGCGACGAGCTGCCCGGTGTGGCCCATGAGGCCGTGGCGCAGAAATGGGTCGCCGCCGTGTCGGAGACGGAGGGTCTTGCGTTGGCCGCCATCAACGATGGTGTGTACGGGTCCGACTTTGTAAACGGCGAGATTCGCCTCACGCTCATGCGCTCACCCGCCTATTCGGGCCATCCCATCAACGACCGGCCCGTCACCCCCTCAGGCCGCTACACAACCCGCCAGGAACAGGGCGAGCGCCAGTTCAGCTTCTGGTTCCGGGCCGGTGCGGCGGAGACGGTGCTTGGCGGCATCGACCGCGCGGCGCTTTCGCACAACGAGAAGCCCTTCGTGCTGTCCTTCTATCCGACGGGAGTGGGGGAGAAGCCCGCATTCCCACTGGTGAAATTGGACGGGGACGCAGTGCTGATGACGGCGTTCAAATGCGCGGCAGATGGTCGCGGATACATCATCCGCCTGTTTGAACCCACCGGCACTGCGCGCACCGCGCGGCTCAGCCTGCCCCTGCTGAATTTGGAGAGCGAACAGTCCTTCTCGCCCTTTGAAATCAGGACGCTGAGACTGGACCCGGTGGCCCGCACGCTCACCGAATGCGATTTGATGGAACAGCCGCTGGCCTGACGACGGATAAAAGAGGCCAGTTTTCAGATGCAATGGCACGACAATGGTACGGATTCAACCCACGTGACGCATTTTTGAAATAGAGAGGGACCGGCAGGCGTTTCATTTACACACTTGGGCTGTGCGGTCAGCAGGGTGGCAAAATTGCGCTGACCGTCGCCCGATGGGGTATGATCCTTCGCAAACAAAAGGAAGCGGGCGCGATGCCCATCAACGGAGAAAGCACATGATGAAGAGCAAAGTGACAAAATGGATTCTGGTCTTGGTGTTGCTTGCGGGGGTGACAGCGGTGAGCGCATTCATGCGCCCGCCCGTGCTCACGGCGAGTGAACTGAAACTGCAGGACAAAGCCAGACTGGCACTGGACAAGACGGACCAGGAGATTGCCCGGAGCAAGCAGGCGGACACACAGCTCGCCCAGGCAGCCCCGGCACCAGAAGCGGCAAAACCACAAACCCCGCCGGCGGCCCCCGCACAGACTGCGGCAGCGGCACCGGCCAACCCCACGGAGAAGAAAAGCATGGAATGGCCCGCAGAAGCCCCCGACACGTTCCGCGTTCAGTTTGAATGCACCAACGGCACCTTTGTCCTGGAGTGCACCAAGGCCTGGGCGCCCATCGGTGTGCAGCGCTTCTATGACCTCGTTCGCGAGGGCTTTTACGACGGTGCGGCCTTCTTCCGCGTCGTGCCCGGCTTCGTGGTCCAGTTTGGCCTGGCAGCCGACCCCAAGGCGACCGCCAAATGGCGCGTCAAGCAGCTCAAGGATGATCCGGTGAAGGAGAGCAACAAGGAAGCCTCCATGTGCTTCGCCACCTCCGGTCCGAACAGCCGCACCAGCCAGGTATTTATCAACCTGGGCGACAACGCGCGCCTCGACGGCATGGGCTTTGCCCCCTTCGGCAAGATTATCGCGGGCATGGACGTGGTCCGCAAGATTACGCCCAAGTACGGCGAGCAGCCCAACCAGGGCATGATTACCATGGAAGGCGCCGCGTACCTCAAGAAGAACTTCCCCGAGATGGACGGCATCAAGACGGCCACCCTCGTAAAGTAAGGTTCTGAGATTCATCCCGCGTCCGGATGCGGCCAGGTGCCCGCTCCGGGCGCGGGATTCGTTTGTGCTGATAGGGGGAGAGTTTGCCTTATGAGCGACACGGAATACGACACGACGAAGGCGACGGAGGAGATGGAAAACATCCCCGTCCTGCTGGGTTACAACGGCAGCGGGGCCCATGCTTTTTCCGTTGCGTTTTTCATTCTGGTGGCCGGGCTTGCCGCGCTGAATGCCAGGCCCTACGCCCAGTTTGTGCTCTTGGAACAGCCGTTTGTGCCTTTCGCGGGCTGGAAAATCATTCTTGGGCATCTTGCTGTCTGTGCGGGAGCGATTATTTCCTATTGGTTTATCTCCCGACAGTCCATGGACATATTGCCCAAATGCTTCACTGCGTCGGGTTCTAATTCGGCGGACTTTCTCTACAGCAGGATTCGCAGCATTGATGTCCTGCGAGATTTTCGGGGGCGGGTGCATCTGGTGTTTCTAAAAGCTGAAGGCATGAAAGTTGCCCTGGGCTTGGGTGCGCTCAACCGCATGGACGAAATGTCAGACAGCTTGGTGGGCGCGGTGCAATTGGCAAATCCCTCTGTCACCGTGCAGCACAAGACACGTCCGCGACTGATTCTTACCGTTGCCTGCGGCGTTTCTCTGGGACTGCTGACGCAATACTACCTGTGGATAACCGTTGGCTTTGCGCCGCACACGGCCCCGCTGCTCCCGATTTTTCCCGCAGTTTTCCTGTTCTGCTTGGAACTGGGTCTTGTGGGTATTCTGCAATGGACGTTGGCGGGTTACCGCATATCCACCCCTTACATCATCATGTCGGCGCAGGTGTTGCTGTCTCAGGTGGTTTATCTGTTCTTGACGTTGTTTGTTCAGCACACCACAGGCGGCAGGTGCTGTTGATATTTCCCGATTTGCGAGAGTAATGCCTGAATACGGCCTCTGCAAACGCTTGGATGGGCCCGCTTCTTCGAAAACAACCCCGTTCATGCGGTATTATTACCCGGCGCCGCAGCCCGGCGTGGAGTGATTTCTTATGCCTGCTGAAAAATCCCCCCCTCCCGTGCTCGCCCTCACTATGGGCGATGTAAACGGGGTGGGTCCCGAAATTCTTGCCAAGGCGCTGGCCCGGCCCGAGCCGTGGCAATGGTGCCGTCCGGTGGTGTTCGGCTCCGTCCGTGCTCTGGACGAGGCACGGCGCTTCGCGCCGGCATGTCCGCCGCCTGTGGCGGCGGGTGATGTCGCCTCGGCGCTGAAGGTGACCGGTGCCGTTCCCGTCGTGGAGTGCGGCGTTCCCGGACCGAGGCCGCGGCCGGGCGTGATGGACCCCGAAGCGGGGGGCGCCGCGGTGGCGTGGATTGAGTCCGCGGTGCTTGAAGCCATGTCGAAACGCATCGCGGGCATGGTCACCTGTCCCATCAGCAAGGAGTGCATCATCCTGTCCGGCTGCGCGCATACGGGCCACACGACCCTGATTGCGGCCATGACCGGCGCGCTAGACTACCGCATGTGCCTGTTCACCGACACCATGCGCATCGTTCATATCACCGCGCACATGTCGCTGCGCAACGCGATTGAATCTGTGCGGCGGGACCGCATCCTGCGCACCATCGACATTACCCAGGATGCCCTGGGCCGCATGGGCATGGAACGGCCCCGCGTGGCCGTGGCGGCGCTCAATCCGCACGCCGGTGAGGCGGGCACTTTTGGCCGCGAGGAAATTGACGAGATTATGCCCGCCATCGAGGCGGCCCGCGCCGGGGGCGTGAACTGTTCCGGACCCTGGCCGCCGGACACCGTGTTTCGGCGCATGCACCTGGGTGAGTTTGACGCGGTGGTCGCGATGTACCATGACCAGGGCCACATTCCGCTAAAACTCATCGCCATGGACGAGGGGGTGAACGTGACGCTGGGCATTCCCATCGTGCGCACTTCGGTTGACCACGGCACGGCCTTCGACATCGCCGGAAAGGGTCTGGCGCGGGAGGAGAGCCTGTGCGCCGCGATTCGCATGGCCGCGCAACTCACAGGATGGACCCGATGATGCGCCGCATTTTCTTCCTCTTTCTCATGGGGTCGATGCTGGCCGGGCCCTTTGCGGCCGCCGCGCCGAACAAGACTTTTGCCATGCCGGCCAGGCTTTTCCCGGTGGGGCCCAATCCAAATGCCATTGCCTGCAAAGACCTGAACGATGACGGGAACATGGACATCGTGACGGCGGACCGGGGCCTGCTGGCTGACCCGCGCGAGGAACGCCCCGCAAACGATGAACTGTCGGTGCTTCTGGGCGACGCCAAAGGGGGTTTCGCCCGGCAGACGCCCTCGCTCAAAACGGGCTTTGGCCCCTATGCCGTGGTTATCGCCAATGTGGACGGCCTGAAATGGCCCGACATTGTGGTCGCCAATTTCCATGAAGTGCGCCACCGCGACGTCACCGCCTTTCTCAACCTGCACACCGAGAACATCTTCAAGCCCGTGGAGATTCGCATGCCCGAAGAATCGCTCGGCTACGCGCGTCAGAAGGACGGCGAGGGCGTTCCGCTGTACACCAAGCCGGGGTTGACCTCGATCGCGGTGCAGGATGTCAACGGCGACGGGTTGCGGGACCTGCTGGCCGCCGCCTGGAGCAGCGACGCCATCATTTTCATGGCCGGGGACAAGGACGCCATCTTCGCCAATCCGCGCATATTCAGCGCGCCCGGCGCGCCCCGCGACCTGCGCCTGGGCGACCTCAACGGCGACGGCAAGACGGACATGGCGGTGGTGTATTACGCCACGGCGGAAGTGGGCGTGTGGTATGGCGACGGAAGCGGCAATTTTGTCGAGCACACGCGGTTTACGTCACGGGGCAAAATGCCCACCACGGTGCGCATCGCCGACATGAACGGGGACGGCCTGCCCGACATCATCGTGAGCCACTGCCATACGGAAGACAGCATAGTCATTTTCTACAATGACGCGGCGGGGGCCTGGGCCTGTTCGCAGGAAATCTGCCTGGGCAAGGACCGCAATGTGCTGGAGCACGAGATTCGGGACATCGTTGTGGAGGATTTCAACGGCGACAAGCGGCCCGATATCGCCGCGGCCTGCTATGCTTCGGGCGAGGTGGCCGTGCTGTTGAACACGTCCCGCGGACCGGAACTGCCCCAGACCTTTGCCCGGGAGACCTACTCTTTTCCCAAGGGCAAACCCCGCGCGCTGGAGGCGGCGGAGTTCAGCGGCGACGGGAGGCTCGACCTCGCCGTGGCGCTGTGGGATGTGGACGCCGTGGGCATCATGAAGAACCTGACCAAGAAGCCGGAGCCGGAGCCCGAACTGAAGCCCAAAAAGTCCACCGAGGGGGAATCGTCCGCCAAGTCCAAGAAGAACAAATAGGCTTCCGGACTTAGCGAAGAATGCGCACAGCGGCCAGGGCACGGCGCAACGTTGCGTATTCGGTGCGGTCCATGGGGCGTCCGCCAAAGCGGACTGCGTTGTAGGCGCCGATAATTCCCAGCACGGCGCCACGGTCCAGCCAGGAACAGGCCTGCACAGCCTCGGCGATCTCCTCCACCACACGGCCTGAACAGGGCACCCCCAACTTCTCCAGCCGCTTCACCAGTCCATGATGAAGGCGCACCGCCCTGGCCTGGTCGGGCGTCAGCGGGAAACGTTTTTCGGTGTGCCGCCCGCGGCGCAACCGCAACAGGAATAACAGCAGTGCCACACTGACGGCCACAGGGGCCACAGTGGTGGCTGTTTGGGGCAGACTCCTTGCCACGGCGGCGCCTGAGTCGGCGATTTGGGAGAATCTGGGCAGAGCACCCGCCCGGCTGAAGAGGCGATCCAGCCGCCAACCACCCTGGAATCCCATGACGCTCTGGTACCAGAACATCTTGCCGCGCAATATCTGCCGGGAAAGGGCTGCCCGCATCCGGCCCAGGTCCGTCGTGTCCAGACTCGCCTGCGGTGAAGGGTCAAAGCGCACCCAGCCCAGGCCTCCAAAATAGGCCTCAACCCACAAATGGGCCATGCTGGCGCGGACGGAATAGGAATGGTCCACACTGCTGAAATCACCGCCGCGATATCCGGAGACAACCCGCGTCGGAATGCCGCGGCTGCGGGCCGCGAGCGCCAGCGCGCTGGCGAAGAGTTCGCAGTGGCCCCGCCGCGTCTTGGTCAGGAAATAGTCGATGCCGTTGCTTGCAGGCAGCGGCGGCAGCTCGAGCGTGTAAAGAAAGTCCCGTCCGCTGAGCCAGGCTTCAAGGGCCTGCATCACTTCAAAGGGGGACCGTTTTCCGCGGACAACCGTTTCCACAAGCCGCTGTGTTTCCGGAAGCAAATCCTGATGGGTGAGCAGTTGCAGGTCGGCCGCCTGAAGCTCCCGGACATAATCCCATCCCGCATGGCGCAGTTCCTCATCCGACGGGCGGGCCACCTCGGAATACACCTCATAACTGAGCCTGCGCGGCCCCTGTGTTTCAAGCTGCACGGTGAAGTCGAGATCGGCGTCCCAGTGCGCGCTCATTCTCCTCGATCCTTCGGGCAGTTGAACCGATTGGACCAGGTCGAGACAGGGCATGGCCTGGGAGGGCATGTCGTCCATGAAAATGACCTGGTGCACAAGCCGGGTTCCCGTGCGGCGGGCCCGGTCCTCCTGCTTTCCGGCGAACTTCATGGACGTAGCCGTGGGGCCGGAAACGAAATCAATTCCGGGCACGTAATGGTTCTGCAGTCCGGCGCGGGACCATTCGGTGCCGGAAAAGCGCGACAGCGTGGTCACCCGCCAGTAAAGCTCGTCAGCAGGCACATAGGCACCGCCCGGCTCGTCGGGAAAGGTGGCGCGCATCACGGCCCGCTGGTCCTCGTAGATGCTCATGCCGCCGGCAAGCCTCACCGTCTCGCTCAGTCCCGTGACGGAGCGCTGGCGGTCCTCCCGGCCAAAGAGGCCAGCCTCGACACGCGGCGTAACGAGGAACAGGCCGACTGTCAGCACCAGTGCCACCAGGGACAGCAGCATCAGCGCGGCGAAGAGTCCGGCATCAAACACGCTGCCCGAGCGGGCCCCGCCGGGCCGCGGCAGGCCCGAAAGGTCGGCGACGCGCGCGGGCCGAACCCGGTCCATGCGGCCCCGTTCCACCTGAATGCGCAGCGCGACAAAGGCCCATATGATGGCGACGATAAAGCATGCCAGCACCAGTGCGATGCCCGGCTCCGGGCGCTGCACCACCGCCGCTAGAAGCAGAAAGAAGGACATCAGATAAATCTGGCACCAGATCTTCCCGCTCTTACCACCAATCATTAGCCAGCCCAGGATAAAGACGACCAGCGCGACCACGGCCTGCATGAGGCCAAGCGCGAAAAGGCTCAACGGGATGAAACATCCGTAGGTGATGCAGACCGCCCGCTTAAGCGTGCGGAAGGCGGGCCGCTCGCGCTCCAGGCGCTCGCCCCAACCGGCCAGCGCAATGAACAGGAGCGGGGGAAGCACCATGACGGCGCCGTATTCGCGCACGCTTGCGAGCGCAAGAAAGCCCAGCAGCACCACGGCATAGGAGGCGCTGCGCAGTACCGTGGAGACCCGGTCACGCATGGAGCACATCCCCCGGATCGAGCACGCGAATGCCCTCCGGCCCTGCGCTCTGGCCCCATTTTTCCGGGTCGGCGCTGACGCAGACAAGGCGCACCGGCTCTCCCTGCAGGCGGCGTGCCTCGTTTGCAAGACGGACCGCATGCTCTCCCTCGTCCGGTTGCACGCGGGCGAGGAGTTCCAGAATGCGCCCTTCCTGAGACGTGCCTTTTCCGAGGGGCAACTGTGCGTCGTCCAAAACCAGGCCCACCGAATACTGGCGGCTCAGCAGTGAGACGGCGATGGAGGCCGTGATTTCAACCGCCTCCTCGAAGCGCTCCTCAAAATCAGGAAGCTGCGGCGCTTTGGCCGTGTCTAGGAAGAACACCACCGAGCGCACATTGCCCATGCCCATCTCGCGCACCATCCACGTGCCTACGCGGGCGCTGATGCGCCAGGCGATGAGCCGGATGTCGTCGCCGGGCACGTATTCGCGCAGGGACATGAACTCATCACCGTCATTGCTGCGCTGCCGCGGCATCAGCCGCGCGCCGGGCATGCGCTCGACGGCGGCGGTGCGCAGGTTGCGCACCCGCGGGTAGACCAGCACCTCCTGCGCGTCGCGCAGTGACCGTCGGCGCTCGCTGAAGCCAAAGGGAAACGCGGAGGCCACGGTGTATTCGGGAAGCGTCATCACACCCCGGCGGAGCGCCTCGTGCTCCACTTCAAGCAGCACCGCGCTGCGCGCGGGGATTTTCAGCGCATAGGCCGCGGTTTCGCCGGACAGCACTCCATTTTCGATGCGCACCGACACGGACGGCAGCAGACGTTTGTGATTGCGGATGGTGGCATGCACGAGAAAGGTGTCCCCGCGGTACACGGCATGGGGCGCCTCCCGCTCAAAGGAAAGCCCGGCAAGATTGGCCCAGGCTAGAAAGCTGGACAGGACAAGCAGGCTCAGCACGCCGCCCAGGACGATGTACAGCAGGTTTTCCCCGGTGTTCCAGGCGGAGACCAGCAGCAGCGCCGCAATGATGGCCATAACCACACCGGGCCATCCAAGATCGCCGCGGGTGCTATTGCCCCTGGAGCCGGACATTTAGACAGGAATCTTGGTGTTTTGGACAATTTCGGAAATGATGCGCTCCCGTTCGCGGGCCGATGCGGAGAGGTCCGCGCCCCGGGCGCGCACCAGAATGCGGTGGCCCAGCACGGGCACGGCCAGCGCTTTCACATCGCCCGGCGTCACGTAGTCGCGCCCCTCCACCATGGCCTTTGCCTGGCTTGCCTCATAGAGGCCCTGGCAGCCGCGGGGTGATGCGCCGAGGCGTATCTGCTCATGCGAACGGGTGCCCCGCACAATTTGCAGGATGTACTGTTGAACGCTTTCGTCCACGCGCACCTGGGCGACCAGTTCCTGCAGGGCGATTAAATCCGTGGCGGATATGGCCGGTGCCAAACCGGCAATGGCATCCATCGGATCATGGCGGCGCATGACCCTAAGTTCCGCCTCTTCGGGCGGGTAGCCCACCTCGACCCGGAGCATGAAACGGTCCAGTTGGGATTCTGGCAGCGTGTAGGTGCCCTCGTGCTCGATGGGGTTCTGCGTGGCGATGACCATGAAGGGTCTGGGCAGCTCGTGTGAGATGCCGTCGATGGAAACCGTGTACTCGCTCATGGCCTCCAGCAGCGCACTCTGCGTCTTGGGCGGTGTGCGGTTGATTTCATCGGCTAGCACAACACTGGCAAAAATGGGGCCCCGGCGGAACTCAAATTCCGTCGTGCGCGGGTTGAGAATGGAAACACCCAAAATGTCCGACGGCAGCATGTCGCTGGTAAACTGAATGCGCGTGAAGGAGCAGTCAATCGACTTTGCGATGCTCTGTGCCAGCGTTGTCTTGCCGATGCCCGGCACGTCCTCGATGAGCAGATGGCCCCGCGCAAGCAGGCCAATCACGCAGAGCTTGACCACCTCGTGCTTGCCGAAGACGACCTGCTCCACATTTCCGATAATCCGGCCAATCTTCTCAATACTGCTTTCGTCCATGCTTCTGTTCCTCCGCGGGCGTTGTGGCTGAGGTGCATTGTATCCGCTTTCAGGTCTTCCGGCAAGGGAACCGCGTCGCGTGACCGCAAAGGGGCAGGATGGCCGACGACATCGCAAAAGAACCGGGGCGTCCACCGGCCTCTCAGGCCTTGCGGACGCCCCGTTGCGGTCATACTTTCAATCCCGGCGCTTACTCGCCGCGACGGAACTTGTAGTGGAGGCTGTCGTTGTAATGGGGGTGCATGAAGTCCTTGATACTCTCCCCCAATGCGTCCGTGCTTTGTCCGGGCTCAATGTCTTCTATGATCTTCTTCTGGCGGTCGGTCAGCGGGACGTCATCCTTGATCACATTGCAGGTGATGAAGACCAGCAGGTCCTGCAGTTTCTGGGTCTGCGTGTTGGTGCGGAAGAGGAGGTTGACCACCGGTATGTCGCCCAGAATGGGCATTTTTCTTGTCGAAGAGGTGCCCGAGGCCTTGCGGAGGCCGCCGATAAAGATCGTCTGGCCGGTGGACATGCGCATGGTGGAATCGATCTGGCGCTTGTCCTCGATGGGCACACCCTTGAAATCACCGTTCGCAAAGCTTTCCTTGCCGCTTACTTTGCAGATGATATGGTCGTCATTGGTGACCTGGGGGGTGAGCGTGAAGATGGTGCCGACGTCCTTGAAGCGTGTGCTGGTCTGTGAACCGCCGTTGCTTGTCTGGGACAGGTCCGTGTAGGGGATTTCCTGGGAGATGCTGATGGCCGCCTCTTTGTTCTCCACGGTCATCACGACGGGATTGGACAGAAGCCGCCCATTCTGGTTGCGCACCTCGGACTCAATGAGACCGCTCCAGTTGATGTTCTTGGTGAGCAGTCCGAAATTAAGCAGTCCGGCGGCGCTTGACAGGGTTTCCATGTCGGTGGACAAGTCCAGGGACTGAAGGGTGCCGACCTTGGGCCCCGTGGTGCCCAGGGCGGCGCTGCGGGCATTTTGCCTCTTGACAGCCTTCGCCAGCCACTTTATGCCCGTGTCGGCATCGTCGTTCAGGGTGACATCCACCACCATGGTCTCAACCATGACCTGCTTGACCGGCTTGTCAAGTGTTTCGATAAGCCCTTTCACCTGTTCCACCACAATCGGCATGTCGGTGACGATGACATGTCGCGAGCGGATGTCGCCCGTGATTTGTCCTATGGTCGGTGTGAGTGTTTTCTGGAGCGACTTTACGATGTCGTCGGGTTCCGCATAGTTAAGGGCTATGGCCTCCGTCACCGTCGGGAGCACCGGCTTGCTCACATCCAGTTGTTTGATAAGCGCGGTGAGTTCATCTGTGCGCGCTTTCGGGGCGGACAGCACGAGGACATTGGGTCCCTTGTTGACAGAGACGCTGATGTTGGCCCGGTCCGGCCATGTCGTGGTCAGTTCTTTGATGAGGTTCTGCACATCCTCACCCTTGGCCGTCTCCAGTTTAATCATTGTCCTGGTGGTGTTGGCGGCGACGGCTTCCTCGTAGGGGACGATGCGGTAAATGCCCTCCTCTTCAAGCATGCCGAGGTTGTTCATGCGCAGGGCCGTTTCCATCGCCTGGCGCAGGGTTACATTGCGCAGATTTGCGGTCACCGTGCCGCGCAGGTCCGTGCCGGCGATGACATTAATGTCGGCTTTTTGCGCGAGCAGCGCCACCACGTTGGTCAATTCCATTTCACGGAAATCGATGTTGACTATCTGGGTGAGCGGGTCGCCTGTATATTTCTTGGGTGCCGCGGCCGTGTTTGCCGGGATAGCCGCCGGTGAGGGCGGCGCCGGCACTGGGGCGGGCGAAGTCGTGGGGGGCACCAAAGGCGCAGGTGGGGCAGCCGGCGCAGGCGCGGCCACGGGCGGAGCCGCTGTCTTGGGTGTCTCGCTGACCGCCGACTTTGCCTCGCCTTGACCGCCGGTGGTAACGCCGCTCTTGGAGAGCGGATCGGTTCCCTCGGCAGTGCCGCGAATCAGGGCGCGTATATGCGCGGCCAAGGAAGTGTTTGCATCATTGGTGAGGGGGGGGGGAGCCGGCCGGGGCGGGGGAGGTTCGGGCAGGGGCGTCTCGGCGCCCAACTTTTTGTCACCCGATGCTTTCTTGACTTCCTTGCCGCCTTGGGCGGATTTTTCCGTTTCAGGCGAATTGAAGATGGGTTCCTTGTCGTTGGAGGCGGGCGCAGGCTGCGCTTCCTGTGGCGCGCTGCTGCCTGCCGAAGTCGCCGTTCCGGGGGAGGGCGCGGGAGAGTTGCTGTGGATGGGGTCAACGGTTATTTTCGGGAGCGCCGCATCGGCGTTTCCCAGGGCCGCGTTGCCCTCGCCTGCATTCGCCACGGAGGAAAGGGCCGTGTCCCCGCTTGCGGGGGCCGTCACCTCGGTCAGGGTGTTCCGCAGGGTATCCCTGCGGGCGGCATCGGATGCGGTCACGGACGGACTGGCACTTCCGGCCACATCCACTAATTGCCGCGTCAGTTCTGCGGCGCGGCCCGCGCCGACGGTCTGGGCGGCCGCAACGCCGCCATGCGGCGTGAATGCGGCGAGTGCCAGGCCGAAGATCGCAGCCAACGCAATGCACCTGTGGCAAGACTGAGGCATGGTTTACTTTTCCTTCATTTCAACGGTGACAAGCGACTCATCGACCTTGAAAACCACGCGGGAGGGTTCGATGGCGTACACTTGGACCCCGTCGGGGTAGGTGTATCCCACGGAGACAATTTCATCGTCCACAACAGCGACCGGGGCATGCGCATCCCATACAATGGCGGTAATGCGGCGGCTTTGGACACTGACTATCTTCTGCTGTTTTGCATCGGGCGGTTCCGGGGTCAACCCGTCCGCGGGCGTTGTTTCCGGACCGGAGCTGTCATCCGTGACACCCTTGCCCTTTGCCCGGTCCATCACTTTGCCAACCAGGGGCTGCATCGGGTCGCGCTGGATGCGCACTTCCTTATAATTGATGGGCTCCTGTTTGAGACTGGCCAGAAGCGCCTTGACGTCAACATCGGTATGGGCCAGCGTGATCGGCCCGTTCGCGCCCTGCGCCGCTGCGGCGGCCGGTACGGCCGCAGCCCCGGGGAACGGTGCGCCGACGACTGCGGGCGCACCCGCCGCGGCAGGCGCCGGGGGAGGGGGCGGCGCTTCGGAGCCGCCAAACAGGCCCAACTGGTAGATGATTACCACTACCAGTACCAGGCCCAGGGCGGCCATCACGATGATTTGTTTCTTATTTGCCTGGTCCATTCACCGCACTCTTGCCGGCATTCTGAGCCGGGTTCTGCTGGTTTGCGCCCTTCGCGCCTCCGGAGTCGTTGTCCTTGTCCGGCAGGAACCGGAATGTGCTCAGCACAAAATTGGCCTCGGAGACGCCCTCCTTTTCCTCGCCGATGTCGATATCCGACACCTTCAGGTACCGCTCGTCGCTTTCAAGCAGGTTGATGAAACCCACGATCTGGTGGAACTGCCCTTTGGCCTTCACCTTGAAGGGAATGGTTTCTATGCGCCGGTCCACCTTGGTGTCCATGGGGACCATTTCCAGTTTCAGCCCAATCTCGCCGCCCATCTTTTCGAAACGCTGCAACAGATTCGGTATTTCGCGCTCTTCGGGCAGGCGCTTTTGGAAATCATCAAAAAGCTGGGCCATCAGCACCTTCTCATCGCGCAGCGATGAAATGTTTTTCTCAATCTTGCGCGCGCTCTCCAGTTCCGTGGTGATGGAATTCAACTGTCCTTTGCGCGCGGCGACCTTGTTCTGTTCGGACAGGACCAGGAAATAGTACAAGGCAGCGGCGAGAACAACGGTGACCGCCATGATTGAGCCAACATAGACCCAATCCTGTTTGGTCACTTTGCCTTTTAGCATATCCAGCATCAGTCTGCCTCTCGTTCCGGCGGCGCGCTAACTACGCGCCGCCCTCCGGCCGAATCAGCCTTTAAGCACCTCGTACTCAAACGTGAATGCGCGCACGGCGTATTTTTCAAACTCGGTGTCCTCAATGCGGGGACTCGACATGGTGAACTTCCTGCTGAATTCCTCGTCGTTGCGCGTCGATTCAGCGAGCGCCGCCGTGCTGCTGCGGCCGCTTTCATCTTCCACGGCGTAGCCGGAAACTTCCAGGAACTGCCTGTCCACGGGAACCTTTTCCATGATGGGAAGGCCCGAAGCCTGGTCACGCTCCGGCTGGCCGTTCTTGGCCATCTTGGGCTGTTCTATCTGCACTTTACGGGTTATGGTCTGAATGCGTTTGTACCAGATGTTGTCGGGCGTCAGCTTGGAAAGCTGGTGCAGCCACTGCGACCAAAGCAGTCGGTCCTGCAGGATCGGGCGGATGGTCTCGACCTTGTCCTGAAGCTTGAGTTTTTCCTTTACCAGGCCGTTGTATTCCTCGACCACCGTCGCCAGGTCGCCCAGCGACTTTTTCGCCACGTCGTATTTCTTCTCAATGCCGCGGTATTCGGCACTGACACTCATGTACCAGGTCGCCATGAACGCCAGTGTGGCGGCCAGCACGGCCGCACTCAGAATGTACGGCACCGGAGTCCGTTGAATCGGTCTTAGATGATGGGGCAGCAGGTTGATGCGTATCATGCTTTTTTGCCCTAGCCTGAAATGTCGGCCATGCCGCGCGCCGCCAGTCCAATGGCCACCATAAACTGCGCCGGCTGTTCCAGAAGGTCCCGCACGGCAACGTCATCGCCCAACAGCAATGCGCTCGTGTCGGGGCGCGCGCTTTCAATGTCGTCCACGCCCAGCTCGTACTGAAGCGCTTCGCGCACCAGGCCCATGGTGGCCACGCCACCGGTCAGGATGATGCGCGTCACCGGCTGTTCATACAACTGATGCTCATAAAAGTCAAAAGAACGGCGAAATTCCGTCGCCATTCGTGTCAGCGACGGCGCAAGCACATCCGCAAGCGCGCGCAACTGCGCGGTGGCCGCCGCCGCCGGTGCGAAGGGGTCGCCGCCTGCATTCCCCAACTCAGCGGGCCGCCGCCCGGCAGACGGGCCGGGGATGTCAAACACTTCATCGTCAAGGGGATCTAGAAGCGAAGCGCCTCCGAAGGGCTTTGCCGGCGCGGCCACGGGCAGTTCCATGGAGTCGGAAACTTCCTGCGCCATGGGAATTTCATCGGCGCCCATAGCCATGGGAATGGGGGACGCGATATATTGGTATTCTTCCAACTGGCGGACGGCCTCCTCGTAGGTGCAACGCCGGTCCTTGGCAATCGCCTGGATCATTTCGCGCGCACCCCAGTTCACCTCGCGGATGAAATTGGACGCGCCGTCCTTGACGAAATGCACGCACGCGGCCGTCAGGCCGATGTTCAGCAGGGCCACGGTTTCCCCGACACGCAGAAAGTCGCAGGCTTCCGCCGCGTCGGAAAGGGCCAGAGAATCGACACTGAGCACGCCGCACGGCACCTCGGCGGCATCCAGTACCTGCATGCGCGCGTCGATCACTTCGTGTTTGGCCGCCACAAGAAGCACTTTAATCTGGTTAAGCTGGCGGCTTTCCTCGCCGCGCGCCTCTTCCAGCACGGCCCAGTCAAGAAACACATCGTTCAGGTCGTAGGGGATATTGTGCGCCGCCTCGCGGGAAACCGCATTTTCCAACTGGTCTTTGGGGGTGTTCGTGAGGCGCGGGTATCTGACCACCACAGTTTGTCCGGCCAGTGCCGCCACCACAAGGCTCTGGCCAAGGGGCATCGTTCGCACGGCTTCACGCGTTGCCAGTGCCTGGGCACCGACAGGATCGTTGTTCACCATATTGCGGTCAAGCTGGATGTGGTTGGCGGCTTCCACGCGCAACCGCCCTCCGTACCGCGACATCAGCACCGCCTTCACGGAATGCGTGCCGATGTCCAGACCAATCGCTTTCTTAGGCCTTGAAAAACCCAACGATCTCATGCTCCATCAGGTTCAGAATTATCACGCAGCACTCTCTGATCACAATCCCCGCGCGACACGTTTTGCCTGACTGTATTCATATTTCGACCCCGCCGGGCAGGGGGCTTCCCGCTTTCTTGTCAAAACGGATAGTATCATAAATATGAGAATCTGTCAACACTTTATTTGGTGGTCCAACCCATAATGCGTGTCATGAAGAACCCATAACGTGGCATAAACCTCTCCTTTTGACAAGAAGCCACATAACGGAACGCAGAGATTGCTTGACATTATTTCCCAACGCTATCCCCATCTTTTCGCAGAATCAGAACCCATCGGGGGACGCACGCCTGACTACCGGTTAAGATTATCTCATACAACTCAATTATTTCCAAGGCGAATTGCCAGTTCATTGGAATGGGTCAAAGCATTCACACCTAACCTATCATGTCTACACCATTCTAAGCATTTATATCTGCGGCGTCAAGAGTTTATTGTGTGCCCACCCATAAATGGCATGAAGCAAGGTTTTTCGGGGTTTATCTCCCCGCACCGTCCGGCCTTCCGGTGCACGATTGCTCTTGGCAAGGGCACCAGCACCGCCTGGCATATTCACGGTGACGGCGATCGGGCGATGTCCCCGCAGGATTTGCTATAATGGCCCACCCTTGAACCCAAACTGGAGCAGGAATTATGGAAAAGCAGGCTATATTGGAAGAGTTGGTTGAACTTTCGCACTATCTTGGCGACCCTGGGAAACCCTATGCCATGATCGGCGAGGGCAACACTTCCGCCCGTATTGATGAAGACACGTTTTATATCAAAGCCTCCGGGACCTGTCTCGGCACCATGGGACCGGGCGACTTTCTGGAAGTTTCCATTTCCAAGGTGACCGCCATTCTGGACGATCCCTCGGCAACCGATGCCGACGTGACGGCAAACCTGCGCAATTCACTTATTAATCCTGACGAAAAGCGCATGCCCTCCGTCGAGACCATGATGCACGCATTGCTTTATAAATACCCCGACTACAACTTCATTGGCCACACGCACCCCGTGTCCACCAATGCGCTGATGTGCTCCATTCATGCCCAGGAGGCTGCGATGGGCAGGCTTTGCCCTGATCACATTGTGGTGCTGGGACACAAGTCGGTGTTTGTGCCCTATGTGGACCCGGGTCTTGTGCTGGCCCGCGAAGTGCGCGCCCGCGTCCGCCATTATGTGGAGGAGGAGGGGGTGCGGCCCAAGGCCATGCTGCTCGAAAGCCACGGCATCTTTGCGCTCGGCCCCAATGCCAAGAGCGTCAAGAACATCACCGATATGGGCGAAAAAATGCACCAGGTGCTGGTTGGCGCGTACAGTGTCGGCGGTCCCAAGTGGATGACCGACGCCGACATCCGCCGCATCGACACGCGGCCCGATGAACTCTACCGCCAGAAGACCATCGCGTAGTCTGGCGATTTCGTGGCCGGACGGCCTGTGATTACCTAGAAACAAGCCAAACCGTCATTGCGGCGAAGGCTTTAGCCCGGCGCGGCAATCTCTTGTCTGCTCGGGCTGTGGTTGCAAGAGATTGCTTCGCTACGCTCGCAATGACGTCAAAAGTGGCAACCAACGGGAGAATATGACCGTGTCCAAACTGGAGAATTACAAGAAGGCGGAAGCGCCGTTGCCCCAGACCTACGGGGCGTGGCAGGTGTTCGGCGCCGGGCTCGAAAACGTTGGCCGCGACGGCAAACCGGTCACGGTGTCCCTGCGTGAGCCCAATGACGACGAGGTGCTGGTGCGCGTGGATGCACTGGGCCTTTGCCTGTCGGATATGAAGATTATCGCCCAGGGCGGCAACCACGCGCGGCTGCGCGGGCGCGACCTCGCCAATGACCCAACGGTGCTTGGCCACGAGTGCGCCTGCACCGTCGTCAAGGTGGGCAAGAACTGGGAAAGCGAGTTCGGCCCCGGCGACCGTTTCATCGTCCAGGCGGACATCTATTTCAAGGGCGTGGGCTACGCTTTCGGCTACATGATCCCCGGCGGTCTGCAGGAATACGCGCTGCTCGACGAGCGTGCTCTCGCGGGCGACGAGGGGTGCTACCTGCTGCCCGTGCGGCCCGATACCGGCTACAGCCAGTCCGCGCTGGCCGAACCTTGGGCCTGCGTCGAGATGTCCTACAATCTCGAAGACCGCGTAACCCCCACCGGCGGGGCGCAGTTGGTGGTCACAGACACGCCCGAAGGCTGGGATGCGAAACTGCCGGGCGCGACGGTTTTGGGTTTTGACCTCGCCAGCCTCGGCGACGCGACCTATGACGATATCGTGATTGAGCGACCGACGCCTGCCGTGGTGGAAACACTGGGCGCGCGGCTGAACCTCAATGGCTGCATGTTCCTGCTTGGCGCGCCGAAAGAATCGGGCGATGTTTCGCTCGACGTGGGCGCGGTCCACTACCAGAACAAGCGCTACTACGGCGGCGGCGACACCCTGGAAGCCGTGGCAGCGATTGCGAAGCGCAATGACCTGCTCCCCGACGGCTGCGCGCTATTCATTGGCGCAGGCGGGCCCATGGGTCAGATGCACGTGCAGCGGGCCATCGAAAAGGCCGACGGTTCCAAGCGCGTTGTGGTCACCGACCTTGACCGCAGCCGCCTCGACCACATCGTGAACCGTTTCGGCGACCTCGCCGCCAAGCGCGGCGTCGAACTGTGCACCCTTTCGCCGGGCGAGTTCGCCTCTCCCGCCGAGATGAATGCGCGCATTGAGGAACTGGGCGGCACGGACGGCTACACCGACCTCGTGGTGCTTGCACCGGTGGCCGCGCTGGTGCGCCAGGCCGTGACCCTTGCCGCGGACAAAGCCTTTGTGAACATTTTCGCGGGCGTGGTCATCGGCACCATGGCCAGCGTGCCGCTCGACAAGCTGTGCCGCGGCGTCAAGATGATCGGCTGCAGCGGTTCGCGCATCAGCGACCTGCGCAAGGTCCTTGAACTGGTCGAGGTCGGCCAGTTGGACAGCAACCGCAGCGTGGCCGCCATCGGCGGACTCAGCGCCGCGCACAACGGGCTGAAGGGCGTGAAAGACGCCAAGTATCCCGGCAAGACCGTCATCTACACGCAGATACCGGAGCTGGCGCTTATGCCGCTCGAAGAGGTGGCCGAGAAGCTGCCCGAGGTGGGCGCGAAACTCAGTCCCGAAGGCGGATGGACCAAGGAAGCCGAAGCGGCGCTGTTGGAAAGGTTTCTGTAATGGGCATGCTTGAGGGACGCAAGGCAATTGTCACGGGCGGCGCCCAGGGTCTGGGCGCGTCCATTTCGGAGCATCTCGCCGAAGAGGGCTGTGACGTCATCATCTGGGACATCAACGTGCAGCAGGCCGAGGCGACCGCCGCCGATGTGGCCGCCAGAACCGGGCGCACCGTGCTCGGCCGCGCCGTCGATGTCACCGACGCCGATGCGATTCGCGCCGCCGTGGACGAGGCCGTGGCAACACTGGGCCGGCTGGATGTGATGGTCTGCAATGCGGGCATCCTGATTGCCGGCGACTCGGTCGAGTTTGACGCAGCCAAATGGCGGAAGGTGATTGACGTGGACCTTACGGGGTACTTCCTCTGCGCACGAGAGGCGGCCCGCGTCATGCTGCCGAACGGCACAGGCTCAATCATCCAGATCAATTCGAAGTCGGGCAAAAAGGGCAGCTTCAAGAACAGCGCCTACGCGGCGGCCAAGTTTGGCGGGATTGGCGTGACCCAAAGTCTTGCGCTTGAATACGCCGAGCGCGGCGTGCGCGTCAACGCCATCTGCCCCGGCAACCTGCTCAATTCTCCGCTGTGGGTGAACAGCCTGTTCAAGCAGTACGCCGCCAACCAAGGCATCAGCGAAGCCCAAGTGCGCCAGAAGTACATCGACCAGGTGCCCATGAAGCGTCCCTGCGAATACCGCGACGTGACCAACGTTGTCGTGTTCTTCGCCAGCGACGCATCAGGCTACATGACCGGCCAGGCCATCAACGTCACCGGCGGCCAGGAAATGCACTGAGTTGGCGGCGGTCGGCAGGCATGCCGACTGTATGTCGCCACTTCCTACTTCGCGGTCCCCAATGCCTTGCCCAGTGCCTGCAACTGCTCCAGGAACTCCGGCAGTATCCTGCCCGTCACGCCATCGGGCGGTACGTCCCATGTCACCACACCACCCTTGTCGGTGATGTTGCGGGTGTACTGCACCACCTGTTCCGCCGTAAAGCGCGGCGGCTTGGCGCACCAGTTTGGACCCAGATAGCTGAGCATTTGGAATTGGGCCGTGCCCACGCGGGAACCCTCGCATACCACCTTCCCGGGCTCATTGATCTCCCCGGCGGTGTAGTCTTCGGCCGGGGTCAGTGTGATGACCGGATTCTCCACGCCGGGATTGAACGCGACGATGCTGTCGCCGTTGCCCGCCCGCGCCGCGGCGGCAAAGCTTTCGAAGTTGGGCGCGTCCGGGTGACGGTACATGGCGTCGGGGAAATAGCAGCCGTCAAACCACCACCCACAGACGTTCTTGCCCCAGCGCTTTGACCAGTCGGCAATGACGGACTCCCATTTATTCTGGAAGGAAACCAGCCGCGAATCCTCCCCCTTGGGCGTGCCGTTCCGGTAGGACCAGAAGGGATGCTTGCCATTCTGCCATTCCAGTTTCTCCATGGCCTCCTTGTCGCGGTCGGGGGCACCGGCAGGCAGATAGACCATGAGGCGGATGCCGCGTTTTTTCAGTGCGGCCGAAAGGTCGCCCGGCAGATCACGCTTGGCGCACTTGCTCGGCGTGATGCCGACGAGGCTGTCATAGGTCGCATTGGGCGCGCAGAAGAACCCAGAATTCTGGCCCAGTGTCAGCACAAAATACCCCGCACCGGCGGAAGCCAACTGGTCGGCAAGTCCCTCCACGTCGAAACTGCCCACCGCCTGGTTCCACGATTCCACCGTCGGTGCCTTGCACACCGTGTCAGCCATGTAGTGCATGAACACGCCCCACTTGGCCTTCTGGAACCAGCCGGTGCGCGTGTCGTCTTTCTTTTCCTGGGCATGGAGTGTCGTGGCGCAGAGCATCACACACAGTCCGATGATCATTGCATGTGCGGCCTTCATAGTGCTGTTCCCGTCATCCTTCGTTGATGCGTTGTGGTTGTGAAGAGTCATCCAGGCAGAACGCCCGTCGGGCGTTCTCCGCCAGCAGTGTTGCCATGGTTTCGACAGGCATTTCACGCAACTGCGCCAGCGCCTCGACGGTATGCCTCACGAATGCGGGTTCGCAGCGTTTTCCGCGCACGGGCTGCGGCGCCAGATAGGGCGAGTCGGTCTCGGCCAGCAGCCGGTCCGGCGGCACGACCAGCGCGGCTTCGCGCAGGGGCACAGCTTTGGGGAAGGTCACGTTCCCCGCAAAGGAAACGTAAAACCCGAGTTCGGCGCAGCGTTCCGCTGTTTTCGCGTCGCTGCCGAAACAGTGCATGACCACGCTCCTCAGTGTGGAGGCGTGCTTTGCAAGGATGGCCAGCGCATCCTCGTCGGCATTGCGATTGTGGATGACAACGGGCAGGTCCATTTCCACTGCCAGCGCCAACTGATGTTCAAAGGCGGTGCGCTGGGCGGGACGTGCGGAGAACTCGTTGAAGTAGTCGAGCCCGGTTTCGCCGATGGCGATGACGCCGGGGCGTGTGCTGAGCGCACGCAGCGCTTCGAGGGTGCCGTCGGTGAAATCGTCCGCGTGGTACGGATGGACACCGACCACGGCATAAACGCCGGGCCGGACCAACTGGCAGGCCGCCTCGCTGTTGGGAAGGTCGTCACCCACCACGGCCAGCCATTCGAGCGATTCCAACGCGCGCACGATGACCGCCTCGCGGTCTTCGTTAAAACGCAGGTCCTGCAGATGGCAGTGGGGGTCGGCGAGGATCATTCGGGACTTCCGGTGCCTTCCGGCCGGTCACCCGGATTCTTGCGTTTGCGCTTCTTGCGTTTGCGCCGCGCCTGTCCGTCGGCGCCCAATTCGTTGTCCGGACCGGGCTCGTTGTTGACCGGTTCGCGGATCGCTTCCGCCCTTGCGGGGGGTGGTGCCGAGTCAGGTCCCTGATCATCGCAACAGCGCTTCTTCTTTGGCTTGTCGTACATGTCGGCCTCGTAGCCGAGGCAGCACAGGAGCCGTCCGCACTGGCCGCTGATCTTGGCCGGGTTGAGCGACAGGTTCTGGCACTTGGCCATGCGCATGGAGATGGGCTTGAAATCTTCCAGAAAGGTGGTGCAGCAGAGCTGGCGCCCGCAGGTGCCCAATCCGCCGACCAACTTGGCCTGGTCGCGCACCTGGATGTGGCGCAGTTCGATGCGCTGCCGCAGGTCATGCGCGAGGTCACGCACCAGTTCACGGAAGTCCACCCTGTTCTCGGCCACGAAATGGAAAATGATCTTGTGCCGGTCATAGGTGAACTCTGTGTCCACCAGTTTCATGGGCAGGGAGTGTTTCTCAATCTTGCGGCGGCAGATGTCCTGCGCGCGCGCCTCCTCGCCGACGATGTGCGTGTAGTTGTCAAAGTCCGACGCCGTGGCGCGGCGCACCACGCGCCAGGAGGCGCGTCTTGCCATGTCATCGCTGCACGGTTCGGGCGGCATCACGCACACGCCCCATTCAAGACCGTTTTCGGTCTCGACGATGCAGGGCGTGTCCCGCTCCAGGATCAGTCCGTCAGTCCTGAAACACAGCACCCGGCGCGGTTTGCGCAGCCGGATTCTTGCTATCTCCATGAAAGCCTTTCCACCGCGCGGACCCTAGCCGGCCAGCGCGAAAAACAGGTCGCGAAACACGCGTCCCGGGTTCAGGTTGCGTTCCAGATACAGCCAAGCCGTGTCCAGCGCCTCCAGTTTTGCGGCATGATTGGCGCCCGTGGAGGCGGTCAATTCCTTGATGCGATCACGGTTCATCACCCTCGACGCGTCTTTAGTCGCCGCGTACACCACCGCGTCGCGGTACCATGCCTGAAACAAGTATACCAATTCATACCGCTCCTTGCGCATGCGCCCCGCCACCTCCGCCTCCACCTCCTCCTTGCTGCGCCGCTCGTCGCGGTTGTCCCCACCGCCATCCTCCCCGTCGTCGTCAATATCCGGTCCGGCCTTCACCGCTGCAACGATTTCCGCTTCCACCTTCTGGAGGTAGGCGGCGAACCATTCACCTGCAAGCAGGGGGTCCTCACCGCGGTTCAGCCGGTCAATCACCTCGAGCACCACCGTGCGCCGGCCGCTTTCCACGAGGTCCAGCGCGCGGCTCATTTGTCCCTGCGACAGCGCTGCCGCCGCATCGGCGGTGACGGAATCAATGCCGCGCAGCCCTGTCAACAGTCCTGCCACGGTTTCCGTGCGCAGCGAACCAAAACGCACCGACTGGCACCGCGACCGAATCGTGGGCAGCAGCGCTCTGGGATGGGCGGTCACCAGCAGGAAAATCGTCGGACTGGCCGGTTCTTCAAGCGTTTTCAGGAAGTGGTTCTGGGCCGCCTCATTCATGCGGTCCGCCTCTTCAATGAGGAACACCCTGCGACGTCCTTCAAAAGGGCGAAAGGAGGTGGTCTCATTCATCTCTTCGACGGCTTCCACCTTGATCATGCGGGCTTTGCCCACCGGCGTGATCAGCTTGATGTCGGGGTGGTTGCCGCTGATGGCTTTTCGGCAGGCCAGGCAGGAATCGCAGGCGTCGCCCTGCATGGCCAGGCAGTTCACCGCCTTGGCCATTTCAAACGCGGCCAGCCGTTTGCCGACGCCGTTCGGCCCCCACAGCAGCAGTCCCGAAGGAATGCGCCCCTTGCGGATAATGTTGGACAGCAGCCGCATGCCCACGGTCTGATCTTTTACCCGGGAAAAGCTCATGCCTCTTGCGCCTCCGCGCACAGAAGCGCGTCCATGCGCGGGCCTATCTCGCCGGCGATGGCCTCAACCGATGCTGCGGCGTTTATCACAATGACGCGTTCCGGTTCCCGCGCGGCGATGGCCAAGAATGCGGCGCGCACGCGCTCATGAAAGGCCAGCGGCTCGCCTTCGATGCGGTCGAGTTCACCGCGGCTCCGGGTGCGTGCCAGTCCTTCGGCGGCGGGGAGGTCAAGCAGTATGGTGCAGTCCGGTCCCATGCCGTCTGTGGCGATGTTTCGGAGAATGTCGATTGTTTCGTGGGACAGCGCCCGTCCGCCGCCCTGGTAGGCTTCGGTGGAGTCGGCAAAGCGGTCACACAGCACCACAGCACCGGCCTTCACGGCCGGCCGGATGACCTGGTGCACATGCTGTGCCCGCGCCGCGGCGTACAGCAGCAGTTCGGTGGTGGGGGAGAGGGCGTCCTGCGCCGGGTCAAGCAGAATGGCCCGAATCGCCTCCGCGGCGGGGGTGCCGCCGGGTTCGCGGGTGAGCACCACATTTCTGCCCGCCGCCCGCAGATGGTCTGCCAGCAGCCCTATCTGGGTGGATTTGCCACAACCCTCGATGCCCTCGAAGGTGATGAACCGGCCGCGGGTCATTCGAGAACCTTTCGGCGTCCCTCGCGTCCCCGTTCGAAAAAGGCGTCCAGCCGCGCCGCATCGCCCGCCACAAGCAGGGCGGCAAACTCATGTAGCCGCGCATCGGTTTCGGCGAGGCTCTGCAACAGCGCGGTCCGGTTGGTCAGGCAGATGTCGCGCCAAACTTCCGGGCGGCTGTCGGCAATGCGCGTCATGTCGCGGAATCCGTTGCCGACAAAGAGACGGCTTGCGCCGCTGTCACCGGCAATCGCCGCCACGGCGGAGGCCACCACATGGGGGAGGTGGCTCGTGCGGGCCAGAATGGGATCATGCTGTTCCGGACGGACAGACACCACCCGCGCGCCGACCGATTCCCACAATTGGCACACGACCGCGCGGGCTTCGGGGTCAAGGTCAGCGGATTCTTCCACAAGGCAAACGGTGCCCTCATACAGTTCGGGGCGTCCGTGTTCGGGTCCGAATTTTTCACCGCCCGCCATCGGATGGGACCCGACAAAACGGCGCGGCGCGGTCCAAGTGGAGGCGGCATGACGGCAAATGGTGGATTTCGTGCTTGCCACATCGGTCGCGATGAGATTCACATTGCCCGCCCCGCGCACCTCGTCCAGCACGGCCGTGACGAGCGCGGCAGGCGTGGCCACCACGAGCAGGTCCGCCTCGGCGGCGGCCGCGGCCGGACTCGGCGCAACGCTGTCAATGGCACCCACCTCCAGGGCTGTGTCCAGAGACGCCTTGCGCCGTCCCACACCAATAATCTGCGTCGCCAGTCCGCGTGCCTTGAGGGCCAGTCCGAGCGAAGCGCCCAGCAGACCCACCCCCACAATGGCCACGCGGTTGGGCAACGGCTGGCTCATGGCGATTCCCTCAGGGCCGCCGCGGCTTCCGCCACGGTAAACCGCTCCAGATAGAGCGCCCGGCCCACGATGGCCTCGTCCACACCGTCCGGTTCCAGCAGGCGGGCGCGCCGCAGGTCGTCCAGGGACGACACACCGCCCGAAAGGGTCACCGGGATGGAAACAGCCCGCGCGACGGCGCCGGTGGCGTCGTGATTGGGGCCCTTCATCATGCCGTCGGACAGAATGTCGGTGTAGATGATGCGGGCGGCCCCGGCGGCTTCCGCGCGCCGGGCGAACTCGACCGCGTCGGTGTCGGTGTCCTCGAGCCAGGCCTCCAGGGAGACCTTGCCTGCGCGGGCGTCAATGCCCACCGCCACCTTTCCGGGCCATGCGGCGCAGGCCTGTGCAAGCAGCGCGGGATCGCGGTGCGCGGCCGTGCCCAAAATGGCGCGGGCGGCGCCCGCTTCCAGGATCGCGTTGACCGTGTCCATGGTGCGTATGCCGCCGCCCACTTCAAACCGGATTCCCGCCGCCGTCATGCGGCGCAGGTGCGCCTCCACGCGGCAGGCGCCCTCGCGGGCGCCGTCGAGATCCACTATGTGCACAATGGCTTGATCTTCGGGCGTGCCCGAGGCAGCCAGGTCATCCCACCACCGCTGCGCTTGATCCACCGGGTCCTCGGCGAAAACCGTCTCGCGGCCATAGTCGCCCTGCACCAGATTCACACAGCGCCCGCCGCGAATATCCACCGCGGGAACAACGCGCATGGTCAGGACACCGCCGGAACGGCCGCCAGGGCTTCCTTGGCCTTTTCAACGATCTGCGCAAAGGTGGCATCGTCCGTCGCCGCGATGTCGGCCAGCGCTTTGCGGTCGAGGCCGATGTTGGCCTTTTTCAGACCCTCGATGAAGCGGTTGTAGGTCAGGCCGTGGGCGCGGGCACCCGCATTGATGCGGGCTATCCACAGGCGGCGGAACTCGCGCTTGCGCGCCTTGCGGTCGCGGTAGGCGTGCATGCCCGCATGGGCAACGGCCTGCTGGGCGGTCTTGTTGAGCCGGCTGTGGGCGCCCCGGTAGCCGGAGGCGAGATTGAGAATCTTCTTGCGGCGGTCTTTGGACGCCGGATTGTTTGTAGCTCTGGGCATGGTCAGTATCCTTATTGTGCGGCTGCTGGTATCAGCCGTTCAGGCGCCGTGACCCGCTCTTGGCGGTGTCGCGCGGCAACCGGTTGCTGTGACGGTTCAGGAATAGGGAATCGAACGCTTCACGCTCGGCGTGTCAGCCGGAGAAACCAGCGTTCCCTGGCGCAGGTTGCGCTTGCGCTTGGGCGACTTCGACGCCATCAGGTGGCGGGCGAAGGGCTTGTTCCGCGTGACCTTTCCCGTTCCCGTTGTCTTGAAGCGCTTTGCGGCGCTGCGGCATGTCTTGATCTTCGGCATGATTCGTGTCTCCGTTGCCATGTTGTCGCACGGGGGAAAAGGCTCTCCCGCGCGCAGTTTCGTATCGTTCCGCGCACCCGGCGGGGACAACACCGCCACCGTGTCCGCGCTGCCGGCCTGCCGGTCCCGCGCGGCGTGTGCGTCATTTCTTCACTCGGATGTTCTACTTGACCGGATGAAGCACCAGGCTCATGTTCCGGCCTTCAAGCCGCGAGTCTTCGGGTCTGTACTCACCCGTGATAAGGTCGGCCGTGCCCTCGACCACCATGCCGAGGATCTTGCGGCCAAACTCGGGGTGGGCCACCTCGCGGCCCCGGAACATGATGGTGACTTTCACCTTGTTCCCTTCCGCCAGGAAATCGCGCACATGATTCTTCTTGGTTTCAAAATCATGCTGGTCGATCTTCGGACGGAACTTGATCTCCTTGACGGTGACCACATGCTGATGCTTGCGCGATTCGCGGGCCCGCCGCTTCTGCTCATACCGGGATTTGCCGTAGTCCATGATTCGGCACACCGGCGGCGCGGCCTTGGGCGCCACCTCGACGAGGTCAAACCCGCGCTGCTCCGCCTCGCGCCATGCATCGCGCGGGGCCATAATGCCGAGCTGCTCGCCGTTTTCATCTATCACGCGCACCTGGCGTGCGCGTATCTGATCATTCACGCGAATCGCGTCTTCCTTCTCTTTCTTCAATGTGGCGATGTGAGGATCTCCTTCGGGGGCCTGCCCCGGTTGCACACGACACGCGCCGCATGGCGCGCGCACATTGCGCGCCCGGCGCAAAAAAAAACGAACCGGCGACAGGATGCCAGCCGTCCTGTCGCCGGTTCGTGTCCGTCGACATGTATTGCGCCCTTTCGGCGCGCAAACCAGGCTGGCTGACGAATCCCTTCGTCGCCGCAAGGTGAGGGGCCGGAGCCCCTGCTTGGGCGTCCGTGCCGAAGCACGGAACATGTTCGCAAGAGAAAGTTTACCAAAAGGAGGCGTGAACAGTCAACTGCTGCGCGGCTGCGAATTTTGGGGTGAGGAATGGGGGCATCGGAACGGCTTTGGAGGTTGATTTCCCACGCGCGGCTCTGTTCCAATGATGGCGGTGAACGGATGTAGTCCCGGACGCCTCGGAGGTTTTCCGTGAACAATCCCCCAAAATCTATAGACCTCTGGCGCATTCCCATCCTTGTATTGTGGATGGCCTTCTTTGCAGTGGGCCTCTATCCAGAATGGGTGTACGACCAGATGCGCGAGCTAGGCCAGGTGGTGTCGCAGCGGGCCATGACCAATTCGGCCTGGCTCATCACGCTTTCCTGGGCGGCCTATCTGGGCTGGTTCACACTGGCCCGGTGCCGCGAGGCGGGGGACAGTCCCGCTTCCGCCAGCGCCAAGGCTATGCAGGTGCTGCTGCTCGGATTGACCGCGTTTATGCCTTTGCGGCTTGAGAATATTGCCGAGTATCAGTATATCCCTGTGCCGGAGTATCGATGGATTCTGTACGGCATGATCAGTGCAAAGTGCATTGCTTGGTTCTATCTCGAACTGGTCGTCCTGCGCTATTACCTTTTCTCAGGGCACACGACATTTGTAAATATGCCCGCCTTTTTCCCAAGCGCCCATGAGGGCAACCGACCTGCGACCCGCAGTCTCACCCGGACAGAATTGGACACCGATAACCCTGCCGGGAATACCGTCCAATCGGAGTTCGATGACAAGGCGGGGTGCATTAAAAAATGAGCGGGCTTATTTGTAATTTAGATTACAAATAAGATGTGCGAGCCCTAAGGCCGCCTCCTATCCAACTGCGCAAAAGCATTAATTCATGGACCTGTGCGTTGTGTATAAGTAATTGAAATTAAAGTCTTTAACGATATATAGAATTTACGGTCATCGATGGACAGAGTTCTTGCGTTATTTTTTTACATGCGGTACACTTTAGTCATGCCACAGAGGCTGTGGCCCCGAAAGGGCAGAGTGAGTTCAGCTTATTGCAAGGTGGTTACGGGGCTAACGTTGGTTGTGCTCAGTACCACTGCATACGCAGGAACATTGACCCCCGGGAAACCAACAGTTGAATCGGACAGATACGAGGTGCCCATCTATCTCAATGGTGCGGGTAATCAAGTGGCAGCATTGGATTTCGCACTTGTTTACGACCCGGCAATCTTTAGACCCGTGAGTATTTCTCCGGGTGGAGCCGCAGAGGCGGCAGGCAAGCTGGTAACGGCCAATGCCCCCGAGCCGGGCAAGTACATCGTGGTGATGATGGGTTTCAACCAGACTTCCGTAGCCAATGGTGAAGTGGCCCGTGTCGTGCTTGAGCGCGTCGGTGCCTCCGCGAAGGGGGAAACAACCCTCTCCGTGAAGGACCCGAGCCTCTCCACCGCAGACGGTGCTGAATTGCCGGTGCAAGGCGGCATGGCGGCAGTGGCGATGGCGGTCACGGAAGATAAACCCTCAGACGCAACCGGAACAAAACCGGAAACTGCGAAACCCCAAAAACCCGCAACCACGGGCGAAGGGGAGGCGCAAAGCGTCAGTCCCCGAGGCAGCGCCCCCATGATGGCAGCGCCCGAGGCGGAGGGGAAAGCGGCAACGGCGGCACCTGCGAAAGATGTGCATGCGACAGGCAGGCCATCCGCGCCAAGTGCGGCAAAGGCCGAAGGTGAATTGCCCAGTGTGGAGGCAGCCGCCGCGAAAGCGGCGGAAGAGCGCGGCAAACTGGCTGATGTGCCGGTGGCGGGAGAAAGACCCGCAGGAGCGAAGACAGGTACAGTTGCAATGAGGCAGAATGGGCAGAGCGCCCATTCGACAGATATACAGTCGGCGAGTTCTTTGAAAATTGAAGCGTCAGGCTCGGTGAACAACAACACCGCGGAACCTGCCCCTTCCAGCGAATCGCAGCGCGCAGGCGTTGCAGCAGGGGGGGGGTTGCGGCTCGGACTGGCAGCGGCAGTATTGCTGGCAGTGGCGGGTTGTGCAATGTGGGTTCTGCGTGTTAAAATACGACGTTAGATTTTTGCCCCCTAGAAGAGGATGCCTAATCCTCTGCAAACCCCTGGTGCCCGCCAGGGGAGCACCTCACCCCGAGATGCCGGTCGCCCCCTACCGGCATCTCCCCTTTATCGCAATCATCCATTTTTTTTCCTCTGTGACGCTCTGATCCCCCTCAGAGCAACGCACCTCACCGGAGATGCCGGTCGCCCCCTACCGGCATCTCCCCTTTATCGCAATCA
>CAITNO010000037.1 GCA_903893795.1 Candidatus Hydrogenedentota bacterium | reverse complement strand
TGCCGCATCATCCAGATGGAACATTTGCGCGACAGCGTACAAGTCCAAATACGGCGTCACCGCAACGGCGGGTACGGGCGGAACGCTGACAGGCTGGACGGATGCCAGTTATGACTCCGGCGCAGCCGTCAGCATCACGGCCACACCGAGCGGAGGCTACTCCTTTACGCGTTGGGAAGCGAACATCGCCCCCCAGGGCACCAGTGGCCCCGGCACCGACAATTGGCAGCAGGTTTCCACCAGCGCGACCTATAATTTCAATGCTGGTTTCAAGAATGACGCACAGGCAACGACACTGGACCGCAACGGCCACGCGTTGCGCGCGGTTTTTTCTCTCAATACACATACCGTGACCTTTGACCCCAATGGGGGCGATGCCGTGTCTCCGGCCAGCAAGGCTGTGAACAGCGGCTCGGTCTACGGTGAGCTTCCCAAGCCGACCCGCTCGGGATACTCTTTCCTTGGGTGGTTTGACAATTCGGCCGGTTCCGGCGCGGAGGTGACTGCGGCCACGTCGGTCACCATCACAGGGGATCAGACACTTTATGCTTCATGGGCAGCGCTGATTCCGATTACGGTGACCGCAGACGGGCGGACCAAGACTTACGGGGCTGCCGACCCCGCCCTGACCTGGCAAATCACCTCCGGCGCGCTTGCCTCCGGCGACACCCTGAGTGGGACGCTGACGCGCGCCGCGGGCGAGTCGGTCGGCAGTTACGAAATTTCGCAGGGTTCGCTGGCGGCTTCGGCGAAATACACCCTCAGCTTTGCCGGGGCGAATCTTCAGATCACGCCGAAACCGGTGGCGGTGACGGCGTACGCCAGGACAAAGATTTACGGCACGGGTGACCCGGAACTGACCTACACCTATTTCCCTGAACTTGTGAGCGGTGACGTGTTCAGCGGCACCCTGTCCCGCGATGCGGGCGAATCGGTTGGCACCTATGCCATCACCCTGGGCAGCCTGACGGCCGGTGCGAACTACGCCCTCAGCTTTTTTGGCGCGGAGCTGACGATCCAAAAGGCGACGGCCACCGTGACTCTTGCCGACCTGTCCCAAAGTTGCGACGGCACGGCGCGGTCTGTCATGGTGACGACGGAACCGGGGGGCCTGTCGGTAATCGTCACCTATAACGGATCTTCCGCGGTGCCGACCGACGTCGGGAACTATGCGGTTGCCGGAACAATCGACAACATCAATTACCAGGGCGGCGCCACCGGCACCTTGAGGGTTGTGGACGCGACAGCGCCGACCATCACGCTGTTGGGAAGCGCCTCCGTTCAGACCGCACTCGGAGCGGTTTACACGGACGCGGGCGCGACGGCCAGCGACAGTTGCTCCGGCGACCTGACGGCAAGCATTGTCACGGTCAAAGCGGTGAACACCGCCGTCTTGGGCGTCTACACCGTGACCTACGATGTAACGGACAGCAACGGCAACCATGCGGACAGCGTCACGCGGCTCGTGACCGTAACCGACACCGACTCCCTGCTTGACTTGTACAATCCCAATGCGGGGTCGGGGAATCAGAACCGGACGCTGGTTGCCCATTCGGGTGAAGCCATCAGCATTGACACGGATGCGCTGACCCTCACCCTTGGCGGCACCACGCATACGGGCGAAGCCGCCTACACCGGCGTGAACGCCGCCGCCCCGCACTCCGGAGTGGCCGTGTTCCGCTTTCTGGACGTGAGTGTCACCAGCGCCACCGTTACGGTTACCGGCAGCCGCCCCCTTTCCATACTTTCCGCGGGGGACATGGTTTGGGATGCGGCGTTGACCGTGCCCGCAGGATATTTGGGCAGCGGCGGCGGCGGCACAAAAGGCCTTGGTGGTGCGGGCGGATTGGGCGGTAGCGGCGGCACTGGGGGAAAAGCAGGCAGCGGCGGCGGTGGCGGTAAAGGCGCATATGGCAAGACAAGCGGCGTTGACGCCCTGAGCCTCGGCACCGCAGGGGGTGCGGGCGTTGCCGGCACCGCAGGCACATCCGGGACATCCGGCCTATCGGGGTCTTCGGGAACATCCGGCACAAACGGCTTCAATGACGAGGCCAGCACGCCCGGCACCGGCGGCGCGGCGGGCCTGAGTGTTGTCGACGGAGGTACGGGCAGCGCGGCAGGGTCCGGAACCTCCGGCGGTTCCGCCGGAAGCGTCGGCAGTGGCGGAGGCGGTGGAACCTGCGTGGACACGGGCGGCACGGTCGGGAGCGGCGGCAACGGCGGCAACGGTTCCCCCGGAGCCTCGGCGGCTGACGCCGTGACCAACGGTCATGCCGGAGCGGGCGGCGGCGATGGTATTGCCGCTGCGTACAGTTCCGCAGCCCTGGCCACGGCCAGCGAGCTTGCGCTCGTTGCCGGTCCGGGCGGCGGTGGTGGCGGCGGTGCCAGTGGCGGTGGTGGCGGCGGCGGCGGTGGCGGTGGTGGTGGCGGCGGTGGCGGTGGCGGTGGCGGTGGCGGTGGCAGCGCGCACGGGCACGGCACTGGCGGCACACTTGGCACTACTCGTTATAGCGGATCTTCCTCCGGCTCCAGCGGCGGCGGCGGCGGCGGTTGTGACAACAATCCCACTTCGGGCGCCATAGGCTCGGTTGCGACCACTTCGGGAAGCACGGCCTATCCCGCCTACCCGGCCTACCCAACGGCGCCTGCGGGCGGCGTCGGTGCAACCAGCACCACCTCCGGTACGGCAGGCCAGGGCGCCAACGGTGGCAACGGCGGCGCCGGCGGCAAAGGCGGTGACGGACGAAACGGAACACCTGGTGGTGGCGCCGTAATCCTCGGTGCGGTGGGCGTCAATTTCCTGAGGGGTACGGTGGATATTTCCGCCGGGACGCCGGACACTGCGAACGCCGTCGGCCTTTCCGGCAGTGCGGGGGGAGCCCATGCCGCAGGAAGCACCGCGCAGAGTCTTGGCGCCTCGGGCGGCGCGGGCATCTCCAACAGCTACGGCACCAATGGCGGGGCGGGCGGAAAGGGCGGCGCGTCGGGCATCGGCGGTGACGGCGGAGCGGGCAGCAGCGGCGGCAGCGGGGGCAGCGGCGGCAGCGGCGGCGCCGGTGTGCCGGGCATGCTCAAAGTGCAGGGAACAGTGGTGCTTGCGGACAGCGCGATGGTCCTTTCAGCGAACGGCGCCTCATCAGCGCCCGGGCACCGGGGGCTTTTCACGCTGGTGTCGAACATGAGTTCGGCGGCCGCGGCCGTCCACGGACCGGCCGTGTCTGAACTGGAAACAGTCAGCGGGACGGCCACGAACAGCGCACTCCTTACCGGAGACAACAGTGCTTTTGGCGGTGGGGCAAACGCGCCGTTCATCGGTGAATTGCAGGACGGACCCGCCCCGGCGGGCCTGCTGAAGCCCGGTTACTGGAACGAGTCCACGGTGACGGCCAATCCGGCCTACCGGGCCGGAGAGCTTTCCGTGGTCCGCCTGGCCGAAAGCGTGTTCAGCGGCCTTGGGCAACTTTTTGTGGTCAATGACACGGCCGCTCCGGTCGCGGCAGTGCAAGTGCCCATAAACGGGTCCGTCCGCACGGTGGGCCCGATTCCCGCGAAGACCACGTGGACCACCACGGAGACCCCAACGCATACGGTGGCTTATGCGGCCGGTGCCCACGGCTCGATTAACGGGGCTTTGCTCCAGTACGTGGCTGAAGGGGGTAATGCAACCGGGGTGACGGCCGTGCCTGATGCCGGGTTTAGCTTCGTTGCCTGGAGCGACGGGGTGACGACGGCGGCGCGCATCGACCTTAACATTTTGGCTGACCTTTCCGTGACGGCGACCTTCGAGGACACCACGGCGCCGACCATCAATCTTGTGGGTGATGCGGTGGTGACGCTTGAATGTCCGGGGGTCTACGCACAGGATGCGGGGGCTACGGCGCAGGATTTGGCCGACGGCGACATTACGGCAAAGATTGTGCGGACCGGACTGGAACCCTCCGTAGCGCCATTGGGGGTTGGCACCTATTACATTCGATACAACGTGAGCGACGCGGCAGGCAATGCCGCCGCGGAAATGGTGCGGACGATCATTGTTGTAGATACAAGTACGCCGGTGATCACGCTGAACGGCCCGGCCACGGTGACGGTGGAGTTCGGCGGCATGTACACAGACGCGGGTGCGACGGCTGCGGACGCATGCGCGGGAGACCTTAGCGCCAACATTAATACAGTGAATCCGGTGAATACGGCGGTCAACGGGACGTACACCGTGACCTACAACGTGGGCGATGGAAACGGGAACAGCGCGGCCGAAGTCACGCGGGTGGTAACGGTGGCGGGAAGCCTGGCGTACCGGGTCGATGCACGAAACACGGCTGGGCCGTGGGACGGCACCACCTGGGCCACGGCGTTTCAGGACATTCAGTCAGCGGTGGAAGCGGGCTACAGCATCGGCGGTGGCGAGGTGTGGGTCGCCGCAGGGACTTACGGCGCCACGACAAATCCCGTGGTAACGATGCGGTCGGGTGTGAGCCTTTACGGCGGGTTTGCGGGCACGGAAAGCGCGGCGGACCAGCGTGACTGGTCGGCGAATATTACCGTCATTGACGGCGAAAATGTGCGGCGATGCGTAATTGGCGAAAACGGGGCTGTGCTGGACGGCTTTACCGTCACCCGAGGTCATGATTCTTGGGGTGGCGGCGGAATGTACAACTCATCTTCCTCACCGACGCTGGCAAACTGCACATTCGTGGGCAACTCGGCCGATGACAACTACAACGGCAACGGCGGCGGAATATACAACGCCTATTCCTCACCGACATTGACCAACTGCACGTTCACAGACAACCTGGCCCGCTATTTCGGCGGCGCGATTTGCAACCAAGTATATTCATCGCCGACATTGACGAACTGCACATTTACGGGAAACGTGGCCCATGATTCCGGTGGAGGAATGTGCAATTCTGACTCATCGCCGACATTGACGGATTGCACGTTCACGGGCAACTCGGCCGCTGCTGGTGGCGGGATGGCCAATTTCTTCTCCCCCACCTGGGTGGAGAACTGCGGATTCGCAGGCAATTCGGCCGACCGTGACGGCGGCGGAATGTACAATTACTCTTCTTCAGCGACGCTGACGAACTGCACGTTCGCAGGAAACTTGACCCGCGATGGCGTCGGCTCCGGCGGCGGGTTGTACAACTGGTCTTCTTCTCCCATTTTGATGAACTGCCTGTTCACCGGAAACTCTGTTCGTGGCTACTATGGCGGCGGTGGGATGTCCAATGACTCTTCTGCCCCGACGCTGACGAATTGCACAATTACAGGCAACACGTCCAACGGCTACTATGGCGGCGGCGGAATGTCCAACTATTCCGCCTCACCGACGCTGAAGAACTGCACGTTCGTGGGCAACTCGGCTGTCAACTTGCACGATGGCATCTACAACTACTGGGACTGTGCACCGATCCTCGCGAACTGCATCCTTTGGGACGCCGCCGCATCGTCCGGCGCGGAAATATTTAACGAGTATCCATCTTCCACGGCGCTGGTCAACTATTCATGCATCCGGGGGGGGTATGAAGGCGCAGGAAACATTGATGCGGACCCGCTGTTCGTGGATGCCGGTGGTGCCTGCGTGCAGCTTCAGACAGGTTCGCCGTGCATCGATACGGGTACAGCTGACGGCGCGCCCGTCGCAGACATCCGGGGAGTGGCACGCCCGCAAGGCTCGGGCGTGGACATGGGCGCCTACGAGGGGTCTGTTGCACCGGAAGACATCTTCGCGCTCTGGGTAACGGCGTCGCCGGCAGGCGTCGGCACCACCTCGCTAGCCGATGGGGTGCATTACTTTGTCCGGGGCGAAACTGTCCCGCTCTTTGCCGTTGCACCGGCCAACTGGTCCTTCACCGGATGGACCGGCGATGTTGTTGATTCGTCGCCGCGTTCGAGCGTTGTCATGGATGGAAGCAGGGCGGTGACGGCGAATTTCTCGACGGACCTCCAGCCCGTGCCGGCATCGCTTTCACCCAACGTGGGGCAGGCCTCGGGCGGGACCGCCGTAACCGTTCTTGGAACCGGGTTTACCCCCTTTGGCACAACGCATGTCAGCTTCGGTGGTGTTGAGGCGGCGGGGGTACAGGTGGTCAGTCCCGGCGACGGCAGCGTTCACATCACCTGCTTTACCCCGGCAAATGCGTCCGGCGCGGTGGATGTGGCGGTGACCAATCCGGACGGACAGACGGGTCTGCTTGCGGGCGGGTTCACCTACCTGACAGCGCCGCCGCCCAATCCCACCGCCATATCGCCCAACCAGGGACCGGAGACGGGCGGACAGTCCGTGGCCATCAGCGGATCAAACTTCACGCAATCCGGCACGACCCGCGTGACCTTTGGCGGCGTGGAGGCCACCAATGTGCAGGTGCATTACGCGAACTCCGGTTATGGGAACAGCAGCATATACATCACCTGCACCACGCCGCCGCACGCGGCGGGCGCGGTGGATGTGACGGTTACCAACCCCGACGGGCTGCCGGGCGTCCTTGCAGGCGGGTATGAGTATCTGGTTCCGGGACCGCTCTCGCTGGCGGGCCTGTCCCCCGTGCTGGGGTATTCGACAGGCGGCACCTGGGTGACCCTGACAGGCTCGGGATTCATCGACGTCGGCCTGACGCGCGTAATCTTCGGCGGTGTGGATGCCACGTCTGTGTATGTGTCTGGCAGCAGTTACGTGGGATGCTACACCCCCGCCCATGCCGTGGGCGCGGTGGATGTGACGGTCATCAGACCGGACGGCCAAAGCGCGACCCTCAACGGCGGCTTCACCTATGTTGAGCCGGGCACACCCCTTCCGACTTCCATATCCCCCAACCAGGGACTGCCGATGGGCGGACAGTCCGTGACCATCGGCGGGACGGGCTTCACGCAGTCTGGCACGACCCGGGTGACTTTTGACGGTGTGGACGCCACCAATGTGCAGGTGCATTACACGAACACCGGTTATGCGAGCACCAGTTTGTATCTCACCTGCACCACGCCGCCGCACGCCGCGGGCGTGGTGGATGTGGCGGTCATCAACCCCGACAATTTGACGGGCACCCTTGCAGGCTCTTACACATACGTGGTTCCGGCACAGCCGTCGGTGACGAGTCTGTCCCCCGTGCTCGGGTATTCGACGGGCGGCACTTTTGTGTTCGTCTACGGTTCGGAATACATCGAGGCCAGTGCGACGCGCGTAATTTTCGGCGGTGTGGATGCCACGGGTGTTTATGTGTACAACGGCGGTTTCCTGGGATGCTATGCGCCGGCCCATGCCACGGGCGCGGTGGACGTGACGGTCATCAATCCGGACGGCCAGAGCGGAACCCTGAACGGCGGCTTCACCTACCTTGAGCCGGGCTCACCCCTGCCGAATTCGATATCCCCCAACCGGGGTCTTTCGGCGGGCGGAGATTCCGTCACCATCAACGGGTCTGGTTTCAGCCCGTCGGGCACAACCCGGGTGACCTTTGGCGGCGTGGACGCCACCAATGTCCAGGTGCATTACATAAACTACGGCTATGGGAGCGTTAGCCCGTATGTCACCTGCACCACGCCGCCGCACGCGGCGGGTTTTGTGGACGTGTCGGTTATCAATCCCGATGGCCGCGCGGGCACCATCGCGAATTGGTATGAATACTTTACCCCCGTTCCCCACCCCATGGGCATCAGCCCCGTTTTCGGGCTGACCGAGGGTGGGACGGCGGTGCTCATCACGGGCGACACGTTTGACTCCTCCGGGATGCACGTCCTGTTTGGCGGCGTCGAGGCAACCGGGGTCACCGTCTTTGGCAGCACTATCATCAGCTGCGCGTCACCGCCCCACGCCGCAGGTGTGGTGGATGTTGTGGTTACCAATGCGGCGGGTCAAAGCGCCACCCTGAACGGAGGTTTCACCTACCTCGCCCCGGGTTTGCCCCTTCCGAATTCGATATCCCCCAACCGGGGCCTTTCGACGGGCGGAGATTCCGTCACCATCAACGGGTCTGGATTCAGCCCGTCGGGCACAACCCGGGTGACTTTTGGCGGCGTGGACGCCACCAATGTTCAGGTGCAGTACATAAACTACGGTTATGGGAACGTCAACCCGTATATCATCTGCAGCACACCGCCGCATGCGGCCGGTGTGGTCGATGTGACCGTCATCAACCCCGACGGACAAACGGGCACCCTTGCCGGCGCCTATGAATACGCGGTCCCCGTTCCCCATCCCACGGGCATCAGCCCCGATTCCGGGCCGACCGGGGGCGGAACGCCGGTGCGCATCACAGGCGACACCTTCGCGTCCTCCACGCTCCACGTGCTGTTCGGGGGCGTCGAGGCAACCGGTGTCAGCGTCTTTAACGGCGCGATCAACTGCATCGCGCCCCCCCACGCCGCAGGCGTGGTGGATGTCGCGGTCACCAATGCGGAAGGCCAGTCGGGAAGCCTGTCGGCGGCGTTCACCTACCGCACGCCGGGAGAGCTGGTGGTTCGGGTTGACGTTGACAACGTCTCCGGCGTGGAGGATGGAACGACCTGGGCAACGGCGTTTTCGACCATCCAGGCGGGCATCGCGGCGGTGGCCGCATCGGGCCAGACGGGAGAGCTGTGGGTTGCCGAGGGCACCTACACCACTGCCGGAACGGTGGTCGCGGTCATGGAGCCCTTCTGCGACCTCTACGGCGGATTCGCGGGAACCGAAGACCAGCGCGACCAGCGCGACATCGGCGCCCATGTCACCACCATTGACGGCCAGAATTCAAAGGCCTGCGTGTACGGCGCGGACAATGCCCGCCTGGACGGCTTCAGCATCCTGCGCGGCAACGGCCCGCTGCGTGTCAGGACGGGCCCTGTCTGGCCCTACGTCTTCCAGACCGCTTTCGGCAGGGACCTGATGCACCTGCTCGCCATCGACAACATGGGCGTTTCCCCGAGCATCGCCAACTGCACCATCTCGACCGGCAGCGGCTATGTCGCCGTGGCCAACCTTGCGGAAAATGGAAGTTCGTCCAGTCCTTTGATTACGGGGTGCGTCCTGGCCGGCAACAGCGCAGGCGGCGCGGCCATTGCCGACGGTGCGTACTTCGGCCTCCTGTCCAAGCCCCGGATCGCGGACTGTCTGTTCACCGGCAACTCCTGCGCCGTCAGCGACATGGCCTGGGGCGGTGAGAGCAGCGCCACGGTTTCGCGGTGCGTGTTTACGTCGAACGGCATGGCCCTTCAGAACATTATGGTTTATTCCGGAACCGGCGCAACGCGCGTGGAGAACAGTGTCTTCGCGCAGAACGAAGGACGCGTTGTCTGGCTCCGCAATGAAGGCTCCGGCGGCGTCATGACGCCTGCATTCACCAACTGCACCTTTGCGCAGCATGGAGGCGCACAGGAAATCTTCTCGGCGCGCAATACGGCGGTGCAGGTGGCACTGGACAATTGCATCATATGGGGCAACACGGCGCCGGTTGTAGGCGCCGGGGTGACCCTCGCTGCCACCAACAGCGACATCCAGGGCGGCGTGGCCGGGACAGGCAACATTGATGCGGACCCGCTGTTTGTGGGCGCCAACGGCGGCAGTCTGCAACTTCAGGTGGGCTCCCCGTGCATCGACACAGGCTCGGCGACCGGGGCACCCGCGACGGACCTTCTCGGCGTGGCCCGTCCCCAGGGCGCGGGCGTTGACATGGGCGCCTATGAGGGTTCTGTCGCGCCGGGCGACATCGTCACGCTGGCGATAACGGTCTCCCCGGAAGGCAGCGGCACAACATCGCCGCCCGCAGGGTCCAGTCTCTTTGTTCGCGGCGAGACGGTTCCGCTCTTTGCCCTGTTGCCGGTCGGCCGTGCCTTTGACGGATGGACCGGCGACATTACCAGCGCTTCGCCGTATATCCAGATTGTCATGGACGGCGACAAGGCGGTGACGGCGAGCTTCTCAACGGCTATCTACACGCTGAGCTACCTGGCCGGGGCCCACGGGACGATCAGCGGCGACTCGCCGCAGACCGTGGTATATCCGGGCAGCGGGACGGCCGTGGAAGCCGTGGCCGATGCGGGTTACCGCTTTGTCCAGTGGAGCGACAGTTCGACGCAGAATCCCCGGACGGATGTGAACGTCACGAACGACATCACGGTGACGGCCAGTTTCATTGCCCTGCACACGCTGACCTACAGCGCCGGGGCCCATGGCAGCATTTCCGGAACGAGTCCTCAGACGGTGGACGAGGGCGGAAACGGCACGCCGGTGGCCGCCGTGGCGGACCCCGGGTGGCGCTTTGCCCAGTGGAGCGACGGCCTTGCCAACGCCACCCGCCAAGACACGAACGTCATGACGGATCTTTCTTTCACTGCCCAATTTGTAGAGGACGTGCCGACGGACATACCGGGCGTGCCGCACCCGCCGCTGACGGAAGCGTGCCCGAACGGTTCCAATTCACTCACCACGCCCTACGGCGCGCCGGCCACCTCCACCGTGGCCGGGTCCATCCCGATCTTTTCACTGCGGCCCAATTTGGACAACCCGGTGACGAGTTGGCCCGTGGCCGGGGCTTGGGACTTCTGCGCCGCCCTTGACACGGCTTCGTGCTCCATGGGCGTATTTGGAAGTTTCTCTTCAGCACTTGTCGCCACTCAAAGTCAGTTGTTGTGCAGCACCGACATCAACGGGGCGCTCGACCCGGCCCCGCCGTCCGGACAGTCCCCGCTGACGGCCAACGGCATTCCCGACGGCGAGTATGAACTGGGCCTGCTGGCCGCCGTGCTGAACGGCAACTATGCCCTTGACCCCGCGAGGACGGGCGGGATTACCAACGCGGATGTTGTGACGGCTTATGAAGCCAACTTTAATTACTTCAAGGTGCTGGTGACCACGGGTCTTTCCGCCATTCCACTCAACGGCAGTGTCTTGGACCTGCGGACACTGTTCCCCTCCCTGGCTCCCTGGCTGCCCGGCAGTCTGGCGACCATCTTTGCGGGATACGCGACGGAAGGCGACGGCCAGACGCTCGCCGCACTGGAGGTGCTGCTTGGCGAACTGAGCGAGCTTGGACTCCAAGTTCCGGCTGGCGGGGTTGGGGCATACACCACCGGTTTCCCGTCAATCCTTGGTTCGGAGGGCGACGCCGACGGGGACGGTTACACCAACCGTCAGGAATACGACCACTTTAACGCGCAGGGTGCGGCGGTGACCATTGCCGCCCAGCTCACCGCCACCGTCACACCGGAGGCATCCTCCGCCTACCTGTTGAAGTACACGGCGGGCGAACACGGAACACTCAGCGGCGACAGGCTGCAACTGGTGGCGTACCAGGACGGCGGCACGCCGGTGGCGGCCGTGGCGGATGCGGGCTACCGATTCGTTCAGTGGAGTGACGCTTCGACACAGAATCCACGGCAGGATGTGAACGTGACGGGCAGCATCACCGTCACGGCAAGCTTCGCCATCGTGACCTCGCCGCCGGCCCCGAGTTCCCTTTCGCCCACCCAGGGCTTCACCAGCGGCGGCACCACTGTGGTCGTGCAGGGAACGGGTTTCACTCAGTTCGGAACGCCGCGCGTGACCTTTGACGGCGTGGACGCCACGGGCGTCCATGTGAATGTGGTCAACTACGGTTATGGCAATGTGGCCCTGTCCATCACCTGCACCGCGCCGCCGCATGCGGCGGGCGTGGTCGATGTGGCCGTCATCAATCCCGACGGCCAGTCGGGCACCCTCCCGGGCGCATACGAATACGTGGTCCCGACTCCGTATGCCACGGGCATCAGCCCGGTCTCCGGATCGACCGAGGGCGGAACCGTCGTGAGCATTGCGGGCGACAGCTTTGGCGCTACGGGGATGCGGGTCTTCTTCGACGGTGTCGAGGCTGGCGGAGTCCTCTCTTCCAGCAATACGGTCAGTTGCATCGCGCCGCCCCATGCCGAAGGCGTGGTGGATGTCGTGGTCACCAATCCGGAAGGCATGTCGGCGACACTGTCCGCCGCATTCACCTACCTCGCGCCGGGAGCGCTGACCGTCCGGGTTGACCGGAACAACGTTTCGGGCGTTGAGGACGGAACTTCCTGGGCGACGGCCTATTCGTCGATCCAGGCGGGTATCGCGGCCGTTGCCGCCTCGGGCCAGACGGGAGAGCTTTGGGTTGCCCAGGGCGATTACACCACCACCGGAACGGTGGTCGTTGCCATGGAACCCTTCTGCGACCTCTACGGAGGCTTTGCCGGCACGGAAGACCAGCGCGACCAGCGCAATATCGGATTGTATGTCAGCACCATCAACGGCCAGGGGACCCATGCCTGCGTGTACGGCGCGGACAACGCCCGTCTGGACGGCTTCACCATCAGCGCGGGCAACGGGCCATTGCGTCCGGAGACGGCAGGCACCTGGCCGGCCATCATCGCCGGTCTTGGCGGCATCAGCCTGGACAGCGCGCACATGGTCGCGGTGGACAATTCCCGGCTGTCCCCGACAATAGCCAACTGCACCTTTGAGAACAACAACACGCTGCTCACTGTTGCCAACCTGACGGAAGGCGCGAGCCTGTCGCGTCCGCGGCTCACCGGCTGCAGCTTCACCGGAAACGGCGGGGACGGCGCGTGCATTCTCGGCGGCGCATTCAACGGGGGCCAGACGGCGGCCGGCATTGACAACTGCACCTTTACGGGCAATTCTGGCGGTGTCATGTCGCTCGGCTATAACGGCCAGTGCAGCTCCACGATTGCCCGCTGCGCCTTCCGGGCGAACGGCTGGGCGTTGGAGGACTTCGCATACTCCTCCGGTGTCAGCGCGACCCGTGTCGAGAACAGCGTGTTCCTGCAGCAGGGGAGCACCAAGCTGCGGCTGGTAAATCTGTCCCCGGCGGACTCCCACGTCACGCCGGTGTTCACCAACTGCACCTTTGCCCAGAACACGGGGACGCGGGAAATCTTCTGGACGCCCAACTCCAACGTGCAGGCCGAGCTGACCAACTGCATCGTCTGGGCCAACACCGCACCGGTGTTCGGCACGAACGGCAACCTGACCCTTGCCGCCTCCCACTGCGATATCCAGGGCGGACTCGCGGGGGCGGGTAACATTGAGGCGGACCCGCTCTTCGTGGACGCCAACGGGGCGAGCGTGCAGCTTCAGGCGGGGTCGCCGTGCATTGATGCAGGCGTTTCCGAAGGCGCTCCCGCCACGGACATTTTGGGCGTGGTGCGCCCGCAGGGCGCGGGTGTGGACATGGGCGCGTACGAAGGGGCTGTCACGCCGGACAACATCGTCACCCTGCTGGTGATGGCGTCGCCGGAAGGCGTGGGAACGACCGTGCCGGCCGACGGGGTGCATTTCTTCACCCGCGGCGAAAGGGTTCCGCTCTTTGCCGTAGCCCCGGCCAACTGGTTCTTCACCGGATGGACCGGCGACCTTCTCGACGTGTCCCCCTCGTCGAGCGTGGTCATGGACGGTGACAAGACGGTGATGGCCAATTTCTGGTCCGACCTCCAGCCCGCGCCTGCATCGCTTTCACCCAGCGAGGGACCGATCACCGGCGGGACCCCTGTGACCGTTCAGGGAACCGGGTTCACCCCCTTTGGCACAACGCTCGTCACCTTTGGCGGTGTGGAGGCGACGGGGGTTCAGGTGGTCAGTCTTGGTGACGGCACCGTGTATATCAACTGCGTCACTCCGGCCAATGCGGCCGGTGCGGCGGATGTGGAAGTCACCAACCCCGACGGCCAGACAGGTCTGCTTGCAGGCGGATTCACCTACCTGACGGCGCCCCAGCCCAATCCCACGTCCATAACACCCTCCCAGGGATTCACCACCGGCGGCGCCTCGGTGACCATCTACGGAACGAACTTCGCCCAACAGGGCACCACGCGGGTCCTGTTCGGCGGTGTCGATGCCGCCAATGTCCAGGTGAACTCCATCAATTACGGCTATGGAAATATCAGCGTTAACATTACCTGCACCACGCCGGCGCACGGCGCGGGACCTGCGGATGTGACGGTGATCAATCCGGACGGGCAGAGCGGCACGATTTACGGCGGGTACACCTACATCGCCGCAGCCGCGCCGAACCCCACTTCACTTGCGCCCGGCCAGGGATTCGCCGCGGGCGGCACCGTGGTCACTGTCAGCGGTTCAGGATTCTCCCCGTCGGGCACGACGCGGGTGACCTTCGACGGCGTTGACGCCACGGGGGTCCATGTGAACGTTGCGAACTACGGTTACGGCAACGTGGCCCTGTCCATCACTTGCACCGCGCCGCCCCATGCGGCGGGTGTGGTCGATGTGGCGGTCATCAACCCCGACGGACAATCGGGCACCCTTGCGGGCGCGTTCGAATATGTGGTCCCGGTTCCGCATGCCACGGGCATCAACCCGGCCTCCGGATCGACCGGGGGCGGAACGCCGGTGAACATTGCGGGCGACACCTTTGACGCGACGGGGATGCACGTGCTGTTCGACGGTGTCGAGGCAACGGCCGTGAGCACGTACAACAACACGATCAGTTGCATTTCGCCGCCCCATGCCGAAGGCGTGGTGGACGTTTTGGTCACCAATGGAGAAGGCATGTCGGCCACTCTTGCCGCGGCGTTTACCTACCGCGCGCCGGGCGCGCTGATCGTCCGGGTTGACGGCAACAACACCTCGGGCGTTGAGGACGGAAGCACCTGGGCGACGGCCTATTCGTCGATCCAGTCCGGCATAGATGCGGTTTCCACCTCAGGCCAGACGGGAGAAGTCTGGGTTGCCGAAGGGGTGTACACCACCAACGGGACGGTGATTGCCGTCATGGCGCCCTTCTGCGACCTGTACGGCGGATTCGCCGGCACTGAAGATCAGCGCGACCAGCGCGACATCGCGGTCCATGTGACCACGCTGGACGGCCAGGGGGCGAAGGCATGCGTGTACGGCGCGGACAACGCCCGCCTGGACGGATTCACCATCACGGGCGGCAACGGTCCACTGCGTCTGGGAATGGCCAGTTCATGGGCGCCGCTCTTCCAGTCTTCCTTTGGCGAAGACCCGCTGCACTCGGTTGCCGTGGACAACTCGGGCGTTTCTCCGACGGTGGCCAACTGCACCTTTGCCAACAACCACTGCTTCGTTGTGGTCCTTAACGGGACGGAAGACGGGAGTTCCATCAGCCCCCTGATCACAGGATGCACCTTTACCGGAAATAGCGGAGGCGTTGCCGGCAGTGCGGCCCTTGCCAACGGCGCGCTGAGCGGACTGGCCTCCAGCGTCCGTGTTGACAACTGTTTCTTCAGCGGCAATGACACCGGCTTCAGCGACACAGCCTGGGGTGGCTGGAGCAGTCCAGTCATCACGCGCTGCGTGTTCACGTCGAATGACACGGCCCTGCAGGACATCACGGTGGCCTCCGGCGCCAACGCGACACGCGTGGAAAACTGCGTGTTTACGCGGAACGGCGGCCGAGCCATCTGGCTTCGCAACGAGGGCGGCGGCGGTCCCATAACGCCGGTCTTCACCAATTGCACGGTTGCGGCGCACACTATTGGAACACGGGGAATCTTCTCCACACGCAATGCAACGGCGCAAGTGGAACTGCTCAATTGCATTCTCTGGGGCAACACCGTGCCGTTGACCGGAAGCACCGGCAGCGGAGGCGTGAGTCTCAATGCGACCTACTGCGACATTCAGGGCGGAGCGGCCGGCACGGGCAACATAGACGCGGACCCGCTCTTTGTGGATGCAGGCGGGGCGAGCGTGCAGCTTCAGGCGGGTTCCCCCTGCCTCGATGCGGGCAACGCCGAAGGCACCCCCGCCACGGACCTGCTGGGGGTGGCGCGTCCCCAGGGTGCCGGTGTGGACATGGGCGCCTATGAGGGGTTTGTCGCACCGGAAGACATCGTCACGCTGCTGGTGATGGCGTCGCCGGAGGGTGTCGGGACCCTTAGCCCGGCCGAAGGGGTTCACTTCTTTGCCCGGGGCGAGAAGGTTCCGCTCCTGGCCACTGCGCCGTCCGGTTGGTACTTTACAGGCTGGACCGGGGACGTCTTTGACGTGTCTCCGGGGTCGAGCATCGTCATGGATGGATACAAGGTGGTGGCGGCGAATTTCTGGGCCGAGGCCCCGCCTGCGCCCGCATCCGTAACGCCGGGTCAGGGCTCTGTCGCCGGCGGAACGGCCGTGACGATCCAGGGCACCGGGTTTAGCTCCTTTGGAACGACGCAGGTCACCTTTGGCGGTGCCGAGGCGACCGGCGTTCAGGTCTTCACTTTCAGTGACGGCACGGGGTATATCAACTGCGTCACGCCCGCCAATGCCCCCGGCGCGGCGGACGTTGCGGTCATCAACCCGGACGGACAAAGCGGCACGCTGTACGGTGGATTTACCTATGCGGCCGGGCCTGCGCCCAGCCCAAGTTCACTGACCCCCGTTCGGGGTTCTACGGCGGGCGGCACGGTGGTGACCATTAGCGGCGCGGGCTTCACCCCGACGGGAACGACGCGGGTGACCTTTGGCGGCGTTGACGCCACGGGGGTCCAGGTAAACACGGTCAATTACGGTTATGGCGTTGTCGCCGTGTCCATCACCTGCACCGCCCCGGCGCACGCAGCAGGCGTGTTCGATGTGGCCGTTATCAACCCCGACGGGCAGTCGGGCACGGTGGCAAACGGGTTTGAGTATTACAATCCCGTTCCCCATCCCACGGGCATCCACCCCGCTGCCGGACCGACCACGGGCGGGACTTCGGTGAGCATCACCGGTGACACCTTTGCCACCTCAGGCATGCGCGTCCTCTTCGATGGTGTCGAAGCAGCCGGTGTCAGCACCTTTGGCGGTGCGATTGGCTGCATCGCGCCACCTCATGCCGAGGGCGTGGTGGATGTCGTGGTCGCAAACGCGGACGGCGCATCGGGAACGCTTCCCGCCGCGTTCACCTACCGCACCCCGGGAGAACTGGTGGTGCGGGTTGATGTGGACAACAGTTCCGGCGTTGAGGACGGGACCACGTGGGCGACGGCATTCTCCTCCATTCAGGCCGGCATCGCGGCGGTCACCGCCTCGGGCCAGACGGGAGAAGTGTGGGTTGCCGAGGGCAGCTACACCACCGCCGGAACGGTGGTTGCCGTCATGGAGCCCTTCTGCGACCTGTACGGCGGATTTGCCGGCACGGAAGACCAGCGGGACCAGCGCGACTTCCAGGCCCATGTCACCACGATAGACGGCCAGGGTTCAAAGGCTTGCGTGTACGGCGCGGACAATGCCCGTCTGGACGGATTTACCATCACCGGCGGCAACGGTCCGCTGCGCCTTGGGACAGGCAGTTCCTGGGCAGCCATTCTTCAGGCAGCTTGGGGGGTGAATCCGCTGAACGCCGTTGCCGTGGACAATTCGGGTGCTTCGCCCGTCATGGCCCACTGTGACATTGCGTCCAACACCGGGTTTGTCGTCGTTGCCAACATGACTGAAAGTGGCAGTTCGTCCGCTCCGCTGATTACGGAGTGCAGTTTCACCGGAAACGGCGCAGGCGGGTCCTCCGTATTCGGCGCGGCAGACGCCGGGCTGGTGACGGAAAGCCGGATTGACCACTGTTCCTTCACCGGCAATTCGGGCGGCGTGGTGTCCCTTGCCCGGGGTGGTCTGAGCAGCCCCGTCATCACCCGTTCCACTTTGACTTCGAACAATTGGGCGCTGGAAGACTTCGCCCTGTCTTCCGGCATATGCGCGACCCGTTTGGAGAATAGCCTGATTTCGCAGCAGGCGGGCACCGGCCTTCGGTTCTACGGCGAAGGCGGGACTCAAACGAAGCCGACCATCACCAACTGCACACTCGCGAACAACAGCACGAGCCATCCGCTCCTGTGGTCGGTGGCGGTGCCTGGAACCGTGCAGATTGAACTGCGCAACTGCATTGTCTGGGGCAACACCGCAGCGCTGTCGAGCGGCAACATGGCACTCACCGCATCCAACAGCGATATCGAAGGCGGCATGGCCGGCACGGGCAATATTGATGCGGACCCGTTGTTTGTGAACGCCGCCAGCGGGAACTTCCAGCTTCAGGCAGGTTCGCCGGGCATTGACACGGGCACTGCGGAAGGGGCTCCGGCCACGGACCTTCTCGGCGTGGCCCGTCCCCAGGGCGCGGGCGTCGACATGGGCGCCTACGAGGCGTCGGCGGCCGGGGCGGACACGACCCCGCCGGTCATCGGCAACTGCGCGACTGATCAGACGGTTTCAGCGGACTTGCTGTGCCAGGCCGTTGTGCCCGACTTCACGCAGTATGTTTCCGCCACCGACGACCGTGATCCCAGCCCGGCCGTGACCCAGTCGCCTGCGGCGGGATCCACCGTTGGCTTGGGCAGCACCGCTGTCACCCTGACGGTGACCGATGCATCGGGCAACGCCGCCACCTGTCAGGCAACGCTGACCGTGGCGGACACGGTGGCCCCGGTGATCCAGCTTGCAGGCGGCGAGGTGATGGTGGAATGCGGCGGGACCTACACCGAGCCCGGCGCCTGGGCGGAGGACAACTGCGCGGGCAACCTGACAAGCAGCATCCAGATCCAGAACCCGGTGAACGCCGGGGTGCCCGGCGTTTACACGATCACGTACAACGTCAGCGACGGGCTGAACGCCGCCAACGAAGCCACGCGCGTGGTGACCGTTTATGATGCAACACCGCCGGTGATCACGCTGATCGGCTCTCCCGCGGTGACACTGGAGTGCGGCGGCACCTACGCCGATCCGGGCGCGACGGCGGACGATGCGTGCGCGGGCAGTGTTGCCGTGATCATCGGCGGCGACGCCGTGAATGCGGCCGTGCCGGGCGTCTACAGGGTCCGCTACAGCGCGACGGACGGCGCCAACGCGGCCGCCCCGTTGACGCGCGTTGTGACGGTTGCCGACACGACGAAGCCGGTGATCACGCTGGCCGGTTCCTCCGCGGAGACGGTGGAATGCGGCGGCATCTACACCGAAGCGGGCGCGACGGCGGACGACGCGTGCGCGGGCAGTGTGGCCGTGACCCTCGGCGGCGACACCGTGAATACGGCCGTGACGGGCGTGTATCTGGTCACCTACAACGCGACGGACGGCCTGAATGCGGCAGACGAGTTGACGCGCGTTGTGACGGTTGCCGACACGACCAAGCCGGTGATCACGCTGACCGGTTCCTCCGCGGTGACGGTGGAATGCGGCGGCACCTATACCGAAGCGGGTGCGACGGTGGCCGATGCCTGCGCGGGCAGCCTGCCTGCAACGGTTACCGGAACCGTGGACACACGGATTCCCGGAACGTACACCATTCAGTACAACGTGAGCGACGGAATTAACGACGCCGACGAGGTCACGCGTCTCGTTACGGTGGCAGACACGACCGGGCCGGTGATTACGCTAAGCGGTTCCTCCACGGTGACCGTGGAATGCGGCGGCGCGTACACGGAGTCGGGCGCAACCGCGGCGGATGTGTGCGCGGGCGCGCGGCCGGTGACGGTTTCCGGCACGGTGAACACGGTGTCTGTCGGCGCGCACACAATCACCTACACTGCGAACGACGGCAACGGCCACAGCGCCGTGCCGGTGGCGCGCACGGTGAATGTGGTGGACACGGTAAAGCCGGTGATCACGCTGCTGGGCAGCTCCCCGGTCCAGGTGGTGCAGGGCTCGGCCTACACAGACGCGGGTGCGACGGCGACGGACAGTTGCGCGGGCGATCTGACAGTCAGCATCGTGACGGCGAATCCGGTGAACCCGTCGGTCCTGGGCGCGTACACGGTCCGCTACAACGTGAGCGACGGCCACAACGGGGCCAACGAGGTGACGCGCGTGGTGAACGTCGTGGCGCCGCCGGTGCCGGTGACCGTGAACCAGACGGCGGAACAGATTGACCCGGCCCCGCTGCCGACGACCACGGTGCCGATCCAGTTTGCGGTGCTGTTCAGCGAGCCGGTGACCGGATTCGCGGTCGGCGATGTGACCTGGACCGGCGGCACCATCACCAGCCCGGTGTACACCATCAGCGGTTCGGGCGCGTCCTACACCATCAACGTGACCTCCACCGGCGGCGCAACGTCGGGCACGCTCGTGCCGACCCTCGGCGCCGGAGTCGCCGTTGCGGTGCGCGGCAACGGAAACGCGGCCTCGACGAGCACGGACAACAGCGTGACGGTGACGAACGCCAGTTCGTCGATTACGGTCACGTCGCCCGTCGCCGGGACCTATTGGGGCGCGGGCTCGACCCACGCGATCACCTGGACCTCGTCGCTGGTGGGCGGAAATGTCAGCATTCAGCTATACAGCTACCCCGCGGGAACCTATGTGACCCTTGCCGGCGCGGTGCCGGCCAGCCTGGGTTCCTGGAGCTGGGCCATCCCCACCGGACAGTCCGGGACCCAGTACCGGATACGCGTGGTTGGCGCGGCCGTGGCCGCCTTTAGCGGCGCCTACCTGCAGGTCGGACCGCCGGTCATCACCCTGAACGGGTCGGCCACGGTCACCGTTCCCTGCGGCGGGACCTACACCGAGTCCGGGGCCACGGCCACGGACGGCTATTCGCCCGCCCTGTCCGTGACGATTGGCGGCGCTTCGGTGAACACGGCGGTTCCGGGCGCCTACACGGTGACGTACAACACGAACGACGGGCACGGCAACAGCGCCGCGCAGGTGACGCGCACGGTGAACGTGGTGGACACGGTCAGGCCGGTCATCACGCTGCTCGGCAGCGCGTCCGTCCAGGTGACACAGGGCGCCGTCTACAGCGACGCAGGCGCGGCGGCGTCCGATGCGTGCATGGGCGACCTGACAGGCAGCATTGTCACGACAGGTCCCGTGAACACGGCGGTGGTGGGCGCGTACACGGTCCGCTACAACGTGAGCGACGGGCACAACGCGGCCCTTGAGGTGACGCGCACGGTGACCGTGGTGGCGCCGCCGGTGCCGGTGACGGTAAACCAGGCGGCCGGCCAGATAGACCCGGCCGCACTGCCCACCGCCGCGGTGCCGATACAGTTCACCGTGGCCTTCGGCGAGCCGGTGACGGGCTTTGTGGCCGGCGATGTCACGTGGACCGGCGGGACAATCACCAGCCCGGTGTACACCATCACCGGCTCGGGCGCGACCTACAGCATCAACGTGAGCTCCATCGGCGCAGCGTCCTCGGGCACGCTGGTGCCGACCATAGGGGCTGGCCTGTGCACCGCCACGGCGGGCAACACCAACGCGGCCTCGACGAGCACGGACAACAGTGTCACTGTCCTGAACGCAACCTCGTCAATTGCGGTGACGTCCCCCGTTGCCGGGACCTATTGGGGCGCGGGTTCGACCCATGCCATCACATGGACCTCGTCGCTGGTGGGCGGGAACATCAGCATCCTGCTCTACAGTTATCCCGCCGGGAGCTACGTGACCCTGGCTGCGGCCGTTCCGGCCAGCCAGGGCTCCTGGAATTGGGCCATACCCTCCGGACAGTCGGGGACGCAGTACCGGATTCGTCTGGTGGGGGCGGCCGCGGCCGCCTTTAGCGGCACCTACCTTCAGGTTGGTCCGCCGGTCATTGCGCTCAACGGGTCGGCCACGGTCACCGTTCCCTGCGGCGGGGCGTACACGGAGTCGGGGGCCACGGTCTCGGACGGCTATTCGCCCGCCCTCTCCGTGACCGTCGGCGGCAATTCAGTGAACACGGCGGTTTCGGGCGCCTACACGGTGACCTACAACACCGGCGACGGCAGCGGCAACAATGCTGCGCAGGTGACGCGCACGGTGAACGTGGTGGACACGGTCAAGCCGGTCATCACGCTGCTGGGCACCACCCCGGTGCAGGTGGTGCAGGGCTCCGTCTACAGCGACGCGGGCGCAACGGCGGCGGATGCCTGCGCCGGCGACCTGACCGCCAGCATCGTGACGGCCAATCCGGTGAACACGGCGGTGGTGGGCACCTACACGGTGCGCTACAACGTGAGTGACGGTTACAACGCGGCCGTGGAAGTGGCGCGCAAAGTGAACGTGGTGGCGCCGCCCGCGGCGGTGACGGTGAATCAGGCGGCGGGCCAGATAGACCCGGCCCCGCTGCCGACAAGCACGGTTCCGATCCAGTTCACGGTGCAGTTCAGCGAAGCGGTGACGGGATTTGCCGTCGGCGATGTGAGCTGGACCGCCGGCACGATCACCAGTCCGGTGTACACCATCACCGGTTCGGGCACGACCTACACGATCAGGGTGAGTTCCGCAGGCAGCGCCGTTTCCGGCGTGCTAGTTCCCACGATCCCGGCGGGTGTCTGCACCGGCGCCACCGGCAATGGCAACGCGGCTTCGACGAGCACGGACAACAGTGTGACCGTGACGAACGCCACGCCGACCATTGCGGTGACATCGCCCGCAGCGGGCACCTATTGGGGCGCGGGATCGACCCACGCCATTACGTGGACCTCGTCGCTGGTGGGCGGCAATGTCAGCATCCTGCTGTACAGCTATCCCGCCGGAAGCTTCGTCACGCTGGCCGGTGCCGTTCCTGTCGGCCCGGGTTCCTGGAACTGGACCGTTCCGTCGGGCCAGTCCGGGACGCAGTACCGCATTCGTCTTGTCGGACCGTCCGCCGCAGCCTTCAGCGGTTCCTACCTGCAACTTGGTCCGCCGGTCATCACGCTGAACGGTTCGGCCACGGTCACGGTTCCCTGCTGCGGCGTGTACACGGAGGCAGGCGCCACGGCCTCGGACGGCTACTCGCCCGCCCTTTCAGTGACGGTCGGTGGCGCTTTGGTGAACACGTCGGCCACGGGCAGCTACACGGTGACCTACAACACGGGCGACGGGCACGGCAACAACGCCGCGCAGGTGACGCGCACGGTGAACGTGGTGGACACGGTCAAGCCGGTCATCACGCTTCTGGGCACCAGCCCGGTCCAAGTGGCGCAGGGCGACGTCTACAATGACGCCGGTGCCACGGCGACGGACGCCTGCACGGGCGACCTGACGGGCAGCATCGTGACGTCCAATCCGGTGAACACGGCGATTCCGGGCGCCTACACCGTCCGATACAACGTGAGCGACGGGTACAACGCGGCCATCGAGGTGACGCGCACGGTGAATGTGCTGCCGCCGCCGGTGTCGGTGACAGTGGACCAGGCGGCGGGCCAGATAGACCCGGCCCCGCTGCCGACCACGACCGTGCCGATTCAGTTCTCGGTCGTCTTCAGCAGTCCGGTGACGGGCTTTGCGGTGGGCGATGTGACGTGGAGCGGCGGCACCATCACCAGTCCGGTGTACACCATCACCGGATCGGGTGCGGCCTACACGATCAGGGTGACCTCGGTAGGCACCGCGACATCGGGCACACTGGTGCCGACCCTCGCGTCGGGCGTTTGCGCCGGTGCGTCGGGCAGCATCAACGCGGCCTCCACCAGCACGGACAACAGCGTGACCGTGTCGAACGCCACCCCGACCATCACGGTGACGGCACCCGTCGGCGGGAACTACTGGGGCACGGGATCGACCCACACCATCGCCTGGACCTCTTCGCTGGTGGTTGGGAACGTTGAAATACGCCTCTATGACTACACGCCGCCGCCCGGCGCGAACGGGGCGTACACCGTCCTTGCCAGCGGCATACCCGCCGTCCAGAATGCCTGGAGTTGGACGGTTCCCGCCGGGCAGGCCTCCGGGAGCCAGTACCGCATACGCGTGGTGGGATCGACCGCCGCGGGCACGAGTGGAAGCTACCTGAGCATCGGCGGACCGGCCATTGTGCTGACCGGGTCGGCCACGGTCACGGTTCCCTGCGGCGGCAGCTACACGGAGGCGGGCGCCACGGTGTCGGACGGCTACTCGCCGCCCCTGGCGCTCACGATTGGCGGAGGCCCGGTGAACACGCCCGTTGCGGGCGTGTACACGGTGACCTACAACGCGAACAACGGGCAGGGCGTCAGCGCCGCGCAGGTGACGCGCACGGTGAACGTGGTGGACACGGTCAAGCCGGTCATCACGCTGCTCGGCAGCGCGACGGTCCAGGTGCTGCAGGGCGCCGTCTACGACGACGCCGGGGCACTGGCGGCGGACGCGTGCGCGGGCGACCTGACGGGCAGCATCGTGGTGTCCAACCCGGTGAACACGTCCGTGCCGGGCGTTTACACCGTCCGCTACAACGTGAGTGACGGTTACAATGCGGCCGTCGAGGTGACGCGCACGGTGACCGTTGCGGGACCGCCGGTGACCGTGACGGTGAACCAGGCGGTGGGCCAGACAGACCCGGCCCCGTTGCCGACGACAACGGTTCCCATCCAGTTCACGGTGCTGTTCAGCGCCCCCGTGACGGGGTTCGCGGTTGGCGACGTGACCTGGACCGGTGGAACGATCACCAGTCCGGTGTACACCATCACCGGGTCGGGCGCCTCCTACACCATCAACGTGACCTCCACCGGCGGCGTGATCTCGGGCACACTGGTTCCGACCCTCGCGTCGGGCGTGTGCGCCGGTGCGGCGGGCAACCTCAACGCGGCCTCCACGAGCACGGACAACAGCGTGACCGTGTCGAACGCCACCCCGTCGATCACGGTGACATCCCCCGTCGCCGGGACCTATTGGAGTGCTGGTTCGACGCACACGATCACCTGGACCCCGTTCCTGGTCACCGGAAATGTCAGCATCTATTTGTACCGGTATCCCCTGGGAACGAATGTGGTGCTCGCCACCAGCGTTCCGGCCTATCTGGGTTCCTGGACCTGGACCATACCGACAAGCCAGGCCTCCGGAACGCAGTACCGCGTTCGCGTTGTCGGCACAAGCTATGCCGGCTGGGGCGGCGCCTACCTGCAGATTGGTCCATGATGATCCGGCGCGGCCGGCATTGACGGTTTAACAAACGGCGGCGGTGCGCTGACCTTCGGGTTGCGCACCGCCGCCCGCATTTGTCATTCGCCCGAAGGCCGTTCAAAGCGCCTGTCGGCGCGGTGGGTCGATGCGGCGATCTTTGATTCCCCCATCCACCCGGAAAGCTCCCCGGCGAATGAGTCATATTCCGGGACGTAGGGTTTGATGTCGAGCAGCGGCGAGCCGTCGAGCATGTCCGCCCCGGCGACCTGCACGATGTTTCTCTCCACGGAAACGAGTTTCACCGCGGACAGGCCAATGGGGTTGGGCCGCGCCGGTGCGCGGGTGGCGAAGAGGCCGTGGGACAGCGTGTCCCGGTAGGGAATGACGGTCAGCTCGGCGGGGCGCGTGCGGTGGCACCAGAACAGCAACCAGACGCGGGAAAATCCGGTGAGGTCCTTCAGCCCTTCCGCGTATTCCGGGTCCACCACCACCGTTCCGGGGGTGTCCCCGGCGTACACCGGCTGCAATGGCGTTCCTTCAGAGTGGGCATGGCCCGTGCGGATGATTCCGATGGGCCTGAGGATGGGGATGTCCATGAAGACGTTCCTTTGTGCGTTTGGTTAATGCGGACGCGGATTGCAGCGCATGGGGGTTCAGGCGATTCTCAGGCTTTCCGTCCGGAAGAGGCACCAGACGGTCCGGCCCTCCTCCAGTCCGGGAGGGAGGGCGTTTCGGGCGACGTCAACAATGAGCCGCATGCCGGCGTCGAGGATGCACAGGACCCGGTCCACGCCCCCGATGACCCGCACCACGCGCGCGGCGATTTGATTCTGGCGCGATGCCTCCCTGTCCGCCTCCAGACCGGGTATGGGGCGGCTGGTGAGCAGGATGTCCCTCGGGTTGAGCACGGCGTTGACGGCCGTGCCGGCCGGCCGGGGCAGGTAGGGGGTCTTGAACAGGGGGGCTTCAGCGGCGTCGGCACATCCGCACCCGTTCTCATCGGGCAACGGCCGGCAGTAGGTTACAGCCTGCGACTCGTCGGACCATTGCACAGCCATGCGCATGACATTCACCATGCCCGCAGACATCAGGACCGGCAATGCGGCGGGACTGTCGAGCAGCCCCGCGTAGGCGCCGCATCCCGCCACCTGGCCTCCGTTCATGACCAGCAGCCGGTCCGTCAGCGCCAGGATGGATTCCATGTCGTGGCTCACCAGAAACGCGCGGGCCTGGTGGGTCTCCGTGAACGAGCGTATCAGTTCGGTCGCGCGCCGTTTCCGGTCGCCGTCCAGGCCCGTGAAAGGCTCGTCCAGCAGCAGCAGGCGCGGCAGTGTCAGGAGGGTGCGCCCGAGCGCAACGCAGCGCGTCTCGCCGCCGGAGAGCATGTGGGTGCGGTGCCGGAGCAGCTTGTCGAGTTGCAGGCGGTGCACCACGCTTTCGTAGAGTCCCGGCGCCGCCTTTTCGGGGCGTGCGCCGTACTTGAGGTTTTGTTCAACGTTGAGATGCGGGAACAGGCGGTTCTCCTGAAAGACCACGCCGACCCCGCGCTTGTGCGCGGGGGTGCAGGTCCCAGTGGACGAGTCGGCGAGGACGCGGTCTTCCAAAGCGATGCGGCCCGTTCCCCGCTCCAGCCCGGCCAGCAGCCGCAGCAGGGTGGTCTTGCCCGCCCCGGAGGGACCAAAGAGCCCCGTGACCGGCTGCGAGAAAGTGCCCTGCACATCGAGACGAAATCCCGGGCGCCGGAAATGAAGGTCCAGTTCAAGCATCGGCGGACTCCTGTGTGCGCCGGTTTCTGCGGTCAAGACGGGTCTCCAAGAGACGGCTCAGGGCTATCGCGCCCAGGGACACCGCAATGGACAGGGCAGCCAGCCGCAACACGGCGTTCTCCGAGCCGGGCATCTGCAACTGTGAAAACACGGCCAGCGGCAGCGTTTGGGTTTCCTCGCGGATATTTCCGGCGAAGGTGATGGTGGCGCCGAATTCTCCGAGGCTGCGCGCGAAGGCCAGCGCCGCGCCCGCCAGAATGCCCGGCGCGGACAGGGGCAGCGTCACGGTCAGAAAACAGCGCAGGGGCCCGGCACCCAGCGTGCGCGAAGCCTCCTCCATATTGCCGTCGACCATTTCCATGGCCACTTTCACGGAACGCACCATGAGTGGAAAGGCCATCACGATGGAAGCCAGCACGGCGCCTTTCCAGGTGAAGGCCAACTGCCACCCGAACAGTTCAAAGAGGCGTTTTCCTATCACCCCGTTCCGGCCCAGCAGAAAGAGGAGCAGGCAGCCCGTAACCACCGGCGGCAGCACCATGGGAAGACACACCAGCGCCTCCAAGGCGCTCTTTCCCGGAAACTGTTTCCGGGCAAGGAGCCATCCGCAGGCCACGCCCGGAACCAGCAGGAGCGCAACGCACCAGAGGCCCACCTTGACGGAGAGCCACAGCGCGGCCAGTTCAGCCGGTGTCAGGCCTGCATATCCCTGCTCCATCGGACCGCTACTCCTTTGTTCCGGGAAGAAGGAACCCATGGCGGGCCAGAAGCGCCTTTCCTTCGGGCTTTGCCAGCAGGGCGAGAAACCCGGCAGCCTGCTCCTTTGCTCCCTTGCAGATTGCGGCGGTGTACACAATGGGCGCGTGCGACGATTCGGGGAAGGCCGCCACCACTTTCACCCTGGGCTCCACGGCGGCATCGGTGCGGTACACGATCCCGGCATCCGTTTCCCCGGTGGCCACGAGGCGCAGGGTGGACCGAACATCGGCCGAGGGGGCAAGACGGTTTTTCAGCGCGTCCCAGCACTGCATCCATCCAAGCGCCTCTTTGGCGTACTTGCCCGCGGGCACGGTTTCCGGGTCACCCACGGCGAGACGGCCTGAAAAGGCGGCGGCAAGGTTGGCGCCCGGGGCGGGGACAAAGGGAAACACTTTATCGGTCGGTGCGACGAGCACCAGCACGTTTCCGGCAAAGTCGACCCGCGAAGCCTTGACGAGGAAGTCTTTCTGTTCCAGATAGTCCACCCACTTGGCATCGACCGCGATGAAGACATCGGCGCCCGCACCCGATTCGATCTGCTTCGCCAGCGTGGCGCTGGAGGCAAAGGACAGTTTGGTCGCCGTCTTGCCGGACTGGTCAAAGTCATGGGCCAGTTCGGTCACCACTTCGGTCATGCTCGCGGCGGCAAACACCGTCAGGGATACAGGGGGATTGTCCCCGGCGCGGGCGCCGGGCGAACCCGGCAACCCCAGCGCGGCCAGGAAAAGGACGACCGCAAGGCAGGTTGGCATAAACCATTCTCTCGGTGCGCATGTCTCTTGCATTACCTGCTCCTTGTTATGGTGGCGGCAATCACACCCGCCACAGTGCAGATGGTTGTTATTTCTTGCTGTCCGGGGCCGGGGCCGCGGCCTTTGCCTTCGCCACTTCCTCGTCAATCTTCTTCAAGTAGCCATCGGGGTCCTTGTCAAACTTGGCCTTGCAGCCCGCGCAGCAGAGTTTTATCTCCCGATCCTTGTAGGTGAAGGTGAGGGGAGCACCCATGTCTCCCAGCTTCTTGCCCGAAATGATGCACTTGTCCAGCGGATAGGGTTTTACGGCAACTTCCTTGTCGGCCGCCAGGGACACCCCTGAAAAGGCCAGGCACAACGCCAGCACCGTCAACACAGCAACAGTTCTTTTGATCGAGGCACGCATGTGAACACTCCTTGGTTGGTTTTTTCAAAAGGCCAGAAATCCGTTTTGAGAAGAGGCTTAATCCTGATATACCGGCATGGCGATATTCGCCGTGTCGACGGGGAAGGCGCCGGGGTACTTGATGAACTCCACATGGCCGTCCATATAGGCGACATTGCAGCCGCCGGGGATGTGGTTGAAATTGGCCACATTGAGGCTGCTGGCGATGTCCCATGCCGTGGGAATGGTGGAGACCGCCTTGGTGGAGGCGGCCGGGTTGTTGATGTCGGTGATCAGGAAGCGTTCCACGCCCTGGCGGAGCCGGTAAATGGGACTTGTGTTGTTCATCCCCGGCGCCACATCCTGATCGAGGTTGTAGGTGCCCTCCTTGAACTTGTCATTCACGGCCGCCCCGGTCATCGAGTTGGGTTTCAGAACGGCCATGACCATTGCGTGCATGTCCGTCACCTGCTGGACCATGTAGCTGAGATAGATGTAGCAGCCGTCGGTGACCCGAGAGGGGTCGATGCGCCCCTGGCTGTCGCGCCACACACCGTCCTTGCCCAGATACTTGGACTCCTGTGCGGCCGACGGGCAGACCCACACATTGAGGTCCGAGAGATATTCGGGGTACAGAGCCTTCTCATCCCAGGTCAGCATCCAGGGCATGGAGGTCATGCTCATGCCCATGCCGCCCGAGCTCATTTTGTACCGGTGGGTCAGCGGGGGCAACTTGTCCTTCGACTCCCCGGAATACATGGACAACACCAGGCCGAACTGCTTCAGATTGCTTTCACAACTGGCGCGCCGCGCCGCTTCGCGCGCACGGGCCAGCGCCGGCAGCAGTATGGCCGCCAGAATGCCGATGATGGCAATGACCACCAGCAGTTCTATCAGCGTAAAGCCTGTTTCATTTTTCCGTCTCAGCCTGATGATGTCCATGATGCACTTCCTTTCAAGTGTGCCGCGCCGGGGTCAGGCCGTCTCCAGGACGGCCGTGTCGCCGGTGCGCCCGGTTTCATACCCGGGCAAAGAACCATAAAGTTCGCGGACCCGCCGCGAACAAACTGCCTCAAAAAGCGCCCGCAGCCGGAGGTCGTCGTCCAGAGCGACGGGCCAGCACAGGTCGTAGTCGGCGCGCCGTGCCGGCAGGAACTGCAGGCGGGCCTCCTCGGCCACGAGTTGCGTGCACAGCCCCGCCTCGGCCCAGCCCATGGCCACGCTTTGGGCCACCTCGTAATGGCTGGCGGCGGTCTTGCAGGGCACGGGATTTTGGGTGCCGTGTTCGGCCAGCAGCCGATCCAGACAGGCCTGGGCGCCCGAACCGGCCTCGCGGCCGACCCAGCGCAGTTCCCTGCGCAGGGCTTCGGACGTGGTGCGCGCATCGATGCCGTCGGCCAGTGCAAGGCCTTCCTGCCAGCGCACCATGCGGGTCAGGCGGTAGCCGGTTCCCAGCAGTGCCCGCGCAACGGCACCGTTGTCGGCGTGTGATGCGTCGTCCCCCAGGTGAAACCCTGCGGCGTGGGCAAAGCCCGCGCGCAGCATGGAAAGCGCCCGGCGGCTGGAGCGAATCAGGGGAATCACGCGAATGCCCCGCTCTGCCAGGGAATTCGCCAGCATGCCCACGGCCGAATCGCAACCCGCCATCACCAGCGTTTTTTCCGGTGTCACCCCGTCCCGTACGTGAAGTGTTGTTCCGTCCCACTGCGCATCGTGGGGCAAGGTGCCCATGTGGGTGCGTTCCACCGGCAGGGCTGTCAGCGCGCCTGAAATGCTTCGCGACAGCCACACCCGGCAGGGCGTTTCGGGGGTGCCGCCGACCCAGCGGAGCTGGCCTGTTTTTTCTTCGGGTGCGAACAAAGCCTCCGCCGAAGCGCCCAGCGCGCGGGCCAGTCTTAGCGCCACGGCCACCGACGGCGTTAACCGCGCATTTTCAATGGCGCTGATTTCCGTGCGGGAAAGCCCGGTGGCGGCGGCGAGTTGCTCCTGGCTGAGCCCCTGCGCTGTGCGCATTTGTCTTACGCGGTTGCCCGCGCCGTTATCGTGCGACCTGCATGTCATGATGATGTCCCTGCTGTCAGATTCATGGCATCGCAACTGCAACATCCATGCCAAGGCGGAAAATGAAAAAAAATATACTCATAAACCACTGTAATAGCAGAAGATAGGAAGGCCGCATACCCGCCGGTCTGAAAATCCTATTGGGAAATAAATTTCCGCCCGCCTGCGGCGTTTCCGGTGACTGGGCAGTTCTATCCCTCTGCAATAAAAGGGATTAGCCTCATGGAAGCGTGATATTTCCATGAAGAGCCCGAAAGTGAAACAAATGTACTTTCCTGCCGGGTCATCCTCCAGGCGAGGGCATTTCCCAAACTGGCCTGGCAAGCTACGCCGAAAATCCCGACCGACGAGCCATTCCCCTGCTGAGTGGACGAAAAACGAGGCCTGTTTTCAGGTTCTGGCACGGACATTGCTAATGAACATCGCAGCAACGTGATGGACGAAGTGTTTTTACAGAGAAGTAATAGGTAATACCATGCGAGAAAATGAACTGAGTGTGCAGAAGGCAACGTCTGACGATGTGCCGCTGGTGCTTTTGCTTGTCCGGGAACTTGCCGAGTACGAAAAGCTTTCCCATACCGTTTCGGCGTGCGTGGAGGATATCCACGAGGCGCTCTTTGGCGAGGACCCCCTGCTCAATGCGCTCGTTGCGCGCATCGGCGACCATGTTGCCGGGGTTGCCACGTACTATTGGACCTATTCCACCTTTCGCGGAAAGAAGAGCCTGTATATAGAGGATCTTTTCGTGCGGCCGGGACTGCGCAGGCTGGGCGCGGGACACGCTTTGATGGTCCGGCTGGCCGAGGAGGCGGTGAATGCGGACTGTGACCACATGGCGTGGGCCGTGCTCGACTGGAATGAGGACGCGCTCCTCTTCTACCGTTCCCTGGGCGCCCTGCCCGTCTCCGAGTGGCTGAGCTACCGGCTTTCCGGAGAGCCGCTGACGCGGCTGGCGCGCAGCAACCAGGCCGAGTGTCACCCGGCAGTGGACGGACCCTTATCGTAGAACGGGCCTTCGGTGCAACCCAAAACTGCCGGGACAGATCCATCAACAAACATACATTCCCGTAAGGATACGTCGTGGAGCCTACCAGCCGGAACACAAAATGCGCCGAGTGCCCTTCAGATTATCTGGAGCGCGAACTGTCGGCCCTGTACGCCATTGCCCGCCTGCTTGGCGAACAGTCCGGCCAGGTGGAGATGCTTTCCGAGGTGCTGGGGATTTTGGACCGCGAACTGGGCATGGCGCGCGGCACGGTAATGCTCCAGTCCATGGAAAGCGGTGATTTGGTGGTTGAGGCGGCCCGCGACGTGCGTTCGCCGCGGCAGTATGACATCCGGTACCGGCGCGGCGAGGGCATCGTGGGGCACGTGCTGGAAACGGGCACGCCCGAGATTATCCGCTCCATTGCCGACGAACCGCGCTTCAAGGGCCGCATCTACCAGCGCTCCAACCCGCAGGACCGCACCATCAGCTTTATCTGCGTGCCGCTGCTGCTGGACAACGCGGTGGTGGGCACCCTGTCGGCGGACATGCTTTACGAGTCCGACGAGCGCCTGCTGGAATCGCAGCAGGTGCTCAGCATTGTGGCGGGCGTGATTGCCTATGACGTGCGGGCGCGCAGTCTGGCGAAAATCGCGCGGCGCGGCCTGGAGGCGGAAAACCTGCGCCTTCGCAGCGCGCTGGGGGAGCGCTTTCATCCGGCGAACATCATCGGCACCTCCAATGTCATGCAGAGCGTCTACGAGCGCATTCATCTCGTCACCGGGAGCGACACCACGGTGGTGATCCGGGGCGAGTCGGGCACCGGCAAGGAACTGGTCGCATCGGCCATCCACTACAGCGGCATACGGGCGAAGAAGCCCTTTGTGAGAATCAACTGCGCCGCCCTGAGCGAGTCGCTTATTGAAAGCGAACTGTTCGGCCACGAAAAAGGCGCCTTTACGGGCGCCCTCTACGGCCGGACGGGGCGCATAGAGGAGGCTGAGGGAGGCACCCTGTTTCTTGACGAGATCGGCGATTTCTCCCCGGCGATCCAGGTCAAGCTGCTTCGCGTCCTGCAGGAACGGGAGTACCAGCGCGTGGGCAGCAACAAAACGGTCAAGGCCGATGTCCGAATCATTGCCGCCACGAACAGTGATCTGGAGCAGGCCGTGCAGGACGGCACATTCCGCAACGACCTGTATTACAGGGTCAATGTTTTTCCCATTCACCTGCCCCCGCTGCGCCAGCGCAACAACGACGTGATCCTGCTGGCGGACCATTTTGTCGCCTCCTTCTCCGCGAAACTGGAGAAAGAGGTCCGCCGCATCAGCACGGCGGCCCTGGACGCCATGCTGGCGTACCACTGGCCGGGCAACGTGCGGGAGTTGGAGAACTGCATCGAGCACGCCGTGCTGCTGAGCGACGACGGTGTCATCCACGCCCACCACCTGCCGCCCTCCCTGCGCATGCCCGAAGTGACCGAGAGGCCCAAGGGCGGTTCGCTGAAACGAAATGTGCAGATCCTTGAAAAGGACATGATCATCGACGCGCTCAAGCGGCATGACGGCAACGTCAATGTAGCCTCCGATGAACTTGGCATCACGGGACGCATGGTGCGATACAAGATTGAAACGCTTGAGATCGACTACGCCGGCCTGTTCAAGAAGCCGCGCGCCGCGCGCCGCCATTCATAGTCGTCTCCCTCTGCCGTCCTTTCCTCTCCCCGCATTCCAAGGGCCTCTTTCAGAGACCACCGGCAAAGCCCCGCAAGCGCTCCGGCATGGCGGAACTCCCGACTTTGTGAAGTCTTCTTCCGGGGGAAATTGGGGAAGGAGCGCAGGCCAGCCCCGGCCGCAAAGCGGAAACAATTCTTTCCAAAACGGCGTCTTCGCGGAAACAGATTTCCCTGCGCCCTTCATGTTGTTGCAGTCAGGGCTCTTAAGGGATTTCACCGCGGCACAGCCGGCAGGGGACGCTCCGAAAATTTCCACAATCGCCCTTCAGACAGGCCATGGGAGCGGCTGCCGCGCCGGCGGCTTATGGTGCAAAAACAGGCCATTTTACGCGCCTTTTTCGATTTGCCGCAGGTTGCGAACGTCTTTCCGTAAAGTTGGCACGGCTATTGCCTATAGGGTGTTCATGAACGGAGTGCATCCGGCGCAACGCACACACAACGCGTGCAGGCCCGGGACCATTATCAACCGCTGCACAGTATAGGAGACAGGAAACATGCGCAAGATAGCAATCTATGGAAAGGGTGGAATTGGAAAGTCCACCACAACGCAGAACACCGTGGCCGCGCTGGCGGAAATGGGCAGGCAGGTGATGGTCGTGGGCTGCGACCCCAAGGCCGATTCAACGCGGCTCCTGATGGGGGGCCTGGTGCAGAAGACCGTGCTGGACACGCTGCGCGACGAGGGCGAGGACGTTGAACTGGACGACATCTGCAAGACAGGCTACGGCAACACGCGCTGCACCGAGTCGGGCGGCCCGGAACCCGGCGTGGGCTGCGCGGGGCGCGGCATCATCACCTCCATAAACATGCTGGAGCAGCTCGGCGCCTACGACGAGTCGCGAAAGCTCGACTACACCTTCTACGACGTGCTGGGCGACGTGGTGTGCGGCGGATTCGCCATGCCCATCCGCGAGGGCAAGGCCCAGGAAATCTACATTGTCTGCTCGGGCGAAATGATGGCCATGTACGCCGCCAACAACATCTGCAAGGGCATTGTGAAGTTTGCCCAGGCCGGGGGCGTGCGGCTGGGCGGGCTCATTTGCAACAGCCGCAACTGCGACAACGAGCGGGAAATGATCGAGGAACTGGCGCGCAAGATCGGCACGCAGATGATCCATTTCGTGCCGCGCGACAACGACGTGCAGCGCGCCGAAATCAACCGCAAGACGGTCATCGAGTGGAACCCGGAATGCCCGCAGGCCGACGAATACCGCACGCTGGCGCGCAACATTGAGAACAACAAGATGTTTGTCGTCCCCAAGCCCCTTGCCATCGAGGAGCTTGAGGCGCTGCTGATGGCCTTTGGTCTGGCCGCATAACCCGCCGCCACGGCGACAACAGGAGATTCACCAATGATCATGATTCGCGCGATTGTGCGCCCCGAAAAGTCCCATGAAGTGATGGGCGCGCTCATGTACGCCGGCTTTCCGGCGGTCACCAAGATGGACGTCTACGGCCGCGGCAAGCAGCGTGGCATGAAGATTGGCGAAATCACCTACGACGAGCTGCCTAAGGAAATGCTGTTCGCGGTGGTGAAGGACGAGGACAAGGACTTCGTCATCGAGACGATAATCAAGTCGGCGCGCACGGGTGACAAGGGCGCCTTCGGCGACGGCAAGATATTTGTGTCCGCCGTGGAGGAGGTCTACACCGTAAGCACCGGCAGCCAGGATTTCCCGGCCAAGACCGCCTAGTCACCCCCGCCCCAACCCTGGAGAGTTTTGCCATGAAAGAGATCCTGGCGCTGGTTCGCATGAACATGATGAACGAGACCAAGAACGCCCTGTCGGAGGCCGGTGTGTCGTCCTTCACGGCCCGCAAGGTGATGGGCCGCGGCAAGGGCAAGGTGGACTACCACATCCTGAAGGGCGCGGAGGCCGGCTACGACGAGGCCATCAACCAGCTCGGCCCCAACCCGAAGTTCATACCGAAGCGCATGATTCAGGTCATCCTGCCCGACGACATGGTGCCCGTGGCCGTGGAGGCCATCATCCGGGTCAACCAGACCGGCCATCCCGGCGACGGAAAGATCTTTGTGCTGCCCGTGCTCGAGTCCGTGCGCATCCGGACCGGTGAAACGGGCAAGGAGGTGCTGGACGAGGCGCGGCCGAAGGTGAAGGCGTAGGCGCGCTGCGCCACGCAGGCCAAACGCGCGGCCCCTGGGCCGAACGCAAAGGAAGTTAGATCATGCCAGACACAGACAACCTTATTAAGACGGTCACTCCCCTTCCGGATCCGGAAGCCGCAAAGGAAGCGCTGCTCAAGTCCTATCCGACCAAGGTCGCGCGCAAACGGACCAAGCACATGGTGGTCAACGACCCGGCGACGCTGTCGGCCATTCAGGCCAACGCGCGCACGATTCCGGGCATCATCACCCAGCGCGGCTGCAGCTATGCCGGCTGCAAGGGCGTGGTGCTCGGGCCCACCCGGGACATCATCAACATCACCCACGGCCCCATCGGCTGCGGCTACTATTCCTGGCTGACGCGCCGCAACCAGACGCGGACCGAGTCCGACGCAGAACACAACTACATACCGTACTGCTTCTCGACGGACATGCAGGAGCAGGAGATCGTGTTCGGCGGCGAGAAGAAGCTGGAGGCGGCGATCCAGGAAGCCTACGACCTCTTCCACCCCAAGGCCATCGCCGTCTTTGCCACCTGTCCCGTGGGGCTAATCGGCGACGACATCCACCAGGTGAGCAAGCGCATGAAGGAGAAGCTGGGCATCAACGTCTTCGCCTTCAGTTGCGAGGGATACCGCGGCGTCAGCCAGTCCGCGGGCCACCACATCGCCAACAACCAGCTCTTCAAGCATGTGATCGGCCGGGGCACCACGCCGGTCGAGGGCAAATTCCGCATCAACCTGCTCGGCGAGTACAACATCGGCGGTGACGCCTTCGTCCTGGAGGACCTGTTCGAGCGCTGCGGCATCACGCTGGTGTCCACCTTCAGCGGCAACTCCACCGTCGACGGATTCGAGCGCGCTCACATGGCCGACCTGAACTGCGTGATGTGTCACCGCTCCATCAACTACGTCGCCGACATGATCGAGAAGAAGTACGGCATTCCCTGGTTCAAGGTGAACTTCATCGGGGCGAACTCCTCGGCCAAGTCACTGCGCCGCATTGCCCAGTATTTTGAGAACGACGAACTGACGGCGCGCACCGAGCAGGTGATTGCCGAAGAGAACGAGAAGGTCGCCGCGGCCCAGAGCCGGATTCGGCCCCGCTGCGAGGGCAAGACGGCCATGCTCTTTGTCGGCGGGTCGCGCGCCCATCACTACCAGGACCTCTTCAAGGAAATCGGGATGAAGACGGTCGCCGCGGGCTATGAGTTTGCCCACCGCGACGACTATGAGGGACGCCGCGTCCTGCCCGATATCAAGGTGGACGCCGACAGCCGGAACATCGAGGAGGTGACCGTCGAGCAGGACGCCGAACTGTACAACCCGCGCAAGAGCGCCGATGAAATCGCGGCCTATGAGGCCCGCGAGTTCCACTTTAACGACTACGACGGCATGATGCCCGAAATGGAGGAGGGCACACTCTCCATCGACGACATCAGCCACCACGAGACGGAGCGGCTCATCGAGATGTACCGTCCGGCCGTGTTCTGCGCGGGCATCAAGGAAAAATACGCGGTGCAGAAGATGGGCGTGCCCTGCAAGCAGCTTCACAGCTACGACTACGGCGGCCCCTATGCGGGGTTCCAGGGCGCGATCAACTTCTACGAGGACATCGACCGCATGGTCAACGCCCGGGCGTGGGCCTTCATCGACCCGCCCTGGAAGACCCGAACCTCCCCGAAGCTCACGGCCTCTTACGGCGATCAATAACCACTCCAGGAGAACCCGACCATGCTGTTACGCCACACCACCGCCGACGTCACCGAGCGAACGGCGCTGACCATAAACCCGGCCAAGACCTGCCAGCCCATCGGGGCCATGTACGCGGCGCTGGGCATCCACGCCTGCCTGCCCCACAGCCACGGTTCGCAGGGCTGCTGCTCCTATCACCGCAGCACGCTGACCAGGCACTACAAGGAGCCCGTCATGGCGGGCACCAGCTCCTTCACCGAGGGCTCGTCGGTGTTTGGCGGCCAGGCCAACCTGCTCCAGGCCATCGCCAATATCTTCGACATCTACGACCCCGACGTGATCGCGGTGCACACGACCTGCCTGTCTGAAACCATCGGCGACGACCTGGTGCAGATTATCGCCAAGGCGCGCGAGGAGGGCAGCATCCCGCCGGGCAAGATGGTCATCCACACGAACACGCCGAGCTACGCCGGGTCGCACGTGACCGGGTTCTCCAGCATGGTGAAGAGCATGGTCGGATACTTCTCCGAACCGAGCGACATCCGTTCCAGGACGATCAACATCATCCCCGGCTGGGTCGAGCCTTCGGACATGCGCGAGATCAAGCGGCTCGTGGGCCTGCTGGGCGCCGAATCCATTATGTTTCCCGACACCTCGGACGTGCTGGACGCGCCGCAGACCGGCAAACACGTCTTCTATCCGAAGGGCGGCGTGACCATGCCGGCGCTGCGCCGCACCGGTGAAAGCGCCGTGACGCTCGCGCTGGGGCCGACAGCCTCGGAGGCCGCCGCCAAGGCGCTTGACGTGAAGTGCGGCGTGCCCTGCGAAACGATGACGCTACCCATCGGCCTTCAGGCCACGGACCGCTTCATCGACGCCGTGCGCCTGCACAGCGGCCACGGCGTCCCCGTCGCGATTGAAGAGGAACGGGGCCGCCTGATCGACATCATGACCGACATGGGACAGTACCTGCAGGGCAAGCGCGTGGCGCTTTGGGGCGACCCGGACCAGCTCGTCGCCCTCAGCGAGTTCCTGGTCGACCTCGACATGAAGCCCGTCTACGTGGTGACGGGCACGCCCGGCAAAGTCTTTGAGCGGCGCATGGAGCGCGCGCTTCAGGGGCGGGTGCCGGAGGCCAAGGTTCAGCAGGGCGCCACGGCAGACATGTTCCTCATGCACCAGTGGATCAAGCAGGAGCCGGTCGACCTGCTCATTGGCAACACCTACGGCAAGTACATTGCGCGCGACGAGGACATCCCCTTCGTGCGCCACGGATTCCCCATTCTCGACCGCATCGGCCATTCCTATTTCCCGACCGTCGGCTACACCGGCGCCATCCGGCTGCTGGAGAAGTTCCTCGACGTGTTCCTGGACCGGCGCGACCGGGACGATCCCGAAGAGCGCTTTGAACTCGTGATGTAACTACGGACGGACAGTGGCATCCTTATGGAACCGCAGGAAACACAGATTCCCGCCGCAAACAGCGTGCTGGAGCAGCGCCGCAGACAGGTGGCCACCAAGGGCAACGCCCACGGCGACATCGCCTGCGAGACGAAGAGCGTTGCCGGCTCGGTAAGCCAGCGCGCCTGTGTTTTCTGCGGTTCGCGCGTGGTGCTCTATCCCCTTGCCGACGCGCTGCACCTGGTCCACGGACCGATTGGCTGCGCGTCCTACACCTGGGACATTCGCGGCGCGCTGTCAAGCGGGCCGCAACTCCACCGGATGAGCTTCTCCACGGACCTCGCGGAAATGGACATCATTCTGGGGGGCGAGAAAAAGCTTTACCGCTGCCTGGTGGAACTGATTGACGCCTACCGTCCCAAGGCCGCCTTTGTCTACTCCACCTGCATTGTGGGCCTCATCGGCGACGACGTCGAGGCCGTGTGCGCCCGGGTGTCGCAGGAGAAGGGCCTGTCCGTGATCCCCGTGTTTTCCGAGGGATTTGCGGGCACCAAGAAGGACGGCTACAAGGCCGCCTGCGACGCAATGGGCCGGCTGCTCGGCACCGGCTCCACCGAGGGCATCTCCCCACACGCCATCAACCTGCTGGGCGAGTTCAACCTTGCCGGCGAGACTTGGCTGATCAAGGACTATTACCGGCGCATGGGCGTGGACGTGGTGGCCACCGTGACCGGCGATGGAAGAATCGACGACATCCGGCGCATGCACGGCGCCGCGCTCAACGTGGTGCAGTGCTCCGGCTCGGTGATGCACCTGGCAAAGGGGCTCAAGGACAAGTTTGACGTGCCCTTCATCCGCGTCTCCTATTTCGGCGTTGAGGACACGGCCAAGGCGCTTTACGACGTCGCCGAGCATTTCGGGGACCCCGCCATGATGGCGCGGGCGCAAACGCTGGTGCGTGAGGAGGTGGCCGCGGTGATGCCCGAACTGATGCGCATCCGCAAGGATTTGGCGGGGAAACGGGCGGCCGTCTATGTCGGCGGCTCGTTCAAGGCCTTTTCCCTGGTGCGCGCGCTGCGGATGATTGGCATGGTCACCGTGCTGGCCGGGTCACAGACCGGTTCAAAGGAGGACTATCGCGAGCTGGAGCAGATATGCGACCCCGGCACGGTAATCGTGGACGACACCAACCCGCTGGAACTGTGCGCGTTCCTGAAGGAAAAGGGATGCGACCTGCTGATTGGCGGCGTCAAGGAGCGCCCCATCGCCCACAAACTCGGCCTGGGTTTCTGCGACCACAACCATGAGCGCAAGAAGAGCCTGGCCGGATTCGTCGGCATGCTGAATTTTGCCCGCGAAGTCCAGTCCACCGTGATGAGTCCCGTGTGGCAGTTCATTCCGCGCGGCCGCCCGGCTTCGCAGGAAGGGGACGCATCATGCTCCCCGTGAAGGAAGCAGGCACGACCATTGCCGTGGCCACGCAGAACGCCTGCAAGGCCTGCATGCCGCTTGGCGCCTGCCTGGCCTACCGCGGCGTTGAGGGCGCCGTGCCCTTTCTGCACGGGCCGCAGGGCTGCGCCACCTACATGCGCCGTTTTCTCATCGGACATTTTCGCGAGCCCATGGACATTGCCTGCTCCAGCTTTTCGGAGGAGACGGCCATCTTCGGCGGCAGCGCGGACATTCACACCGGGCTGGACAATGTGGCCAAGGCCTACCACCCGGCCATGATTGGCATCGCCACCACCTGCCTGGCCGAGACCATCGGCGAGGACATGGGGCTGATGCTGCACCAGCACGCGGAAAAGAACGCCGACAAGGCTTCGCCCCTGGTGGTGGCGGCGTCCACGCCCAGCTACTCGGGCACCCATGCCGACGGGTTTCACGCGGCAACCTGCGCCCTGGTAAACGCACTGGCCGAGACGGACGCCGCGCAGGCGGGCCGGGCCGACGTGGTGTGCTTCCCCAACATGGTGTCACCGGCGGACCTGCGCTATTTGAAAGAAGTCCTCGCAGATTTTGGCCTGTGCCATGTCCTCCTGCCGGACTATTCGGAAACGCTGGACCGGCCCATCGCGGGCGAGTACGAGCGCATTCCGAAAGGCGGCGTGCCCATCAGCGCCATACGCGGCGCAGGCGCCGCGCGGGCCTCCGTCACGCTCGGTTCTGCCTTCCGTCCGGGCCAGCATCCCGGCGCGGCCCTTCTGGCCAAGTGCGGCGTTCCGTCCCTCTCCGTGGGACTGCCCGTAGGCATCCGCGGGAGCGACCTCCTCTTCCAACAACTGGAAGACCTGGCGGGAAAGCCCACGCCCGAAAAGCACGCGGCCGAACGGGGCAGGCTGATCGACACCTACGTGGACGCGCACAAATACCTGTACGGCAAGCGCGCGGTGGTGTACGGCGAGGAGGACCTGGTCACGGGGATCGCGTCCTTCCTGGACGAGATTGGTGTGGTGCCGGTGGTCTGCGCCTCGGGCGGACGGAGCGGCGGCATGGCCGAGGCCCTTTCGGCCACGGTCTCCATGCAGCGGGGCGACATTCAGGTGCTTGAAGACGCCGATTTTGTGGAAATCGGCGAGGCGGCGGAGGCGGCCAAAGCCGATCTGCTGATTGGTAACAGTCGCGGTTTTGGGCTTTCACGCCGACTGGACATCCCGCTCATCCGGGTGGGGATGCCCGTGCATGACCGCATCGGCGCGCAGCGCATCCAGCTCTTGGGCTACCGGGGGGCGCAGGCGCTGTGCGACCGCATTGCAAACGCAGTGATTGCCCGCGACCAGGAACGATCGGAGCCCGGCTATATGACCATGTGACGCATCGTGCGGCAGTACGGAAGAAAGCAAAGGTGAACCCCATGGCACTGGACATTGAAAATCATCCCTGTTTTAACGACAAAGTGCGGCACAAGTTTGGACGGGTGCATCTGCCCGTCGCGCCCAAGTGCAACATACAGTGCGGCTACTGCAACCGAAAGTATGACTGCGTGAGCGAAAGCCGTCCGGGCGTGACAAGCTCGGTCCTCTCTCCCGGGCAGGCCATGGCCTACCTTGAGCAGGTCGTCCTGCTGGACCAGCAAATCCGCGTGGTCGGCATCGCCGGGCCGGGCGACCCCTTCGCCAATGCCGAAGAGACCATGGAAACCCTGCGACTGGTGCGCGCCCGCTTTCCCGAAATGCTGCTCTGCGTCGCCTCAAACGGGCTCAACATCGCCCCCCACATCCCGGAACTGGCCGAACTGGCGGTCAGCCATGTGACCATCACCATGAACGCGGTGGACCCCGAGATTGGGGCGAAGGTGTACGGATGGGTGCGCGACGGCAAGCGCATCCTGCGCGGCGTGGAGGCCGCGACCCTGCTGCTCGAACGGCAACTGGAGGCCATCGCGAAGCTGAAGGAACTGGGCGTGACGGTGAAGCTCAACTGCATCCTCATTCCCGACATCAACGTGGACCATGCAGAGGCGGTGGCGGAGCGGGCCAAAGCGCTGGGCGTGGACATTCTGAACTGCATCCCGCTGCTGCCCGTCGAGGGAAGTGAATTTGAGGACCTGGGGACCCCCTCCACGGCCGTGGTTACCGAGGTGCGCATCAAGGCCGCGCGCCACATCGCGCAGATGCACCACTGCACCCGTTGCCGCGCCGACGCCGTGGGCCTGCTGGGCGACGGAACGGGTCCGGGCTACATGGACCTGCTGCAGGCCTGCGCCGACCTGCCGCTGAACCCGAAGGACAGCCGCCCGCGCATTGCGGTGGCGAGCATGGAGGGCGTGCTGGTGAACCAGCACCTGGGCGAGGCGCAGTCCCTGCTGATCTTCCAGCGCGAAGGGGACCGCTTTGTGAATGTCGAGTCCCGCGAGGCCCCCCCGTCGGGATTGGGCGCCGCCCGGTGGCGCATGCTCGGCGAAACCCTGCACGACTGCCACACCCTGCTGGTGAGCGGGTCGGGAGACACGCCGAAGAAGGCCCTTGCCGCCAGCGGCGTCCGCGTCATCGTGACCGAGGGCGTCATCGAATCGCTGCTGGAGGATTTGTTCCACGACAAGACCCTGCCGTCGCCCCGGTCCGCGCATGTGTGCGGTGTCGGCTGCGCAGGCACCGGCACGGGCTGCGGCTGAGCGCGCCCGCAGGCACAACACACAGGAGAGAGAGGTCATGAAAAAACCCGAACACCATTTTCTGGTCTGCGCCAGTTTTCGCGTCAGCGGCGAGCCGCAGGGCGTCTGCGCCAACAAGGGCGCCGTGGACCTGCTGGGCTATCTGGAGAACGAGGTCATCGACCGGGGACTGGACGCCGTGGTGTCCAGCACGGGCTGCCTGAAGTTCTGCGCGAAGGGCCCGGTGCTCGTCCATTACCCCTCCGGCGCGTGGTACGGCGAGATGAACAAGGCGAAAATAGACGGACTGCTGGACGCCATTGAAGACGGCGAAACCCCCGAACTGGCCGAACTATGAAGGAGATCTAACCGTGTCCCGGACCTCCGAGGAGCCCCAAAAGCTGTGGCTGGTGGACACGACCCTGCGGGACGGCGAACAGGCGCCGGGGGTGGTCTTCACCACCGGGGACAAAGTGTGCATCGCGCGGGCGCTCGCCGAAATCGGCGTGCCCGAGCTGGAAATCGGCACGCCCGTCATGGGCGAGGACGAGCGGGCGGCGATCCATGCCATCATGGGGCTGAATCTGCCGTGCCGCCTCACCGCATGGCTGCGCGCGCGCATGGAGGACATCGACCTCGCGGCGGAGTGCGGGTTCACCGCCGCGCATGTCTCGTTCCTCCTGTCCCCCATCCACCTCGAGGCGGCGGGCAGCACGCAGGCCGGGGCGCTGCGGCGCATCGCGGAGTGCATTGCCCGCGCACGGGACCATTTTAGATTCGTCTCGGCCGGACTGCAGGACGCCTCGCGCACGCCCACCGCTTTTCTGCACCAGGCCGCGGCCAGGGCCTTTGCCTGCGGCGCAGACCGGGTGCGGCTCGCCGACACCGTCGGCGTGTGGAACCCCATGCAGGTGTTCAACACCGTCGCGTCCATCCGGGCGCAGGGGGGCGGCATCATCGGCTTTCACGCCCACAACGACCTGGGCATGGCCACGGCCAACGCCGTGGCGGCCGCGGCCGCCGGGGCCGAATCGATCGACGTCACCGTCAACGGCCTGGGCGAGCGGGCGGGCAACACGCCGCTCGAGGAGTTTGCCGTCGCGGCCAGGCTCACCCTGGGCCGCGACTGCGGCATACGCGTGGCCGGGCTGACCGGCCTTTCGGGGCTGGTCGAAAAGATTTCGGGCCGCAAACTGCACGCGTCCAAGCCCGTCGTCGGTTCCACCATATTCCTCCACGAAAGCGGCATCCACTGCGACAGCATGCTCAAGGACCGCCGCGCCTACGAGCCCTTCCCCGCCGCCGAGGTGGGGCACGAGGAGACCCAGTTCGTGCTCGGCAAGCACTCGGGCTCCTCCAGCGTCCGGCACCTGCTGGCGCGCCGGGGCATCGACATCGACAAGCAGGAGGCCCGCGAGCTGCTCGGGCAGGTGCGCGCGCGGGCGCTCAATTCCAAAGGCTCGGTCAGCGTCGAGGACGCCACCGAACTCTTCCGAAAAAACCGCGACAAAGGCGAGCGGAACGCCTCCTGACGGACAGGCGCCCACAGGGCAGCCGCATTAGAATGCTCTGCAGTCGGAAGCGGGTCGTCAGGGTCTGCAACGCGGAAGAAGTGCCAAAAGAGGGCGCCATTTGCGCAACATCATGGAGGACACGTCGAAGGGGGATCTAAGATCGCCGCCTTATCCACACAAACTACTGGATTACACGAACCGCAGCAGGTGGTAATTCTTCTTGCCGGTGCGCACCACGGCGAGGTTGGCCGTGAGCAGCGAGGCCGCTCCCAGCTTGGCGTCCTCGGCATCGATTCTCGCGTTGTTCACGTAGAGTCCGCCGTTGCGGACCAGGCGTTTCGCCTCCCCCTTGGAGGGAAACACGCCCGCCTCCACGAGTGCATCCAGCAGCGGACGCTCGTCGGACAGGTTGGCCGCGGGCAGGTCGGCACTGGGCACTTCGCTGAACACCTCCAGCAGGGTGCGCTCGTCGAGCCCGGTCAACTCACCGCCGAAGACCGCCTGCGACGCGCGCTGCGCGTTTTGCAGCGCCTCTTCGCCGTGGACCAGGCGCGTGACCTCCTCGGCCAGCCGCCGCTGGGCGGCGCGCTTGTGCGGCTCCTCGCGGGTCTGGCGGTCGAGTTCCTCGATCTCCTCGCGCGACAGGAAGGTGAAGAAACGCAGGTATTGCCCCGCGTCCCCGTCGGACTGGTTAATCCAGAACTGGTAGAACTTGTAGGGGGAGGTGCGCAGCGGGTCGAGCCAGATGTTGCCACCCTCGGACTTGCCGAACTTGGAACCGTCCGACTTTGTCACCAGCGGGAAGGTGATTCCGTAGGCCTCTTTGTCGCGCAGGCGTCGTATGAGGTCGATGCCGGACACGATGTTGCCCCACTGGTCGCTGCCGCCAACCTGGATGCGGCAGTCGTGGCTGTCGTTCAGGTGCAGGAAATCGTAGGCCTGGAGGAGCGAGTAGGAAAACTCGGTGAAGGAGATGCCCTGGTCGCGGTCGTTGAGCCGGTTCTTCACGCTGTCGCGGGAAAGCATGGCGTTCACCGAGAAATGCTTGCCGATGTCGCGCAGGAAATCGACGAGCGGCAGTTCGCAGAGCCAGTCGGCGTTGTTGATCATCACGGCGGCGTTTTCACCGTCGAAGCGCATGAAATGGGCAAGCTGTTTGTGGATGCCCTCGGCGTTGAGCTGCACCAGTTCCTTGGTGAGCATGGAGCGCTCCTGCGCCTTGAAGCTTGGGTCGCCGATCAGGCCCGTGCCGCCGCCGACGAGGGCGATGGGCCGGTGGCCCGCGCGCTGGAAATGGGCCAGGCCCATGATCGGCAGCAGGCTGCCGATGTGCAGGCTGTCGGCCGTGGGGTCAAAACCGCAGTAGAGGCGGATGGATTCTTTGGCAAGGATGCCCGGCAGTTCCGGGTTGGTAATCTGGTTGATGAATCCGCGCCAGGTCAGTTCTTCAAAGAGCGTCGGGGAAGGGGTGGACATGATCGCTGTTCCTTGCAGGGTGCGTTTGTCGTTGCCGCAAATGGGGATAGGACCGTAAAGGCCGGAGAAACATTGCAACAGGCGGGGTCAGGCGGACAGGTACGATCGGCGGATGTCGAAAGGGACATCCGCACAGGCGCCTCCAGTGCTATCGTGCCGCATGAACATGGGCATACTCTATCAAACGCCCGCAGGGCCGCGCAAAACGTCGAATCGTCTCATCACCTGTGGCCGGCCAAGGAACGGGATTCGCTTAATAAGTTGCGGCACTACAATAGGTTATTAGCCAGGCATCAACTTTACGGAACTCTTCGGCCGCTATCTTTCCCACAGACAAAGGAAAGGAGCGGCCAATGCGCGAAGGCGCTTTATATTCTCTCCGGAGGCACATGGCAAGGGCGGATACTGATGGGATGAATCAGGCTGAGCGTGGAGCCCATTGGCGGGAGCGGATCTCTTCCTGCGCGGCGGCGGGGACATCCGTCGCGGGTTGCTGCCGCGAGGCGGGCATGCCGGATGGAGGCTGAATTCTCCTGTTCAGGCCGGCTTTACTCGTCTGCTTCATCCTGTGTATCCTGTCCATCCATGTTAACACTTCTTCAGTCTTCTTCCTTGCCACTCCATCAATTCTGCGGTTCCAGTCATCCTTGTGTTTGTTTGCGGCCAGGAGCCGCACCGGGCATTGACCCCTCGACTGAGGCGCCACCACCCGCTTCCCTGGGATTATATTGATGCGCGAAACCGAGGCGATCCGCAAGCGGCTGCTCGACTGGTTCAAGGAGGAGGCCCGCGACCTGCCGTTCCGCCGCACCCGCGACCCCTACCTCATCTGGCTGTCCGAGATTATTCTGCAGCAGACCCGCGTTGACCAGGGGCTTCCCTACTACGAGCGTTTTGCGGCCGCCTTTCCCACCGTCACTGACCTGGCCAACGCGCCCGAAGAGGCGGTGCTCAAGCTGTGGGAGGGACTGGGCTACTACACACGCGCGCGCAACCTGCACGCCGCCGCGCGGGAGATTCGCGACCGCCACGATGGCAAACTGCCCGACACGGCCCGGCTCCTCCAGATGCTCCCCGGCGTGGGCCGTTACACGGCGGGCGCCGTGGCCAGCATCGCCTACGGCGAGCGCGTGCCCGTGGTGGACGGCAACGTGAAGCGCGTGCTCGCCCGGCTGCGTCAGATCGCCGACCCCGTCGATGACCCCGCCGTCGAAGAGGACCTCTGGGCCATCGCCGAAGAGCTGGTGCCCGCCCGGCATCCGGGCGAGTTCAACCAGGCCATGATGGAACTGGGCGCGCGCGTCTGCACGCCGCGCCAGCCCCGCTGCGATGCCTGCCCGCTGGTGGACATGTGCGCCGCGCGCATGGCCGGTGTGGCCGAATCGCTGCCCGTGCGCCGCGCCAAGAAGGAAGTGCCCCAGCGCGAAATGGTGGTCGCCGTGATCCAGCGCGCCGACGGGTGCTACCTCATCGGAAAACGTCCGTCCGAGGGCCTGCTCGGCGGTCTTTGGGAGTTTCCCGGCGGCGAGCTGCTCCCCGGAGACAGCCACCAGCAGGCCCTGCAGCGCGCCTGCCGCGAGGTGCTCAACATCGACGTGTGGGTCGGCGGACTGGTCGCCTGTGTGCGCCACGCCTACACCCATTTCAAAGTGACGCTCAACGTCTACCGCTGCGACATCATCCAGGGCGAACCGCAACCGAACGAACACACCGAACTGCGCTGGATAGCCCCCGACGATTTCGACTCCGTCCCCTTCCCCAAGGCCAACCACAAATTCCTGACGACCCTCGCCCCGTCCGAACCGGACCTTTTCAGCGCGGGAGAGTGACGTACAGGCGAAAGAGTTAGTCCGCGCCCCCTTCCCCCCCCTCGTTACGTTCCCAGTGTCCACTTGGGAATGTCCGTATCCCCGAACCTGCGTTTCCTCGCAGTTCTTGTGCTTGGCCCGGCATACCTGGACCGAAATCGTAATCTTGGTGTTGTATAGTTTGCTGCAGTTGGTCAAGAAATGGGGGGACGTTTTCGCACTGGGCGGGATATGCTTTTGCTGAGAGGAAGGGAGATGGCTGATCTCTGACTCTTTCTTGTTTTGCTCCCCGAAAACGGGAAAGCACAAGCAATTTTAGCCAATTTAACACATTTCAGTTAAATGACATCTGTGCCAATTGCCGACAATGCAAATTATGCCAATAGCCCGCGCAAAAATGAACGAAGTATGTTAACATTTAATCAACGGTGACGCCGACATCGGGCAGTGTTGGTTTCAGTACTATTCTCGAAGGTGCGATTCGGGGGCTGGAGCTATACAGGTTGACCAGTTTTCCTGTGTGTCGGCAAAATGCCCTGGCTGACAGTTCTTTTCCGGGTTTGTCAAGTTCGGAAAAGGCATTGTTTCTGCAAGTCGCCCCCACCAGAAAGTCAGCTTTCGAGAACTTTCCCCCAATTCCAAGGAACGGTTGCATTGCCCTTGAACCTTCCCCTGTCATCACCCCCTTTCGCTTTCCCCGAATCATTAAAAGAGCCAGTTGTCCGCCTGGAAGGGTGAAAGGCATCCAAACTTCGAAAGAACAAAAGCCATGCACAACGGGTGTGCATCCACAGCAAACCTTCCCCCGAAATGTCTCAAGTCCCACAAAGCCGGAAAGGCAGATACAAGAGGTCATCAATGAGCAATGTCGGATCAGTCAAAACCAATGGCATCAATTGTCGGATTCTACTTCCTCTTTTCCTGGGACTGATTTTGTTTGCCTCGACTGTCGGGGCGACAGGCACCCCCCCAACCGATCCGTCTGACCCTAAGACTTTGGCATTTACCAGCACCAGTATCGACTGGTCCTGGCAGGATACGTCCTCCGATGAATCCGGGTTCATGGTATGGACCGACCCGGGCGACGTAGCCCCGTCCACGCTCAGCGCAACCACCCCCGCCGACACCGTTTCCTGGCTGCAATCGGGTTTGGCGGCGAATTCTCTGTACTCATTTCAGGTGGCCGCCACGGGCATCTACGGCACAAGCGCCAGGACCGTCCCGATTACGGCCTGGACCCTTGCCCAGACTGCGGTCGAACCGGTGATCAAGACCGTGCCCGACTTCGAGGTCGCCGTGGGGGCGAACGATGGAAATCCTGCGCATACGTTGTACGCCATAGCATGCACCACCCTGGGCAAATGGGTTCAGTCAGACGGAAGCCTTGGCGGTGCTTATCTGTTTCAGACGGCCGCCACGTGGGGCTCTGTCGCCATCACCGGACTCGCCCAGGGCACGACCTATTCCTTTGCAGTCCTGGCGGAGAACGGTGCCGGCTACACCACGGCCCTGGGGCCGGAAGCGTCGGGAACAACCGATGTGTCCGTGCCCGACGTGGTCGGTCAGTCCCAATCCTCCGCGTCCGCTGCGATTGTCGGCGCGAACCTGCTGGTCGGAACGATCATCCAGGAATACAGCACGACGGTGCCCGCCGGAACAGTCATCAGCCAGACTCCGTCCGCCGGGGTGCCGGTGGCGCCCGGCACTGGGGTGCAGATGACCGTATCCAAGGGCGCCCAGCCTCTCACGGGATCCATTCTCATCAACAAGGGCGCGCTGGCCACCAAAAGCCCCGACGTTGCCCTGACACTGACCTGGTCGTCCAATGCGGTGCGGATGCGCTTCAGCGACAACGGCTCGACTTGGACGGCGTGGCAGCCCCTGCAGGCGACCCTGGCCCACACACTGCTGGCAGGGGACGGATACAGGACAGTTCGCGTCCAGTTCCTCGACATCGCCAACAACCGTTCCGTCGTTTACAGCAGCTCCATTCGCCTCGACACGACGCCGCCCAGGGGCACAATAACCATCAACGCGGGGGCACAGTCCACCACCAGTCTGTCGGTCACGCTTTCCCTGGCCTGGTCGGACACGGGCTCCGGGGTAAGCTCCATGCGTTTTAGCGCGGACGGCAGGAACTGGACGCTCTGGGAGCCGACGGCGGCGACGCGCACCTTTACCCTGCCGGGACCGGCGGGCACATACAACACCGTCCGTGTCCAGTACCGCGACGTGGCGGGCAATTACTCCGCCGTTGCCAGCGACTACATCTTTGTTCAGTCCGTTTAGACTGCAAGGCGTCCGTGCCTGCCCGTCCTATATCGTCTTCAAGCGTTCTTGCCTGCCGAAGTGGATGGCCTTGGTAATAGGAGTGCATTTTTCACGGTGACGTGATCACCTTGGATGAGAGAATATGAAGTATGAAGGATCACGACTCAATCCACGTCCCTCGGGCCGAGGAAGCCGTTTCTTCCCTGCGTCTTCGAAGCCTCCACGACGCACTGCGCCTGGCCGAAGTCGGCGCAGACAGCCACCCGTGTGCGCATGCTGGCATTGAAGCCATCGCTGCGTGACAGGGCGCTGTTCTTGGGCATGCCGCTCCGGTATTCTCCGCGCACCTGTATCGAACCGCCCACGGTAATGGTGAAGGGCAGGTCTTCCCCGGGGCGCGTGCTCTTCACCTCGAGCGAATCGGCATAGTCCCTGGCGGCTTTGTTGATGGCGTTGTGCAGTGTTGCGGGGTTCTTGGTGGCCGTTTGTGGGACCGGTGTTGGGGCGGTCGCTTCTGTGCCGCAGGCGTCCTGCCTGCCTTGGTCTTCCCTGTCATTGGGCGGTGTCACGGCGGAGGACAGGGCAGGCGAGATGCCTGCGGTACGTGCCTCGGGTCGTCTTGTGGATGCCTGTCTTAACGAAGCGGCCGTTGCTTTTGTCCCCGCCTTGTCGGCTTTTGCCGGGGGCTGGGTTGCGTCAGTCTTTGGTTCGGTGACCGAGACAGGGGTTGCGGCGGGCGGGGCGGCCTGTGGAGGAGCCGTATCCGGTTCGGTCGTTTCCGCCGGAAGCGCAAGCGGTCTGGTCGAAGGCATGTCCCGCGCAAGCAGGACGGTTGTCTCCGGCGCGGCGGAGTTGGCGACGGCCATTTCAGCGGACCGCTGCGCGATGACGGACTCTTCCGCGCCCGTCAGCGCGGTCACGGACAGGACCAGCAGGACGGCCAGTGCGGGAATGCCGCCCCTGCGGGTGGAGGGGCCAAACGAGGTGATCATCTCAATTCTCCTTTCGATGTTTGAACTGCCCTCCAGCACGCCCACCAGGCCGGGGTTGCTGAAGGAGGGGGAGGCCAGGCGCAACTGATCCAGCAGGGCATGGCCGTACACGCGCCGTTCGGCGGGGCTGAGCAGGGACAGCACCCGGGCGTCGCAGGCGAGTTCGCGGTCGTCAATGCAGCGCCGTTTCGCCCACCACAGCACGGGATTGAACCAGTGCAGGCACAGGAGCACATAGGCCAGCCAGCCGGTAAAGATGTCCCGGCGGCAGACATGGGCGAGTTCATGCAGCAGCACACAACGGAGTTGTGCTTTCGCCTCCGGCGCCAGCAGCCGTGCGGGAATCAGCAGGCGCGGCCGCAGGAAGCCCAGCAATCCGGGGCCGCTTGTGTCGGGACCGGACAACAGGGGTATGGGACTCCGGACCCTCAGCAACCGACGGCACTCGTCGAGCACGGCAAGCGTTTCGGGGTCCGTCACCGCTGTGCGCTGCCCGGCCTGACGGCCCAGCAGCCACGCCTGCGCCATCGCCAGGGCCAGCGTGAGCAGGGCCCCGCAGAGCCACAGCCCCAGGGCCCAGTGCAGGACAGAAAACGCGGGCGTAACGGTGGACAGCACAGGCGCGAGGGTTTCGCCGGGCGCGCCGTGCTGCGCCCCAGGCGCCGATGCCACGCTCCGCACACCCACCCAGAGGTGTTGAAGCACCGTGAAAAGGCTCCAAGCACTGGGCACAGACCATAACAGCACGAGTCTGACCGGCAGCACAGCCCAGAGGGCGTAGCGCCATGCCGGACTCAGCCAACTCCGAAGCAGCCGCTGCAGCGCCACAATCAGCAGGGCCAGCAGGGCGGCCTGCCCGGACACCGCCAGCAGGCGCAGGAAAATGTCTTGGAAGAGCGGGTTAACATCCGTCATCTTCGTTCTCCCTGGCCGTTTTCCGGTCCAGCATCGCCCGAAGGGCGGCAATGTCCTGCGCGCTCAGGTGTTCATTTTGGATAAAGTGCGCCAGCATGGGCTGGGCCATGCCCGCGAAACAGCGCTCCAGGAAAGTGCGGCTTTCATCGCGCACACACTGTTCCTCGGTCACCAGCGGCGCAAAACGCAATGCGCCGCCGCGCTTCTCCCGGTCCAGCGCACCTTTGGCCACCAGCCGGCCCAGCAGTGTGCGCACCGTCTTGGGGTGCCAGTCGGCCTGGCCCTCCAGCGCCTCGGCCACTTCCACGGCCGTGAGGCGGGGGGTGCGCCACAAAACCTGCATGACCATCCATTCAGCCGCCGAGATACTGGGTGTGTCCGTCATGGGTGCAACTCCTGTCGCGTTTCTCACATCTGTGCGACATTATCGCACAAGTGTAAGCCAATGTCAAGGGGCAATCTACTGGGAGTGCCGACATCCCTGATGGCCGTCTTAAAATCGTCTCGATGTCTTTAGAAAGACACCGACGCGTCGTCTGCTTTCCCAGCAGATAACCGCATACACCACGCGCGGTGGTCCGGTCCGCAGGACTCGGCTTCGGGGCCGCGCAGGGCGCATTCTGGACCGGCCATGGGACAGCGCGGATGAAACCGGCAACCGGAGGGCGGGTCGATGGGCGAAGGGGGCTCGCCGGGCAGGGGGATGCGCGGGCGGGTGCGTTCCCGGCGTGGGTCGGGGGTCATGGCGGCGCTGAGCAGGGCGTGGGCGTAGGGATGGCGCGGTTCGGCGAACACGGCCTCGGCCGGTCCCTCCTCCACGATGCGGCCCAGATACATGACGGCGATGCGGCGGGAGAGGTGGCGCACCACGGAGAGATCGTGCGAAATGAAGACCATGGTCAGGCCCATTTCGGCCTGGAGTTCGCGCAACAGGTTGATGATCTGCGCCTGCACCGAAACGTCCAGTGCGGAAACGGGTTCGTCGGCAACGATAAGGCGCGGTTCCGTGGCCAGGGCACGAGCGATGGCAATGCGCTGCCGCTGGCCGCCGGAGAATTCGTGGGGGTATTTGCGCATGGTGCGGCGGGCAAGGCCCACCCGTTCCATAAGCCGGGCCACCGCCGCAGGCACCTCCGCGCGCGGGACAGTGCCGTGGACGATCATCGGCTCGGCCAGAGCATCCGCCACGGTCATGCGGGGGTTTAGCGAGGCATAGGGGTCCTGAAAAATCATCTGCAGGCGGGGCCGCACGCGGCGCAGTTCGCGGGCACCCAGCCCGCGCAGGGAGCGGCCTTCAAAGAGCACCTCGCCCGAAACGGGCTTTTCCAGCAGCACCAGCGTCCGTGCGAAGGTCGATTTGCCGCAGCCCGACTCTCCCACCAGCCCCAGCGTTTCGCCCGCAGCCACCTGAAGGCTCACCCCGTCCACCGCACGAACCATGGCCTTTTTCGCGCCAAGGCCCCGGCCGCGACGCACTGGAAACCACACGCACAGGTCTTTGGTTTCAAGCAAGGGGCCGTCCATCACCACTCCCCCGCCTGTGCGCGGATACACGCCGTGGCGTGGCCCGGTTCCGTTTCGACGAGGGCGCACTCGGCCGTGCGGCAACGGTCAACGGCATGGGTGCAGCGCGGCGCAAAGGGACAGCCGCTCCGTTCGCCCAAGAGGTCGGGCGGCATGCCGGGGATAGCCCGGAGCGGCGCGCCCGCGGGCGCGGTCGATGGCAGCGAATCCATCAGCGCCTCCGTATAGGGATGGCGCGGTCGATCAAAGAGAGCCTCGGTCCGCGCCGATTCAACGATCCGGCCCGCGTACATCACGGCGACCCGGTCGCAGGCGCGGGCAACCACGCCCAAATCATGGGTAATCAGCACCACCGCCATGCCGCGGTTTCGCTGGAGTCCGGCAATGAGGTCGAGAATCTGGGACTGCACGGTCACGTCGAGGGCCGTGGTGGGTTCATCGGCAACGAGCAGGGCGGGATTGGTCGTTAGCGCCATGGCAATCATCACCCGCTGGCGCATGCCGCCGGAAAAGGCATGGGGATAGAGGTCCATGCGCCGCTCGGCGTCCTGAATGCCCACGGCGCGCAGGGCCTCCAGAACCCGCACCCGGGCTTCGGCATGGGAGAGTCCCTCATGGACCGTCAGCGGCTCGGCCACCTGGGCGGCGACCGTCATATACGGGTTGAGCGCGGTCATGGGGTCCTGAAAGACCATCGCAATGCGCCGTCCGCGCACGTTGCGCATTCCCTGGGAGGATATTTGGAGCAGGTCGCACCCCTCAAACAGCGCCCGGCCGCTCTCAATACGCCCCGGTGGAACGGGAACCAACCCCAGCAGGGAATAAAAGGTGACCGATTTGCCGCTGCCGGATTCGCCCACCACCCCCAGCATCTCCCCCGCCTCCAGGGCGAAAGACACGCCGTCCACCGCACGCACAACACCCTCGCGCGTGTGAAACCATGTCCGCAGATTGCTTACTTCCAGCAGCGCCATTTGGCCTCTTTTGCCGCCCTGTACCCGCCGCATCCTAACCGTCTCCAGCCTGTCCGCGCAAGGTGTCGGCGGGGCCGTTGGTTTGACCCGAATGGGCGCGGTGCGCTAATGTTCCGACACTGGTGGAGGCTGGGGGGCCAGAAGCAGGGCATGCGTGTCGGCGAATCCGATTACAGGAGCGGCCATGAACGACTTATACAAGAGCGCGCTGCACGCGCTGATCAAAAATATCAAAGTGATCGTTATTGTCACCGTGCTGGCAGGCGCGCTGGCGGTGACCAAAGAGCTGGTGTTTCCGCCCAACTATTCGGCGGACACGATTCTGCTCGTGACAGGCATTGAACGCGGGGGGTCGGCAGAGCACGACGAGGGCACCACGAGAATGATGCCCCCGCCGCTCAATCCCAAGGCCTACGAAACGCTCCTCATGAGTTCCTCCGTCCTGGGAAAACTGCTCGACAATCTAAAGACGTCCAAAGCCTTTGGTGACTCCACCCCTCCCGAACTGCAGGACTTTGTGCAGAATCTGGATGTGCTGGTCGATGTGGTGGACGAGACAAGCCGACCCGTCAACTACTCACCACTTATCCACCTCACCGCGCTGGGAGACACGCCGGAGCTTGCCAAGAACATCGTGAACACGTGGGCGGAGGTTGCCACGGCGCAGGCTCAGCGCGCCGCCACGATGCGCGTCGGCGCGCCCGCGTTCATTCTTGGCCGCGAGAAAAAAGAATACCAGACCGAATTGGACAAAGCCTGGGACGAAATGCGCAAGGAAACGGGGGCTTGGAATTTGGATGTGCTCAAGCAGGACCTTGAGTCCCGGGTCTCGCTCATAAACACCTTCCTGGACAAGCACACGGTCATGGAGCGCCAGCTTGAGGTTGCCAAGTCCAGGCTGGAACTGGTGCGTGGGGACATCGCCAAGATGCTCCAGGGGTCCCAGGAAAAGTTTTCCGGCGAGGCGGGCGAACTGCGCGACAAAATGAAGGTTGAAATGGCGCAGGCGAATCTGGAAATGATCTCCCAGGAAATGGACAAGCAGCTTGCGCTTCAGGTGCGCCTGAGCGAACAGCACGACGACATCGAGCGCCGGATGAAGGGGGAGGAGGAAAGCCTCAAAACGATCCGCAAGTCCCTTGAATTGGAAAAGCCGACCATCGAGCTGGCCCACGCCCCCAGCGAAACCGCCTACTGGATTGTCGGCGGGGCCAACAACAAGTCCCTTTCCGAACTTAAGGAAAAGGTCATGGTGAACCAGGAAATGAATCCTGTCTACCTGGAGCTCAAGAAGGACGAGAATGAGGCACTGGCCGGCATCAGCGGCAAGACGGCGGAACTGGAGTCCATCAAGGGGCAGCTTGAAACGCTGAACACCCAGCTAGCCTCGCTCAAAGAGCAGTACGGCCAGCACAAGATGACCCAGGGCGAGATCAGCAACAACCTCAACGTGTCGGAAAAGTTGTACGGCATGCTGGGCACCGAGGAGGAAATGTCCGTCTTCACCCTGGAACGGTCGGCGATGCTGGAGGTCAAGGGCGCCGAGGCGGAGCTGGTGGCAATTGACCGGCAGATCGCCCAACTGCGCACCGAACAGACGGAGATTCAGCAGAATCTGGCCGACCACAGCATGATACAGATGCGCCTCAAGACGCAGACAGAAATTGCCAAGAAGATATATGACGACGTCGCCACGGCGGAATCGTTCATGACGGCCGCCCACACCATCGCACTGGGCGAGACGGGCAAGGACAAGCCGGTCGGCCTCAACCGCATCACCACCGAAACCTACGCCATAGAGGACAAGGGCCTGCTGGGCCGCAAGGGGCGCGTGCTCCTGGCCACCCTGCTGGCACTTCTGCTCACCAGCGCCTTCGCATACATTAAAGACGACGGCGCGCCGAGACTGCGCAAGTGGCTGGTGAGCCTGGACTAAGCGGTTCGAACGGAAAGGAACGGTCATGCTGAGAGTTGGACTGATCGGGTACGGCTACTGGGGACCCAATCTGGCGCGCAACATCAACGCCCACGAGGGCTGCGAACTGGTGCGCGTGTCGGACATGCTGGAAAACCGGCGAAAACTGGTGCGCAAGACCTACCCCGCGGTGGACGTGGTGGCCGAGGCCGAGCGGGTGACGCACGCCGACGACATCGATCTTGTTGTCGTGGCCACCCCTGTCTTCACGCACTACGCGCTTGCGCGCGAGGCGCTGCTGCACAACAAGCACGTCTGGGTGGAAAAGCCCATGACCTCAAACTCCGTCCAGGCCCAGGAACTGGTTGACCTTGCGGCGGACCGGGGCCTGCAGCTCGTGGTGGACCACACCTTCCTCTTTACCGGCGCGGTGCGCAAAATGAAGGAACTGGTCGACAGCGGCGAATTGGGCGACATTTACTATTATGACTCGGTGCGGATTAACCTGGGCCTCTTCCAGCACGACATCAACGTGATCTGGGATCTGGCGCCCCACGACTTTTCCGTCATGGACCATCTCCTCGGGCCTACCGCGCGGGCGGTGTCGGCCCACGGGTCGGGACATTTCGGCACGGGCCTCGAAGACGTTGCCTACCTGATCGTCTACTATGACAACAACGTGATCGCGCACCTGCACCTGAACTGGTTGTCGCCGGTGAAGATACGGCGCACCATCATCGGCGGGTCCAAGAAGATGCTGCTCTGGGACGACCTGAACATGGAGGAGCGCATCAAGATTTACGACAAGGGCATGGAGGTGACGACGAAGGAGGGGTTGTACCAGGTGCTGGCCACACCGCGCCACGGCGCGATGCACGCCCCCGTCGTGCCCGGCACCGAGGCGCTGCACGCCGAACTGGACTATTTTGTGCGCTGCCTCGAATCGGGCGAACGCCCCTTCAACGACGGGGCCGCGGGCGCGCGCATGGTGCGGCTGCTCGAGGCAACGGACGAGTCATTGCGCAACCAGGGTCGGGCGGTGGAACTGTCCTGACCCGGAAGAAACAGGCCTCGCCGGACCGCATCCTCCCCGCGACATCGCTGTTTCATCCGCGCGCGGCGCGGCAAGGAGTGTCATGGAAAACTACAACCGCATTGCGCCCAACGTGGTGCTGGGCGAGGACGTGCGCCTGGCGTGCTTCATCAACGCCTACGGCTGCAGCATCGGCGACCGCTCCAAGGTGGGCGCCTTTGTTGAAATCCAAAAGGGCGTGCAGATCGGCGCGGACTGCAAGATTTCGAGCCACAGTTTTCTGTGCGAGGGCGTGACCATCGAGGACGGCGTTTTCGTCGGCCACAATGTCACCTTCACCAACGACCGCTTTCCCCGCGCCGTCAATGCGGACGGCTCACTGCAAACCGAGGCGGACTGGCACGTGGTGCCGACCGTCGTGCGGCGGCGCGCCTCCCTCGGGTCGTCGGTCACCGTGATTTGCGGCGTCGAGATTGGCGAGGGCGCCATGGTGGGCGCGGGCAGCGTGGTGACCAAGTCGGTGCCCGCGGGAGAACTGTGGGCGGGCAATCCCGCCCGGTGCATCCGAACACTGAAACCGGGTGAATGACATGTCAATGCTGGGCCTGCTCAAGAATTTTGTCAAACCCTATGTCTACCGTTCTCGCCTGCGCGCCGAGGGCGCGCGGATGGCCGCGCTGGACGATGCCGCGGCGCGCGCCGTGGGCGACGCCTTTCTAAAGGCGGGCTGCCGCGCCTTTGACGCGTCCGAGCAGGTGCTGATGGAATGCGTGGAGGCGCAGCGCGCCAAAGTGAACGCGCGCACCGACACCTTTGACCAGCCCGACTACGGCGCGGGCGCGGGCGCGGCGGGCGGCGAAGGCCGCACGGTGCAGCGGGTCGTGGGCGATTTCGCCCGGGCGGCCAGCTCACCGCAGGTGTGGGCCTCCATGCACTTTGCGCTCGTGCGCGCCGTGCAGCCCTCGCTGTGCCTGGAACTGGGCACCTGCGTCGGCATCGCCAGTTCCTACATGGCCGCCGCGTTGCGGCTCAACGGGGCCGGAGGCCAGGTGATTACCCTGGAGGGCGCGCCAGGTGCGGCGGCCGTGGCCGCGGCCAATTTCCAAGACCTCGGCTTTGAAAACATCAATATCGTCGTGGGGCCCTTTCAAAAAACGCTGGACACCGTTGTGGCCGAGCATCCGGGATTCGGGTTTGTGTTTATCGACGGGCACCATGACGAAAAGGCCACCTGGGATTATTTCAACAAGATAGAGCCGGCGCTGACCGACGGCGCCGTGGTGGTGTTTGATGACATCGCCTGGTCCGACGGCATGCGCCGCGTGTGGCGGCGGCTCGCCGCCGACCCGCGCATGGCCCACGCCTGCGACCTGCGCCATCTCGGCGTGTGCATCTACCGCAGGCCCGCAGGCTGATGGGCGGCGGCGCGCGCCCAAGGCGGGCGCTCCTGCTCGTCGAGAATCTGTCGGTCCCCTTCGACCGGCGCGTGTGGCGCGAGGCCCTGAGCCTGCGTGAGGCGGGCTGGCAGGTGACCGTCATCTCCCCCCGCGGCACCGACCGTGACAACGCCCCCCGCGAGACCATCGACGGCATCGAAGTGCGCCGCTTCAAACTCATCGAGGCCCAGGGCGCCTTCACCGCATACGTGATCGAATACGGACTGGCGGTGCTGTCCATGTTCTGGCTGGCGCTGCGCGTGTGGCTCCGGAAAGGCTTCGACGTCATCCAGATTTGCAACCCCCCCGACCTGCTCATCTTCGCCGCCCTTCCCTTCAAACTCGTGGGCGTGCGCGTAATCTTTGATCATCACGATCTTTCGCCCGAACTCTACATCTCCAAGAACCCGGACAAGCAGCCCGGGAAGGTCTACCGCGCGCTGCTGTTCTTCGAGCGCCTCACCTTCCGGCTCGCCAATGTGGTCATGTCCACCAACGAGTCCTACCGCAAGATTGCCCTCGAGCGCGGAGGCAAGCGGCCCGAAGATGTGTTCGTCGTGCGCAACGGCCCCGAGCTTTCGCGGCTCAAGAGCGCGGCCCCCAACGCTGAGCTGAAGAAGGGCGCGGAGCATCTGATTGTCTATGTGGGCATGATGGGAAAGCAGGACGGCCTGGACTATCTCCTGCGCGCGCTGATGATGCTTCGCCGCGATGTGGGCCGGACGGATTTTCACGCGCTGCTCATCGGCGACGGCCCCGAAGTGCCCACGCTCAAGGCCTACACCCGCGTGGCCGGCATCGAGGACAACGTCACCTTCACCGGACTGGTCGCGCAGGAGAAAGTGTTCGAGGGCATCGCCACCGCGTCGGTGTGCGTCTGTCCCGACCCGGCCATCGGGCTCAACGAAAAATCCACGCTGGTCAAGGTGCTCGAATACATGGGGCTGGGGAAACCCGTGGTTGCCTTCGACCTCGTCGAAACCCGCGCCAGCGCGGCAGGCGGCGCGCTCTATGTGACACCCAACAGCGAGCGCGAATTCGCCGAAAAGATCGCCTGGCTGCTAGACCACCCGGAAGAGCGCGAGCGCATGGGCAAAGAAGGCCGGGAGCGCATTCTCAACGGCCTCGCCTGGGACCACCAGAAAGAGCAGTTGCTCGCCGCATATGAGAGGGCGATGCGGTAAGGACACGCACCGCCCTGCTGGCGTAGGGTGCTCGCAGCGAAGCGGAGCGCACCATCTTCTTGGCTGGGTTTTCATCGTGCTATACTTTTGCGCAGCTAACTGGATTGTGGATATAAAAAATCCAAACCCTGTTACGGTACAGTCGATAAGAAGTGCCGCCACTGGGTCGTGCATTGATGCAACGGTCACAACAAGACAGGCGGGTAGTCCCGCACAAGAAAGGTGAAGGGGTATGTCAAAGAGGTGGTTGGGGAATTGCGGCGCTGGAATCTTGGCCATGGCGTTGTTGCTTTCGGCCGCGGTCATGGCGGCGAGCTCGGAAACCCCCCTTTCCGGCGACGGCACGAACAAGGCCATGGAGAAGGACAGCATTTCCACCCCGCTCCTCCAGTACGGCTACGGGGAACTCACCTCGAATGTGGCCTACTCTCCCGATGGCACGAAATTCCTCACCGGCTCCGCAGACCACAAGGTACGGCTTTTTGACATTAGCACAGGAGCGGTCATTCGTACCTTCAGCGGACACGCGGATCGGGTGACCTGCACGTCGTTTTCCCCGGACGGAACGAAGATGCTCTCTGGGTCGGGGGACTCCACGGCAAAGCTGTGGAGCATATCCACAGGTGCGGAGCTTCACACCTTCATCGGTCACACGGGATCCGTAAACGCCGTGTCTTTTTCCTCGGACGGAACGAAGATGCTCTCCGGGTCGGGGGACTCAACAGCGAAGCTGTGGAACATATCTGCAGGTACGGAGCTTCACGCGTTCATCGGTCACACAGGATCCGTAAGTGCCGTGTCTTTTTCCCCGGACGGAAATGAGGTGCTTACCGGATCGTGGGACAACACAGCAAGACTCTGGAACGTGGCCACTGGCGCGGAACTCCACGCCTTCAGTGGCCATACGGGTGGTGTGCGCGCCGTGTCTTTTTCCCCGGACGGGAGTAAGGTGCTCACCGGGGCGGGTGACGATAAAGCGAAACTTTGGAGTGCTGACACCGGCGCGGTCATTCGTACATTCACGGGACACACGGGGACGTTAACCTCCGCGTCGTTTTCCACGGACGGGGCCAGGGTGCTCACTGCGTCGGACGACAACACAGCAATAATCTGGAATGAGGCCACCGGCACGGTCATGCGGACATTGACCGGTCATACCTGCGTAGTGTTTTCTGCATCGTTTTCCCCGGACGGAACTAAGGCGCTTACGGGTTCGTGTGACAATACGATCAGAGTGTGGGATGCGTCAGTGGGTACGGGCCTCCGTGTTTTGGGCGGTCATACGAGAGGGTCGGCGCCAGCCGTGGCGTTTTCCCCGGACGGAACCAAAGTCCTGACAGGATCGAGTCGGGAAGACTACACTGCCAAGCTGTGGGATGCCGCTACGGGAACATTCATTCGCCTGCTCCTGGGGCACACACGCGGAGTCTCCTCAGTGGCATTTTCCCCGGACGGCACCATGGCGGTTACAGGGGGAGGCGACGACATGGCGAAACTGTGGGACACGGCAAATGGCATCTGTCTGCGCTCCTTTTCTCCCCCCAGTTTTGAAAACTGTGTGGCCTTCTCCCCGGATGGGACCAAGGTGCTGACTGGCTCAGGTGATGCGATTGCAAGATTGTGGGATGTGACGACAGGCGACTTGACTCGCACCTTCGTCGGCCACACACAAGGTATATCGGCCGTGGCGTTTTCCCCGGACGGCACCAAGGTGCTCACCGGGGCATCCGGCGCTTTGGACTACGGCGACTGTACCATAAGGGTTTGGGAAACGGCGACGGGTACGCAGCTTCATGTCTTTGGTGGCGGCCTGGGTCCGGTGCGCTCACTGGCATTTTCCCCGGACGGGACGAAGTTACTTGCTGGGTGCAGCTTGGGTCCGGCGATACTGTATGATTCCGCGACTTTCACGGGAATAAGACCCATTTCAGGATACAACGGCGGAGTGTATTCCGTGGCATTTTCCCCGGACGGGACGAGAGTGCTGACTGGAACACTGTACTATACGGCGGCATTGTGGGACGTGGCCACGGGCGCGGAACTTCGCGATTTTAGGGGGCCTTCGTCGGCAGTACTTTGCGTGGCGTTCTCCCCGGACGGGACCAAGGTGGTTACCGGAGAAATGGATGCCACAGCAAAACTGTGGCCGGTGACGGGCGGGGTTATTGATGTTACCGTGCCGGATGTGGCGGGCCAACCACAGGAGGCGGCACAGGCGATCCTTACCGGCGCGAATCTTTCCGCGGGCACAGTGACACGGATATGCAGCGACATCTTGATGCCAGACATGGTCATCAGCCAGAGTCCGTTGGCGGGACAAGCGGCAGTCCCCGGCAGTGCTGTGGCCCTGACCGTGTCGACGGGACCGTGCACCGGAATCGTTGTGTTTCCCAAACCGCCGCAAAGCCTGCAAAGGTATGTCGGAGAGATAGCGCAGTTTTCGGTAACAACGGCGGGCGGAATTGGCGCGCTGCACTACCAGTGGTGGTTCGACAGCGGCCAGAAGACACAAACACCCGTCGGCGTCGATGCTCCGAAACTAACCTTGATTGGCCTTACCTTGGGCAACACCGGTCGTTACTGGTGTGACGTGACGGACGAGGCTCCTGCTACCTATTCATCCCCGTCGGCGACACTTGAGGTGCGAGACCGCGTGAACCTGCCAGTTTTCGACACCACCGAAACCATGATATTGGCAACTCTGCTGGGTCTTGGAGGTTGCGCCGTTATCCGAAAGAGACGGAGGCGGTTGTAGTTGTTAGTGCTCGCAGTGAAACGGAGCGCACCGTCTTGATGGCGCTGTTTCCAAATGCAGGAATTGGATTATGCCGAACTACATACGGCTTCGTGAAGAGGGCGGTACTTTCTTCTTTTCCGTGGTGACGCATGAACGCAGGGCTTTCTTGACCGAACCGTTGGCCCGGCAATGTTTGCGCGAGGCGTGGCGGGAGACGTGCGCGCGCTATCCGTTTGAGACCCATGCCGTATGCCTGATGCCGGACCATCTGCACACGATTTGGGCGATGCCGGAGGAGGATACCGATTATGACAGGCGATGGCGCCATCTGAAGGCGCGCTTCTCCTTCCGGTACCGTCGCGAGGGCGGTGCCGAGGGACGGCGGAATACATCAAGGCGAACTCGAAACGAGTGCGGCTACTGGCAGCGGAGGTATTGGGAGCATAAAATTCGCGACGACAATGACTTCAGTCGGCATTTCCATTATGTGCATTACAATCCAGTGAAACATGGTCTTGTGGAATGGCCGGAACAATGGCCGTGGTCAACGTTCCACAAGTATGCGCGGATGGGTTGGTACGGGACAGAATGGGGTCACACGCCGATAGAGGACATCAAAGGTATGGAATGTGAATAGGCACAGTTCGTAGGGTAGTCGCAGCGAAGCGGAGCGCACCGTTTCCCCGCTTACCGATACGGAACCAAGGAAAGACGGTGCGCTCCGCTTCGCTCCGGGCACCCTTCTACTTCTTCATCAACCACACCTCCGAACACAGCGTGCCCCATCCGCCGGTGTCCCGCCAAAGCGTGACTTGCGGATTGGGCCCTTCCCCCACACCTGCGGACTTCTGGAACCATAAGCGCAGCGTGCCGTCCCTGGTTACGGACGGGGGAATGTCGTACTCAAAGAACTCCGCTTTTTCCAAAGGGAGTTCCAGGTCCTTGGCGAGACAGACATCCCCGGCAAAGATGGACTCGGTTTTCTGCGGTTGGAAGGCCGCATAACGTGGCAGATAGCTCGGTCGAACAAGGCTGAGTTTCACACGGTACGACGCCTTGGGATCGAGCCCCTCGTATTCAAACGCTACGCCCTCTTTCTCGTCCGTGGTGAAGGCCATGTTGCGCTGTGAAATGCGGTTGGCGCTGGAAAAACCCGTTTCGCCAAAGGCGCATCCATTGACCAGATGCGGGGCGCGGCCCGGCACGCCGGGGTCGTCATAGAATCCGCCCGGCCCCGGGTCTTCATAGTCCACCGCGGCGCGAATTACCGCGGCCCGCTCCGCTTCCGGCAGGGCCAGTGCACGGTCCACCTGCTGCTCCATCCAACCCAGACCGATGAAGTCCTGGTCCAGGTTGAACAGGCCCTCGCTCCGCACGCCGTAGATACGGTCACTTTCCTCGCCCAAGTGCTTCGCCTCGTCGCGCAAATCCTTCATGCCCTCCGACTCAATGTCGGCGGCAAGTGTCGTCTTCACCGCTGCCAGCGCCTTGGACAATCCGTCCGTGCCGAGCGCCGTGCGCAGCGTCTGCTCCGCGCTTTGCTGGCGCGCCTGCTGGGCGCGCACGCGCAACTGGATATACTTGTCCAGCGCCGCCTTTTGCATGTACTGCCGCCACAGATAATTGGCCTCCATCCGCCGGGCCGGCATCTCGGCACCGGCCTTGTGCACCAGGCCGTAGAACAGGTCGATGCCCGCATTCTTCTCAATGGGCGTCATCAGATTCTGTTCCAATTGGAAAATGGCTGTGACCATGTCGCCAGCGGCGCGGCCGCCGAAATGCAGCTCGGCATATTCGCGCACCAGGTCGTTCACCGTGCGGTGCGGGTTCCACAGCAGCCGCTGCCACATCCACTGGTTGAAGTGATCGTGGTGTCCTTCCGAATAGGCCACATCGCCGACCGCGAAGGGCATCATCTCCTGAAACGCCCGGTAATAGCTACGCGGGCGCGCGTGAAAGCTGCGCCGGTCGTAGACCATGACCATGGCCGGGTCCGGCCTCTGGTTGTAAAGCCAGTCGCCCCAGTGCGGCGGCAGCTCGTGGTTGCGGTCGGGGATCAGCTCGTGGTCCATCAGCCCGTATTCGGAGTAGACCCAGTGCGTCAGGTCGGTGAAGTAGACCAGGTCCGTCTGCGGCGGCAGTTGATGGATCACCTCCTGCGGATAGCGGCTCCAGGGGCCGAAGCCCGGATGGTCGAACAGGTCCATGCGGTGGTCCTGCCGCCGTCCGGGCATCCAGCCCATCGCGTTCGAACCGGGCCCCATGCAGAACCCCTGCAACCACGGCTCGTCCGACTGCCGAAGATAGTCGAAAATGGCCTGGTCGCCGTCATTGTCCAGCTTCTGGTTCGACGCGAAGACTTGGAGCTTCGGATGGTACCTGCGCGCAATCGCCGCCAGGTCGTGCACCAGCCGGATGTACTGCGCGCCGTAGGGGCGGCACTTGTCGCACTCGCATCCGCCGCCGTCACCGGAGACGTAGCGCACGTAATCATAGTCCGGCGCGGTCTTCCAATAGCGGTCCGCCGCATCGAGCAGTGCCTGCCGCGCCTCGGGCACGGAGGGACACAAATAGCCCGGTCGACCGATGGATTCAATGGCCGCCCATTGGGGCGGACCCGACCCGGCATTGGCGGGGATGTGCGTCAGCGTGTCCAGGCCCCAGGACTTGAAGAAGGCGACCACGTCCCGTTGCGGCAGTGCCGAACCGCCGGTCTCAAAGGTGTTCGCGCCCGCCAGCACGTAGTTCAGCACATTGCGCTCCCACTCCGCCTCCGTCCACTTCCGGCCATGGGTCAACTCGCGAATCGTCGCGCCCTGCCATGCCAGCAGCCCGCGAATCTTGAAAGCCGGCGCAGTGCGCTCGTCCCACGCTTCCGGAAACTCCTTGCCCGTTTCTGTTTTCTGCATTGCGCGCAACAGGCCGCCCACCGCGTACAGCACACCGCGTTCGTCCACGCCCGCCGCCAGTATTGGGCGTAGGTCCCCGTTAAGGCCCGTTCTCAGCACATAGCCCTCGCCGCCCGGATCGAGCGCGGTGGGCAGAGGCACGTGCGCCTGTTTCAGCAGGTCCCTCAGCACCGCATGCCGTTCTGCCGTACCCAACACAATGGCCACACCGGTCTGCGGCATCTCCTGCGACAGCTCGGCGCGCAGGTGCGCTTCGCTCAGGCGCTCCACCAGCAGTCCCGCCGCCTTCTGTTCGATTTGCGAGGCCTGCGTGCCCACGACCACACGAACCGTCTCGGCGCTTGCCGACACGCCCAGTATCCCCATCACAATCCAAGTTATGAACAGACGATGCATGGCATGATTCCTTTCCATCGTAGGGTACCACGGCGGCGGAAGGCACTGGGAGCGCCCGTCATTCTCGCGAAAGCGGGAACATCCCTGCCGGCCTCTTGGGGCTGAGTCAGCGACACTGGTATTCCAAGAAACGCAGTCGGCAGGGATGCCGGCGCTCCCAGTGGGGACTTTCCAGTTGCCTTTCATCGGGGCGGGTGGTAGCATGGATGCCCCCCGTCAATTTGGGCGGGCAACGGTTAGGAGAATGACCATGCGGACAATGGCAACTTTGGCGCTGCTGGCGGTTCTGTGCGGAATCGCGGGCGCGGCGGACTGGGAAACGATTACGCCGGGCGCGGACCTGGCAGGATGGAAGGCAGAAGGCGGCGAGTGGACGGTGACCGACGGGGTCCTCTCGGGCAAGGCGTTGAAGGACCAGAACTGCTGGCTCGTCTACCAGAAGCAGGAGTTTGCGGACGTTGAAATTGAGGTCGAGTTCCGCACGCAGGTCCCGACCAACGGCGGCGTGCAGTTCCGGTCGCAGTGGCTGCCGCGGGTACCGTTGAAGGACGGCGAGACCGTGGACACGGCGCCCAAGCAGATGTACGGCTACCAGGCAAACATCGAAACACGTCAGCGTCCGGCAACGGGCCGGTTGGTGGATGAGAACGGGCGCGGCCCGCTGGTGAAGGACGCGGCCGAAGACGCCTACCTGACGTTGAAGCAGAAAGACTGGAACACGATGCGCGTGGTGGCCAGGGGCAGCAGCATCGAGATTTACCTGCACGACGTGCTGGCGGCGAAATTTGAGGACGAGGCCTATATCAAGGGCCTGATCGCCCTGCAGACCTTCGCAGCCCAGCAGGAGGACGCCACTGTGGTGGAATACCGCAACATCCGCGTGAAGGATTACGGCCGCAACGGCGAATGGCGCGCCCTGTTCAACGGCAAGGATTTTGACGGCTGGAAGAAATGGGGCGAGGAAGACTGGTCGGTCAAGGACGGCGTGATTGACGGCCACAGCGGACCGAAAAAGAGCGAGGGCTATCTGGGCACGGTCGAGACCTTCAAGGACTTCCGCGTGCGCGGCGGCTTCAAAATGCTGGGCGCGGGCAACTACGGCCTCTTCTACCATTCCAGTATCACCCCGAAGGACGACGGCTATCCCGTCATTTCGGGCCTGCAGGGCGAGGTGGACCCCGGCTATCCGTCGCCCACCGGCTGGGTGTACGAGAGCTACAAGCGCGGCTGGCTGGTAAAGCCCGACCCGGCCGTGGCCGCCGCCCTGGTGCTGCGCCGCAACGACTGGAACGAGATCGAGATTCGCTCCACCGGCAACCACGTGACCACCTGGGTCAACGGCATGCGCGTGCTTGACCTGGTGGATGAAAAACAGTTGCTCTCCGAGGGATTCTTCGCCTTGCAACTGCACACCGGCGGCGCAGAGGGCATTCTGTGGAAGGACTTGTACGTGCTCAAATAGGCGGCGCACAACATCATTTTGTGAAGCGGGACAACCGGAAACGGCTGTCCCGCTTTCTATTGGCGGGCCTACCGTTGTTGCGGACTTTCAGTGTTGGCCTCGAGCGGGCCCCAACAGGGCCCAGGGGTGTTGTCTTGGTCCCCCCTCGAGGGGGGTGGCCCGAAGGGCCGGGGGGTGTTTCTTGGCATCTCCTGCGAGGGGTGCTGCGACGTGTCCGCCGTAGCCTTTGCGAAGGGGGAAGCGGCGGGGGGTGTATACTTCCGCATGCTCCCAGAACCTCCACCTCCCCGCATAAACAAAAAGAAACCGGCCCCGCGGCGAACCGCAGAGCCGGGAATCGTCCAATAATGGGAAGTCGGATCGGACCTAGAAAATGAAATCCGGTTCCAGCACAGCTTCGTAGTTGACCTGCTTGTCCGTGAAGGGGAAGCTGGTCGCCTCGAAGACGCCCGTGCCGGTGCGCATGACCGCACGGGCCGTGCCGAGCACGGGAGCCACGCCGATCAGGTAGCCCAGCGGCTTGCCCTTCTTGAGGTTTTTGTCAAAGGTCATGGGGATCTCGGCCCAGCCGAGCATGATGTTCGACAGGCCCCGTCCCAGCTTGGTCAGCGATTTTTCCATGCCCGTCGGCTTGGGCAGGTCCACGTCCGGATTATAGGTCTGGGCGGAAACCACCGTTGCGGCCAGCACGGCCATCGCCGCGAGCAACATCGCAAAACGTTTCGTACTCAAAGCGCGATCCTCCACAGTAACGAAAAAAGACACCGAAAGCCCTCTTTCGACTCTGGTTCAGTTTAGCATAGGGCTTTTCGGTTGTCAACAGTTATTCCCATCCTGAAAGTTCCCTCCAAAAAAACGTCCTATACGAACAGGCAAGTTCGGGGCAACTTTGGTGGCGTTCGTGGGCGGGCTTCCTTGGTGTCGTTGGGGTTGCGACCCTAGACAGGCACCCGTTTCCCATACGCGCCGGGGCTGCCGTTCCTTTGCCTTGGGCGGACACGGGAGCCCGTCCCCCGGCGGCTTTCTGCCGCGCACCGCCGTTGTAAGTGGTCTGAGATTGGCTCCAAACGGGGCGCTCGGGGTATACTTTTTCCCCTGAACCATCCATCTTGGGAGAATTATCCATGCTGCTCGACCGTGAAAAGGCCGTCCTGACAGTGATTGACATTCAGGAGGTGCTGCTGCCGAAAGACGCGGACAGGACCGAGGCCTATCTGGCCAATGCGACGAAGATGGTGCGCGCGGCGCGCATTCTGGACCTGCCGGTGCTGGTGACGGAGCAGTATCCCGGACGTCTGGGCGGCACCATCAGCCGCATTGCCGACGAGTTGGAGGGGGTTCCGCGCCTGCCGAAAACGGAATTCGGCTGCCTGGCCAACGAAGGTTTCCGGACCGCGCTGGCCGCGCTGGACCGGCCCCAACTGCTCATCGTGGGGATGGAGGCCCATGTCTGCGTTTCGCAGACGGCCCTGTCCGCCCTGGCCGAAGGCTACGAAGTCTTTGTTGCGGCCGATGCGGTGTCTTCCAGCACCCCGGAGGAATACCGTTTTGGCATCGACCGCATGGCGCGGGCGGGCGTCACCATCGTGTCGGTGCAGATGGCCATATTCGAACTGTTGCGCGCTGCGGGCACACCCGAGTTTAAGGCCATGCTTCCGTTGTTGAAGTAACACAGAACGGACTTTGGAAGGGGGAAGGGGTGAAGATGGTATACTTGCGTTTGGAGGCTGAATGTAATGCTTTGCCAGCGGTGCCACAAGAACCCCGCGACCGTGCGCTACGCTGAAGTGGTGGACGGCAAGGCGGTGCACCAGGATTTGTGCGCCGAATGCCTGTCGCGCTACAAGCAGGACGTGTCGTCGGTGTTTACCCTGGGCACGGCCAAACCGGCCGTGCGCGGCACCCCCGCACCCCAGCGCACCGTTCCCCGGTCGCGCCGGGTCTGCCCGGTCTGCGCCGTGTCGCTGGAGCGCATCGCGGAGACGGCGGTGGTGGGGTGCCCCTCGTGCTACACCGAGTTCGGCCAGGAGATTGAATCCATTCTGGAGGGGCTGCACCGCTCGCTCCGCCACCAGGGCAAAGCCCCCCGCCTCGACAACTCCATCGCGCGTCTCTATTCGGACCTGCAAACCAAGCGGGTGCTCCTGCGCAGTGTCCTGCGCGCCGAGGACTATGAACAGGCCGCGCGCCTGCGCGACGAAATTCGCGGACTGGAATCGGGACTGCGCCTGACTGAAGCGGGCACAGACTGACCGATGGCCGACGATATTCAGACAGCCCACCTGCCCGACTGGATTGCCGCCACGGCACCGGACCAGTGGATAGCCGTCGTTTCCCACTGCACCCTCGTGCGCAACCTTTCCGATTTTGCCTTTCCCGCCCGCTGCGGCGAGGACGAACGCCACGCCGTGGAGGCGCGGGTGCTCGACGCCTTTGAGCGTATCAACCTCTTCGGCTCGGGCCGCTATCTTGCCGCGGCCAATCTGGACACGCTCGCCTGGCAGTTTCTCGGCGAACGGCGCATCGCTTCCCGGGAAATCCTCCAGGGAATGTCCAACCGCGGGGTATACCTGGCCGAATCGCAGGATTTCGGCATCATGGTGAACGGGTCCGACCACCTCGTGCTGCGCGCGCTGGCAGGCGGCATGGCCGTGCGCGACGCCTGGTCCCGTGCCGGCACGGTGGACGATGGGCTCGCCTGTCTGCTCGGCTTTGCCTGGCAGGAACGGCTGGGATTTCTCACTTCGCGGCTGGGCATGGTGGGCACGGGGCTGCGCGCCTCGGTGCTGCTGCACCTGCCCGCCATTGGCCTGCTGGGCTCGGTGGAGGACACGGCCGCCCGGATACGGCACCGCGGCGTGGAGCTTTACGGCATGACCGGCGGTGATTTTGGGGCCACGGGCACCTCGCTCTGGTCCGGCGAAATGGCGCCGCCCGGTCTGCCGCCGCTGACGGGCGCCGAAACGCCCGCGCTTCAGTGCCTGCTGACCGACCTTGAAGGCGCCGTGTGCACTTCGCCGAAGAACACCTTGGGCAACCTGTACCTGCTGGTCAACCAGGAAACGCTGGGCATTTCGGAGGAGGAAATCCTCTTCCGCGTCGGCCATGCGGCGGTTGAGATTACCCAGGAAGAGGAACGGTCGCGCGCGCTGCTGATGAAGCGGGGCGCGCTGGAAATTGCGGACCGGGCGGATCGCGCCCTGGCCGTGGCGCGCGGCGCGCGGCTGCTGGGCCTGGGCGAGGCGCTGGATCTCCTGTCCGCCCTGCGCATGGGCGGCGCGCTGGGCCTGGTGGAGGGCATGACCCCGCAGCGGCTTTCCCAGGCGCTTCTGGCCGCGCAGGCGGCCCACCTGGTGCTGGGCCGCGGCGCAGCCTCCGATGCGCGCTCCCTCGCCATTGAGCGTGCCAAGCTGTTCCACGAGGCGTTCCCAGCCTAAGCGCCGAAAAGCCCAAGCGGGTGGCCGGGCGGGGACAAGCAACTCCGGTTGACGACTCGGTGCATTTTACGATGGGAGTCTCTGATGGGCGCTTGTTTGTTCCTCCTGTTTGCGGCGCTTGCAGGCGCGTCTCCCGAGGCAGACGCGACTCCCGTGAAACCCACCCAAGAAGCCGTGCTGGCGGAGGCCGATGACGCCGTGGAACGCTTCGTGGCCCAGGCGGAGCGCGACCCCTTGCATCCCATCTACCACGTGACCGCCGCCGCGCGCTTCATCAATGATCCCAACGGCCCGGCCTGCTTCAACGGCGAATACCACGTGTTCTTCCAGCACCTGCCCTATTGGGGCGAACGGCAAAACGCAGGTCCCGTGTGGGGGCATGCCGTGAGCAGCGACCTGGTTCACTGGCGGCACCTGCCCATTGCGCTGGCGCCCATGCCGGGCAGCTATGACGCCGAGGCCATTGCCTCCGGCTGCTGCGTGATTGACCAGGGGGTGCCCACCATAATTTACACCGGCGTGGGCAAGGGGAAGCAGACCCAATGCCTGGCCACGAGCGGCGACAATCTTCGCACCTGGCAAAAGTGTGCGGCCAATCCGGTCATCCCCGAAAGGCCCGCGCTGGAGGGACTTGAAGACGGTTTTCGCGATCCCTGCGCCTGGCGCGAGGGGGATGAGTGGCGTCTGCTGGCCGGGTCGGGCTTCAAGGGAAAGGGCGGCACGGTGCTGCTGTGCCGGTCGGCGGACCTCCGCCAATGGGAATTCCTCGGACCGCTCTGCACCGGAATGGGCGAGCGCTGTTTTCAGTGGGAGTGCCCCGCCTTTTTCCCCTTGGGTGACCGGCATGTGCTGATTGTTTCGCCCCTGTGCCACGACGCCCCCGGCCTGCGCGGCATGGTCCAATACGCCGCCGGCGTTTACCGGGACAATCGTTTTGAACCCGGCCCCTGGCAGCCGGTCGACCTGGGCGGACCCACGGTCTATTACGCCCCCAACAGTTTCTCCGACCCAGACGGCCGCCGCATGCTCTGGGGCTGGATCATGGCAGACCGTCCCGTCGAGGCGGGATGGAGCCATTGCCTGTCCCTGCCGCGTGTGCTGACGCTGGCAACCGACAGCACACTGCGCTACGCGCCCGCGCCGGAATTGACGGCCCTGCGCCGAAACGCAAGACTGCACGAGAATCTTGTGCTGGAACCGGGCAGGGAAGTGGTGCTGGAATCGGGCATGGGCTTGCACCAAGAGCTTCAGGTGCAAATTGCGCTGGGCGACGCAACGCGGGTGGAACTGCGGCTCGCACGGTCGGCCGGAGGAAAGTCCTTCATCCCGATAGCCTATGACGCCGCCGCCGGAAAGCTGCTCTTTAACGACAAGCAGGCCGATTTCAAACTCGGTCCGGAGGAGAAGACCCTCGACCTGCGCCTGTTCATTGATGGGTGCATTGGCGAGCTCTATGTCAATGGACGGGCCTGTTTCAGCAACCTACTCCCCTTCGATGAAAACAAGACCAACATTTCACTGCTCGCCCCCGGCGGCACGGCGCGGGCGGAACAGATTGCCTTTTGGGAAATGGATTCGATTTGGTCGAAGTAAGATTGCCCGTAGGTTCTTCCTTGCATTAGCGGGGTTCACCCACCCAGCCCTGCGCTGAAAGTGTTGTTGCTCTGGATGGGAACCACCCTTGCAGAGTGGACAAGGCGAACTCTTTCAGAGTAGGAAAAACAGGGGAGGTGCGTGCCGACTACCCGGGGTAGGCCTTCGTCACGCTGACGCGTGACTTCGGCCAACCCCGGGCTTTGCTCCGTAATCCCCTTGGGATATCCGAACGGAAAGAATCCAAGGCGAAACGAAGGGCCCGGCATAGGACTCAATTTGAGCTTCGACTGGAGCTTCGACTGGAGCTTCGACTGGAGCTTCGACTGGGGGTTCGACTTGGGGGTTCGACTTGGGGGTTCGACTTGGGGGTTCGACTTGGGGGTTCGACTTGGGGGTTCGACTTGGGGGTTCGACTTGGGGGGGTGTGTGGATACACATCATGCACTTCTAAAATAAAACCGCCGTCCCGGCACTCCGGGACGGCGGTTTTGTTTCGATGCTTTCTGTTTATCCTTTGAGCACGTCCGCGATGGCGGTGCAAAGGCTGTCGATGTTCGCTTCGGTCATGCCGGCGACGTTGATGCGGCCCGAACCGACGATGTAGAGGGCGTATTTCTCGCGCAGCGTGTTGACCTGGTCCTTGTTCAGGCCGGAGAAGGAGAACATGCCCTTCTGGCGGGTGATGAAGGAGAAGTCGCGCTCGACGCCCTTGGTCTTGAGGGTGTCCACGAAGAGCTTGCGCATGCCGTTGATGCGGGCGCGCATGTCGGCCACTTCCTGCTCCCACTGGGCGCGCAGCGCCGGGTCGGACAGGATAGTGGTGATGATCAGGCCGCCGTGGGCCGGCGGGTTGGAGTAGTTGGTGCGGATGGCCTTTTCCACCTGGCTGAAGGCCTTCTCCGCCGCGTCGGCGTCGCCCGCCACGAGCGTGAATGCGCCGCAGCGCTCACGGTAGAGGCCGAAGTTCTTGGAGAAGGAACTGCACACGATCAGTTCGGACACCGCATTGCACAGGATGCGCAGGCCCGTGGCGTCCTCTTCCAGCCCGTCGGCGAAGCCCTGGTAGGCGAAATCCACCAGCGGCAGCCAGCCGGCCTTGGCCGCGGTGTCGGCGATGGCCTGCCACTGCGCGGCTTCAGGATCGATGCCGCTGGGGTTGTGGCAGCAGCCGTGCAGCAGCACGACATCGCCCGCGGGCACCTGCGCCAGCGTGGCGAGCATGGCGTCGAAGGCCAGGCCCTTGCCGGTTGGGTCGTAATAGGGGTAGTACTTTACCTCATGGCCGGCCGCCTCGAAGATGGCGGGATGGTTGGCCCAGGTCGGGTCGCTCATCCAGATCGTGCTCTTGCCGTAGCAGCGGAGGATGAAATCGGCCGCCACGCGCAGCGCGCCCGTGCCGCCCGGCGTGTGGGCCGTGCGTGCGCGGTTGTCGCGGTTGATAGCGCTGTCTGTGCCGAAAACCAGCCCCTGCACCGCCTTGCCATAGGCCGGGTCGCCGGGCATGGGCATGTAGTTCTTGGTCGTTTCCTTGTCCAGGAGCAGCCGTTCCGCCGCCTTGACCGACGCCAGCACGGGGGTGTCGTTTTTGGCGTCCTTGTAGACGCCCACGCCCAGATTAATCTTCTCGGGCCGGGGGTCCTTCTTGAAAGCCTCGGTCAAACCCAGAATCGCGTCGGGCGGGGCCATTTCGAGCCGTTCAAACATAACACGGGCCTTTCATCGTTGGGCGGTGCCTAGTTGCAGACATGCCGCGACGCATACAGGCGCGTTGCGGCGGGATGATCATAGCGTATTTATGGAATTTGCGGCAAGGCGGGGAAAGTTGTTTCCCAATTGCTCCGGGTCCGGGCAAAGAACTTGGGCAGTTATTGAAGCGGCCAACCGTATTCTATAAGATGAATTGCCGGGTCTCCCCCCGTTAATCGTTCAAGCGCCGGTTTGTCAATCATCGCGGCGCTTTGGGAATGCGGCGCGTCACGGGCAGGCGTTCAGCGTGAGGCAGGAAAGCAATGTCACCGTTCTTGCACATTCAAGCGAAAATGTCCGGGAAGCGCGGCGTCCCCCTGTGCCCGGATGGTCTTCTCATCGCGGCCGTGGCCGTCCTGACCGTCCTCCTGCGCTGCATCCATCTTTCGGAACAGTCCGTCTGGTATGACGAGTACATAACGGTTCGCTTCACCAATGCGCCCAGCCTGATGGAGTGTCTCCGTCAGCAGCTCCAGTGGGACTGGCACATGGTGCCCGTGTACCACACGCTTGAATACTATACGGCACAATGGTCGGGCGGCAGTCTGGTCGCGGTGCGCGGGCTGTCGGTGCTTTTCGCCGCAGGGGCCGCGGTGTTCCTTTACCTGATCGGTCGCCGCATGTTTGGGCGGTGGGCGGGAACGGTTGCCGCCGTTCTTTTCGCCATGTCGCCGTTTCACATTTTCCACGGGCAGGAGATTCGTCCCTATGCGCTGGTGACCCTTCTGGCGTTGTGTTCCGTGTATGCCCTTGTTCGCGCGGTGTCCGGCGACGGTCGGCGCTGGTGGGCTTTGCACCTCGCGGCAAATGTCCTGCTGATGTGGACGCATTTGCTTGCCGCAATCTTTCTGGCGCCGGCCGGTCTTCTGCTGCTGTTGACCGGATTCCGGAAATGGAAACGCAACCTCGGGTGGGGTGTGGCGCACATTGCCGTCATTCTGCTGGTCCTATTGTGGATCGCCGCACTTCAGGGCGGCATGGAAAGCCCCAAGTCTCCCCCCCCAACGGGCATGGCGCTTTGGGCCGACCTGTTCCACAAAGACACGGTGTATCTGCACTGGGTGTTTGGCGCGCTTCCGCTGGACAAGACCCCGGAGGAGGTGAGCCCCTTTGTCAACGAGGTCCTGACCGTCCAGCCGCGCTTTGAACGCATCCTGGCCTGGGTCTTTGTCGCCGCATGCGCCTTCCTGATGATTGCCTCGGCGCTGAGAGGGGCGAAGCCCGAAACACGCGGTGGGAGGATGAATGACCCTCAACCCGTTCATTGGGCGGCCTTTCTGCTGCTCCTGTTTGCCGGTCCAAGCCTGATTCTTTTTGCGCTGACCTGGGTGACACACCTTGAGTTGTTTCAGGCGCGCTTCTCCATCTATGGCTCTCCCGCGCTTTACCTGATGGCGGGCGGCGCCGTGGCGTTACTGGGTTCCCAGTCCGAAAGCCCGGCGGCCAGACTCCGGCTGTCGGGCCTGCTGCGCGCGGCGGTGGCCGCCGCCATTGTTGCGCTCATGGGGGTCCAGACCGTGCTTGCCGTGCAATTGCCGATACGCCAGAATTACCTTGCCGCGGCCAAAACGTTGCGCGCGGAAAAAGGCCCCGAAGAGAAACTCGTCGCGCACAACCGCAACACGCAATGGCTGCTCGCGTACAGCCTTGGCCAGCCGGCGATGGAGATCGTCAATGCCGATGGATTCGAGGGTCTGTGCAACCGGACGGACGAGCTGTTGCTGTCAGGACAGCCGTTTTGGGTCGTTTTAACCGCTTTGCCGACGCACTACCAGGCCCCCGCCGACATTTCCGGCCTCGCCGAATTTTACACCGGAGTGCTCAACGAAGTTGGCGCCTGCTACACGAAGCGGCGATTCCTGGGCATGCAGAATGTGTACCTGTTCCACGTCACAGCACCCCCCGGCGTTTGATGCCTGTTCAAGGCTTCGCACATCGGTACAGGTACAGATTGTGCATGCCCGGAAGGATGGTGCGCCGGCACGCGATGCCAAGCTCCTTCATGCGCTGTTCGAACTGCTGTCGGTCTTCCAGGCTTTCCTGCCCCTCAAACAGGGCCCACGCGGCCGGGCTTGCGGCGGTTGTCTTTAGAACCTGCCCAATCACGCCGTAAACGGTCATGCAGCGCTGGAGTTCGGGCACAAGGTCCGGGGCGTTGAATCCCAGCAGCCGGTACACGTTCCAATCCTGCACCGCCACCGTGACACGCCCATTCATGTCGGGATGGATCAGGCGCGCCGCGCCGAGATAGTCGGTCCGCATGGGCAGCAGCATGGACATCAAGGAAAGCGTTAGTAGCGCCGCGCCCATGGTGAGGGGCAAGAGCAGCCGCAGGACAGCCGCGCGAAACCGGGCGGCCGCGAGCCCGCAGCACAGATAGAGCGCGGGCCAGATGTACAGCACGTAACGCGCCTGGAAGGCGTGCGGTTTCCACAGCACGGCGGCCAGGTACATGCCCAGCGCGGGCAGCATGAACCAGCACAGCGCCGCGGCGATGCGGCGGGCGCGCGTCAGGCCTTCTTCCGGGGTGTCCACGCCAGGCGGCAATTGGGACCCGCGGGCATGCCGGTGCCTCCATTCCGCCCGGTATGCGCCCGCGCACAACAGCAGCGCGGCGGCAAATCCGAGCAGGGACAGACGCGCCTCGGCCAATTCCACGGTTGGACTCCATGCGAGCAGGGATTCGGTGTTTGGGCCCAACGCCGCCTCGGTGTACTTTTGGGGGACCCCCACGGCCCAGCGCAGGTATTCCGCCTCCTGCGTGAACGGCAGGCTGACAAAGGTGTCACTTTGCCGTCCCATGTCGCTTTTCGTGATGAATTCCAGGGGATTGCCCAAGCGCGGTGCGGGCACGGTTGGGTCGGGCGCGGGGCGGATAGTCGTCACCCAGGGGCTCAGCGTGGCCAGCAAGGCCATCTGCACCACGCCCCAGATCAGCAGCCTTTTGGGATGGCGTCCTTCGGCCAGCAACAGCCAGCAGCCCTGCCCGAGAAGGAGCAATGGCGTGAACAGATGGGACCACAGCAGCGCCAGATTCAGCAGTCCATGACCCACCAGCGCGGCCTTGCCGCGGCGCTCCTGCCATACGATGAGCAGCCACCAGGAGAGAATGGCCAGCAACAGCACCATCGCATAGGGGCGCAGTCCCCGGGCATGGAAGACCTGGAACGGCGAGACGGCAAGGAGCAGTGCGGCGGTGAATCCGGCCCAGCGGCCGAAGCATTTCCGGCCCACACCGTACAGTGCCGCAATGGCAGCCGTGCTGAAGATGACCGACAGCCAGCGCACCCAGACGATGGAACCGGGCGACAGGCCCGCCCAGAAGTATTGGAGCGTGTAATAGAGCGGCACCATCTCCCAGTTTTCGCCGCGCTGGTCCCGCAGGCATTGCAGCAGCGTGGGGGCGTTCAAATGGCCCGCGCTGAAAAAGTCGTCCATCCAGACCGATTCGGCGCCGAGCCCCCGTCCGCGCAGCCACAGCCCCAGCACCAGCGGCAGCGACAGGTCCAGCAGTACCTGCGCGGCGCGCCGCGCGGGGGAAGGCGGGGTTTGTAGGGGCGCTGTGTCCGTCATGTAATCCAAAGCCGTAGCGTCTGAATTTGGGCAAATATACCAATTTATACCCGAGTATACGCCAAACCCTGTATACCCCCGAATAATTTAGTATAAATCGATTTGCGGACCGAACCATTTCGGGTCCATTGCTGGAAGGAAGACACTGATTTCATTATGCTTACAACGCAACAGGAGGCTATGGCGAGTCATGGGTACAGCAGTCGGGTTCATTGCGTTGATGGCATGCATAACGACGTCGGCCGTGACGGCAGGCGCCGATATACCCCATGGCGTGGGGGACTGGCCCGAGCATTTTGGCAACCACCGGGCGGTGGTCCGGGTGGACAAGGCGGCCGAGGCGGTGCAGGTCAAGGTTCCGTGGCGACGGATGGATGAACAGCCGGAATTGAAGGATATCCAGGTCGTGCCCGCCGACGGGACGGAACCGCTGGCCAACCGGCTCGTGCTTCAGTGTACCCGTGAATGGGGCGAAGTGCTGTTCCAGGCAAAGCAGGCGGGCGAGTATTACTTTTACTACATGCCTTACCATCCCAAACGGCAGTTGGGTTTCGGTGCCGAAACGTACAGCAAGCCTGAAGACACAGCCGATGCAGTATGGTTAGAAAAAGCCCGGAGTAAGTTCGAAAAGTCACCGGAAAAAGTGGGCAACGCGGAAGTGGTGGAGATTCAGGCGCGGGGTGAATGGAACCGCATGGACCCCATGGAAGTCCCGGCCACACAGGCGGAGACGGAGGCGCTTCTGGCACAGCATCTGCAGGTCCCGTTCCTGCTGTTCCCCGAAGACCGCATGAACCCCATTCGCATGAAAGACGCGCTGCCCCTGAAATGGATACGGCAGGGCGCGCAGCCCGAATTCCGGGGCGAAGCGCAGCGCAACGAGTATTTCACCTTTCAACTGGGGCTGTTCGCCGCGCGCCAAGGCTTGACCGATGTGGCCGTGACGTATTCCGATTTGTCCTCAAGCGGCGGCGCGGTCCTTCCCGCAGCGGCCCTGCGGTGCTTCAACATGGGCGGAACGGACTGGACCGGCAAGACCTTTGCCAAGAAGGTGGATGTGGCCCAGGGTCAGATACAGCCGCTGTGGTGCGGTGTGGATGTCCCTGAAAGCGCCGTGCCCGGCGAATACCTGGGACAGGTCACGGTGCGCGCGGCCAACGCCGCGCCGGCAACGGTGCAGGTGGTTCTGACGGTCACTCCGGAATCGCTGGCGGACCGCGGCGACGGCGACCTGTGGCGTCACGCGCGGCTGCGCTGGCTCGACTCGACCATCGGGCTGGACGATGAAATCGTCGCGCCCTACACCCCGCTCGACATCGGCAAGAACAAGGTGGCCTGCCTGAACCGTGAGGTGACACTGGGCGCGGACGGTTTGCTGGCGGGCATCCGCAGCGGTGAAAACGAGGTTCTGGCGAAGCCGATGAATTTCAACGTGCTCACTGATGCGGGACCGGTCTCTTGGTCCGCAAGCAAAGCCGCGCCGGCGTTTGTGAAGCGCACGCCCGGCAAGGCCGAGTGGCAGAGTGACCTGGCCGGGGACGGTTTTTCGGCGCAGCTCTCCTGCCGCATGGAATTCGACGGCTATTTGAACTTTGCGATTGCCCTGACCGCGACCCGCGCCGTGAAGGTTCAGGACATCCGGCTGGCCGTGCCGATGCGGAAAGAGGTCGCCACGTACATGATGGGCATGGGCCGCAAGGGCGGCTATCGTCCCGAAGCCTGGGAGTGGCATTGGGACAAGGCCAAACACCAGGACGCCCTCTGGTTGGGCGATGTGTGCGCCGGGCTTCAGTTCAAACTAAAGGGGCCCGACTATTCGTGGCCGCTGGTAAACATCCACTACAAGCGCAAGCCGCTCGACATCCCGGACGGGTGGAACAACGGGGGCCAAGGCGGATGCCGCGTGCAGGAGGACGGTGACGCCCTGGTCATCACGGCCTACTCGGGGCCGCGCGCGCTGGCAGAGGGCGAGACGCTTCAGTTCAACGCGGGCATGCTCATCACGCCGGTGAAGACTGTTGATTATGCGGCCCACTGGGCCACGCGCTATTACCACGCCTGCAAGCCGGTGGCCGAGGCGGCCGCTTCGGGCGCAACGGTCATCAACATCCATCAGGGCAACGAAATCAACCCCTACATCAACTATCCCTTCCTCAAGTTGGACAAGATGACCGCCTACGCGAAAGAGGCCCATGACGCGGGGATGAAGATGAAAATCTACTACACCCTGCGCGAGATATCGAACCACATGGCGGAGCTGTGGGCCGTGCGCAGCCTGGGCACGGAAGTGTTCGCCGACGGCCCCGGCGGCGGCTACTCCTGGCTGCAGGAGCATCTGCGCGGCAACTACATCCCGGCATGGCAGGAGTTCCTGCCGAACGGCGACGTGGACGCGGCCATCATCACGCAGGGCCTGTCGCGCTGGCACAACTATTGGCTGGAAGGGCTCGACTTCCTCCTGCGCCGCGCCGGCATCGACGGGCTCTACATGGACGACATCGGCTTCGACCGCGAGGTCATGCAGCGGACGCGCAAGATCATGGACCGCGCCAAGCCGGGCTGCCTCATCGACCTGCACTCGTGGAACCATTTCAACGACATCGCCGGTTTTGCCAACTGTGCCAATCTGTACATGGAACATCTTCCCTATGTGGACAGCATCTGGTTTGGCGAGGGCTTCGACTACAACGAGACGCCCGACTACTGGCTCGTGGAGATGTCCGGCCTTCCTTTCGGCGTGATGAGCGAGATGCTTCAGGACGGCGGCAACCCCTGGCGGGGCATGGTCTATGGCATGACCACGCGCTACCCCTATTCGGGCGATCCCCGTCCGTTGTGGAAACTGTGGGACCAGTTTAAGATTCAGGACAGCCGCATGATCGGCTACTGGGACAAGGCCTGTCCGGTGAAAGCCGGGAAAACGGATGTGCTTGCCACGGTGTACCAGAAGAAGGACGCCGCGCTGGTGGCCGTTGCCAGTTGGGCCAAGGAGGCGGTGTCGGTGCAACTGGCCATCGACTGGAAGGCTCTTGGGCTGAAGCCTGAGGCATGCACGATAAACGCGCCTGAGGTGGAGGGGTTCCAAAGCGCGGCCGACTTTGCCGTGGGTGATGCGGTGTCCATACCGCACGGCAAGGGGCTGCTGCTGGTCATCGCCGCAAAGAAGTGAAGCGCGTGCGCTGATTCCTCTATGCTGAAAGCCAACACAGGAGGCACCGGCAAATCATGGGCAATGTATTTGCGCTCGTCGCATTGATGGCAGGCACGGCGGTCACGGGCCTCCAGCCGCAGGTGGTAAACGACATCAGCGGGACCTGGATGGTGCTTTCCGACGGCGGAAAGACCGTGCTGCAGCCCGGCGAGCCGGGTGCCGCGCTGGTGGTGGTGCAGCCGCAGGGACGCACGCCGGTCCGATTTGATAAGACCGGGCAGCATGGGGACAAAGTCGAATCAAGCGGCGGAACTGCGCCGGGGCTGGGCCTGACCGAAACCTGGCGGCAACTCAATCCGGGGCTGGTGGAGCGGACCGTCACGGTTACGGCGAATGCCGACGGGCGCTACTTCCTCGACATGCCGTGGCAGGTGAACGGCAAGGGCTCCTGCCGCACCTTTCTGGGCGAGGAAAGCGAAGCGAAAACCTACAGTCCCAGTTGCACGGGGCCGGGCTTTGGCGACAATTCGTGGCAGACCTTTCCGATGGTCGGCTATCTCGTGGACGGCACCTTCTATGGCGTCGCCGGAGACTCGCCCGGCCTGTGGGAAAACCGCAGCTTCTTCGGCTGCGACCCGGCGCAGGGGCGCTTCTCCCTTGCCACGGGCGACGGCTCGCCGGAGCGCGTCATCATGATTCCCTTTGAGGTGGACTCGACCAGCATCTACCGCGCCCGTTTTGACGGGTGGCAGCACATCGAGGCGGGGCAGACGCAGCACTTCACCAGTTGGCTTTTCGCCTCACCGGCGCGCGACCAGTACGGCGTTCAAATGGCCGGGCACCTGGCGCTGGCCAACGCGAAGGGCTTCAACAGTTCGGGGCTGGAGGCGATCCTGCGCAACACCTCCTGCCTGCTGCTGCGGCGCAACCTGATGCGGACCGAGAGCGACTATATCTTCATCTCCGGCGTGGGCTACGGGTGGAAGCAGTGGGTCAGTGACGGCTTCTGGATGAGCCGGGGGCTGGACGACCCGAAATACGACGCAGCATCGAACATGGCCGTGTTCTACGAGCGGGTCAACTACGAGGACAACGCCCAGTATTTCCTGATCTGGTCCTACCTGGTCAAGCAGGCCGGCGGCACGCCGGACCCGCGCACGGTGGCGCGGGCCTACCATTTCATCCGCGACCACGAGGTCGACGGGCTGTACATCCCGCCCCGACTGGAGCCGGGCAAGGCCTTCATGAAGACCTATCACGACCAACTGCCCTACGACGATGACGATGCGCCGTCGTCGAACCAGGGCTTCCACTGCGGGGCGCTTTTGGCCGCGCGCGAACTGGGCTTCCCCGTGACCGACGCCGACATCGACAGGGCCATCGCGGGATACCGACGCATGTTCAACGAAACCGGCGGCTACTTTGCCACCAGCCTGAAACAGCAGGACAACATCGGCCAGGACAGCCTCTACGGCGAGGTGCTCACCTATGCCCTCTTCGGCAGGAAGCTGCTGCCCGACGATATGGTGAAGCGCCATCTGGAAACGACCATGCGCATCCAGTCGCCCTACGGCATGCGCGTCATTTCCAAGGCCAACGGCGATTTGCTGCCGGGCCACAGCGGCGAGTACGTGTTCGGCGGGTCCTGGTTCCTCAACGACGGCGCGAACTATCTTGACGGCCTTATGCACGGCATGCCGTCCGACTGGGTGGATGACAAAACCCTGTGGCGGCTGGAAAAAGAACTGGCCTGGATGCCCGCCTTCCATGAGTCCATCAGCACCCTGACGGGCAAGCCCCATGGCCACCATCTGTATTCATGGAACTCCGGGTTCTGGTGGCTCCGCCGCGAGGTGCGCAGGCAGATGGGGCTCAACGAGCCCGACCCGCTCCTGCCGCGTCTCGATGAGAAGCTGGGCGTGGTCAAGAGAGACGGTTATCTCGCCTACGACCCGGACAAGGCAACGCTGCACACGCCGGTGAAGTGAGCTGTTGGACGGTGGTTCCCGGCGGCTGGCTATTTCTTTGCGGCCACCGGCTTTACCGTGTCGGTGAGCGCATCCTTGATGGCTCCCGGTGCGCTCATGATGGACATAAAGCTGTTCCTGCCCATCATGGAGAGGTCCGGGAAGCTGATGGCAATGCGGAATTTGGCGTAGAGGTGGTACACCTTGTTGCCCGACACCAGGACTTCGTAGGGGAGGTGGGCTGTGGACTTGACGTCGGCGAAATCGATGTAGTCCATGATGTACTTGTCCGCGCCCTTTCCCTGGCTGATGGCCACGCCGAAGACGGATTCTTCCTTGCCCGGAATGTCGATGCGGTACACCTTGGTCACACCGGCCTTGCCTGCGGCAAGACCCTCCTCCACCGCATCCAGCGCCTTCTTGTGGGTGCTGTAAGAGTAAAGCTCATGCTCGCCGAGGCTGTCGAACTTGGCCATGCCAATCATATAATTGTACTTGCGCAGGCTCTTGTCCTTGATTCCGTCCCTCGATCCGAATTCCTCCTGTTTTCCCAGCGCGGCGGCCACCTTTGCCTTCACATCCTCGAGGTTTCCCTCCAGCCGGAAGGCGGCGGCCCAGTAGGGCGGGTTGGTGTAGGAGACCTGGATTTTGCCTTTCACCTGCGTCAACGCCACACGCAGACCGGCGCCGTAGCCGCCGAAATCCGTTTTTGCGGCGTTGGCTTTCAGGGCCTCGCTGGTCACGACAATGACTTGGGCGTCCGGATAGGGCGCATAACTGCCCACCACCTCGAAGCCCTGCCCCTGCAGGCTTGTCTTCACGGCGGCTGCGGCCTGTTCCAGGTCGGTCTGCTGCGGCGCGGTGCCGAGCACAAAGGGCTTCAGCGGGCCGTTCTGGGCCAAGGCGGACACGGAGAAGAGGACGAGACTTGCCAGTACGGCACTGAAGGTCATGCGCGTTTTCATGGGGAATTCCTTTTGTTCAGGGCACTTGGGCTGAAGGGCGGGACCCATCGAGCGCCGATCCATCATATACATTAGTTTGAAAATCATCTATATAATGATTTTAGACGATGGCGGAATTCATTGTCAAGCAAAGCCATCGGAATGTAGTTGTTTGCAGGGGGGCGGCCAGAAAAGGGAGGGAGCATGAGGACCGGAAGCACAGGCCGGAGAGAATGAACCTCGTTACAGGGAAGAGTGGGGTTCAATACCCCAAGGTCAGCATGCCGAGCATGGCCAAGCCGATGACGAGTTTGACGATGACGCCGCCGATGCGGCCGAGAGCGGCACCCACGCCGGTCTGAATGGAGGCCCCGGCGGATTTGCCGACGATGAGCAGTTCATAAATCGCGGCGCCGCCAAAGGCCCCCGCGCAGGCGCCCATCAGCGTGCCCACCACGGGGAACCAGGGCGTGCCCACAATGGCACCGACGATGCAGCCCACGAGGGAGGCGAAGATGGCCCCCTTCCCGCCGCCGAACTTGCGCGCGCCGTAGCCTGCGGCAAGCATTTCGAGCACCTCGCCGAGCAGCGCCAGCGCGGTGAGGGAGAGCATGGTCCAGATCCCGAAATGGTGAAAGCCACTGAATACGCCTGCGGTCAGGGCGGTGGCCAGGATTACCCAGTTGCCGAACAGACCGACGAGGTCCAAAAGCAGGCCGGCGGCAATCCCGAGCCCGAAAAAAATCCACCCGACAGTGGCCAGAACAATTGACATGCCAGTCCTCCGGTCGATTCCCCGTTGGCCAAGTCCAAGGGGGCCTTCGACCGCCTACGTCAAAGTATAGCAAGGGGACGTCGCCGGAGGCGAAGCCCGAGTGACACGTTTGCGGGGCCTTGGGAGTCCAACAGAAGAAAAGAGGGCCTCTGCATGTTCCACCGTGTCTTGAGTGAACGAAGACAAAGACGAGGTCGAACGCGAGCACTAAAGGCGGTGACCGTCTTCGCTGGCCTTTGGATGGTGCTCGTTTCCCTGGCTCATGGCCAGGAAGCGCCCGCGTTTGACCAATATGGTGGACTGAAGGACAAGAACTTTGGCCTCGGCAAATGCTTTCGTTCCCACTATGACGGGGAACGGTGGTGGTTGGTCACGCCGGAGGGCGGCGCCTTTTTGTCGTTGGGGGTGTGCAACGTCAATCCGGAGGGTGACGTGGAACGGGGCACGAAGCGCCAGCCCTACCGCGAGAATGTGCTGAAGAAGCACGGCTCGGTGGAACAGTGGACCGCCACCACGCGGGACCGCCTCCATGCGTGGGGGCTCAACACGCTCGGTAACTGGAGCAGTGCCCATTTGCGCGGCGCGGTGCCCTACACGGTCGAACTGTCGGTGAGTCCGGGGGGGTGGGGGAAAGGCAGGGTGCCGGACTTCTTCGACCCCAAGGTTCAGGAGCACATCCGCCAGCGCGGGGCGGCGGTGGAGGCCTACCGGAACGATCCCTGGCTGGTGGGCTACTTCCTCGACAATGAACTGCCCTGGTCCTACGACTACCGGCGCTGTCCGAGCCTGTTTCCGGGATATATGGCCATGGGGCCGGAAACGTTGGGCAAACAGAGACTGGTGGAATTCTTCAAGGAACGTTACGGCACTCTGGAGGCTTTTGCCAAGGTCTGGGATGTGCAACTGACGGACTGGGCAGGCCTGGCCCTGCTGAAGGGCATCTCCGCCAAGGATTCGGTCAAGGCCGAGGCGGACCGGGAGGAATTTGTGAGGCTGGCGGCGCGGGAGTATTTCAAGGCGGCCGCCGAGGGCATCCGCTCGAAGGACAAAGAGCACCTGATTCTGGGCTGCCGATTTGTGTGGGCGCTGGTGCCCAAGCCGGTGGTCCAGGCTTGCGGTGAATTCTGTGATGTGGTGTCGATTAACTACTACGAGGCGGGGCCGGTGGGTGATATCGCGCTTGGCCTTACCAAGGGCATTTCGATGCGCCTGCCCGATGACCTATCCTTTAAGGCGTTCCATGAGGCGGCCCAAAAGCCGCTCATGGTCACCGAGTTCAGCTTCCGCGGCATGGACAGCGGCATGCCCAACAGCTTCCCGCCGGGCTGGCTCCTGCAGCCGAACGTGGCCACCCAGCAGGACCGGGCCGACAAGTTTGAACACTGCGTCACCACGTGGATGTCCCAGCCCTATTGCGTGGGCTATCACTGGTTTGAATACATCGATGAACCCAAGGGTGGGCGTTTTGACGGGGAAGACGGCAATTACGGCCTGGTCAATTTGGAGGACGATCCCTACGGCGTGCTGGTGGAGCGGTTCACAAAGGTGAATCAGCAGGTTTGGGGCCTGCATGCGGGATTAAAGCGGCAAGAAGAGAAGCATTAAGCAGAAGAGCGGCGGGACGCCGACGCTCCCAGTAAGCGGCGCTCCCAGTGTTATCGGGCAGGCTTGTACCACTTGAACATGCGCGGGATGCCTCGGTCTCGGTCCACATCGGAAAACGATATGGGCAGGGTGCTCTTGCGGTCCGGGTCGGTCACGTGAAAATGCAGGTGCGGCAACATGCTGTTGCCCACATGCCCACTGGCGGCGATCACCTGACCCTGGGTCACTTTGTCGCCAACGGCCACCCTGCTGCCGTCCTTCTTGATATGCAGGTAGCTGGCCTGAGTGCCGTCCTCATGGCGAATCACCACCATGTTGTTGGGCCATTTGTAGCCATGTCCGTCATGTTCGACGACGACCTTAATCACCTCCCCTGCCCGGGCGGCACAGACGTCCGAACCCACCGGCATGGCGAAATCATAGGCAAACTGCTCCCACCCGCGGTGACTGACCACGCCCCGGTTGCTCTGCACGCAGAGCCAGGTCTTGTTGGCGGGGTAGGGCAGGTGATAAGGAGAGGCTGCCGCAGGCGGATACTGGTCCAGATTTGTGGGGCCGGTGGCAAACCAATAGACGCCGACTCCGGTGACGGCCAGTGTCGCAAGGAAAGCACCCAAGATTTTCAGAAGCACCGTTTTCATAAGCGTTTTCCTGCCGTTGCTGGACACCATATCGGCATATCCGGCAATAATGCAAATCACTATTGGCGGCGCTACGGGGGTTAAACGCCTACTGAAGAGTAGTTTTTTCGTTAAATACTTAGCCCACAGCACACTTATCCGGGAAAATCCCTATTGAATGTCGCCCGCATTCGTGGCACAATTGCCTCGAAATTCAGCCCGGTTTGCGGAAGACCCTCCCAGGATCCGGACGAAAAACGGTAAAATGCCCCTTTGCGGCGAGTAGAGCAGACAGGGCTGAGTCCGGATGAGCCGAGTCATTTATTTTACGGAAGGGGACTGTCCCTCTGATGCTGAGACTTGTCGGAAGTGGATGCTCTCAGGCCTTCTAGTTAAGTGGTTGCAGTGGAGGCCTGTTGTGACCGCAGGAAACGATGAACGACAAAGGCGCCCGCAAGGCGCCCGAAACAGGAACGCGACGGTAAAGTGAACCTTCTTTTCGTAATCAGCTTTGTCTGTCTGGCCGCCGGCATGGTCGGCGGCGGACTGGTGTTTTCTTTTCTCGTCGCGCCGCACCGGCCCGGCGCGATTAAGAACACGCCCTACGAATGCGGTGAACAGCCCATCGGCCAGGCGTGGATCCAGTTCAACGTGGGCTACTACCTCTTCGGCCTGATGTTCCTCGTGTTCGACGTGGAAGCGGCCTTTCTCTATCCCTGGGCGGTGGCGTTCCGGCAAATGGGCACGGTCGGTCTCATTGAGGCGGGCCTGTTCATCCTGGTGCTTCTCGTGGGCCTGGCCTACGCATGGAAGAAGGGAGTGCTGGAGTGGGTCTGATGGTTGACAACATACCGGGCATCGTCGAGAACTTCCCGGGCGGCTCGATTCTGGTAACCACCATCGACAGCATCATCAACGCGTCCCGGGCGAACAGCCTCTGGCCGCTTGGTTTCGGCACGAAATGCTGCGCCATCGAGATGCTGATGGCCACCGGCGCGTCGCATCAGGATATTTCCCGGTTTGGCGCCGAAGTGGTACGGGGTTCCACACGCCAGGCGGATTTGATGATTGTTGCCGGCGCGATTGTGCGGAAAATGGCCCCGCGCGTCCGGTTGCTCTATGAGCAGATGGCGGAACCGCGCTACGTGATTGCCACCGGCGCCTGCTCCATCTGCGGCGGTCCGTTCCAGTACAACTCGTACCATATTGTCCACGGCGTGGATGAGATCATCCCGGTGGATGTGTATGTTCCCGGCTGCCCGCCCCGTCCCGAGGCGTTCTTCTGGGGCCTGCTGGCCCTGCAGCGGCTGATCAAGGAAGGCGAATCGATTCGCCGTCCTGACATTCGGCGCAAGCCCGTGATGGCGTCCCTGCCGCAGGGCATCACGATGGATGACATCCAGGGCGAGATGCGCCGCCTGCTGGAAGAGCAGAACGTGGTGAACGTGGCCGAGTCGGCCGAAAACAAGATTTGGACAAAAAGGTTGAAAGAATGGATGCGCAAGCCCTCCTCCAAGCCATAACCGGGGTCAACCCGGCGGCGCAGGAGCGCCCGAACACCAATGTCCCGGCCGTGCAGGTGCCGGTTGCGGGGCTGCATGCCTTTCTTCAGGTGCTGCGGGACGACCCGCGCTTCTCCTTTGATTTCCTTTTGGATCACACCGCCATCGACTGGATGGCGGACGGCAAATTTGAACTGGTCTACCAGCTCTTTTCGACCCTGCACGGACACACCCTGATGGTGGGCGTGCTGATTGAACGGGAGCAGCCGCTGGCCCCGACGGTGAGCGACCTCTGGCCGATTGCCGAATGGCAGGAGCGCGAGGTGTACGACCTGTTCGGCATTCCCTATGACGATCACCCCGACTTGCGTCGGCTTTTCCTGGAAGACGACTGGACCGGCTACCCGCTCCGGAAAGACTATCAGGACAAGAACATGCTTCAACGGCCCCAATAGGCCATTTCGATACAGGACACCACGATGACGGTTAGAGTACGGACACTTGATGAACTTCTGACGCCCCCGGCCGCTGGCAGCAGCGCGCTGTCGACGCAGGAGTACTTCGTGAACATGGGGCCACAGCACCCCATCGCGCACGGTTCATTGCGTCTTGTGCTTCGGCTCGACGGCGAAACGGTGAAGGAAGTCATTCCTGTGCCGGGTTTCGTGCACCGCGGCATCGAAAAGATGTGTGAGAAGCTCAATCCGCGCCAGATCATCCATCTGACGGACCGCCTGGACTACCTTTCGGCCGTGATGAACAACTGGGGCGTGGCCAAGGCGGTGGAGAAGGCGGCGAACATTGAGACCAACGGCCGCATCGAAACGATCCGGACGTTGATGTCGGAGTTGCAGCGCATCCAGAGCCACATGCTGTGGTGGGGTGTGCTGGGCATGGACCTGGGCGCGTACACCGCGTTCCTCTATGCGTTCCGTGACCGGGAAATCATCAGCGAACTGTTTGAAGAGACCATCGGCGCGCGGCTCACGATGAACTACGTGCGGCCCGGCGGCGTCATGTTCGACATCCTTCCCGATTTCCAGGAGAAGGTCAAGAAACTGCTCAAGTACCTTGGGCCGATCATCGACGAATACGACACGCTGCTCTCGGGCAACGTGATTCTTCAGGAGCGCCTGCGCAACGTCGGCGTGCTGGACGGGAAGAAGGCGGTGGCGCTGGGCTGCACCGGACCGGTGCTTCGCGCCAGCGGCGTGCCGCTGGACCTGCGCAAGCTGACGCCCTACGGCCGTTACGGCGATGTGGAATTCAACGTGGCCGTCGGTTCCAAGGGTGACTGCTGGGACCGCTACTACACGCGCATGGAAGAAATCCGGCAGTCGATGCGGATTATCGAGCAGTTGATTGACTCCATTCCCGAAGGCCCGGTCAACGTGCTTCGCGCCAGCGCCCGCATCTCCATTCCCGAGGGCACCTATTACGACCAGATTGAGACCGCGCGCGGCGTGCTGGGCGTGATGCTCGTTTCGGACGGCAAGAGTCCGAGCCCCTACCGGGTCCATTTCCGGTCCCCCAATTTCAACAACCTGTGGGCCGTCACGGCGCTTGCGCCGGGTTGGCGCATCGCCGACATCATAACCATACAGTCGAGTTTGGATCTTGTGATCCCGGACATTGATCGGTGACCTGATGACTGCAACTTCTCTCACATATTTCGCCATCGCCGCAGCGCAGGGTGCCTTCAAGAACGTCACCGTCTCCGAACGGACGGCGCAGGCGTTCGCCGACGGTTCCTGGATTCTCGCCATTGTGTATATCGTGGTCGCCCTGGGCGGGCTGGCCGCGCTGGTAACCCTGTCGGGCCTGGTGCTCATCTACGTGGAGCGCAAGCTTGCCGCCCATTTTCAGTGCCGCCTTGGACCGATGCGCGTCGGATGGCACGGCATATTCCAGACCGTGGCGGACGCGGTCAAGCTGCTGCTGAAAGAGGACGTCATTCCCGAGAAGGCCGACAAGGCCATGCACCTGCTCGCGCCGTTCCTGTCCATGATGGCCACGGTGATGGTGCTGGGCGTGCTGCCCTACAGCCCGATCCTGCAGATAACCGACATCAATATCGGTGTGCTCTTCGTGACGGCCGTAAGCGGCTTTGGCGTGATGGGCATCCTGCTGGGCGGCTGGAGCTCGAACAACAAGTGGTCGATGGTCGGCGCGATGCGCGCAGGCGCCCAGATTATCTCCTATGAAATCTCCGCCACGCTGGCGCTGCTGGTGGTGGTGCTGTTCTCGGGCAGCCTGTCCCTCGCGGAAATCGTGCAGAGCCAGGATGCGGGCTGGTGGATTTGGCGCGCCAACGGCGTCGGCTTCGTTTCCTTCATCATTTTCGTGATTGCCGTGACGGCCGAAATCAACCGCACGCCCTTCGACATTCCCGAGGGCGAGTCGGAACTGGCCGCCGGATTCCACACCGAATACTCGGGTCTGCGCTTCTCCTTCTTCTTCCTGGCCGAGTTTATCAACATGTTTGTCGTGTCGGGCATGACGGCCACGCTCTTCCTGGGCGGCTGGATGCCCTTCCACATCGGCGCGTGGGCCGGGTTCAACGGCTTCATGGACCTCATTCCGCCGGTGCTCTGGTTCACGGGCAAGACGTCGGTGGTGATTTTCCTGATTATGTGGTTCCGCTGGACCTTCCCGCGCCTGCGGGTGGACCAGTTGATGTATCTCGAATGGAAGGTTCTGCTGCCCATCGGCTTCGTGAACCTTTTTGCGGCCGCGGTGGTGGTGCTGTACAACCTCTACCCCTTTCCAATCCTAGTGCCTTAAGACGCAGCGACGGAAACAGACCAGCATGGGACGAGTTGACTTCAACGATGTGAAACACGAAACGCGCACCTTCGCGGGTGTGACGGTTCCGGTGTCGGTTGTGCCGCGATTCAAGCGGCAGGCCTATCCGACCCGTTTCCTGTTCTCGCTCAAAAGCCTGGTCGATGGCATGCGCCTTACCTTCGGTTATCTGGTCCGCCCCTCCACGGTGGTGACGCGGCAGTATCCCGAAAACCGGGCCACGCTCAAGTTCCCGGAACGCTACCGTGCCAGCCTGAAGTTCAAGTTCGACGAGAACGGCTACCAGAGCTGCAATGGTTGCGGAAGCTGCGAGCGCGCATGCCCGAACGGCTCCATTATCCTCGAAACGCGCAAGGGCGCGACCGGCAAGAACGAGATTGAGCGCTACATCTGGCGCATGGACTCCTGCGTCCTGTGCAACGCCTGCGTGGAAGCCTGCTCCTTCGGCTCCCTCGAGATGTCGCACGATTTTGAGAACGCGGTCTACGACCGGCGCCTGCTGGTGTACACGCTGAACCGCTATGCCGGTCCCACGGCCAACGTGCTGCTGAAAGAGGAGAATCTGGAAGCGCGCGAGGCTATGATGACCAAAATTGACGCCTACGGCGGGCAGGTGCCCATGAATGGGTATGCGCTGCCGACGGTGGCCGCGCTCGGCACGCCCCGCGAAAAAGCCGCTACCGACGGGAAGGGGGAGGCTTCATGATTGCTTCCGCCATCTATACCGTATTGTTTTACGCCATTGCCGCAGGAACGATCCTGCTGGCCCTGGCCGTCGTCAACACGCGCAAACTGCTGCGCGCCGCCGTCGCGCTGATGGGCGCGCTGAGCACCACGGCGGGCCTTTACGCCATGCTGGACGCGCAGTTCCTTGCGGGCGTGCAGGTGCTGGTCTATGTGGGCGGCATCGTGGTGCTGATCGTGTTTGCGATCATGCTCACGCGCTCGGGCGAACTGCTGGAAGACAATCCCACGCTCAAGCGCAAGCTGGTGGGCGCGGTGATTTCCATCGGCTTCCTGGTTTCCTCGGTTGGCGCCGTGTGGGGTTCCCCCTTCGCAATCGCCTCCGCCGGCAAAGCGCCGGCGAACGACGCGCTTATGATCGGCAAAGCCCTGCTGGACTACGGTCCGGGCGGCTTTGTGGTGCCCTTTGAAGTGATTTCACTGCTGCTGCTGGCGGCCATGCTGGGTGGCATTGTCATCGCCCGAAAGACCCCGCCGACGGGCCAGCCCTTCACCAGCGGCGGCGACCTGCCCGGCGAGGCCGAAGTGTACCACCCGCTGAGCCAGCGCGACGACGAGACGGGAGGGCGGGCGTCATGAACCCACTGATTGCGCAGATCGCAGCCCACTCCCCTGGACTCCGCGACTGGCTCGCGCTGACCTCGGTAATCTTCTCCATCGGCCTGTACGGGCTGCTCACGCGGCGCAACGCCGTCGGCATCCTGATGGCCGTGGAACTGATGCTGAACTCGGCCGCCATGAACTTCGTCATTTTCAACCGCTTCTGCCTGCCCGCCCGGATGGACGGCAGCGTGATGGCGATCTTCGTCATTGCCGTGGCCGCGGCCGAGGTGGTGGTGGGCATGGCCATCTTTGTGGCCCTGTACCGGTACCGGGGCACGGTGGACGTGAACCAGATGAACACCATGCAGGACCCCGTGATCTCCATTGAGGGACCGGGCGACTTTAACCGGGAAGTGATGAAGAACATCAACAAGCAATACAAGAGCCGCCATGACCACTGAGATAGACATCCAACATCTGGGCTTTGCAATGCGCCACGCGTGGCTCGTGCCCGCGTTTCCGCTGGTCTCCTTTGTGCTCGTCGCCCTGTTCATCCGCCCCCTTTCGCAGCGGTTTTCCGCCGTTGTGGCCACGCTGGCCGTGTTCAGTTCCTGGGTCGTGGCGTGCGCCATTGCGTGCGAGTATTACAGACTCTGCCCTCCAGGCGGCGAACACCCCGTGCTGGTGCCCTGGGCCTTCGAGTGGCTCCGCTATCAGCCCGGCTTTACGGTGAATGTCGGCGTTATTGTTGACCCCATCTCGGTCCTGCTCATGCTCGTGGTCACCACGGTGAGCACGCTGGTGCACATCTACAGCAGCGGCTACATGAAGGGCGACCCGGGATACGGCCGCTTCTTCGCCTACCTTAACCTCTTTACCTTCAGCATGCTGGGGCTGGTGGCCGCGCCGAACATCGTGCAGATGTACGTGTTCTGGGAACTGGTGGGCGTGAGCAGCTTCCTGCTCATCGGCTTCTATTACCAGAAACCATCCGCCGTGTCGGCGTCCAAGAAAGCCTTCATCGTCACGCGCTTCGCGGATTTGGGCTTCCTGATCGGCGTGCTGACCCTGGGCTATTTCGCCTTCAACCTCTTTGGCGCAACAGCCCCGGCCGTGTCGGCCCGCACGGCCGCCCACTGCACCATGCCGTTGCAGCCGATGGACTTTCTCTATCTGACGAGCCCTGAGTTCTTGGCCAAGTTCGGTGCACTGGCCGCAGGCTCCACCGGCATCACACTGCTGACCGTGGCGATGGTGCTGGTGTTCATGGGCGCGGCCGGCAAGAGCGCCATGTTCCCCCTGCACATCTGGCTGCCCGACGCCATGGAAGGACCGACCCCCGTGTCGGCGCTGATCCATGCGGCCACGATGGTCGTGGCAGGCGTCTATCTCGTGGCGCGCATGTTCCCCGCCTTTGCGGTGAGCGGTGCGGCGTTGCTGGTGGTGGCCTATGTAGGCGCGTTTACCAGCCTCTTTGCGGCCGTCATCGGCACGACGCAGGACGACATCAAGCGTGTGCTGGCTTTCTCCACGCTGAGCCAACTGGGCTACATGATGCTGGCGCTGGGCGTGGCCACGATGGACAGCCCGCTGGGCTACACGGCCAGCATGTTCCACCTGTTCACGCACGCCTGTTTCAAGGCCCTGCTCTTCCTGGGCGCCGGTTCGGTCATTCACGCGGTGCACAGCAACGAGATTTGGGACATGGGCGGCCTGCGGAAAAAGATGCCCATCACGCATATCACGTTCCTCATCGCCACGCTGGCGATCAGCGGGTTCTGGCCCCTTTCCGGCTTCTTCTCCAAGGATGAAATCCTCGCCTCGGCGCTGGCCAACGGCCACACCTTCATCTTCGGCCTGGCGCTCTTTGTGGCCGGCCTGACGGCTTTCTACATGTTCCGCATTTACCTGGTGACCTTCTGGGGCGACTTCCGCACCGACAAGGCGCACCATGCCCACGAGGCGCCGCCCCTGATGTGGATTCCGCTTGTCATCCTCGCGGTGCTGAGCGTGGTGGCGGGCTATGTGCCGATGGGCAAGTTTGTGAGCATCGGCGTCGAGCATGCCGAACACCACGGCATCAATTTTGCCATCGCCATTCCGGCGACGATTGCAGCGCTGCTGGGCACGGGCACCGCGCTCCTGCTGTACACCGGTTCGGGGAGCCGCGCGGACGCCATTGCGCGTTCCCTCGGCGGGGTGCACACGCTCATCAAGCAAAAGTTCTATATCGATGAGGTGTATCTCTTTATCACCCATCGGCTGATTTTCAATTTGGTCTCCCGTCCCATAGCATGGTTTGACCGTGCCGTGGTGGACGGCAGCATGAATGCGTCCGCCTGGGCGACGCGCGCGTCGGGCTACCTGTTCAGTTGGATGCAGACGGGTCAGGTGCAGTCCTACAGCGCATGGTTTGCCTGCGGGGCGATGCTTGTCCTGCTGGTTCTCTGGGCAGCGTTAATCTAGAGGAATCGTTTCTTTCATGGGTTTGCTTAGCTGGCTTATAGCAGTGCCGTTCATCACCACGCTTGCGGTGATCTTTACCCCCGCAAGCCAGTGGAAGGCGGTCCGCTGGATTTCTGCGGTCGGCACGGGCATTCAGCTCGCGCTGACGGCCCTGCTTACCTACCGCTACTGGATCGCGGCGGCGCCTGACACGACGGCCACCATGGTGGCAAAGCTCACCAAGCTGTACTTTGTCGAGCGCATCCCCTGGTTTGAATCGCTCGGCATCCAGTATTTCGTCGGCGTCGACGGCATCTCGGTGTCCATGATCATCCTGACATCGATCATCATTTTCACGGGCACCCTGGCCAGTTGGAATGTGGAAAGCCGGACCAAGGAATTCTTCGCGCTGCTCCTGCTGCTCGTGACGGGCGTGTTTGGCGTGTTCGTGAGCTTTGACCTCTTCCTCTTCTTCATGTTCTATGAACTCGCGGTGCTGCCGATGTACCTGCTCATCGGTATCTGGGGCACGGGGCCGAAAGAATATTCGGCCATGAAGCTGACGCTGATGCTCCTCGTGGGCAGCGCCTTTGTCCTCGTCGGCCTCTTTGCCATGTACCACGTTTCTGGCCTGCACACCTTCGACCTTCAGGCATTGGCGGGGGCCTCCTTCAGCAAGGACTTTCAGACTTGGGTGTTCCCGCTGATCTTTGTCGGGTTCGGCGTGCTGGGCGCGCTTTATCCGTTCCACACCTGGTCGCCCGACGGCCACAGCTCGGCGCCGACGGCCGTGTCCATGCTGCACGCGGGCGTGCTGATGAAGCTCGGCGGCTACGGCGCGCTGCGCATCGGCGTCTATCTGCTGCCCGAAGGCGCGAAAGCGTGGGGCCTGTTCTTCATGGGCCTGACGACCATCAACATTCTGTACGGCTCGCTCGGCGCGGTCATGCAGAAAGACCTCAAGTATTTCACCGCCTACTCCTCGGTGAGCCACTGCGGCTTTGTGCTGTTCGGTGTGGCGACCCTGACGGTCATGGGCCTCAAGGGCGCCGTGCTGCAGATGTTCAGCCACGGCATCATGACGGGCCTCTTCTTCGGACTCATCGGCATGGTGTACGGCCGCACGCACACGCGCCTCATTCCCGACATGGGCGGCCTGGCCAAGGTGATGCCCTGGTTGGCGACCTCGTTCTACATTGCCGGTCTGGCGAGTTTGGGCCTGCCGGGCCTTGCCGGGTTCGTGGCCGAGACCCACGTGTTCCTGGGCGGCTTCTTCGGCAATCCCTGGTCGAATCCCACGGCCACGGGGGTGCTGACCATCTTGGCGACCATGTCCATCGTGGTGACCGCCGTGTACGTGCTGCGCGGTCTGGCCACGGTGTTCCAGGGACCGATCACGGTTGCGGAGTACGAGACCCTGACGGACGCGACCCTGCCGGAAAAGATTGCCACGGGCATGCTCATTGCAACGCTTGTGTTCGTGGGCGTGGTGCCCCAGTACTTCATCACCCTCATCGAGGCGTCGGTCATGCCCATGATCAACCGCCTGTCGATGGGAAGCTAGGCGACGCGGATAATCTGAAACTATGTTGATGCTGCCGGAAATCATTGTTGTCGTCACTGCCATGGCGGTGCTTGTCGCGGACCTGTTCCTTACCGAACGGTTGCGGATGGGCGTGACCTGGCTCTCGCTGGCCGGGCTTGCCGTTGCGGCGGGAGCCGTGTTTGCAACGCCGATGAACGGCAGCATGTTCGGCGGCCAGTTCGTCGTGGACGCCGTGGGCTGGTGGTTCAAGCTCTTCTTCGTCATCTCCGGCTTCTTCACCGTGCTGCTTTCCATGGACCTGCTCCACGGCCGCACCACCTGTCGCATGCGCGGCATCGGGTCGCCGGGTGAATACTACACGGTGCTGCTGTTCACCATCAGCGGCATGATGTACCTCGTTTCCGCCCGCGACATGGTGCTGCTTTATGTGAGCCTCGAACTCGCCACGATTCCGCTCTTCGCGCTGGCCGCATGGCGCCGCGAGGATATCCGCTCCGGCGAGGCCGGCCTGAAGTATGTCATCGTGGGCGCGCTGGCGTCGGCCTTTATTTTGTACGGGTTGGGCCTCATTTACGGACTAACCGGCCAGATCAGCCTGGATGCGGCGCGGGTGCTCAAGGGCAGCCCCGCCTTCTGGTTCGCCGCCGCCATGCTGACGGCGGGCATCGGCTTCAAGCTGACCCTCGTTCCCTTCCACCTCTGGGCGGCCGATGTGTTTGAGGGCGCGCCCATGCCGATCACCGCCTATCTCTCGGTCGCCTCCAAGGGCACCGGTCTGGCCTTCATGTTCCAGTTGTTCTTCCGCATGATGGGCGGTTGGGTGCATGACTGGGCGCTGATGATTGCGCTGTTTGCCGCCGTCACCATGACGTTGGGCAACTGCGTGGCCATCGTGCAGCACAACATCAAGCGCTTTATGGCCTTCAGCGCCATTTCCCATGCGGGCGTGTTCATCATGGGCTTCCTGGGGCCGCACGATTACGGCGTGCCCGCCATGCTGTTCTACCTCCTGGCCTACATTGCGTCCACCCTCGCCCTGTTCGCCGGCATCGTGTGGTATTCCAACGAGACCGGACGCGAGACCATCCGCGACTACCGCGGCCTTTCGCGCACCAATCCCCTCATGGCACTGGCCATGATGCTGGCGCTGTTCAGCCTCGCGGGCATCCCGCCGCTGTCCGGCTTCGTGGGCAAGTTCTTCCTGTTCAGCGTGGCCGCAGGCGCCGGTTTCCACTGGCTGGTCGGCATTGCGGCGGTCAATTCAACCATCGCCCTGTACAACTACCTGCGCATCGTGCGCGAGATGTACATCGAGCCCGTCCACGAAGACGGTCCGGCCGCCCCGGCGAGCTGGTCGCTCAGCATCACCACCGCAGTGCTGACCACGGCGCTCGTGCTGCTGGGCATCATTCCCTTCTTCTACAACGCCATCAACGGCAGCACCATTGCCTGGCTGAGCGCGGTCCTGCCGCACTAATCTCGCCGCACACGTGACGCCCGAGGGTCCTGTCGGCATACAAAGCAGCCAAAATCCATGCCGATCAGGCAGGGGCTCACTTTCTGGCGACCCAATACATCTCGGCCCAAATGCCTTGTGCGGGTGGGGCACTGATACTGAATCCGTTGCCGCCGCCCTGATAAACGATCGGACTCCCAGTCAGGGGGTCAATGGGTATTTCCGTTAAAGGAAGAGGGGATAATTCCTGCAGTGAGGCGGGATAGGCGCCCTGCTTATGCGCGTGGGCCTTGAGCGCGAAAACGATGCGCGCGATGTCTCCCATCAGCGCCTCTCTCCCGTGCATTTTGTAGGAAAGAATCCCGTTGTCGCACAGACGATTTGCCCAGACGCCAACAGCCCTATGGTCGCCGATTTGGCCAATCTCCTGCGTGACGGCATAGGGTGGCCTGTTAAACAGCGCGCAGAGCCTCTTTGCCCGCTCCATCGAACCGCGACCGGTGAAGGCAAATCCGTATTCGAAGGTCTTCGGGTATCCACGCTCCGTACATTCCAGACCGACCTCCAGATGGGCGGCGTGCAGTCGCAATGCCTTGGCAAGTCCTTTCGTGGATTTTCGTCCGTCAAGCGTTTCCAGCAACCGCGCCTGGTCTTGTTCATTCAGAGGACCCGCATCTATTGCGCGGCAGAGCGCAAAGTCGATCTGGCGGTCAGCGTAGTATAGGTTCATATAACCGTGGAAATGCGGCCATTCCCCCAGCAACAGCGCAAGGCGGTATCCCGCAAGACAGGTCTTCATCGCCTGAATGTGATCCCCCGCCTGCGCCTCGCATGCGGCCCGCCCCGCAAAGAGGATGCAAAGGTTGACAATGTTTGAATAGTCAGGGTCTGCGTAGGCATCCACCGCGCCCTGGCACAGGCCCAGTTCCAGTCCGACCTCGACATCCCGAAGCGGCTTCAACCCGGTTAGAAAGGTTCGGAGATTTGTAAGAATCTCCGTTTTCGACTGCTTGGCGGGGTCCAGCGGAAAATAGAATGGGTTGCTTGGCTTTCGGGTGTCATCTTCCAGAAGACCGCGCAGACAGTCCATGGCCGTGTCCGGAATGTCGTCGCAGTTTGCAATATAGTTGCTCGCGAGTTGGGCGGGCACGTTTCCGGACTTCCCATCAAGCGCTTCCAGAACCTTCGTAAAGTCCCATTCCGGCGGGATCGCGGCGTCTTTGGACACGGCCTTCCGCGCCTCTTTCAAGGCCGTGTCGCGCGCCGCCTGGTCATTGGCCGCCTCCTCAAGCGCAGCCTTTATCTCGGCGGAGTCAGCGGGTTTGGGCAGGAAACTCGCCACGCAAATGAGCGCGGCAAAGACTAGTGCAATTCCCCCGACCAGTATTCGCGCCAGGACCATTCTTCGGGTTTTTCTCTTGCGCGTATTGATTGAATTGCGTGTCAGCAGCCCCATGCGCTCTCTGTATATATCCCCGGCCCATGCCATTCTGATTACGCGATAGCCTATCCCAATTTTCCGCGACTGTCAAGTCACACCATTGGCCCGTCTGTCATCTGTCGGGCAGTTTTTCAAATGCGCTGAGGCGGAGGGTGGACAATTGGTGAGCAAACGTATAATAATCTGTCTTCATTCCTTGGAAGACAAAGGACAGGTGTTGCCATTTTCACGGGCCTGAACACAAGACAGACTGGAGCCGACAAGATCATGAACCAAAATGAACTTCGCATAGTCAATCCCTACACCGAACAGGTGGCCTTTACTTTGCCGCTGCTGGGGGCCGATCAGGTGGACCTGGTGGTAAAACGCGCCCGAACCGCCTTTCTCGCCTGGAAGGAGACGGCTGTCTCGGAGCGCGTGGCCCTTTGCAGGCGTTTTATGGCCGAATTTGAAGGCATGCGCGACGACATCGCCCGCAATCTTACGATTCAGATGGGCAAGCCCCTGTCGCAGTCTGTGAACGAGGTGGGCGGGCTCCTGGGACGGTCGGAACACATGGCGAGCATTGCCGAAGCGGCGCTGGCGGATGAATGGCTGCCCGAAAAGCCCGGTTTCCAGCGCTACATCCTCCATGAGCCCCTGGGCGTGGTGGTGGACATTGCCGCCTGGAACTATCCCCTGCTGATCGCGGTAAACGTGATTGTGCCTGCGGTGCTGGCGGGCAATGCGGTGATTATCAAGCATTCGAGCCGCACGCCGCTCTGCGGCGAGGCCTTTGCCGAGGCCTTTCGCCGGGCCGGTGCGCCCGAATACCTCGTCCAGAACGTGGTGGCCAGCCACCAGGTCACCGAACTGCTGATGCAGCACTCCGGCGTGGACCATGTCTCCTTTACCGGTTCGGTCAAGGGCGGCCATGAAGTGATGCAGTCGACGGCCGGCCGTTTTATTGACGTTGGCCTGGAACTGGGCGGAAAAGACCCCGCCTACGTGTGCGCCGACGCCGATTTCGACTATGCCGTGGCCAACTGCGTGGACGGCGCCTTCTACAATGCCGGCCAGTCCTGCTGCGCCGTGGAGCGGGTCTACGTGGACAAGTCCATCTATGAGCGCTTTGTCGAGGCCTACGCCGCCGGGGTGCGGCAGTACATGCTTGGCGACCCAATGTCGGCCGAAACCTCCATTGGTCCGCTGGCCTCTAAAGGCGCGGCGGAATTCCTGCGGGAACAGGTCGCCTCAGCCGTCAGCGCCGGCGGCCGTCTCGTGGTGGACCCGAAAGAATTTGCCACCCCGTCACAGGGCTGGTTCCTCGCCCCCGCCGTGGTGGCCGATGCCCCGCAGAGCTGTTCCCTGATGCAGGAAGAGAGCTTTGGACCGGTGATCGGAATACTGCCCGTTTCCAGTGATGAGGAGGCGATCCGGCACATGAATGACAGCCCCTACGGCCTCACCGCCTCGATCTGGACTTCCGACCTAGACCGCGCCATTCGGGTGGGCGAGCGCATTGAAACCGGCACCTTCTACATGAACCGCTGCGATTTCCTGGACCCGGCGCTGCCGTGGTGCGGCGTGAAGGACACGGGTCGCGGCGCCACGCTGTCGGCCTACGGCCTTCACCACCTGACCCGGCTGAAGAGCATGCACCTGCGCACGGATATTCCCAGCTGACCGCCCCTCCCGGGATGATATATCCGACACCAATAGTCGGGACTTGAAGTCCAGAAGCAGTGTGAATGCGGGCGGGTCCTGCGGTTGTTCCCAGAGACAGAAGCATGGCGTTGGTTCCTGCTTTGGACAGCGGGCGATTGAACAAGGAGTTTTCGCAGATGAGCACGAGCGTTGAAGAGCGGCCTGTGATTGTCGTGAACAATCCGCGCACCGGTGAGGAACTCTACCGCGTGGAGGAACCGACGACGGAAGAGGTGGACCAGGTCTACGAGCGCGCCTATGCCGCCTTCGAGAAGCTCCGGCGCATGACGGTGCGCCAGCGGATGGACGAACTGGACAAGATCAAGCGCTATATCATCCAGAACCGCCGCGCCATCGCCCAGAAGATCACAGACGAGGCGGGCAAGAGCCTTTTTGACGCGCTCACCTGCGAGGTCTTCCCGGCGGTGGACATTATTGACTATTACCAGAAGAACGCCGAGAAGATGCTGGCCGACCAGTGGGCGCCCACACCGCTGGTGCTTTACGGGAAGAAGTCGAAGGTGGTGTTTGACCCCATGGGCCCGGTGCTCATCATCTCCCCCTGGAACTACCCCTTCAACCTCTCGTTCCTTCCGTTCATCTGCGCGTTTGTCGCGGGCAATTCGGTTATTCTCAAGCCGTCCAAAGAGACGCCGCTCAAGGGGCTCCTGGAGGACATCATCGCCGGCAGCGGCTTCATGCCCGACGCGCTTCAGGTGGTCTACGCGAGCCGCAAGACGGCCAACCTGCTGATCGACAAAAAGCCCTCGAAAATCTTCTTCACGGGCAGCGTCGGCGTGGGCAAGAAAGTAATGGCCCGCGCGGCCGAAATGCTGGTGCCGGTGGAACTGGAACTGGGCGGCAAAGACCCCATGATCGTCTTCGATGACGTGAACCTGGAACGGGCCGTCAACGGCGCGCTCTGGGGTGGTTTTGTCAACTGCGGCCAGACCTGCACCTCGGTCGAGCGCATTTTCGTGCAGGAGAAAATCTACGAGCCCTTCCTGAAGATGCTCAAGGAGAAAGCGGCCAAGATCGTTACGCTCGATTCGCCCAAGGCGGCCGAGGGCGAAGAGTCGCTCATGATGGGCTGCATGACGCCCGAATTCCAGATCCAGGAAATCGAGCAGCAACTGGAGGAGTCGGTGGCCGCAGGCGCCGTCATTGAACAGGGCGGCAGCCGCAAGCCGGGCTCCCATGTCCTGCCTCCGACCATTGTGACCCACACCACCCCCCGCATGCCCATCCAGTGGAGCGAAACCTTTGGTCCCGTGGTCACCGTGACCCCCTTCAAGACGGAGGAAGAGGCGATCCAAATGGGCAATGATTCTCCCTACGGACTGGCCTCCAGCGTGTGGTCCCACGACCTTGTCCGCGCGGAGCGCGTCGCCCGCGCCCTGGTCACCGGCAATGTGTCCATCAACAATGTCCTCGTCACCCTGGGTAATCCCGCGTTGCCATTTGGCGGTGTGCGCGACAGCGGCTTCGGCCGCTACAAGGGCGCCTTCGGCCTGCACGGCTTCTCCAACGTCAAATCCATCATGATCGACAAGGACAGCAGCCGCCTGGAAGCCTACTGGTATCCCTACTCGAAGAAGAAATTCGGGATGTTCATGAAGATCTTCGACGCGAGTTTCTCCGGCGGACTGGGCGGCATGCTCAAGACGGCCTGGCTGGGCCTCCGGTTGGAGCTGCACACGCGCTGGAATCGATTGTAAGAGTTCGGCCCAAAGCGCGTACACCTGTTCGCCCCCTCCGGGGACAAAAGCGGGGAGTTGCGCCCGCACCCAAAAGGTGCTATCCATTTTTCTGTCAGTCTGCATCCCTGCCACACATTCTCAGGTTTCGTTGACTGCCCCGGGCGTGTCATCATAGGGCATGGCGATTGAGGCGCCACCACCCCAAGCCGAAAAGGTAGACACGGACATGAAGTCTTTCTTCTCTTTTTGTATCGCGCTGTGCTGCACCGGTATGTCCTTTACGGCAGAAAATGGCAACAAAGACCCGCGCGTTGCGTGGGGTATTGCGCAGGCTACGGCCGCACTGGAACAGTCGGGTCTGGGCGTGGCCGCATTGGAGGTTTCGGTCGTCCCGCCGCCAGCGGACGGCACGGTGAAGAAGCCCGAGGGGTACCGGTTGACCGTGGCGGACGGACTGGCCCGCGTGGAGGGTTTCGACGCGGCCGGTGCGCTCTACGGCTGTCTCGACCTGGGACGGCGCGTGCGGGAACTGGGCCGTCTGCCCGAGGCTTTGGATGTGACCGACGGGCCGCGGCTGAGTCTGCGCGGTACCTGCATCCTGCTCATGAAGTTGGGCACCTATGACTATCCCGTCACGCCGGAGGAGTTCCCGTTCTTCTACGACAAGGCGCTGTGGACCGAGTATCTCGATTTCCTCACGGCCAACGGGTTCAACTATATCGCCTTCTGGAACGGCCACCCCTTTGACTATTTCGTCAAGCTGGACAAGTATCCCGAGGCGCAGGCGGGCATGGACCCGGCGTTGATCGCGCGCAACCACGACATGCTGATGTGGCTCGGTGCGGAGGCGGCGAAGCGGAACATCTGGCTCATGTTCCAGTTCTACAACATTCACACCTCGGTCTACTTTCAGAAGGCGCACGACCTGCCCGCCTGGAACCCCAAGCCGACGCCCCTGCTGACCGAGTACACGGGCTACTGCATCGAGCGCTTCGTCAGCGAGTTTCCCGGCATCGGCCTCTATATCTGCCCCGGCGAGGCACTGCAACTGGAGTACACCTCGGACTGGATCAACAACGTCATTTTCGAGGCGGTCAAGCGCACGGGCAAGACGCCGCCCATCATGGTGCGCGCCTGGGGCATCGACCTGGAGCACATGAAACGGCTCGTGGGCCACTACCCGCGCCTCTACACCGAGCACAAGTTCAACGTGGAGATGATTGCAGGCACGGAGATTGATCCGGCCGCGAAAGACTGGGCCGCCGTCACGGGCAACCATGTGGTCAACATCCACTGTCTGGGCAATCTGGAACCGTTCCGGTGGAACCCGCCGTCCTACATCCAGAAGTGCATGCAGAGCGCCGTCGGCGCGGGCGCTACGGGGTTGCACCTCTATCCACGCAAGGCCTGGCGCTGGCCCTATGGCTGTGACAAAGGGGACGCGCCCGAACTGCAGTGGCACCGCGACCGGCTCTGGTTTGAGGCGTGGGGGCGCTATGCGTGGAATCCGGACCGCGACCCCGAAGGGGAGCGGCAGTACTGGCAGGGCCTGCTTGCGAAGAGCTATGGCGAGGCTGCGGCCGCGCCGCTGCTGGAGTCCTTTGAGGCGGGGGCGGACGTGCTGCCCGCCATCCAGCGGCTGCTCTGGATCGGCAACGACAACCACACCGTGGTTTCGGCCGGTGCCACCATGGAGCAGTTGGCCGCCGCGCCGGGCATTCCCTTCCTGCCGACAGGCGGCGTGGCGCGCATGCCCGAATACATCGCCGCGATGAGGGAGGGAAAAGCGGTCACCGAGACGAGTCCCAGCGATTTCTTCGCCCAGAAGGAAAAGGAGGCCGGGAAGGCCCTTGAAGCCGCGCAAAAGGGCGCCGATACCGCCACCGGCAACCGTGATGACGCGCGGCGCATCGCCACCGATGCCGAGGCCGTGCTTTACCTGGCGCGCTTCTATGCCGAAAAGTCCAAGGCGACGGTGGCCAAGGCGCTTGTGGACGCGGGCGTGGACGTTCCCGCCAACAGCACAATTTGTTTGGAGAGCCTGCGCGCGTCGGTGGGTGACTTTTGCCAGTTGACCAAGCTCACCAACGGAACCTATGAAAGCCTGAGCGATGTGCCTGCGTGGAATCCCAGCAAGGGACTTCCCTGCCCTTATGGCTGGAAAGAGCTGCTGCCGCTGTACAACTCCGAACTCGCCGAGACCGAGGCGGCCCTGGCCCGGCCGGTCTCCGGCCATGAGGAGGAGAGGATTGGCCATGCGGCCATGAAATGGGAAAAGGATTCTTTCCAGCGCGCGCAGATGTACCAGCACATAAAGGCGCTCACGAAGGAGTCGCAGGAAAAACTGCCGAAGGCGGACTCGGCAGAGGCATGGGCCGCGCGCAGAAAAGAACTGCGCGACAGGCTTCTGCCCTCGCTCGGACTCGACCCGTTGCCCGAACGCACACCGCTTAACGCGCAAAGCGCCGGAACGCTCGACGACCCGGACTATACGCTGGAGAAGATTGTCTACGAGGCGTGGCCGGGCATCCCCGTGTCCGCGCACCTCTATCTGCCGAAAAACACGGCCCGACCGATGCCCTGCGTGCTTCATGTGCTCGGCCACTGGTACGGCGGCAAGACGGAGAAGGACCCGCGCGCATTCTGCATCGGCATGGCCAGGCACGGCGTGGCCGTGCTCAGCTTCGACCCCATCGGCCAGGGCGAGCGCTTCGCGCGGGGCGAGCACGGCCACCGCTTTCCCCTCCTCGCGGGCCTGTCACAGGAGGGCTTCATGGTGTGGGAGTCCATGCGCGCCGTGGACTACCTGGCCGCGCGGCCCGAGATCGACGCCGCCCGCATCGGCATCACCGGCGCCTCCGGCGGCGGACTCAACACGGTATTCACCGCCGCCGTGGACGACCGCTTCGCGGCCGTGGCGCCGGTCTGCTATCCGACCACCTGGAAATCCTTCCTGGACGTCATGTCGGGCCAGAACTGGAACGGCGGCGTGGACCTGTGCAACCAGGTGCCCAACTGCATCCGCGACAGTTCCCTGGCCGACCTGATGGCCTGCGTCGCCCCGCGGCCGCAGATGGAAATATCGGCGGTCCGCGATGCCGATTTCCAAATCGATGGCGCGCGGGAAACGGCAGCGCGGGTGAAGTCGATCTATGCGCTCACCGCGCCGGACAATTTCTCCTTCGTCGAAATTGACGACGTCCACGGCTACTCCCAGCCGATGCGCGAAGCCGCCTACGGCTTCTTTCTGAAGGCCCTCGCCGGCAAGGGCGACGGTGCGCCCGTGCCCGAAGCGCCCGCCGAAGTGGGAACGAAGGATGATCCCAATCTCCGCTGCTTCCCCAACGGCAGGCAGCTCACGGGACCGCTGCTCGAAAAGCTGGTCAACAGGATGCTCCCGGCCCAGCCCGAATTCACCACGCCGCAGGAAGGCCCCGGTCTCGACGCATGGAAGGCCGCCCTCGCCGCGCGCATCCGTTCCGTGTGCGCCGTGCCCCCTGCCGGGACTGTCGAGCCGGACGAATTCGGGTCCGCAAGGACAGACAGCCTGAAGCTGCATCGCACGGACCTCTCGCCCGAGAAGGGAATCACCGTGCCCGTCCTGAGCGCCGCCAAAGAAGACATTCCGGATGGCCCCGCCGTGCTGATCGTCTCGCCGCGCAGCAAGCTCCTCACCCTCGATTCCCCCTTCGCGCGCCGCCTGTTGGCCAAAGGACTGCGCCTCTGCGCCGCCGACCTGCGCGGCACGGGCGAGTCCGCCGCCGGGGACTTTGAAATCGCCACCGACCTCTGGATGCTCGGCCGCACCTTGCCGGGCGAGTGGATTGCCGACATCGAGTGCGTTGCGCGCTGGCTGAAGACCCAGCCGGGTGTCACCGAGGTATGTCTCGTTGGCGAGCGCGGCATGGGCGAGACCGCCCTGCTCGCGACGGCCTGCACCCCCGAAATCGACCGCGTTATCGCCGAAGCGCCCATCACTTCCTACCGGTCGCTCATTTCGCACGAAGTGCGGCAACCCGCAAGCCTGTACCTCCCCGGAGTGCTGAAGTATTTCGACCTCCCTGCGGTCGTCTCGGCCATCGCCCCCCGGCCCTGTGTCCTGTCCCAAGATCTTGATAAGGAGCAGGCCTTCGGAGACTTGACGCCATAGAGGCGGCCCGATTCATAAGCCGGACCTGGCGGAACTTTCCGGATTGAACGGAAAGAACGCGGCAAGATGCCGCGTCTATGTTTCTTTCCCTGTTTGGACGCTCCTTTATTCCACGCAAACTCGTGACTGTCGACACCTTTGCCGCTGCATTCCAACAGGGAAACCCCACCCTTTTCCCGCCGCCCGATAAACCCGCAGGAAAGCCCCTTGACAAAAACTGTTTGAGATGATACAATTTGAATACGAAGCGTGCGACTGCAAACATTGTGCCCCTCACCCGAAAGGAAACGGTCATGAACATCCTGTTGATTGCACCCGCTGCGGGAAACTGGAGCAAGATTGCCCGAAAGCCTTTCTTCAACGGCAAGACCTTTCGATTTTCAATGCTTTCACTGCTCTCGGTTGCCGCCCTTTCCCCCAAGAGCGCCAAGGTCACCATCGTCGACGAGCAAACCGAAGACATCCCGGAAGGTCCCTTCGACCTGGTGGGCATTACCGCCATGACTGCAGTCGCGCCGCGGGCCTACGCCCTTTGCGACCAGTTCCGGGCCCGGGGCATCCCGGTGGTGATGGGCGGCTACCACGCATCGCTCAACACAGAGGAAGCCCTGGCGCACGCCGATGCGGTGGTTTCCGGGCCTGCCTACGGCGCTTGGGAACAGGTCTGCGCCGATGTGCAGGCGGGGTGCCTGGGCCGGGTGTATCAGGGTGACCCAGCCGCCACGCCGCCGGTGCATCTGCCGCGCCACCTGCTTGCCAAGAACCAGTATGTGACGGTGAGCGCCACCTTTGCCACGCTGGGCTGCACCAACCATTGCGGGTTCTGCTCCATCAACCGTTTTCACGGCGGCCAGCGGCACACCCGTCCCATTGCGGACATGGTGGCCGAATTGAAAGCCATGCCGGACGATTTTTTCGTGTTCGTGGACGACAACCTGACGCAGGACCGGCCCTATGCCCTTGAACTCTTCAAAGCCCTCGAAGGGGCGGGCAAGCGCTGGGTCACCCAGGTGTCCATCGACACGGCGGACGACGACGAACTGCTGTCGGCCATGCGGGCCGCCGGGTGCATGGGCGTCTTTGTGGGGTTGGAGACCTTCAACGAGGAGAATCTGCACGCGCAGGACAAGGATTTCAACAAACCGGCGCGCTATCGCGATGCCGTGGCACGGTTTCACGCGCGCGGCATGTATGTTGAGGCCGGGGTCATCGTTGGCTTCGACGCCGACGACGCCAAGGTGTTCCGCAACACGCTGCGCATGCTCGAATGGATTCGGATCGACGCGATCCAGCTGGCCATCCTGACGCCGCTGCCGGGCACGGCGCTGTATGACTCCATGGCACCGCGCATCATCGACGACAACTGGGAGCACTACGATTTCCGGCATGCCGTGTTCGAGCCGAAACACATGAGCGCCGAAGCGCTGCAGGCCGGTGCGGACTGGATCATCCGCCGCTTCTACGCCCCCTGGCGTATACTCCGGCGCATACCCCGCTGGGCCGCCATGACCGGCGGACTGCGCAGTTTTCCCTACATTCTGGCGCTCAACCTGGCCTATTACGGCCGCGTGCGCCGCTTCCAGATTGGCGGGCATGACCCGGCCACGGCGTCAGAAGGCGCGGAACACAGGGACGAAAAAAAGAGCCTTCGCGCCGCCCATTCATGAACGGGGCGAAGACCCAGGAAGAAGCCATCGTTAGAAACTCGCCAGCCTGCGCCCCGGCTAGTGCGCCGCAGCGGGCTGTGCGGCGGCCGGGTCCACGGCGCCGACCATATGCTGCATCAGGGCCGTGAAGAAAGCTTCCATGTGCGGTCCGGCCCAGGACAACTGGCCGGTTTCGTACTCCAGGTTGCCTTTCTTGTCGAAGAGGTCGCCGTAATATTTGTCCGGAGAAATGTAGCCGATGTACTCGCCGGAGAAACCGGACACCCAGAGGTCAATGCCCCTCGGGCGGGCCCAATCCTGCCAGTCCTTGGCGATCTCGCCGCTGAAATCACCGGGGGAGGCCACAAAAACGGCGTCGCCCACGCGCACGGCGCTCATCCAGCCTGTATTGTGCAGGCCCGTAATGAAGCGCGACAGCGGCGAGAGGCGCCAGTTTTTGCTGAACGGCCGCATCTGAAGCGGCGGCAGGTCGATGGGGATGCTGACACTGTTGACGTCGGCCTTGTCGGTGAAGGTGGGATTCTGGGTGGCGTCCAGAACGAGCTTGGCCAGGGCATTGCCCAGCGCCTCGCACTTTTCAAAGGGCGTCGGCGCCTCGGGCGCGCTCGGGCTCATGCTGCCCACGGCGCCGCCGAGGTAGACGGCCGTGGCGCCGGTGGCCTTTTCGATGGCCCGCTGCAAATAGCCGGGATATTCGGCCGACATCTGCATGACGTCATCGTCGAGAATGGTCGGATGGGCGGAGAAGCGCGCAATGTAGCAGCGCTTGCCGTTCGCTTTCTCAATCAGCATCCAGTTCAGCGTCGGGTCCACGCCGGCGTTGCGGGCGCGGTTGTGGATGAACTGGTGCGCGTCGATGTCGCCATGGGCGAACTTGGCCGGTTCCATGGAGTTGTAGGCCTGCACAATGGCGCTGGTGAAAGCCTTGGCCAGCAGCGGCGGGATGGCGGGATTGTACTTTCCGAAGGAGATGGTGGCAATCAGCCCGGGCGCAAAGGCGCCAACGCTGTCGTGGGAATGGCTTGCCGTGAAGAAAAGGCTGTTGGCGGGAAGGCCCGTTTCCTTCCTGACGGCCTCGCGGATCAGGTCGGCCACATTGGGCGGAATGAGCAGCATGTCCGCGCCGACGACCACGGCCGTGTCGGTGCCGTCGTTGAAGGCGACCGCCTTGACGTTCAGATCATCGTGCATCCCCGTGGCCGGGGCGCTCTTGCGGGCGCTGTAGCCCGCCATGGGCGTGCCGGGGGGCGGCAGGATCAGGGCGGTGCCCCAACCCACCTTCAACTGGCCCGGCTTGTCGGAGACCGCGCACTGCTGGACCGCCTTGTCGATGGTGGCAATGTCCCCGTTGAAATAGCCCGTTCCCTCGAAGCTGGCCGTGTAGGCCGGCCAGGGGCCGATGAACAGCACGAAGGCGCCCGCGAACAGGACCAGAAACACGAAAAGGCCAAGCAGGATCTTTTTCCACAATGCCATGAGTACGGCTCCTTTAGCAGATGCATCCGGGACGGCTTCTTGGAAACCGTCCCTTTGCCGGGGTTTCTCATACAGACCCGCCCGCAGAGGGGACAGGCGCTTCCCGCTGATTCTAGTGCCTCTCGGGAGCACAGTCAACCGGGATTCTCTGGTTATGACCCCCGCCGTGACCCTTTAGTTTCGGCAGGCGGGCGCCTGCCCTCGGGACGAGTCCTTTTGAACCGTGGCGTTGCGAAAATAAAGGGTTCATTTGGGTTGTTAGCGTGTTGGTTTCATCCGCAAGTTTCCCAAAGAGAGCAAGACCCGGAAGAAAGGAACAGTCCGCTTCAGGACTGGCAATAACACGACCGAAATGTTGTCCAGTAACTTCATTCAGCAACAAAGGGGAACAAACGGCGAACTGCCCGCCTGGACCAAAGCCCTGTCGGCGTACCGGAATTCCAGTGCGGGAAGGGCCGGTTGGCAGTTTGTGAACTCCTTTCTTCCCTATTGCGGCCTGTGGCTGCTAATGGTCCTGTCCATGCAGCGGGGCTACCCCTATTGGGTCACGCTGCTGCTGGCCGTGCCTGCCGCCGCGTTTCTGGTCCGGCTCTTCATCCTCTTTCACGACTGCGTGCATGGCTCCCTGTTTCCGTGGAGGCGGGCCAACAACTTTTTCGGCCACCTCATCGGCGTGCTGGTGTTCACCCCCTTCGAAGAGTGGCGGATGAGCCATCTTCGCCACCATGCGACCTATGCGAACCTGGATGTGCGCGGCTTCGGCGACATCTGGACCATGACCCGGGCCGAGTATGACGCGTCTCCGGCGCGCACACGGCTGCTCTACCGGGCCTACCGCAACCCGTTTGTGCTGTGCGGGTTGGGCGTCATCATCAATTTTATGCTCGCCAACCGGATTCCCACGCGGAAAATGCGGCGCAGGGAGCGCATGAGCGTCGTTTTCACCAATGTGCTCATTGTGGCGGTGGCCATGGTTGCTGCCCGGTTCATGGGTTGGCGGACCTATCTGCTCATCCAGTTGCCGGTGGCCTGGATGGCCGGGGCGGCGGGCATCTGGCTGTTTTATGTGCAGCACCAGTTTGAGGGCGTCTACTGGGCGCGCAAGGAGCAGTGGAACTCCCTGCGGGCCGCCATGGAGGGCAGTTCCTACTACCGGCTGCCCGCGGTGCTCCGCTGGTTCTCCAGCAACATCGGGTACCATCATGTGCACCACCTGAATTCACGCATTCCGAACTACCGGCTCAAGCCGTGCTTTGACGCCATACCGGAATTGCAGGCCAAGGAACCGCTCACCATCGCGAAAAGTCTCTCCTCTGCACGGCTGAAACTGTGGGACGAGGACCAGGAGAAACTGGTCGGTTTGCGCTGAAATGCCCCGGGCGGCGCAAACTTTGGAACTCCCTATTCCCATTTATTGGACAGGGTAACGCTTGCCGACGGTGAAATGACCGCAGCGTTCTGCTATCTTGGCGCATTACCCTGAGCAGGAGTCACCATGCCCAAAGACCCACATCCGACACCCGATGACGCGAAGGCCGTGAACTGTTACGCCTTGCGGCACGACCACCTCTTTGACACCGGAAGCAAAGCGGCCGAGCGCGGCACGCGCCTCGTGGCGTGGATTACGGCGGCGGCCATGGTTGCCGAAATCACGGCCGGGTGGTGGTTCAATTCGATGGCGCTGCTGGCCGACGGCTGGCACATGAGTTCCCACGCGGCGGCCATCGGTCTGAGCGCCCTGTCCTATGCGGCGGCACGGCGCTATGCGCGCGACCCCCGCTTCGCCTTTGGCACCTGGAAAATAGAGGTGCTGGGCGGATTCGCCAGCGCCGTGTTCCTGTTGGGCATCGCCCTGTTCATGGTGTTCAGCTCGGTGGAGCGCATCTTCTCGCCCCTGCCCATCCACTACCGGGAGGCGATGCTGGTGGCCGTGCTCGGCCTTGCCGTGAATGTGGTGTGCGCGCTGATTCTTGGCAATGCCCACGACGACGGTTCTTCCCACGACCACGGGCATGGACATGGGCATGACCACGGCGCGCACGCGCACCACCATGACCTGAACCTGAAATCAGCCTATGTGCATGTGCTGGCCGATGCGGCCACCTCGGTGCTCGCCATTGCCGCGCTGGGCGGCGGACTGGTCTTTGGCTGGTCCTGGCTCGACCCGGTCATGGGCATCGTCGGCGCGGCGCTGATTGCCGTCTGGGCGAAGAACCTGATCGCCGAGACCGGCCGGGTGCTGCTGGACCGCGAGATGGACCACCCCGTGGTGGCCGAAATCCGGGAGTGCGTCGAATCCGAGGACACGCAAATCACCGACCTGCACGTCTGGCGCGTCGGCAGGCAAACCTACGCCTGCGCCGTGGCCCTCGTCACCCGTGACAGCAGACTCACGGCCCAGCGGGTTCGTGAAACCCTCGCCCAGCACGAGGAGATCGTGCACAGCACGATCGAGATTCATCTTGGTCCCCAGGGCGCACAAAGTAAACTCGACAAGAGCAAGGGAGAAACTCACCCATGATCATGAATCGCATTGCCGGGACCGCCCGCGCGTTGTCATTCTGCCTGATGGCCTGCATCATTTTGTTCAGCCCGCTGCTGCGGGCGGAGATAACTGATCCGATGGCGGCGGAATTCGCCAGCCCGCCGGAAAGCGCGCGGCCCTGGGTCTACTGGATGTTTATGGACGGCAACCTCACCCGCGAGGGGATTACGGCCGACCTGGAGGCGATGAAGCAGGCCGGCATTGGCGGCGCGATCTACATGGAGGTCGGGGTGGGCATCAAGCGCGGGCCGGTGAAGTTTATGGGACCGGAGTGGCAGGAACTGCTCGGCCATGCCTTTTCCGAGGCGGACCGTCTGGGGATTGCACTGACCATGGCGGCGGGGCCGGGATGGTGCGGCACCGGCGGTCCCTGGGTGAAGCCGGAACAGTCCATGCAGCATCTGGTGGCGAGCGAGACCACCGCCACGGGTCCCGAGAAGTTTGATGCAGTGTTGCCCAAGCCAAAACCCCGCGTGCCCTTTTTCGGCGAGAGCACGCTGACGCCGGAACTGCACAAGCTATGGCAGGACTTCTACCGCGATGTGATCGTGCTGGCCTTCCCAACGCCTGCGGGCAACGCCCGCATCGCCGATGTGGATGAGAAGGCCCTGTATTTCCGCGCGCCCTTTTCGTCGCAGCCCGGCGTGAAGCCTTTCCTTACCGCGCCGGCCGACCCGGCCGCGGTGGCGGCGGACCAGTGCATCGCCTCCGACAAGGTGCTTGACCTGACGGACAAGCTTGACGCGGACGGACGGTTGCAGTGGGACATGCCCGCCGGGAACTGGACGATCATGCGCTTCGGCCGCACCATCACGGGGCAAACGTCGCGTCCCGCGCCGGACCCGGGGCTGGGGTTGGAATCGGACAAATTCAGCACAGACGCCATCGACGCGCACTTCGAGGCCTTTATCGAGACGCTCCTGAAGAAGACCGGCGACCCGAAGCATCCCGGACGGGGCCTGACCACGCTGCACTTTGACAGTTGGGAGATGAGTTCGCAGAACTGGTCGGGGAAGTTCCGCGAGGAATTCACCAAGCGCCGGGGCTACGACCCCGAACGCTTCCTGCCGGCGATGTCCGGCCGCGTGGTGGACAGTGCCGAGGTTTCGGAACGCTTCCTGTGGGACCTGCGGCAGACCGCGCAGGAACTGGTGGTGGACAATCACCTGCTGCGCTTCAAGGAACTGGGCCGGAAGCACGGGCTGGGGCTTTCCGTGGAGCCTTATGACCTGAACCCGACCTCCGACCTGAAACTGGGCGGCACGGCCGACACGCCCATGTGCGAGTTTTGGTCGAAGGGCTTTGGCTTCTCCACCGAGTTCAGTTGTTTCGAGGCAACGTCCATCGCGCACACCATGGGCAAGCCCGTGGTCGGGGCGGAGGCGTTCACCGCCGCGCCCGGCGAAGACTGGCGGCAGTATCCCGGCTCGATGAAGGCACAGGGCGACTGGGCGCTATGCAACGGGATCAACCGCTTCGTGTTCCACCGTTACCAGGCACAGCCGTGGCTGGACCGTTTCCCCGGCATGACGATGGGCCCCTACGGCGTGCACTGGGAGCGCACGCAGACCTGGTGGGACATGGTGCCCGCCTACCACCTCTACCTCGCCCGCTGCCAGCAGATGCTCCGGCGCGGGCTCTTCGTCGCAGACATTCTCTACCTCGCGCCGGAGGGCGCGCCCAATGTGTTCCGTCCGCCCAGTTCCGCCACACAGGGCGAACTGCCGGACCGGCGCGGCTATAACTTCGATGGTTGTGCGCCGGACGCGCTCATTGATCGGGCCTCGGTGAAAGACGGCCGCATCGTCTTCCCCGACGGCATGAGCTACCGCCTGCTGGTCCTGCCGCGCTTTGACACCATGACGCCGCGCCTGCTGGAGAAGATTGCGGCGCTGGTACAAGAAGGCGCAACGGTCATGGGCGCTCCGCCGCGCAAGTCGCCGAGCCTGGCGGACTATCCGAACTGCGACGCACAGGTCCAGAAGTTGGCCGAGAAGCTCTGGGGCGCCCTACTGGGAGCGCCGGCATCCCTGCCGGCTCCGGAGACTGGAAAGAACAACCTGCTCCAACAGAAGGTTGGCAAGGGCGTAGTGATACTGGATTCTGGAGCTTTCGTCCCCGCACTGGCCAACCCGCTGTCGGACGCCAAATGGATATGGTCGCCCGAAGGCAACCCTGCTATCTCCGCGCCGCCGGGCAAACGGTATTTCCGTCTCGTATTTGAAACGAAGAGTGACGGAATCATTCAGTCGGCGGAGGCGGCAATGACGGCGGACAACAGCTTCGAACTCTTCGTAAACGGCCAGCGGGCTGGCACGGGCAACAATTTCAACCTCATCACGAGGATTAACGTGGGCGCCCTGCTCAAGCGCGGTTCCGCCAACGAGTTGGTGGTGATCGCTGACAACGGCGATGACAAGCCCAACCCGGCCGGGTTGGTCGGCGCGCTTCACATTTTCTTCACCGACGGCAGCACACAGGTCGTGAACACTGACAAGAACTGGTCTTATACCGTGACCGAAAAAGGCTGCAAGGAGGGGCCGGTCATGGAACTGGGGGCCTCCGATATGGCCCCGTGGAACTTGAAAGGGCTCGCCCCCTGGCAGCGAGAACTCTACCCCGGCTATGACGCGACCGCCCAGGTGCTGAAGGACCTCGACGTGCCGGACGATTTCTGGTCCTGGCCTCCCATACGCTACATCCACCGCCGCGATGGCGACACGGACATCTATTTCATTGCCAATCCGGCGAATGTAGGCACGATTATGACCTGCGGGTTCCGGGTGACCGGCCGCCAGCCCGAATGGTGGAATCCCGTGACCGGCGAGCGGCGCGACCTGACCCGGTTTGCCGAAGGACATGGGCAGACCGGCATGAATCTCGTACTGTCTCCCTTTGAAAGCGGCTTCGTCGTGTTCAGAAGGCCCGCAGAACCGGCCGCAAACCCGTTGCGGAACTACCCGAAGGACCAAACCATCCTCACGCTCACCGCGCCCTGGGACGTGTCCTTTGACCCCAAGTGGGGCGGACCGGAAAAGGTCGTTTTCGACACGCTGGACGACTGGAGCAAGCGTCCCGAGCCGGGAATCCAGTATTACTCCGGCAAGGCGGTCTACCGGACCACCTTCGACGCGCTCGCTGAACCGGTCCAGGAACACTGCTTCCTGTCGCTGGGCAAGGTGAAGAACATGGCGTCGGTAAAGCTCAACGGCACCGACCTGGGCGTGGTCTGGTGCGACCCATGGCGGGTAGAAATCCCCGCCGGACTCCTGAAGGAGAAGGATAACCGACTAGAAATCACCGTGGCCAACCTCTGGATCAACCGCCTCATCGGCGACAGCGGCCTGCCCAAGGACAAACGCCTGACCTGGAGCACGCTCGAACCGTTCAAACCCGATTCGCCCTTGCAGGAATCGGGGCTCCTCGGCCCGGTGACCCTCGTAACGGAGCAATTCCTTGCGATTCCAGAGGTTTTGATCGGCGGGTGATACTTCAAGACCGCGATTTTGGGCTTCATCTCAGCGAAATGAAGCTTAATTTTAGCAATATGAAGCTTAATCTGGACGAGATGAGGCTTAATCTGGACGAGATAAAGCCTAATCCTAGCAATATGAAGCTTCATATTGGCGATTCGAAGCGTGAGAAAGAGCTTATGAAGAATCCGGGAGGTTGCTGCTGCGGTTATCCTGGGACCGCCAATCTCCCGATTGGCTCCCCCCGCAAGAAAGCCAATCAGGAGATTGGCGGTCCCAGGGAGGGAATGCATTCCGGGACGGCGCCGGCCATAACGGCGTCGTTGCCGCCGCAGTCCAAATCGGTGTACCCTGCTGTTCCTGCTTCGTGGTTCAACAACAAACAAGGAGGCATGCAATGCCTAGACACACTCTTGTGATGCTGGCGCTGATCCTGGGAGGGGCGCTCTGTTGCGGCGCGGCGGAACCGACCGGTTCCGCCATCGTGCCAGCCACGAACATCGTCAAATATCCCGACGGCCGCACTTCCGCGCAGTTCCGGCTCAACGCCGTGGATGAAGGCGTGGTAATGAAGCATGGCGATGGGCCGGGACAGTGCGACTACCTGGGCGCGCGGGACATCTGGGTCTTTGAAGACGGCGGCACCTATTACATGCACTACGACGGCGCCGGGCCGAAAGGCTGGCTGGCGTGCCTGGCGGTGAGCAAAGACTTGAAGCATTGGGAGAAGAAGGGGCCGGTCCTCGATTTCGGCAAACCCAATGAGGAAGACTCTGCATCGGCCTCCTACGGCGTGACCTACTTCGACGGCAAGACCTGGCACATGTTCTACCTCGGCACGCCGCACACGTCGCCCGCGCCGGAGCTGATCCCGTCCTTCCCCTACCTGACCATGAAGGCCAGGGGCGATTCGCCCACCGGGCCGTGGGTAAAGCAGCCCGAGGTGGTGCCGTTCCGCTGCACGCCCAAGACCTACTACGACGTGACGGCCAGTCCGGGGATGATCGTCCGGCACGACGATGAGTACATGATGTTCTTCAGCGCGGCCTCGGAGGACAAGAAGGGCACGCACCGCACCATCAGCATCGCGCGCACGAAAGACCTGAACGGCCCGTGGCAAATCGCCGCACAGCCCATCGTCTCCCCGGCGGAGCAGATCGAGAACACATCGCTCTACTTCGAGCCCGCCAACCAGACCTGGTTCCTGTTCACCAACCACATCGGCCTCGACGGCGGCGAATACACGGACTCGGTGTGGGTCTACTGGACCAAGGACCTCAACACCTGGGACGCGAAGAACAAGGCTGTGGTGCTCGACGGTACCAACTGCACCTGGAGCAAAAAGTGCATCGGCCTGCCGTCGGTGGTGAAGATGGGGAATCGTTTGGCGGTGGTCTACGACGCCCCCGGCGGCGACAGCATGAGCCACATGAAGCGCGATGTCGGCGTGGCCTGGCTTGCGTTGCCGCTGATCCCGCCGCAGGCGAAGGCGGACAAATAGGCCACAGGGTTCGGCACGGCTTTTCTATTGAGTGCGTGCGGCCATGCCACGGCGAGGAGACGTGCAACTTGGGAACGAGGGTAATGCAACGTGTTGGAGCAATGAGGAGAGCGCCTAATGTTCAGCATGATGCTATGCGTGGCGGGAATTGTCATGGGCGCGGCGGCGGCCGATGCGCCGCCGATGGCGGACTGTTACCGGCCCATCGACGGGGGCTTTGAAATCACGCTGACCGCCGACCCAGCGGTGCCTCGGCCCGCGACGGGGTCGCAGATTGGCGTGGTCGATACCGCGCGCAACAGCTATGGCGAGGGGCACGCGATTGCCGGCCCGCCGAGCGGCGACAATCCGCGCCAGCACCGTCGCCCCCTCTATCCGCCTGCGGACAAGGCACTGCTGTGGAACGAGGCGGAGCGGGAGAAGCTGACCCTCTTTGGGTTTCGTCCGCTGGTGGTGGCGTACAACGAGCCGCGCTTTCTCTTCGACATGCACTCGGCGGGCGGGCTGTCGGGGCATCTGATCGTCGGGATCGTGACGGAGAGCGGTGTCGCCAAGTGGCTGCACGAATGGCCTGAAATCACGGTGCGCTATGTGCAGGGGCGGATGTGCTATGCCCTGTCCGACCCGGCCTTTCCCGGCGTGACGGTCTTTCTGGAGGCGGCGGCGCTGTCGGACAGTGTGGGCGTAATCCTCAAACTGACCGCGGAGGGACTGCCGAAGGGGACGCAACTGGTGTGGGCCTATGGCGGGGCCTCGGCCTTTTTCACCAACTACGCGATGAACGCGAAGGAGTTTGTCTTTGCCCCGGAGCAGTGCGCCAGGGACCGCATTGAACTCTCTGAAAACCGCTTCACGCTCACCCGCGCCTATGCCAAACCGGATGTGGTTTTGAATGAACCTTTTGCCGCCGCGCGTTCTTTGGAAGATTGGAAATTGAAGATTTCCGGCGGCAGTTCCTGGAAGGATGGGCTGGGCTGGGGCGCGCCCGAGGCCTTCACCAAGTCCCCGGCGACACTGCTGGCCACGGCGGAGTGGAGCTGCGGGGCGCAGGAGAACCGGGTGGCGGTGCAGCGCAACGCGCTGACGGAAGGTCATGCCGAGGGATATGTCGTCGTGGGCGCGGGCGGCAACATCGCCGACGCGATCAAGCATCCGGAGGATGCCTGGGCGGCGGCCATCGCGCGCAACAAGGCCATTGCCGAACGGATCACCGTGCAGACGCCCGACCCCTATCTGAACGCGGCGGTGACGATGATGGCTTTCGCCACCGACGGCACCTGGGGTGATTCGACGGTGATGCACGGTGCGTGGTCGTGGCGCTTCGGCTATCTCGGCTGGCGCGGCTGGTACGGCTCAAACTGCTACGGTTGGACAGACCGCATCAAGCGCGCCATCGAGAACCAGGTCAGCGGCGCGCTTATCAAAAAGGGCGACGATGCGGGCGCCATCAGCAGCCTGCTCGACACGCCGGGCGGCGTGTTTTACAACATGGATGAGGTGTTTCTGGACCAGGTCCGCCAGTATTTCGACTACACCAACGACCTCGACCTGATGCGCGAAATCTTCCCCGTGCTGAAGGGCATCGTCGCCTGGGAGGACCGGCGGCTCCAGCCCGGCAACGCCGACCTCTACGAAAACGCGCTAAACACCTGGATCAGCGATTCGCACTGGTACATCGGCGGGCTCTGCACGCAGGCCTCGGCCTACATGCTCGGCGCGAACAGCTTCCTGGCCGACTTGGCTGGAAAGATCGGCGAGGACCCCGCTCCCTTCCGCGACAAGGCCGTGCGCATCCGCGCCGCCATGCAGCAAAAGCTGTGGATGGCCGACAAGGGCGTGTTTGCCGAGTACATCGACACGCGCGGCGCGGGTCTGCGCCACGAGGAACCCGAACTGCCGACGATCTACCACTCCGCCGAATTTGGCGCGGCCGACACCACACAGATTGGGCAGATGCTCGACTGGGCGCACGCGCACCTGAAATGGGAAAACACGCCGGGCGGCGGCCGGCTTGCCTGGAGTTCCAACTGGGTTCCCAACTCGGGCCGCATGTACACACACAGCACCCATGAAATGGCCTACGGCGAGGAACTGAACTTCGCGCTGACGCACTACCTCGCGGGCCGCGCCGATGACGCCTATGCGCTCTTCCGCGCAAGCCTCTGCGGCATTTTCAACGGCCCCACCCCCGGCGGACTCTCCTGTCACTGCACGAAAGACGGCCGCCAGCGCGCCAACGATGAATTCTCCGATGGAATCAGCATGTGGGGCCGCGCGCTGACCGAGGGCATGTTCGGTATCGTGCCGCACCTGCCTGACGGCCTCCTTTCGGTGACGCCCCAATTCCTGTCGGACTGGCCGGAGGCGGGCATCCACACGCCATTGATTTCCTATCACTGGAAGCGCGATGCCGGCAGCGTCACCATCACCTGGGAGAATACCCAGCTTGTACCCGTGGTGTTCCGCATTCCGTTGCACGCCAAGAAGATCGATGAGGTGGCATACGGCAAAGCCCCATACACCACCGAAGAGAGCAATGGCCTGACCTGGGTTTCCATCAAGACCGAAGGCACCCATAAAGGTGCCCTCACCATCCGCTACACCCCGGCCGACAAGGTGACCGCGCCGCCGCCCGTCCCCGTGGCGGATGCCCCGATCAAGGTTTGGACCCCGCCCGCCGCGGGCGATCATGACCTCAACCGCTGGTCATTGGTCGATCTTTCGGGCACTTTCAACGCCACCATCACCAGCGCGCTGGCAAAAATCGAAAAGGAGGCCACCCGGCCGGAGATGCCCGCGAGCCAGGTCGGCTTTGACTACTGGCGCAGCCACCTGGGCGACCGGCACCACGGCGATGCGGTGCAGATGCCCAGCGACGCGGCCTGGCGCGCCAAGGTCGGAGATAACGGCGTGGCCTGGACGGCAGACGGCATTCCCTTTAAGACGGCGAAAGAAGGTGACAACATCGGCATTGTCACCCAGGCCGGGGCCTATCCCGTGCGGCTGGAAGTTCCTGTCAACGCCGCAGGCAGGGCGCTGTACCTGATGCTGAGCGGCGAATCCTTCCCCGTGCAGAGCCACATGCCGCACCTGCGCATCACGCTGCACTACGGCGACGGCACGGAGCAGCAGCGGGACCTGGTTTCGCCCGTCGGCATCGGCGACTGCTGGAGCACCTGGTGCGGCCGCTGGCACGACACGGCCGCCAACGGTTTCGAGAATATCGGCGGACGCCTCGGCCCCAAGGGGTCCATCGAGGTCAAGGACATGACCCAGCCCGTCAATGTAGACACCGAGGCCCACCTGGCCCGCTTTGCACTTTCCGAAGGAAAGACACTGCAAACCGTTCAGGTCGAGGCCGTCGCCAACGACATCATCTTCGGCATCATGGGCGCAAGCGTGGAGAAATAGGACAAGATGAATGACATGGAGAATAAAGCAGCAGAAATGGGCGTGTTCGAAATGGTCATGGCGGGTCTTCAGGACAGCATCGCCTACTCTAAAGGGGACAAGAAATCCCTAGTGACCACGGAACCCTCTCTCCCATGCGAGATGGACCAAAGACGAATTAACATGGATGGGCAGGATGGACAGGATGAATAGAAGAATTGAAAGCGCACGATTCCTCCGTGTCCCTCTGTGACCTCTGTGGTCCACTCGCTTTCTCAATCCCTCGTTCCCAAGTTGCACTTGGGAACGCACTTGTCCGCGAAGTTGCACTTCGCAACGCCGGGGCATGGCCGCAGGAAAATAGTCCGGGGTTTTCCGCAATAAAACCGCCATTTCACCGCCTAATTCGATAAAAGCTTGAAACGGCACCCCGATTTTGTGTATAGTAGCAATGGTGTTGAATGGGTTTCGTTCGTTCGATTCGGAACCGGCGCACCCATTCACTTGTGCTTCTTCAGGGCAGCCACAGACGGCCACCGGTTCCCCAAGACTTCCTTTGGCGGACAGGCAGGCGCTTCGGTCCGGCTGCGCTAACCCCAAACTTCGCAATCACTTGCGAAAGGAGACCAGGTCATGCCTCTCGTTCCGATGCGCCAGATTCTTGATGAAGCCGCCAAGGGCGGGTACGGCGTTGGCGCGTTCAACGTCAACAACATGGAACAGATCCAGGCGATCATGGAAGCCGCCAATGACACCAACAGCCCGGTGATCATTCAGGCCAGCCGCGGCGCCCTGAAGTACAGCAAGCTCATCTATCTCAAAAAGCTCATGGAAGCGGCCGTGGAGGAGTACCCCCAGATCCCCGTCTGCATGCACCTTGACCACGGCAACAGCGTCGAGACCTGCATGGAGGCCATCCAGCTCGGCTTCACGTCGGTCATGATCGACGGTTCGCTGGCCGAGGACGGCAAGACCCCGAACAGCTACGAGGCCAATGTGGCCATCACAAAGAAGGTCGCCGAGATCGCCCACATGTTCGGCGTGACGGTGGAAGGCGAACTGGGCTGCCTGGGCGGCATTGAAGACGGCCACGGCGCCGGCCTTTCCGACAAGGAAGTGCAGGACCACCTCACCGACCCGAAGCAGGCCGAAGAGTTCGTCGCGCTGACGGGCCTGGACGCGCTGGCCGTCGCCATCGGCACGAGCCACGGCGCCTACAAGTCGGGCCGCATCGACCCGGTGACGGGCGAAGTGCTGCCGCCGACGCTTGCGATGGACCGCATTCGCGAGATTCACACCCTGATGCCGAACTGCCACATGGTCATGCACGGCTCGTCGTCGGTTCCCAAGGAACTGGTCGACGTCATCAACCAGTACGGCGGCAAGATGCCCGGCACCTTCGGCATTCCGGTCGCGAACATTCAGGACGGCATCCGTCACGGCGTGCGCAAAATCAACGTGGACACCGACAGCCGCCTGGCCATCACCGGCGCGATCCGCAAGGTGTTTTTCGAGACGCCCGGCAAGTTCGACCCGCGCGACTACCTCAAGCCGGCCCGCGAAGCCGCCTACAAGGTGTACGTGGACCGCATGAACGCGTTCGGCCAGGCCGGCCACGCGGGCGACTACAAGCCCATGACGCTGGCCGCCGCGGCGAAACTGTACAAGTAAGCCCCCGGTTGCCGCGCCGAGCGCGGCCCGGTTTACCGTCTTGATCCGGGCGGCCCGCCCCATGTGGGCAGGCCGCTCGGTCTTCTAAAGAACACGCGGCGCAAGCCCGAATGAAAGGACCTTTGTCATGTGCGGAATCGTGGGATATATCGGCGACAAGAACCCGGT